>NZ_JBFUAE010000023.1:0-72346 GCF_056406435.1 Pseudomonas sp. P1_C12 | reverse complement strand
CCCGGGACCATCGCGCTGTTCGGTTGCTTCCTGATCATGATCATCATCCTCGCGGTGCTGGCGTTGATCGTGGTGAAAGCCCTGGCCGAAAGCCCGTGGGGCATTTTCACGGTGATGGCGACCATCCCGATCGCGATGTTCATGGGCATTTACATGCGCTACATCCGTCCGGGTCGCATCGGTGAAATCTCGGTGATCGGCGTGCTATTGCTGCTGGGTTCGATCTGGCTCGGCGGGCAGATTGCCGCGGACCCGGTGTGGGCCAAGGCCTTTACCTTTACCGGTCTGCAGATCACCTGGATGCTGATCGGCTACGGTTTTGTCGCGGCGGTGTTACCGGTGTGGCTGATCCTGGCGCCCCGTGACTACCTCTCGACCTTCCTGAAGATCGGCACCATCGTCGCCCTGGCCATCGGCATCCTGGTGACCATGCCCGAGCTGAAAATGCCGGCCCTGACCCAGTTCATCGACGGCACCGGCCCGGTGTGGAAGGGCGGGCTGTTCCCGTTCCTGTTCATCACCATTGCCTGTGGTGCGGTCTCCGGTTTCCACGCGCTGATCGCTTCCGGCACCACGCCGAAGCTGCTCGCCAGTGAAGGTCATGCCCGCTACATCGGTTATGGCGGCATGCTGATGGAATCGTTCGTGGCCATCATGGCCATGGTCGCGGCTTCGGTGATCGATCCGGGCGTGTATTTCGCCATGAACAGCCCGGCCGCGGTGGTTGGCGCTGATGCAGTTGCCGTTGCGCAAACCGTCAGCAGCTGGGGTTTTGCCATCACGCCGGAAGCCCTGCAAGCGGTGGCCCACGACATCGGTGAAACCACCATCCTGGCCCGTGCCGGCGGTGCGCCGACCCTGGCGGTGGGGATCGCGCAGATCCTGCACCACGTGTTGCCGGGCGAGAACACCATGGCGTTCTGGTACCACTTCGCGATCCTGTTTGAAGCATTGTTCATCCTGACCGCAGTCGACGCCGGTACCCGTGCCGGGCGTTTCATGCTCCAGGACTTGCTCGGCTCCTTCGTGCCGGCCCTGCGCCGTACCGAGTCCTGGACTGCCAACCTGATCGCTACCGCCGGTTGCGTGGCCATGTGGGGTTATCTGCTGTATCAGGGTGTGATCGATCCATTGGGTGGCATCAACACCTTGTGGCCGCTGTTCGGCATCTCCAACCAGATGCTGGCCGGTATCGCGCTGATGCTCGGCACCGTGGTGCTGATCAAGATGAAGCGCCAGCGTTATGTCTGGGTCACCTTGCTGCCGGCGGTATGGTTGCTGATCTGCACCACGACAGCGGGCTTCATCAAGCTGTTCGATGCCAACCCGGCGATCGGCTTCCTCGCCCTGGCGAAGAAGTACAGCGATGCCCTGGCCAACGGTCAGGTGCTGGCCCCGGCCAAGAGTATCGACCAGATGCAGCACGTGATCTTCAACGCCTACACCAACGCAACGCTGACCGCGCTGTTCCTGTTCGTGGTGTTCAGCATCCTGTTCTTTGCGCTCAAGGTCGGTATTGCCGCCTGGGGCACCAAGGAGCGTACGGATAAGGAAGCGCCATTCCAGGCGCTGCCGGAAGCGTGATCGAGGATTTGCACCATGTTCAATGACCTGAGTCGCCTGGGTAAATACCTCGGTCAGGCTGCGCGCCTGATGGTCGGCATGCCTGACTACGACAACTACGTCGAGCATATGCAGACCAAACACCCGGACAAGCCGGTGATGGACTACGAGGCGTTCTTTCGCGAGCGCCAAGAGGCCCGTTACGGCAGTAAAGCCGGACCGAAGTGCTGTTGAGTGACCTAAAAAAACCGGCTGAATAGCCGGTTTTTTATTGAGTGCAGGAACGCCCTGAATGGCTCAGGCCGCGTGGTAATCCGAATCGTCACTGCCACTTTTGTCCCGGGGCATGGAAGCATTGCCAGCATTTCGTTCATGAGGCTGATGATCCGGCCTGGCGATCTTGAGCGCCCGGTCGGCGACCTTGGCGTTATGCATCAGGCGACAGAACACGGCGGCGACGATGATCGACAGCAATGACCAGATGACAATGGCTTTGAGGAGCATGGCGAAACCTCTCGCGGCAAACAATTCTTACGATCGCCAGCGTCCATGCAGCAAAGGCTACCCATCCATTGTGGCAGGTGTACATGATCTTGCATTTGCTTGCTGATTTGAACTGTTTATCAGCTATCTCCCAAGATGAAGCGACAGTTTCCCGGACCGGTACTTTAATGGATGTTCTGGAGCGACTGATCACTGGGCTGTCATAGCCTTAAGGCTATGGATCCCATACCGAAAAGCTATTTCTTCAATCGGTGATCCGGATCCACGCTTAAGGATGATTAGCTGAAAACAAAATCAAGAGGAGATGCCATGTCAACTGAATCGAAATGCCCGTTTAATAACGCCGCTGGCGGTGGCACGACGAACCGCGACTGGTGGCCGAACCAACTGAACCTGAAGATCTTGAGTCAACACTCGCCCAAATCTGACCCCTTGGGGGGCGACTTCAACTACGTCGAAGCCTTCAAGAGCCTGGACTTCCAGGCGTTGAAAAAAGACCTGACTGCGCTGATGACCGATTCCCAGGACTGGTGGCCGGCGGACTTCGGTCACTATGGGCCTTTCTTTATCCGCATGTCCTGGCACGCCGCAGGCACCTATCGCACCGGTGACGGCCGGGGCGGCGCCGGCTCCGGCCAGCAACGCTTTGCACCGCTCAACAGCTGGCCGGACAACGTCAGCCTCGACAAGGCCCGTCGACTGCTCTGGCCGATCAAGCAAAAGTACGGCAACAAAATTTCCTGGGCCGACCTGATCGTCCTCACCGGCAACGTTGCACTGGAGTCCATGGGCTTCAAGACCTTTGGTTTTTCCGGTGGCCGCCCGGATGTCTGGGAACCGGACGAAGACGTCTACTGGGGCTCGGAAAGCAAGTGGCTGGGTGGCGACGTGCGATATGGCAAAGATGCCGGGCAAGCTCCCGCAGAGCGCAATCTGGAAAACCCACTCGCCGCCGTGCAGATGGGCCTGATCTACGTAAACCCCGAAGGCCCTGAAGGCAACTCCGATCCGGTCGCCGCCGGGAAGGACATCCGTGAAACCTTTGCGCGCATGGCCATGAACGACGAGGAAACCGTCGCGCTGATTGCGGGCGGTCACGCCTTCGGTAAAACCCACGGTGCCGGCCCTGTCGACCATGTCGGACCTGAGCCCGAAGCCGCTGGTCTCGAACTGCAGGGCCTGGGCTGGAAGAGCACGTTCGGTACCGGTAAAGGTGGCGACACTATCTCCAGCGGCCTGGAAGTGACCTGGACGACCACGCCAACCCGGTGGAGCAACAACTACCTGGAAAACCTGTTCGGTTACGAATGGGAACTGTCCAAGAGCCCGGCGGGGGCAAACCAGTGGAAGCCGAAAAACGGCGCTGGTGCCGGCACCATTCCAGATGCCCATGATCCGTCCAGACGGCGTGATCCGACGATGCTGACCACGGACCTGTCGCTACGCTTCGACCCGATCTATGAACCGATTTCCCGGCGCTTCCTGGCCAATCCAGACCAATTGGCCGACGCCTTCGCCCGTGCCTGGTACAAGCTGATTCACCGTGACATGGGGCCGCTCTCACGCTACCTCGGCCCGGAAATGCCGAACGAAGAGCTGCTGTGGCAAGACCCGATCCCTGCCGTCGACCATCCACTGGTCAACGACAGTGATGTGGCCGCACTCAAGGGAAAAATTGCCGCCTCGGGGCTGTCAGTCTCGCAACTGGTATCGACGGCGTGGGCGGCGGCTTCCTCTTTCCGTGGCTCCGACAAACGCGGCGGCGCCAACGGCGGGCGTCTGCGCCTGGCACCGCAGAAGTCCTGGGAGTCCAACCAGCCAGAACAACTGGCCCGTGTGCTGGCAAAACTCGAAAGCATCCAGGGCGAGTTCAACAGTGGCGGCAAGAAAATCTCCCTGGCCGACCTGATTGTGCTCGCCGGTGGCGTGGGCGTGGAGCAGGCCGCGAAAAATGCCGGCCAAAGTGTGACGGTGCCTTTCACCCCAGGGCGCATGGACGCCAGCCAGGAACAGACCGACGTCGAATCCTTCGGATTCCTTGAACCGATTGCCGACGGCTTCCGTAATTACCTGAAGCAACAGTACCGTGTGCCGGCCGAAAAACTGCTGATCGACAAGGCGCAACTGCTGACGCTCAGTGCGCCGGAAATGACGGTATTGCTGGGTGGGCTACGGGTGTTGAACACCAATGTCGGCCAGAGCAAACACGGTGTCCTCACCTCACGGCCGGAAGCCTTGACCAATGACTTCTTCACCAACCTGCTGGATATGGGCGTGGAGTGGAAGCCCGTGTCGGATGCCCGGCAAGAGTATGAAGGGCGCGATCGCAAGACCGGTGCAGTGAAGTGGACGGGGACGCGGGTTGACCTGGTCTTCGGTTCCAATGCGCAGTTGCGTGCCTTGGCCGAATTCTATGCCTGCGCCGATGCGCAGCAGCAGTTTGTCAAGGACTTCGTCGCTGCGTGGACCAAAGTGATGAACCTGGATCGATTCGATCTGGCGTAGTCAAAAAGCCTGAACTTGCCGCGACCTGTCTGGATCAGGTCGCGGCAAGCCCTTCTACTGTTTTTTCGTCGCTGACAGACCAGGCATCGATCACCGATTGCAGGAACTGCTCCGACAATCGAGGGTTGTCCAGGGCTCTGGCGATCAATATGGCCCCGGTAATCGATGACAGGATGCGCAAGGCTTCCTGGTGCTTTTCATCATCGGTTTCGCCGTCGACCAATGGCAGCAGCGTTTCGATCAGGGTCTGCACGCCTTGGGTGAACGAGTGGCTGACAGCACCGCCATTGCGCGCGACATCGGCCCCCAGGGCAGGGATCGGGCAGCCTTCGGTCCAGTTGCTCAGGTGACTCTGGGTCAGGTAACCCTTGAGCAGTTCGGGGATGGATTTCGCCGCTCGCCAGTCTTCGATGTTGGTTTCGAACGTGCGGCTGACCGCCTCTGACGCCAACTGCTCCTTGCCACCGGGGAACTGACCGTAAAAGCCGCCATGGGTCAGGCCCACCGAGCGGGACAGCTCGCCGATACCGATGCCGTCGATGCCTCTTTCCCGGTACATCTTCGAGGCTGCGCCGAGGATCGCTTCCTTGTTGGCTGCTGCCTGGTCTTTCGTCACTTTCATGAGTGGGGTCCTGTCATCCGATGAGCGCCTTGGCAATTTTTTGCTGAGGGGCTGGTATTGATGATGATCATAATATAAATTCGCGGCAATGGTTTTGCAGGCCGACGAGCCCGTGGCTCAAGTCAGAACACCTCACAGGGTGCCGCCCCATGAAACGTCATGATCTGCGCAGTATCGACCTCAATCTGCTGGTGATTTTCGAGGCGCTCATTCAGGAGCGCAACGTCACACGGGCCGCAGAAAGACTTTCCCTGGGCCAGCCGGCGGTCAGCGGTGCATTGGGGCGTCTGCGCACACTGTTCAACGACCCTCTGTTTAAACGCATTGGCCACAAAATGGAACCGACCACCCGGGCCTTGCAGGTAGCGCAAACCCTTGGGCCCGCATTGGACTGTATCTGCGCTGTCGTCAGTCTGACGGCTTCCAATAAAAACCCTGTTGATTCAGAGGCTTGATCTGAGCATTCATTTTTTTTGCCCTTAAACATGACGGTCATCATTAATGATGATAGCCAAGTTCACTCCGTTCAATTCGTCGCAGCCCCCTGCGCGGCCGAGAATTCTCCAACCCCTAACCCGTCAGGCGGACACCCCCCATGGAACAGTCACTCAAACCTTTGCGTTACCCCCTTGCTGCATTGGCGTTGGCGACCCTCACTGCTTGCGGCCACGCCCCCGATGCTGCCCAGGCTCCGGGTGCGCCGCCTGTCACGGTCGCCAAAGTGCTCGAGCAACCTATCACTGAATGGGATGAAGTCACCGCCCGTCTGGAAGCGCCGGAAACCGTCGTGGTTCGACCGCGGGTGTCGGGGCAGATCGATCGTGTTGCCTTCACCGATGGCGAGTCGGTGAAGAAAGGGGATTTGCTGTTCCAGATCGATCCACGGCCGTTCGAACACGAAGTACACCGCCTCGAAGCGCAATTGCAACAAGCTCGCGCCACGCTGGTTCGAGCTGGCAATGAAGCGCAACGCGGCCAGCGCCTGTTGAGCAGCAATGCGATCTCCGCTGAACTGGCCGACACGCGCACCACCACCGCCCAGGAAGCCCGCGCCGCCGTCGATGCCGTGCAGGCGCAACTCGATCTGGCACGCCTGAACCTGAGCTTCACCCGTGTCACCGCGCCGATCAGCGGCCGGGTCAGTCGTGCCGAAATCACCGCCGGCAACATCGTCACCGCCGACACATCGGCCCTGACCAGCGTGGTCTCCACCGACAAGGTCTACGCCTATTTCGATGCCGACGAGCGTCTGTTCCTCAAGTACGGCCAGCTCTCCCGCCAAGGCCGGCGCAGCCAGTCCACGCCGGTGTACATGGGCTTGTCGAACGAGGAGGGCAATAGCCACCTGGGGCAGATGAACTTCGTCGACAACCAGGTCAATCCCAAGACCGGCACCATCCGTGGCCGTGCGGTGTTCGACAACGCCGACGGCCAATACACCCCGGGGTTGTACGCCCGATTGAAACTGGTGGGCAGCGCGGCCTATGCCGGCCTGCTGATCAAGGACGAGGCAGTGGGCACCGACCTGGGCAAGAAGTTCGTGCTGGTGATCGACCAGGACAACAAGGCCGTGTACCGCAGCGTCGACCTTGGGCCGAAGCTCGAAGGCTTGCGCATCGTGCGCAGCGGTTTGCAGAAGGAAGACCGGATCGTCATCAACGGTCTGCAACGGGTTCGTCCCGGCGCGGTGGTCGCGCCTCAGGACGCGCCGATGGCCGACGCGCAAACCGTCGTCACCCTGGCTCGTCAACGCCAGGCCATCGAGGCGGGTAATCAGCCTGCCGCTCCGTCTCCGGCGCTGGTGAAAACCGACGCTGGCGTATCGCCCCGCGGATAAAGGAACACCGTCATGAAGTTCTCCCAGTTCTTTATCACGCGGCCGATCTTCGCCGCAGTGCTGTCGTTGCTGATCCTGATTGCCGGCGGCATTTCGCTGTTCCGGTTGCCGATCGGCGAATACCCGGAAGTGGTGCCACCCACTGTGGTGGTCCATGCCAACTACCCGGGCGCCAACCCCAAGGTCATCGGCGAAACCGTGGCTGCCCCCCTCGAACAAGCCATCACCGGCGTCGAGAATATGTTGTACATGTCTTCGCAGTCCACGGCGGATGGCCGGCTCACGCTCACCGTGACTTTCGCCCTGGGCACCGACCTGGACAACGCTCAGGTGCAGGTGCAGAACCGCGTGACCCGGACCGAACCCAAGTTGCCGGAGGAGGTGACGCGCATCGGCATTACCGTCGACAAGGCGTCGCCCGAGCTGACGCTGCTGGTGCACCTGGTGTCGCCGGACAAGCGCTACGACATGCTCTACCTGTCCAACTACGCGATCCTCAACGTCAAGGACGAGCTGTCGCGGCTGGACGGCATCGGTGACGTGAAGATGTTCGGCATCGGTGATTATTCGCTGCGCATCTGGCTCGACCCGAACAAGACCGCGTCACGCAACCTGACCGCCACCGATGTGGTCAATGCGGTGCGTGAACAGAACCGTCAGGTCGCGGCCGGTCAACTGGGTTCACCGCCTGCACCCAACGCCACCAGCTTCCAGATGTCGATCAACTCCCAGGGACGCCTGGTCACCGAAGAAGAATTCGAGAATGTGATCGTGCGCAGTGGTGCGGATGGCGAGATCACCCGCCTCAAGGACATTGCCCGGATTGAGCTCGGCTCCAACCAATACGCACTGCGCGCTCTGCTCAATAACCAGGAAGCGGTGGCAATGCCGATCTTCCAGCGCCCGGGTTCGAACGCGATCGACGTGTCCGACCAGGTGCGGGCGAAGATGGCTGAGCTGAAGAAGAGTTTCCCGGAGGGCATGGACTACGAGATCGTCTATGACCCGACCATCTTCGTGCGCAGCTCGATTGAAGCGGTGGTTCACACGCTGTTCGAAGCGCTGATCCTCGTGGTGCTGGTGGTGATCCTGTTCCTGCAAACCTGGCGCGCGTCGATCATTCCGCTGGTCGCCGTGCCGGTATCGCTGATCGGCACCTTTGCCGTGATGCATTTGCTCGGGTTCTCGCTCAATGCGCTGTCGCTGTTCGGTCTGGTGCTGGCCATCGGCATCGTGGTCGATGACGCCATCGTGGTGGTGGAGAACGTCGAGCGAAACATCGAGTCGGGACTTGAACCGGCCGAGGCTACCCAAAAGGCCATGGGCGAGGTGACCGGGCCGATCATCGCCACGGCTTTGGTGCTGTGTGCGGTCTTCGTGCCGGCCGCTTTCATTTCCGGCTTGACCGGGCAGTTCTACAAGCAGTTCGCCCTGACCATCGCCATCTCCACGGTGATCTCGGCGTTCAACTCGCTGACTTTGTCGCCAGCATTGGCGGCGGTGTTGCTCAAGGCCCACGGTGCGCCGAAAGACCGTTTCTCCAAAGTGCTGGATCGGCTGTTCGCAGGCTGGTTGTTCAAGCCCTTCAACCGGCTGTTCGAAAAGGCCGGCAATGGTTACGTGGTGGCGGTGGCCAGGGTCATTCGCGGCAGCAGCGTGGCCCTGCTGGTTTACGCTGGCCTGATCGCCATGACGTACATGGGTTTCAGCACCACACCGACCGGCTTTGTGCCGACCCAGGACAAGAAGTACCTGGTGACCTTTGCGCAATTGCCCGATGCGGCCAGCCTTGACCGCACTGAGTCGGTGATCCGGCGCATGAGCACCATCGCCATGAACGAACCGGGCTTCGACAGCGCCGTGGCGTTTCCCGGCCTGTCGATCAACGGTTTCACCAACAGCCCGAATGCCGGCATCGCGTTCATCGGCTTGCGTCCTTTCGATGAGCGCAAAGACCCAAGCCTGTCCGCCGGGGCGATTTCCGCTTCGCTGAATGCCAAGTTCGGCGGCATTCAGGATGCCTACATCGCGGTGTTCCCGCCGCCACCTGTGCAAGGCCTGGGCACCATCGGCGGGTTCCGCCTGCAGATCGAAGACCGGGGCAACCTGGGCTACGAAGAGCTGTACAAGGAAACCATGAACATCATCGGCAAGGGGCGCAGTGTCCCGGAGCTGGCCAACCTGTTCACCAGCTACACGGTCAATGTGCCGCAAGTCGAAGCCGCCATCGACCGCGAAAAAGCCAAGACCCATGGCGTGGCAATCAACGACATCTTCGACACCTTGCAGGTGTACCTCGGATCGCTTTACGCCAACGACTTCAACCGTTTTGGCCGTACCTATCAGGTCAACGTCCAGGCTGAGCAGCAGTTCCGTCAGGAACCGGAGCAGATCGGCCAGTTGAAGGTACGCAACGACCGTGGAGAAATGATTCCACTGGCCACGTTCGTCAAGGTCAGCCCGACGTCGGGGCCCGACCGGGTCTCGCACTACAACGGGTTCGTCACCGCGGAAATCAACGGCAGTGCAGCCCCCGGCTACAGCTCCGGCCAGGCGCAAAAAGCCATCGAGAAACTACTCAAGGAAGAACTGCCCAACGGCATGACCTACGAGTGGACTGACCTGACCTACCAACAGATCCTGTCCGGCAACACCGCGCTGTTGGTGTTCCCGCTCTGCGTCCTGCTGGCGTTCCTGGTACTGGCTGCGCTGTATGAAAGCTGGAGCCTGCCGCTGGCGGTGATCCTGATCGTACCGATGACCCTGCTGTCGGCGATTGCCGGGGTGATCATCTCCAGGGGCGACAACAACATCTTCACCCAGATCGGCTTGATCGTGCTGGTGGGCCTGGCCTGCAAGAACGCGATCCTGATCGTCGAGTTCGCCAAGGACAAACAGGACCAGGGCCTGTCGCCGCTGGACGCTGTACTGGAGGCTTGCCGCATGCGTCTGCGGCCGATCCTGATGACGTCGTTCGCCTTCATCATGGGGGTGATTCCGCTGGTGACTTCCACCGGGGCCGGTTCGGAAATGCGCCGGGCCATGGGGGTTGCCGTGTTCTCCGGGATGCTCGGGGTGACCTTCTTCGGGTTGCTGCTGACGCCGGTGTTCTTCGTCCTGATTCGTCGCTACATCGAACGTAAAACCGCGCGCAAGGCGGCCCGGGTTCACGCGCTCAACGTTATTGATTCGGAGGCACACTGATGAATGCTTTCAAGCTCTTCGTTCCCAGCCTCCTGGTCACGGCATTGGCCGCCTGCACCGTGGGGCCGGATTACAAGACCCCCGACACGGCGCCTGCCCATGTCGTCTCGGCACAAGGAGCCAACTACGATCAAACGCGATTCGAAACGGTGTGGTGGCAGCAATTCGACGACCCCACGCTGAATCAGCTGGTCGGCAAAGCGCTCAATGGCAACCGCGATCTGCGCGTGGCCTTCGCCCGCTGGAAAGCCGCCCGGGCCATCCGTGATGACGTCAGCAACGACAATCTGCCGGTGGTCACCAGCCGGGTCAGCAGCGTGCAGGGCAAATCGCAGGTGCCGGGCCTGACCGAGAGCCGGGTCAACACTGAGCGCTACGACCTGGGCCTGGACATGGCCTGGGAGATCGATCTGTTCGGGCGCATCCAGCGTGAGCTGGAATCCAGCGATGCCCGGGAAGACGCCACGGCGGCGGACCTGTACCAACTGCGGGTGACCATGATCGCCGAGCTGGTGGATGCCTATGGTCAACTGCGCGGTGCGCAACTGCGGGAAAAGATCGCCTTGGCCAACCTGAAGAACCAAAGCGAATCGCGCGCCGTGACGGTGAGCCTGCGTGATGCTGGCGTGGGTAACGAGCTCGACGTTGTGCGTGCCGACGCCCGGTTGGCGGCTGTCGAGGCGAGCGTGCCGCAGTTGCAGGCGGAGCAGGTGCACCACAAGAACCGCATCGCCACGCTGCTGGGCGAACGCCCGGACACCCTGAGCATCGACCTGAGTCCAAAGAACCTGCCGGCCATCGCCAAGGCATTGCCGATTGGCGATCCTGGCGAGCTGTTGCATCGGCGCCCGGATGTGCTCGCGGCAGAGCGCCGGTTGGCGGCGTCAACGGCGGATGTCGGCGTGGCCACCGCCGACCTGTTTCCACGGGTGAGCTTGAGTGGGTTCCTCGGGTTCACGGCGGGGCGTGGTTCGCAAATCGGTTCCAGTGCCGCCCGTGCCTGGAGCCTGGGGCCGAGTATCACCTGGGCCGCGTTTGACCTGGGCAGTGTGCGGGCGCGCATTCGTGGCGCAAACGCCGACGCCGAGGGAGCATTGGCGACCTATGAACAACAGGTGCTGCTCGCACTGGAAGAGTCGGAAAACGCCTTCAGCGACTATGGCAAGCGCCAGCAACGCTTGCTGTCGCTGATCAAGCAAAGCGAGTCGAGTCGAGCCGCGGCCGATCTGGCGGCGACGCAATACAAGGAAGGGGTGGTGGACTACCTGGTGTTGCTGGACGCACAACGCGAGCGGTTGAATGCCGAGGATGCCCAGGCACTGGGGGAGACCGATCAGTACCGCGCCATAGTTGCGATCTACAAATCCTTGGGGGGTGGATGGGACAGCGGCGATACCCGGCTTGCGAAAAACAACTGACTAACCCGTTGTTGTAGGAGCGAGCTTGCTCCGGGCGGCGTTCCGACGAAGGACTCAAGAACGCCGCGATTAGCCAGAAAGCATGCGTTTTCGTTAACGACCTTCGCGAGCAAGCTCGCTCCTACAGTCAGCGCTATGGCCACTTTCGATTATTGACCGTCCACAAGGCGCAGTAGCCCTAGCGGAATGGTATCGCGCAGAGGCTCTGTCAGCAGGGTATCCGGAAAGCCCTGGTAAGCCACCGGGCGCAGGAAACGTTTGATGGAAGTCATGCCCAATGAAGTAAAACGACTGTCCGAGGTGGCCGGGAACGTCCCGCCATGCACGGTGGAAAAACACACTCGTGCGGATGGGCGAAGGCGTTGACCAACGACGTGCCCGCAGTTGCGGGTTTGTATCCGCAGGTATCGGCAACGCCCGCCGTTACCCGGGCATACAAAACCGGCGTTTCCCGACACCCGGGCGATACACGGAGGCCTCCAAATGGAATCACCGGCAGCGTCACTTTCGGCGCGGCCTGGCGTGGTTCAACTGGAGGAAAGACAATGTTGCGTACCCACACCCGTCACACCCTCGGCAGGCTTGGCCTCATCCTGGCCGCCGCAGGGCTCACCACTGTAGCGAGCCTTGCTCAAGCCCAGGAAACACAACCGGCCCCGGCGATGAAAAGCTGGCAGCAGGGCCTGCACCGCACCGACCTGGTACGCGAAGACCTGGGCACCGCCGATCGCGAAGTCCTCCAGGTGCTCGTGGACTTCGATCCGGGCGTGACATCGCCCAAACATGCTCACCCCGGTGTCGAGGTGGCGCACGTGATCAGCGGCACCTTTGAGTATCAGCTGGAAGGGCGGGCACCGGTGACGCTCAAGGCCGGTGATTCGTTGTACATACCTGAAGGCGTTGCGCATGTGGCGAAGAACGTAGGCCAGGGCAAGGCCTCGGAACTGGCGACCTACATCGTGAAGAAAGGCGAAGCGCTGCTGATCCTGAAGGAGTAGGCGAGGGCCACCGGGTCATTGCCGGCTGCAAACCTCCCACACACAACCGCGCAACCAGCGATGCGCCGGGTCGGCGTCCATGCGCGGGTGCCACAGCATCGAAACCGTGATCGGCGGCGTGGGGAAGGGCAGGGCAAAGCAGTACATCCCCTGGCACAGGTTGCCGACGTGCCGCTGCGGTACGCTGGCGACCAGGTCTGAAGCCCGCGCCAATGCAATCGCAGAGGAGAAACCGGCGACGATGGTGATGATGTCCCGCTTCAATCCCAGCTCATTCAAGGCGTCATCCATGACGCCTTTTTCGTGGCCCCGACGTGAGACCAGAATGTGCCGGGCGGCGGCATAACGCGCGGGAGTGATTTCACCCTGAGCCAGTGGATGACCCTCGCGCACGACGCCAATGAACCGATCGCGAAACAGCATCCGGGTCCGCACTTCCGGGCTGGTTGATTCGCCGATCACACCGGTTTCCAGATCCACCGAACCTTCGCGCAGCAGGGTGCTGTCCTTGTTCAGCTTCTGCACGAAATTCAAGCGGACGCCGGGCGCTTCTTCGTTGATGCGGGCGATCAGTTGCGGTCCGAAATTTTCCACGAAGCCGTCGCTGGTGCGCAGGGCGAAGGTACGGGTCAGTTGATTCAGGTCGAGTGCCTCGGCGGGGCGCAGGACGGCTTCGGCGTCCTGCACGAGCACGCCGACGCGTTCACGCAACTCCAGCGCCCGAGGCGTGGGAACCAGTCCGCGCCCGGCCCGCACCAGCAGCGGATCGCCCGTGGTTTCGCGCAATCGCGCCAGCGCCCGGCTCATGGCTGACGGGCTCAGGTGCAAACGCTGCGCGGCGCGGGCCACGCTGCCTTCCTCCAGCAACACGTTCAGGGTGATCAACAGATTCAGGTCGGGCATCGAATCAATTCCTGTGGGAGCAGGTATGTGGCGTTGGGTGCACGTATAAAGTGCAAATGCTGCGCCTTCCGCCATGTTATGGCTGGGCTTAGGCTCGGGACAACCTATTTGCGGAGTCGCGAGAAAATGAAGTCCATATCGATTCGGGGAGCCTTGGCCAGCCTGTCGTTATCCATGCTGCTGTCGTCCCTGGGCACCAGCATTGCCAACGTTGGATTGCCGACACTGGCCGAGGCGTTCTCGGCCTCCTTTCAGCAAGTGCAATGGGTGGTGCTCGCTTACCTGCTGGCGATCACGGCGCTGATCGTCAGTGTCGGAAGACTTGGCGACATCATTGGCCGCCGACGTTTGTTGTTGATCGGGATTTGTGTGTTTACCGTCGCTTCGATCCTGTGCGCGCTGGCCCCTCATCTCTGGTTATTGATTGCCGCTCGGGTGCTGCAGGGCGTCGGTGCGGCCATCATGATGGCGCTGACCATGGCGCTAGTGGGCGGGGCCGTTCCCAAGGAAAAAATGGGCAGTGCGATGGGCGTGCTCGGCACAATGTCGGCGATTGGCACCTCACTCGGCCCGACCCTTGGAGGTTTTTTGATTGCCAATCCGGGGTGGCAGGCAATTTTTCTGATCAATGTGCCGTTGGGTGTTTTGGCGATTGGGCTCGCGCTCTACTTTTTGCCCAACGATCGCAGTGAGAAGAGGGCGGATCGAGCGGGTTTCGATGTGCTCGGCACGCTGGTGCTGGTTCTGACACTGCTGGCTTATGCACTGGCGATGACCATTGGGCGTGGCACCCTGGGGTCGCTGAACATGACGCTGTTGCTGGTGACAGTTCTTGGGCTGTGCGTGTTTGTATTCGTCGAGCACACAGCCGAGTCGCCTCTGGTTCGATTGACGATGTTCCGTAACTGGCAGATGAGCGCAGGATTCGTAATGAGCATGCTGGTGACCACCGTGGTCATGGCGACCATGGTGGTAGGACCGTTTTACCTCACAGGCGCACTGGCGTTGAATGCAGCGAGTGTTGGGTTGGCGATGTCGACGGGACCGCTGGTAGCCGCACTGGCAGGCGTACCGGCGGGCCGATGGGTCGATCGTTTGGGCACGTATCGAGCCAGCACGCTCGGATTGATCGCCATGTTGACCGGCGCTTGCATCCTGCCGGCCTTGCCGATGGCGTTCGGTGTGCCCGGCTATATCGTGCCGCTGGCTGTCATTACCGCCGGCTATGCGTTGTTCCAGGCGGCCAACAATACCGCCGTCATGCTGGAAATTGAGGCGCAGCAGCGTGGTGTGGTTTCCGGTTTGCTCGGGTTGTCGCGCAATCTCGGGTTGATCACGGGCGCCTCGGTCATGGGCGCAGTGTTCGCCTTCGGCACGGCCAGCCAGGATATTTTGCAGGCGCAACCTGAGGCCATCGCACAGGGGATGCGGCTGACGTTCGCCGTCGCCGCCGGGTTGATCGTCATTGCGCTGGTGATTGGCGCGGTCAGCAAAATCGTTTCACGTCGCTTGATCGCGCCGTGCTGAAAAACGGCGCGGCTGTCGTGAAAACGACCTGTTTGCGCTGAACGCGAAGCCTTGCGAGTTTTCTGTTGAACGAGTGTTCAGTCTCGACTATGTTGGGGGCCACCTTCCCCCGGCTGGTTGCGGGCTTGCGTTTCTTCAATTCGAACGAGGCACTGGCATGCGGTTTTCACCCTTTGTAGAGCGGATCAGTGGCCAAGGCGTTGCCGCCTGGGATATTCACTACGCGGCCAGCGCGGCACAGCGCAATGGCGAGGACGTGATCATCCTCAGCGTCGGCGACCCGGATTTCCCCACCCCTGATTTCATCACCGACGCTGCCATCCACGCCTTGCGTGAAGGGGATACCCACTACACCGAAATCGCCGGTCGCCAGGCCTTGCGCGAGGCCATCGCCGGCCGCTACAGCCAACTGATCGACCGCGAACTGCTGGCGTCGAACATCATTCTCACGGCAGGTGCGCAGAACGCCTTGTTCGCCACCTCGATGTGCCTGCTCGGTGCCGGCGACGAAGTGATTGCCTTCGATCCGATGTACGTCACCTACGAAGCCACGCTCAAGGCGTCCGGCGCCACGCTGGTGCGGGTACCCTGTGCCGCGGACTCGGGTTTCCGCCTCGATGCCGCCGTCTTGGCCAAGGCCATTACCCCGCGCACCCGGGCGATTTTCTTCTCCAACCCGAACAACCCCACTGGCGTGGTGCTGGGCCGCGAAGAGCTGCAAGCCATCGCCGACCTCGCCATCGCCCATGACCTGTGGGTGGTGGTGGACGAGGTCTACGAGAGCCTCGCCTACGAGCGTGAACACTTGAGCCTGGCGGCGTTGCCGGGCATGGCCGAGCGCTGCGTGGTGATCGGCAGCCTGTCCAAATCCCATGCCATGACCGGTTGGCGCATTGGATGGGTAGTGGCCCATGAAGCCCTGGTCAATCATGTCGAAACCCTGGTGCTGAGCATGCTGTACGGCTTGCCCGGGTTTGTCATGGAAGCGGCGCTCAAGGCCGTGCAGTCCCATGACGAAGTCACCCACGGCATGCGCGAGATCTATCGCCGGCGCCGCGATCTGGTGGTGTCCGGACTGGCGGATTGCCCGGGCATCAGCGTGCTCAACCCCGATGCCGGCATGTTCGTGCTGGTGGACGTGCGAGGCACCGGCCTGACCTCGCTGGAATTCGCCTGGCGCCTGCTGCGCGAAGCCGGTGTCTCGGTGCTGGATGCGGCGGCATTCGGCGAGCCGGCCCAGGGTTTTGTACGGCTTTCGTTCACCCTGGGTGAAGAGCGCCTGGCCCAGGCCTGCCAGCGCATTCGCGGCTTTGTCCAGGTGCTCAATGGCGAAGCGCCGAGGCCGCTGATCGGCACGCTGACCAGTACCGCAGCCGCCGAACCGGTCGTCGCCAAGACTATGATCGAGGTCGATGGCCTGCACAAACGCTTCGGCAATATCGAAGTGCTCAAGGGCGTTTCCCTGACCGCCCGCGAGGGCGACGTGATTTCTCTGATCGGTGCCAGCGGCTCGGGAAAAAGCACCTTGCTGCGCTGCATCAACATGCTCGAAGTGCCGGACCAGGGACGCATCCTGGTCGATGGCGAAAGCATTCACCTTAACCAGAATCGCCCCGGCGCACCGCTGGTGTCGGACGCCAAACAGCTTGTGCGCATAAGGTCGAGCCTGGGCATGGTGTTCCAGAACTTCAACCTCTGGCCCCATCGCACGGTGCTGGAAAATCTCATCGAAGCGCCGACCCAGGTCCTGCGTGAAAGCCGTGCGGAGGCGACCGAGCGCGCCGAAGCCCTGCTCGAACGCGTGGGGCTTGCGGCCAAGCGCAACGAGTACCCGGCGTTTCTCTCCGGGGGACAGCAACAACGGGTGGCCATCGCCCGGGCCCTGGCCATGCGGCCCAAGGTCATGCTGTTCGATGAACCCACCTCGGCACTCGACCCGGAACTGGTCGGGGAAGTGCTGCGGGTGATCCGCTCCCTCGCCGAAGAAGGCCGGACCATGATCCTGGTGACTCATGAAATGGCGTTCGCACGCGATGTCTCTTCCAAAGTCGCTTTTTTGCATCAAGGGCTGATCGAGGAAACCGGTTCGCCGGACGAAGTGTTCGTACACCCACGCAGCGAGCGTTGCCGACAATTCGTCAACGCTCATCAGACTCGCTAACTCATCATAAAAAGACGGGAAAACAACATGGGAAATCGACGTTTTGCAAACTGGTTGACCGGTGCGGCCTGCGTATTGCTGGCCGGCATGAGTGCCGCCCAAGCGCAACCGATCAGGTTCGCGGTGGCAGCCGAACCCTATCCGCCGTACACCGAAAAGCAGGCCAATGGTGAGTGGAAGGGCTTCGAAGTCGACCTGATCCACAAGCTGTGCAGCGAAATGAAAGCCGATTGCGAGATCAAGGAAGTCGCGTGGGACGGCATCATTCCGTCGCTGCTGGCGAAGAAGATCGACGTGATCTTTTCCTCGATGTCGGTGACCGAAGAACGCGAAAAACAGATCGCCTTCAGCAAGGCCTACTACGATTCGGCGATTGCCGTCGTCGGCCCGAAAGAGGCGTCGGTGAAGAAGTACCCGGATGACCTCAAGGGCAAGATCATCGGCGTGCAGAACTCCACCGTGAGCGCCAGTTACCTGAAGACCTACTACGAAAAAATTGCCGATGTTAAGTACTACGACACCCAGGACTCGGCCAACGCCGACCTGATTGCCGGGCGCATCGACCTGATGATGGCCGACGGCACCGCCATGGCCGCGTTCATCAAGACCCCGGACGCCAAGGACCTGGCCTACCTCGGCACCGTGCCTTACGACCCGATCTTCGGCAAAGGCGTGGGAGCCGGCCTGCGCAAGGACGACGCCGAACTCAAGGCCCGGCTCGACAAGGCCATCCAGGAGTTGCTGGCGAGCAAGGACTACGACGAACTCTCCCAGAGCTACTTCGGCACCAGCGTGAAGCCGGCGTTCTGACCAGCACACAGATCCTGTAGGAGCCGGCTTGCCGGCGAAGGGGCCCTTGAGGCCGCCAAAAGCTTCGCTGGCAAGCCAGCTCCTACAAGGGTTTTTGCAGTGTTTTCATGGTCGTTACTGGGGGTTGAAATGCCGGCAATGTTCGATCTGATCAATTTCACTGAACAGGGATGGGGCAGTGCGCTGTTGAAGGGGCTATGGATGACCCTGCAGATTTCCGCCGGGGCCTTTGTGCTCGGGCTGGCCATCGGGCTGGTGGTGGCGTGCCTCAAGCTCGGCGCGCCAAAACCGATTGCAGCGCTGATGCGCGGCTACACCACGTTGTTCCGCGCGGTTCCTGAATTACTGCTGATTCTGTTGCTGTACTACGTTGGCTCCATGCTCCTCAATTCGCTGATGACCCGGCTCGGCTACGGCGTGGTCGATGTCAGTGGTCCGCTGGCGGCCATCGTGGTGCTGGGGCTGGTGCAGGGTGCCTACGCCTCGGAGATTTTTCGCGCGGCGATCCAGGCGATTCCCTTCGGCCAGATCGAAGCGGCCAAGGCGTTCGGCCTGAACGGTTTCGGTCTGTTCCGCCGGGTCACGCTGCCAATCATGGCGCCTTACGCCATGGCCGGGATGGCCAACCTGTGGATCAACCTGATCAAGGACAGTGCGCTGATCAGCGTGGTTGGCACCAACGAGCTGCTGTACACCGCCAAGCAAGGCGCGGGGTCGACGCGCCACTATCTGTTGTTCTACCTCACGGCTGCCGCGTTGTATTACGCGGTGACGCTGGCGTCGAACTATGTGTCGGGTCGGCTTGAGCGACGTATTCGTCGCTGGATGCCTCTTGTTGACTGAACCGGCAGAGAGAATGAAATGATTCCAGCGTGGATAGTTGAATACGCGGCTCTGTTGGGCCGGGGGCTGCAAACCACCCTCGCGATTCTTTTGATCGCCAGTGTGTTCGGATTTGTCCTGGCGGTGTTGGTGGCGCTGGCGCGGATTTCGAAAAACAAGGTGATCGCCAAGGTCAGCCTGTTCTACACCAGCGTGACCCGCGGTACGCCGTTGCTGATCCAGATCTACATTTTCTACTACGGCCTGGGCAGCCTGTTTGCCCAGTTCCCGCTGATTCGCGGCAGTTTCCTCTGGCCCTACCTGCGCGACGGTTACTGGTACATCGTGTTCGCCCTGGTGGTGTCGGTCGGCGCTTATGTCGGCGAAGTGATCCGCGGTGGCCTGCTGGCGGTGCCCAAGGGTGAAATGGAAGCGGCCTCGGCCTTCGGCATGACCGCGCGCCAGTCCTTGCTGCGGGTACGCTTGCCCCGGGCCATGCGCCTGTTGCTGCCGACCCTGGCCGGGGAAACCGTGATGCTGCTCAAGTCCACGGCGCTGGCGTCGACCATCGCCGTGATCGATCTGCTCGGCGCCGCCAACGTGGTCCGCGCGCAAACCCTGCAGGTGTACGAACCCTTGTTGCTGGTGGCCGGGGTGTATGTGTGCCTGACGTTCCTGATCGAGGCGCTGTTTGCCTTTGCCGAGCGGCGCGGGACGCCGGTACGCAGGTCGGCCTGATGAGTTCGACAAGGGTAGACCGCCGTCAGCGGCACCCTGGCGATGATCTTCGGCCGGCATCCGTCACAGGGCGTCGTCGGTGCTGAATGCCCCGTGACGCAACCCCTTTATCCAGCAGCGGCAGATATGCAGTCCGTTGGCGGCGCTGAAGGTCTCGGGGTTCAGGCACCACTCGAGCCAGAGACCGTCGAGCATCGCCGATAGGCCGATGGCGGCCAGGCGGGTGTCGTGAATCACGAAGCCTTCGCTGGCGGCCAGCCCGTCGAGCAACTGGCGGATCAGATCGAGGTAGGCGCGGTAGCTTTTTTCGTGGGACTGGCTGACGTGTTCGGAGTGACGGATCAGGCTCCAGAACACCACCCACACACCGAGCAGTTTCGGGTCCATGACCCTGGGCGAGAATGAGCCTTCCAGGAAGGCATCGACCTTTTGCGCGGGTGTCTGGGCCTGTTCGATTTCCTGGAGCAGGGCCGTGGTCAGTTCACTGGCGAGCCGCTGGTAGGTGTCGGCGATCAGTGCCTCGATGCTGCCGAAGTGATGGTTGAGCAACCCCACGGACACCCCGGCTTCGGTAGCGATGCGTCGCACGGAGATCCCGGCGTGACCGTCGCGGCCCAGGCAGCGCAGGGTGGCGGCTACCAGCATTTCGCGACGGTCATCGGGTTCGGCGCGGCGGTTTTTCGGGGCATCGGTCGTCACAAGGCTGTCCTTGGGTGAGGTTCCACGCTGCCGAGCTTAGTTGAACGTCTGTTCAATCACCAGCCTCGACAGCAGCGATACAGCGTTTTTCAACGGTCATGACAGGAGGGAAAGCCAATGCCGCAGGATATTTCGTTCAGTGTCAGCAACAACAACGGCGATGCTGTGCGGGTCGGTGCCTGGCGCTATGCCGGCGACGGCAGCGGGCCAAACGTGCACCTGCAAGCCGGCGTACATGCCGATGAAATCGCCGGGATGCTGGTCCTGCACCTGCTGATGCAACGACTGCAAACCGCCGAAACCCAGGGCCGGCTCAAAGGCAACATCACCGTGGTGCCGCAGGCCAATCCGCTGGGCATCGGGCAGTTTCGCCAGGGACGGATCCTCGGTCGTTACCATGACGCCACCGGGCATAACTTCAATCGTTCGTTCGACCAGTCGGCGGCCATGGAACGACCTTCGACCTGCGTTCAGCAATGGCAAAAGAAACTGGTGCAACTGGCCGCCCCGGCCGATGTGATGCTCGACCTGCACACCGATGACGAGGCGCTACCGTACCTGTACGTGCACCGCAGTTTCTGGCCCCGTGGCCGCGAACTGGCGGCGGCGATGAAGATGGACGTGGCGATCATCTGGGATGACGGCGACGATGGCTCCTTCGAGGAAACCATCATTGCCCCGTGGCTGCGCGAAGGCGTCACCGAGCACCGCATGGCTGCGACCCTGGAGCTGCGTGGGCAGGGTGATGTCAGCGACCGCTTTGCCGAGTCGGATGCCGAAGGGCTGTACAACTGGCTGTGCGGTTGCGGTGTCATTGACGAGCAAGTTTCACCGGCTGACTGGCCCGTCGAAGCCGTGGAAATGGGCCACATGGAAACCATCATCGCCCCGCAACCCGGCGTGTTGATCTTCGAAAAAGAGCTGGGGGATTTCGTCGAGGAAGGCCAGCGCTTTGCACGGATTCTCGGGCGGCCGGGCGATCCAGCCTCCGAAGTGGTGCTGCATGCCGAGCAAGCGGGGCGCCTGGTGACGCGCTATCGCGATCGCCTGATATCTCAGGGTATGGGGGTGGCGAAATTCACCGGCAGCCGGGTGTCGCGTAACTGGAGTGGCGGGTTGCTGGACCCCAATTGATACGAAGGTGATTCAGCGCAGCGGCCGAAACGCCGTGCGCAGCTCCTCGACAAACAGCTCCGGCTGTTCCCACGCGGCGAAATGGCCGCCCTTGGCAGCCTGATGGAAGTAGATCAGGTTGCGATAGGCGCGTCGGGCCCAGCTCTCCGGCGGGAAATAGACATCATCAGGGAATACCGTGACGGCCACCGGCAGTGTGATGTCGCCGGTCTTCTGTGCCGCAGAAAAAAGCGGGCTGCGCCCTTTGTTTTCCCAATACAGCCGACTTGCCGAGGCGCCGCTGTTGGTCAACCAGTACAACGTGATGTCGTCCAGTACTTCATCCTTGCCTGGCGATTGCTGTGGGTCGGCGCCATACGACCACTTGGAAAATCCCGGGTGACCGAGCATGAACGCTGCGAGGAACGCCGGAGAATCCGTTACGCCGTAACCAATCAGCTGCGGCCGCGCGGCCATCATCGCGCTGTAGGCCAGGTTTCCCTGTTTAATCGATGCGGCCAGCGCGTCGTAGGTCGCACGCTCCTGCTCGGAATACCCCGCAGGCGCGGGACCGCCGGCAGCAAGTGCTGCGGTCGCTTCCGGCGGGACCGTCGCCGGCAGGTTGAGGTGAATGCCCAGTAACCCGGGCACGGACTGGCGCGCCATGGCGCTCGTGATGGGGCCACCCCAGTCGCCACCCTGGGCAACGTAGCGGGAGTACCCCAAACGCTGCATCAATTGCCCCCAGATCCGGGCCACATGGTCCGGGTCCCATCCGGGCTCAGTCGGTTTGCCGGAGAAGCCGTAGCCGGGGATCGACGGAATCACCACGTCGAATGTATCCGCGCTATTGCCCCCGTGAGCGGCCGGATCGGTGAGCGGGCCGACCACCTTGATGAACTCCAGTACCGAGCCAGGCCAACCGTGGGTCAGGATCATCGGTAACGCATTCGGCCGGGGCGAGCGCACCCAGATGAAATGGATAGCGACCCCATCGAGGGTGGTCGTGTACTGGGGCAAGGCATTGAGCTGCGCCTGGGCCTTGTGCCAGTCATAGTTCGTGCCCCAGTAGCGAACCAGCTCCTGCAGTTTCGCCAGCTGTGCACCTTGTGATCGATCGGCCACCGTCTCCTTGTCCGGCCAGCGTGTGGCCGCGAGGCGGTTGCGCAGGTCAGTGAGTTGTTGATCCTGGATATCGACGTGGAAGGGCACAATGGCGTCGGCGGCGGGAGCGGCGCTCACCAGGGGCGAGTTGCACAGTGCGAGGGCCATTAGCAGGATGACGAAAGCAGATTTCATCTTCATTTCCTCGCTGGGAGGTATGCCTTCGCCCGTGTTCAACGCACATGGGCGAAGGTCGATACAGCCCTTGAGACTGATCTCGTTCAACAGGACGCGCAAGCAGGTTTTATCAAACACACAAAACCTGTGGCGAGGGGGCAGCGTTAGCCACCGATTCAGTGATTACTCAGGCGGATCAATCTGATCCAGCACCCGGTTCGCCGTGATCTCCGCCAACATCACGCTGTTGGAAATCCCCAGAAGGGCATTGCGCGAGCCGCCGTCCAGATGATCCACCAACTGGTGCACCATCACATCGACCGAGGCCAGGGTCTCGACCAGATACACCATCAGGGTTTCGGTATCGACCTTGGGGTCTACGATAAACAGCGAGCC
This sequence comes from Pseudomonas sp. P1_C12, assembly GCF_056406435.1. Taxonomy (NCBI): domain Bacteria; kingdom Pseudomonadati; phylum Pseudomonadota; class Gammaproteobacteria; order Pseudomonadales; family Pseudomonadaceae; genus Pseudomonas; species Pseudomonas sp. P1_C12. The sequence continues at coordinate 49,245 of NZ_JBFUAE010000023.1, read as the reverse complement.
TGGCGTGCGCGGTGTGGCTTTGATGTCGGCAGTCGATGGGAAGTGGAAGGCGAGGGCACGTTCGGCGGCCTCGTTGAGCTTGTTTGAATCGGGTTCGTACGGGGATGTCGGATCGGTGTCCGGCGGGTTGGGGGTGACTTTGAACATATGCTTGCTTCTCTGATTGGGTGCCAACCCTCTTGCTGCTAAACGAGAAGGAGGCAGCTGTGCGCAGGTTAGCAGACCGGGGAAGCTAGCAAAGCCGGCGCGCCCGAAGGCGCCCTGCGCACAGCCACCATCAAATGCAGGCATGGGAATACCTGACTGACAGGAGCTTGTGCACCTTGCTTACAACCCCGGGCTGCTAAACCCGACCACTGATGGGCAGTGGCGCGGAAACGATAGAGACCAGAGGCAAGGCGCACAAGCCGGCGGATTCTGGCGTAACCGTAGGCAACGACGCAAGGTCTTGTAGCCCTCAGGAAATAACCTACAACCTTTTTAAACAAGCGCTCTTGCGGACATGAGCAACTGACTACCGGCTTTCGTGTATCGCTGTGTATCAGGGCACGACATCCGCATACAGCTATACAAAACCCTCTCTTTACGGATACAGCCCGGATACACCACTGGGGCCAAATAGACCTGCCAAAGCGAGATGCACAACGCACCTCGCAACCAGGTTTATCAACCCTTGTGGTACGACCAATAGTGGTCCAGCCACGCCATTGATCCGGAGTATCAACATGTCTCGTATCCAGTTCCCGAACAAAACCCGTATTGGCCTGATCGCTGTTGCACTGGTCGGCGGTATCAACTTCGCGTCCTCCGCGTTTTCCGCCGAAGCCTTGCCTCAAGGCTATCAACTGGCTTCCGCAGAAAAGACCAGCGAAGGCAAGTGTGGTGAAGGCAAGTGCGGTGCCGAAGCCAGCGCGCAAAAGACCCAGGCCGAGGGCAAGTGCGGTGAAGGCAAATGCGGTGATGCCTCGTTCGCCAGGACCGACGCCGATCATGACGGTCGCGTGTCGCTCAAGGAACTGCTGGCGGTGGCGCCCAAGGGCACTGAGGAATTCAAGGCGATGGACACCAACAGCGATGGTTTCCTGTCCGAGGGTGAGGTGTACAAGTTCCGCACCAACCAGTACATCTCCAACGGCAAGAAAGTACCGACCGAGCTGTTCACCAAGTTGAGCCAGGCTAAAGACTGATCGGCTGCTACGAAAAAACCCTTCCTGCGTTGACGCGCAGGAAGGGTTTTTGGCGTGGGCAGTACTGGTTTGGTCGTCAGGCGCGAAATTGCACTGCACTTGACCACCGGTTGCATCGGATTTAACCAGCAGGCTTTGTAACCATGACCGGCAAAGAACGGCCATAAGCAGCCAGTCGGAAATGTCCACGAAACCATGGGCGATTCACTCTGGGGCACACAGGCATTCAGCTTCCCTCCGCCCTCGGTTCCCGACTGGGAGCGCGGCGCCTGCAAAGTTGCCATTATCATTTGTCGTCCATCTTTGTTGACGATTGTGGCCGGAGCTCAGTGCTCTCTTCGGCGTTGGGCGCTTCTGGAAAACTCCCTGGCGTGAACACATGGGTCTGCAAGTCGCTGGCATCGACTTCGGCGACACCATGAACCGAACGGGCCAGACCAATGGCCTGCTCACACTGTCTATGAGTGTTGACGCGGCCGCTTAACCCCACTATGCCCGCATGGGTTTTGACATTGATATGCAGGCTAAGGGTCGGATCGGAAAATGCCAGGGCCGACTTCACCTTGGCGGTAATCCATGCATCGTGAACGGCCATCTCCAGACCATGAGAGTAATGCTGGAAGGAGTGAATTTTCATGGCTGAACCCTCTCTCGCGTAATCAGACGTACTGTCCATCCCATTTGCTGTGCAGCCCTCTGCCTGTCAGGTGAAAGCTATGGATACCTGAGTCGTTTTGGAGCGCTCGCCACGCAAACATTGACAGAAATTAATTATAGTACGGCCGTTGCCTGCGGTCAGAGCACTGTCCCCGTGAACGTCCGCCTTGGTCGCTCTGTGCCAGGCGCAACAACTACAGAGCACTCAACAGTCCTTATTGCGATCAGCCCTGATCAACCCATAGCTGCCGATCTCGACCGACAGAATCGGCCAGGAACGGACGTTTATAGATAGGAGCACTTAACCCAGTGCCAGCTGAGATGCTTGTTCGCAACCAGGCTGGGTTCGCTGATGGGTTACGCTGCCGTTGGTCGGCGCCTTGCGCAGCCGTGCGATAGAAAACTATAGGAATAAACTCTCGTGCCGATATCAGTGAGGCAGGGCCTGCACGCGCCTGACCTTGAACCTGAGCGATCGAGCACATTGATGAGTGACAAATCTTTGGAAGAAAAAGCGGCAGTGATGGTCGACCCACATGAAACGATGGCCAGTATCGGACAGATCACTGCCGGGCGCGATGCCCTGCAACAGCGCCTGGACAAGGCTGATCGCGCGGTTCAGGAGCTTCAGGAGCAACTGGACTTGGCAAAGACGCTGATGACCCGTCTGCTGGCCGCGAGTTTTGCGTCGACCGGCAAACCTTCCGCGCCCTTGACAAACTGGGGGCTAAATGAGATCGACGTTGTCGAACGGGAGATGGCCTGCTATTTGAATCCTGCCAATGAGGCGAGTGCCGCTTGACAGGTCGCCTCCGGCAGTTGCGGGTGCGAGCCACATTTGAGTCGACCTCTCATCGTCCGCATTGGGTTGAATCAACAGCCGAAAGCGGACGTTTCCAGGCACCTGCGAAGTTATGGCGATTTAGTCTTGGTCCGTGGGAAATCAGTGCTCGCCATTAATCTTTCGTGAACATACGCCTCAAATTGTTCGGCTGGCAGTGGCGGGGAAAACAGGAAGCCCTGGTAGGTCTGGCAGCCATGCTTGACCAGAAAGGTGCGCTGGGCTTCTGTCTCCACACCTTCTGCAATCACCGAAAGCCCCAATATCTGGCTCAGGCTCACAATCGCGCAGGCGATTGCGGCGTCGTTGGGATCAACCAGCACATCTCTGATGAAGGACTGGTCGATCTTGAGTTGATCCAGCGGAAGGCTCTTCAGGTATGACAGTGACGAGTAGCCGGTTCCGAAATCATCCAGCGAAAGGCCTATGCCGATCTCTTTCAACTCGATCATTTTGGCGACAGTACCTTCCATATCCTCTATCAGCAGGCCTTCGGTCAGTTCCAGTTTCAATTTCTTCGGATCGGCCCCCGTGTATCTCAGTACTTGCAGTACCTCCTCGACGAAGTCCGGATGGTGAAACTGGCGGGCGCTGACATTCACAGCCATACCCAGTCGGGCGGTTTCCGAATGCTTTGCCCAGGCAACCAGCTGAGTGCAGGCTGCCTGCAGCGCCCAACGGCCTAACGGCAGAATCAACCCCGATTCCTCTGCCAATGGAATGAACTCGCCTGGAAACACGACTCCGCGCTCAGGATTCTGCCATCTCATCAGTGCCTCTGCGCCAATGATACGGCCCTCACTATTCACCTGCGGCTGGTAATGAAGAAGGAATTCGTTGTCCTGCAAGCCTTGGCGCAAGTCTACTTCCAGTCTGGCGCGTGCCATGGCAACCGCCTGCATTTCCGGATCGAAGAAGCGCATGGTATTGCGGCCCGCCGCCTTGGCGCGATACATCGCCAGGTCAGCGCGCTTCATAATATCGTCCACTGTGCTCAGCTGCCCCTGGAACAGCGCAATGCCGAGGCTGGGGGTGCTGTGGTGCTCATATCCATCCAACTGGTAGGAAATGTTCAGAGAGTTGAGAATCTTTTCGCCAATAGCCTTGGCCTGGATAGCTGCTCCTGGAGGATTCTCATTAAGGCCATCCAGCAGGACGACGAATTCGTCTCCGCCCAGGCGAGCCACGGTGTCGCTCTCGCGTATGCAGCCGCAAAGGCGCAGAGCAACTTGCTGCAGCAACATGTCGCCTCTGTCATGCCCCAGCGTGTCGTTCAGTGCCTTGAAGTTATCCAGGTCAATGAGAATTATCGCGTTCGTATGCAGGCTACGGGAGCTGCCCGCCAGCAGATGCTGTAACCGGTCCAACATGAGCCGCCTGTTGGGCAGCCCGGTCAACTGATCGTAGAAGGCCAAACGCTGGACCTCTTGCTCAGCGGTCTTACGGTGGGTGATGTCAGTATTGATCGACAGAACGGATTGCGGCTGGCCATCATCGTCTCGCACCAGGGTTCGATGACTTTCGAGCGTGATGATGCAGCCATCCCGGCGTCGAAGTGTAACTTCGTCCGCCCGGTCACCCGTTTCTATCAGGCTGTTAGTGGCCGCATTGAAAGCGGCGCTACCCTGGTAGATCAATTCCTGTGCCGATTTGCCGAGTGCCTCTTCCTTTGACAGACCGTAGAGACGCTCGGCACTTTTGTTCCAGTACAGGATGCGGTTATCCATCCCGTGAACGACAATGGCGTCCTGGGCCTTGTCCAGCAGCGATGCTTGCTGGCGGGCCTGCTTCTCGCTTTCGCGCAGCACTGCCAGATAACCTTCCCGTTCGGCTGCTTGCGACTCCATTTCGCGCCTGATCTTGCCCCCGTAGATAACGGCCGCACTGACCATCAGTAGTACGAACACCATGATCGCGTATTCGACCCGGCGCAGTTCTTCGACCGACTCAAGCTCCTCCTCCAGGAGCTTGCTTTGAATCAGGCCAACGCGATCCCGCACGGTACTGAGTGAGGCGAGCAACAGGGCAAACTTCCTGTCCATCGTTGCCATGCGTTTGCCGGCATTATCCGACTGCCCCTCCCTGAAGTAGGAAAAGATCAGCAAGGCCTCGTTCACCATTTCGACCATCGCGGCATCAATTGCACCCACCTCATCCTTCAATGCAAGGGTAAAGGCTTGTATATCTGCACTGTGTTCAGCCTCATTGGCGATCCGTACTTCCAACTGTTTTTTGGCCATTGCCAAATGCTCGTTGAAGGCGCGCAAGGCTTCATTCATGTTCCGCGATTCGGCTTCAACATCATGTGTATCGAACACATTATTGCCCGGCGCATTGACTTTGGAAGCCAGGCTGCCCAGCGTTGAATAGCTCGACAGCTGTTGGACCCACGACTGGTTTGCCGTGATGGAGCGGTGATAGGTATCGACGATCAGGTGATTCAATAGCACGCTCAGCACAACAACCAGCACGTCGAATCCCGCAAGAAAAAAGTACATGCGGTGCCATTTGGTCGAGCGCGGCTTATTTGAACGGGTGGGTATGGCTTGCTTTGCGGTGCTTTTATTCCTGAAAAAATCCATTTCACAATCTCCAAACATAATCCTTCTAAATTGACCAATAGAAGCGGTATTCGGAAACCAATTAACCTTTTGTGCCGACACCTGAACCTGAGAACACACCGCACGTAGCATTAGCCAAATTTTTTCTCTGTTCTGGATTCACGCTGGTTTTCGTGAGCGAAGCTCCCGAGACAAGCAATAGCTACCGAAGCTATACGTCTTAAGTGTCACGCCAACCAACTATTCGACACTAAGCAATGCATTTGGCGATGCTAATTTCATGGTGAAATTTTTTACTCTCGGAAGCAGTCTCTTAACATTTCGGCGATAAAACGAAATCATTTTCATTTGTTGTGTTTGACATCATCGTTTCAGGTAACGATTCTCCTCGCTCTCCATTGTAGAACTGAACGTCGGCAATCACTTTTGCCAGATGTTCTGTTCCTTTCAATTTCCTCAGCCTCGTTCTGCGCCTCTGGCGAGCGTGCAGACCTTGGCCAGCATGTCTGGGGTGAGCATATCCCCGTTTTCGCAGTGCCCAGCCGCACCGTAGCGAAAGTCGATTCGATCCTGAGTGATCCCAACAGATCTAGTCCAAACCCTGCGCCTGCAGGTGCAGGGTTTGCTCCATGTCTTCCCGAGTGTCGTTGCGGATTTGCGCCCCTGAACTGGATGCTTCACGCAGAATAGTCGGGTGACATAGGGCACGTTGCGGGTCATTTCCGCGCAGCCTGCCGGACTGCCTGATCAGTTTCGACAGCAGACCAAGCATAGCCACAAATTTGCCATTATTCTGTTCGTCGACTGCTCCAGGTCGGTAGCAGCCCTTGATGGTCGGCAGCTTTCGGCCGATTCTGTTGAAAAAGTCGGCCATGGTTTGCGTATCTGAAAAGTACGCGTCCGAGGTTGAAATCTTTACTTTTGGCAGAGGCTACCGGACTCGGATTTCACGTAGCAGCGTGCAAAAAAGGCGTTATCACCAGTCAATGATCAGGCAGTTTGGGCAGAGCGACTTTTTCAACAGAATCGGTCGTTTTCTGCCGGTCATAGCCATAAAACGCGGCAGTCAACTCGATACAAATGGTTGCTCAGCTCCAATGCAATCAGGTGTGCAAAACCATGCAATTCCCCATCAAGCCTTGACCCAACGCTGGCGACTCCAGCTGCTCAGCCCATCGACGGCAAACACCAGCAGCAACATCGCCAGGATCACCGTACTGGCCTGGGCCTCCTGGAACAGGCTGAGGCTGACATAGAGCATCTGCCCCAAACCGCCGGCACCGACAAAACCGAGCACGCTGGCCATACGGATGTTGTTTTCCCAGCGGTACAGGATGTACGCCAGCAGTTGTGGAAACAGGTTGGGCAGGGTGCCGTAACAGAAGGCCCAGACGACGTTGCCGCCTTGCAAACGGATGGCTTCGGCCGGTTGCGGCGGGGTGTTTTCCAGTGCTTCGGCGAACAATCGACCCAGCACCCCGGTGGTGTGCATGGCCAGCGCCAGGGTGCCGGCGTTGGGGCCGAGTCCGGCTGCCAGCACCATCAACGCGGCCCACACCAGTTCGGGAATGGCGCGCAGGGCGTTAAGCACAAGGCGCGACGCGCTCTGCAACGGCCAACCGAAACGCCCGGCCGCAGGCAGTGCCAGCACCAGGCCGAATACCGCCGCGAGCAGGGTGCCAAGGGCAGACATGGCCATGGTTTCCACGGCGCCACGGCCGATGGCATGCAGATGGCCGGCGCTCAGGTCCGGGCTGAGAAAACGCAGCACGTAGGCGCCCATCTGCGCAAGGTTAGCGCTGCCCGTAAGTTCGCCGAGATCGATGCCCAGATAGCTGAACGAAGCGACGACCGCTGCGCCAATGCACAGGATCAGCAGCAGGTTGATCAGGCGATTCATGCGAACCTCCAGCGCAACAGGCGGCTGATCTGGTCGGCGAACAGCACCAGGACGAAAAAGGTCAGCAACATGCTCGCCACTTCACCGCCGGCGAACATGCGCAACGACAAATCGATCTGCTGGCCCAGCCCGCCGGCACCGACGAAGCCCATCACCACCGACGCGCGGATCGCGCATTCCCAGCGATACACCGTGTACGACAGCAACTCCGCCGCGACGTTGGGCAGGATGCCATAGCAGAACGCAGCCAACCGGCCACTGCCGGCTTGCAGCAGTGAGTGTGCGGGACGCTGGTCGACCGACTCGAAAATTTCCGCATAGACCTTGCCCAGCATGCCGCTGTAGGTGATGGCAATCGCCAGCACCCCGGCGGTCGGGCCAAGGCCGACGGCGCGCACGAACAGCAAGGCCCAGACGATTTCCGGCACGCTGCGCAGGAAGATCAGCAATCCGCGCACCGGCCAGCGCAGCAGCCGGCCCAAGGCGCTCGGGCGACCGCTGCGAGAGGCGGCGGACAACGACAGCGCCCGGCTGGCCAACAAGCTGGCAGGCACGGCCAACAGCAAAGCCAAAGCCATGCCAGCGGTGGCGATGGCCAGGGTTTGCAACGTGGCTTGCCACAGCAACTGGAGGAACTCTTCGCCATGGGCCGGTGGCCAGAAGGCAGAGACAAACCGGCCCATCTCACTCTGGCTGTCGGCCTTGAGCAGCACACCCAGGTCCAGTTCGCTGAAATGAATGCCGGGCCACAGCAGAGCAAGTGCCAACAGACTGAGCAGCAGGCGGGGCAGGATGGCCGGGTCTCGTGTATCGCGCGTCAGCATCGGGGAATCTGCAGGCTCAAGGGCGCCACCGGAACGGGCGGCGATAGCAGTTGCTCGTTGGCGTAGAGCTTGTCGAGCAAATCGTGGTCGACGTCGCTGGCGGGAAGATCGAACAGGACCTGGCCGTCACGCAATCCGATGATGCGCGAGAAGTGCGTCAGGGCCAGTTCCACCGCATGCAGGCTGGCCACCAGCGTCACGTTGTGCTCCCGGGCGTGGCGGCAGAGGATCGATAGGGTGTGCCCGGCCAGTACCGGGTCCATCGCCGACACCGGCTCATCGGCCAGCAGCACTTCGGGCGCCTGGTACAGCACCCGGGCAATGCCCACGCGCTGCAACTGGCCTCCGGACAATTGCTGGCACTGGGCGAACAGCTTGTCACCCAGGTCCAGCTTGACCAGTGCCGCCCGCGCGCCCGGAACATCCACCGGATGCAGCAGGCTCAACAAGCTTTTGGCAAAACCCCATTGCCCCAGCTTTCCGGCCAGCACCGCCGTGACCACTCGCTGCCGCGGTGGCAGGGGTGGCGCCTGGTGAACCAGGCCGATGCGCGCCCGCAGCTGCTGACGCCGATGGGCGCCAAGCTGCCAGGCGTGCTCGCCGAGTACCTCGACCGCGCCGTTGTCCGGGCGCAGGGCGGTGGCCAGCACGTTGAGCAGGCTCGACTTGCCGGCACCGGACGGGCCGATGATTGCGACTTGCTCACCGGCACTGATCTGCAGGTCGACCTCATGCAGCGCACGCACGCCATTGCCGTGGGTGAGGCTGACCCGGTTCAGATGCAAGGTCATTTCAGCAGGTCGGCAGCGCGCGCGGCTTCCTCGATGCCCTTGTAGTTCTCAGGCTTGGTCTCGATGAAGCGGCTGGCGGCTTGCAGATCCAGAATCGCTTTTTGCTCCGGGTTGGCCGGGTCGAGCGCGAGGAAGGCCACCTTGATTTTGTTGGCGAGGGCCGGGTCGAGGGTGCCGCGCACGGTCCAGTTGTAGTCGAAGTAGGCCGGTGTGGTGGCGAAGACCTTGACCTTGTCGGTATCGACCTTGCCGGCCTTGACCAGTTTTTCCCAGACGCTGGCGTTGAGCACGCCAGCGTCCACCTTGCCCGCCTGAACCCAGGCGACCGTGGCGTCATGGGCGCCGGAGTAGCCGACACGGCTGAAATAGGTTTCCGGCTTGATGCCATCCTGCAGCATGAAATAGCGCGGCATCAAACTGCCTGACGTCGACGAGACCGAGCCGAAGGCAAAGGATTTGCCCTTGAGGTCGGCCAGCGACTTGACGGCCGGGTCGGCGCTGATGAATTTGCTGGTGAATTGCGCATCCTGCTCACGCTGTACCAGTGGAATGGCATTGCCGGTTTTCAGTCGCGCCTGCACGAAGGTGAAGCCGCCCAGCCAGGCCATGTCGATACGGTCTGTGGCCAGCGCCTCGACCACCGCCGGGTAGTCGGACACCGGTACGAACTCGACCTTCATGCCCAGTTGCTTCTCCAGATACTCGCCCAAGGGCTTGAACTTGCGCAGCAGTTCGGTGGGTGCTTCATCAGGAATGGCGCTGACTTTGAGGGTCTCGGCAGCCTGTGCCAGCAGCGTGGAAAGGGACAAGGTCAGGCCAACGGCCATTGCCAGGGTACGTTTGAGCATGGAAGTTCTCCGGTTCAATAGCGGAAAAATGTCGATGCGCCCCGCACAAGCTGATTGCTGCACGACGCTTCGTGAGGGTAGACGAAAACGCCGCGATTATAGGGACTACTGCGTACTTGACCAGCATGGTCTTCCAGCGCATGGAGCAGATGGGTGCAATGGCTCGTATAGATGAAGCCTTGAAAGATCGCAGCCTGCGGCAGCTCCTACATTGGGATGCACACCTTCTGTAGGAGCTGCCGCAGGCTGCGATCTTTTGACTTTGGTCCTCTCGCAAGCGTTACATCCGCGCCAACGCCTGCGCGAGATCCGCGCGCAAGTCCTCCACATCCTCAACCCCCACCGACAACCGCACCAACCCGTCGCCAATCCCCAGTTCTGCGCGGGTGGCGGGCGGAATGGTGGCGTGGGTCATGATCGCCGGGTGTTCGATCAGGCTTTCCACGCCGCCCAGGCTTTCGGCCAGGGCGAAGATCTGCACGCTTTCAAGGAAGCGTTTGGCGCCAGCCAGGTCGCTGTTGAGATCGAGGGAGATCATCCCGCCGAAACCATGCATTTGCCGTTGGGCCAGTTCGTGTTGCGGGTGCGACGGCAGGCCGGGGTAATACACCCGCGACACTTGCGGTTGGCGCTCCAGCCACTGCGCCAGCTCCAGTGCGTTGCTGCAATGCCGCTCCATGCGCAGCGCCAGGGTCTTCACGCCGCGCAGGGTGAGGAAGGCGTCGAACGGGCCGGCGATGGCGCCGACGGCGTTTTGCAGGAAGCCCAGGCGCTCGGCCAGTTCGGCGTTCTGCCCGACCACGGCGATGCCGCCGATCACGTCGGAGTGGCCGTTGAGGTATTTGGTGGTCGAGTGCAGCACGATGTCGAAACCCAGTTCCAGCGGGCGCTGGATCCACGGGCTGGCGAAGGTGTTGTCGGCCACGCAGATGATGCCGCGTGCGCGGCAGGTGCGGGCGATGGCGGCGAGGTCCGTGAGGCGCAGCAGCGGATTGCTCGGGGTCTCGACCATGACCATCCGGGTGTCGTCTTGCAGGGAGGCCTCGAACGCCGCCAGGTCGGTCAGGTCGACGAAGCTGAAACGGTGCCCGGCGCTGCGCTGGCGCACCTTGTCGAACAGGCGGAAGGTGCCGCCGTACAGATCGTTACCCGAGACGATGTGCGAGCCGGCGTCGAGCAGTTCGAGCACCGTGGAAATGGTCGCCAGCCCCGAGGCGAAGGCAAAGCCCCGGGTGCCGCCTTCGAGGTCCGCCACGCAGCGCTCCAGCGCCCAGCGCGTCGGGTTGTGCGAACGCCCGTAGTCCAGGCCCTTGTGCACCCCGGGGCTCTGTTGCAGGTAGGTGGAGTTGGCGTAGATCGGCGGCATCAACGCCCCGGTGGATGGGTCCGGCACTTGCCCGGCGTGGATCACCCGGGTGGCGAAGCCCTGTGGCGGGGCGTTTTTATCCTGTTGACTCATGGCAGGGATCTCCGCAGGTGATTGAGCATGTCGGTTCGGGTAATCAGGCCGTGGAAGCCCGAGGCATCCTGGATGATCGCCACCAGCCCACGGCCCAGTTCTGCCTCCAGATCCGCCAGTGAGGCATCGGGGGACAGGGTTTGCAGTTTGTCGGTCATGGCGCTGGATACGGTCTTGCGAAAGTGCGCAACGTCTTCATGCACGCCCAGCAGGATGTCGGACTCGTCGATCACGCCGACCAGTTGCTGCCCCTTCACCAACACCGGCAGTTGCGAGACATCCGCCAGGCGCATGCGTTGAAAAGCCGTCAGTAGCGTGTCATCCGGGCCGACGCTGATCACCCGGCCATCTTCGAAACGCCGCGCGATCAGGTCGCGCAGGTCGCCGTAGTGCTTGCGTTGCAGCAGGCCCTGATCGTTCATCCACTGGTCGTTGTAGACCTTCGACAGGTAACGCGTACCGGTGTCGCAGACGAAGCTCACCACCCGTTTCGGCTGGGTCTGTTCTCGGCAGTAACGCAACGCCGCCGCCAGCAAGGTGCCGGTCGACGAGCCGCCAAGAATGCCTTCGGCGCGCAGCAACTGGCGGGCGTGGTCGAAGCTTTCTTCGTCGCTGATCGAATAGGCGTGGCGCACGCTGGACAGGTCGGCAATCGACGGAATGAAGTCTTCGCCGATGCCTTCCACCGCCCAGGAACCGGGGGTGGGGAGGGTGCCATTGCGGCTGTATTCGGCCATCACCGAGCCGACCGGGTCGGCCAGGACCATTTCCAGGTCCGGCTGCACCCGTTTGAAGAAGCGGGTCAGGCCGGTGAGGGTGCCGGCCGAACCGACACCGACGACGATGGCGTCCACATCGTGCTGGGTCTGCGCCCAGATCTCCGGCGCGGTGCTGCATTCGTGGGCCAGCGGGTTGGCGGGGTTGTTGAACTGGTCGGCGAAGAACGCATCGGGAATGTCCGCCGCCAGCCGTGCGGCGACGTCCTGGTAATACTCGGGATGGCCCTTGCCGACATCGGAGCGGGTGATGTGCACCTCGGCGCCCATGGCCTTGAGGTGCAGGACCTTCTCGGTGGACATCTTGTCCGGCACCACCAGCACCACCCGGTAACCCTTGGCGCGGCCGACCAGGGCCAGGCCCAGCCCGGTGTTGCCGGCGGTGGCTTCGACAATGGTGCCGCCGGGGCGCAGGCGACCATCGCGTTCGGCGACATCGATCATCGCCAGACCGATGCGGTCCTTGATCGAACCGCCGGGGTTCTGGGATTCGAGTTTGAGAAACAGTGTGCATGGGCCGGTATCGAAACGGCTGACGCGCACCAGCGGGGTATTGCCAATCAGTTCGAGCACGGCAGGACGGGAATTGTCGGGCATGTCATCACTCCTTGCGTAAATCCGCACTGGATGGACAGCAATCCGCGCCGGGTCTTCGCGTCGGTCGCGGGCAATGCATCGCTTGGACCATAGGCCGGGATCGGGTCGACCGCAACCTTGCACAGCCAACCGGTCGCCTCGACGCTTTTTCCTCTCCAGCGACCACAAAAAACATAATTTCGCTATTTCCCGGCTCCGAACAGAATGCGGCCAACACCCTGACACCGATAGCCGCAGCAGAAGAACAACAGTGATCAGAATCGAGGCGGCAGCCATGACCGACCTGAATCAAACCACCTTTCAGAAGTGCACAGCCATGACAGTTGACAAGACCGAAATTGATACGCTTGTAGTTGGCGCCGGCCAGGCCGGCGTGGCCATGAGTGAACACCTGAGCAAGCTCGGTGTGCCTCACCTCGTTGTGGAGCGCAATCGTATCGCCGAAGCCTGGCGCACCGGCCGCTGGGATTCGCTGGTGGCCAACGGTCCGGCCTGGCACGACCGTTTCCCGGGGCTGGAATTCGACGGTCTGGACCCGGATGCCTTCGCCGGGAAAGAGCAGGTGGCTGAGTACTTCGAAGCCTATGCCAAGAAGTTCAACGCGCCGATCCGTACCGGCGTGGACGTGAAGAAAGTTGAACGTAACGCCGACCGTCCGGGCTTTACTGTTGAAACCTCTGATGGCGTGATCGAAGCCCGGCATGTAGTGGTCGCCACCGGTCCGTTCCAGCGTCCGGCCATTCCGCCGATTGCTCCCGAAATCGCCGGCATCACCCAGATTCACTCCGCCCAATACTACAACCCGCAGCAACTGGCCGAAGGCGCGGTGCTGGTGGTGGGAGCCGGTTCCTCGGGCGTGCAGATCGCCGATGAACTGCAACGTTCCGGCAAGCAGGTCTACCTGTCGGTGGGCGCCCACGATCGTCCGCCCCGTGCCTATCGCAACCGTGATTTCTGCTGGTGGCTGGGGGTGCTCGGCGAGTGGGATGCCGAGGCCATGCAGCCCGGTAAAGAGCATGTGACCATCGCCGTGAGCGGTGCCCGTGGTGGCCACACCGTGGACTTCCGCCGGCTGGCCCATCAAGGCATGACGCTGGTCGGCCTGACCCAGGCGTTCAACGGCGCTGTGGTGAGTTTCGAAGACAACCTCGCCGACAACATTAAACGTGGCGATGAAAATTACCTGGCACTGCTCGACAAGGCCGACGCTTATATCGAACGCAATGGCCTGGACCTGCCGCTGGAACCCGAAGCCCGGGCCATGCTGGCGGACCCGGACTGCGTGACCCATCCAATCCTGGAACTGGACCTGCTCAAGGCCGGCGTCACCACCATCATCTGGGCCACCGGTTACTCCACCGATTACAGCTGGCTGAAGGTCGACGCCTTCAAGGACAACGGTAAACCGCAACACCAGCGCGGCGTGTCGGCCGAGCCGGGGGTGTATTTCGTCGGGTTGCCTTGGCAGTCCCGCCGCGGCTCCGCGTTTATCTGGGGCGTTTGGCACGACGCCAAGCACATCGCCGATCACATCGTTAAACAGCACACCTATCTCAACTATCGGGATGCGACCCAGCGTCAAGCCGACGCCGCCCGTGCACCCATTCAGAAAGCCAGCCTCATGGGAGTTCGTTAATGCCAACTCATACCCGCATCCGCATGTTCAACACCAAAGACACCTACCCGAACCAGACGCTCGACAACGACCTGTGCCAGGCCGTGCGCGCCGGCAACACCGTGTATGTGCGTGGCCAGGTCGGTAGCGATTTCAACGGTCAACTGGTGGGCCTCGGCGATCCGCGCGCCCAGGCCGAGCAGGCCATGCGCAACGTCAAGCAATTGCTGGAAGAGGCGGGCAGCGACCTGAGCCATATCGTCAAGACCACCACTTACCTGATCGACCCGCGCTATCGCGAGCCGGTGTACCAGGAGGTCGGCAAGTGGCTCAAGGGCGTGTTCCCGATTTCCACTGGCCTTGTGGTCAGCGCCCTCGGCCAGCCGCAGTGGCTGATGGAAATCGATGTGATCGCTGTCATCCCTGAATAAGGAATTGGCCATGACTTTTTCCATCGTGGGTCGCTGCGCCGAGACCGGTCAGTTGGGCATTGCCATCAGCTCTTCGAGCATTGCCGTCGGCGCGCGCTGCCCGTGGCTGCGTGCCGGTGTCGGCGCGGTGTCGAGCCAGAACATCACGCTGCCGGCCCTCGGCCCGCAGATCCTCGATGAACTGGCCAACGGCTCGGCGCCACCCCAGGCGCTGGATCACTCATTGACCCGCAATGGCTACAGCCAATACCGCCAGGTGGCGGTGGTGGATGCTCAGGGCCGTACGGCGGTGTTCAGCGGCAACCATGCCCTGGGCATCAATAACGCCCTAGCCGGTGACCAATGCGTGGCGGCCGGCAACCTGCTGGCCAACAGTGGGGTGATCGAAGCGATGGTCGCGGCGTTCGAAAACAGCGAAGGCTGCCTCGCCACCCGGCTGATGAGCGCCTTGCAGGCCGGGCAGGATGCCGGTGGCGAAGCCGGCGCGGTGCACTCGGCGGCGCTGTCGGTGGTGGGTGACCTGACCTGGCCGATTGTCGACCTGCGGGTGGATTGGGCCGATGAAAACCCGATCAGCGAGCTGGGCAAACTGTGGACGGCCTACGAACCGCAATTGCAGGACTACCTGACCCGCGCCCTCAATCCGACCCTGGCCCCCGCTTATGGAGTGCCCGGCGATGAGTGAGTTGCGCAGCCGCGCCATGCTCGCGCGATTGATCGGGTTCGCCACGGTCAGCCGCGATTCGAACCTGGAGCTGATCGAGTTCGTGCGTGACTACCTGCACGAACTGGGCGTGGATTGCGAACTGATCTACAACACCGAGCGGACCAAGGCCAATCTGTTGGCCACGGTCGGCCCGCGTGTGGCCGGCGGCATCGTGCTGTCCGGGCACACCGACGTGGTGCCGGTGGACGGCCAGGCCTGGACGGTCGAGCCGTTCCGGCTGAGCGAGGCGGGCGGCAAGCTTTACGGCCGCGGCACCGCGGACATGAAAGGCTATCTGGCTTCTGTGCTGGCGGCGGTGCCGATGTTTCTCTCGAGCCCTTTGAAGCGCCCGGTGCATTTGGCGTTTTCCTATGACGAAGAGGTCGGTTGCCTCGGCGTGCGCGGATTGCTGGAAGTGCTGCTGCAACGCATCCCGGCACCGGCGATGTGTTTGATCGGCGAGCCGACCGAACTCAAGCCGGTGCTCGGCCACAAGGGCAAACTGGCGATGCGGTGCCACGTGCGCGGCGCCGCCTGTCATTCGGCCTACGCACCTTATGGGGTCAATGCCATCGAGCAGGCCGCGCGCCTGATCGGTCGGCTGGGCGACATCGGCGCCACCCTGGCCCGGCCGCCATTGCACGACAAACGCTTCGATCCGGCGTTCTCGACCGTGCAGGTCGGAGTGATCCAGGGCGGGACGGCGCTGAACATCGTGCCAGCGGATTGCCGTTTCGATTTCGAGATCCGCGCCTTGCCGGACTTCGCCCCGCAAGTGGTCGTCGATGAACTGCAGGACTACGCCGAGCAGACGTTGCTGCCGGCCATGCAGGCCGTGGACACCGATACCGGTATCCGCTTTGAAAAAATCTCGGCCTATCCCGGCCTGGCGACGCCCGCCGACAGCGCGGCGGCCCGGCTGATTGCCCGGCTGTGCGGCAGTGACGATTTCAGCACCGTGGCCTTTGGCACCGAAGGCGGGCTGTTCGATCAGGCCGGCATTCCTTCGGTGGTCTGCGGTCCCGGCAGCATGGACCAGGGGCACAAGCCCGATGAATTTGTCAGCGTCGAACAGATGGCGGCCTGTGACCGCCTGATGGATCGCCTGGCGGCTTACTTGAGTGAATCCGAACACCGATAACAACAATGGGTCGACAAGACCCGAGGAAGCGATCCATGTCCAGATCCTTGCGTTGCAGTGTTCCGTTTGCCCTGGCGGTGTTGAGTGCCAGTGTGTGGGCGGCCCCCCAGGACCTCACCGTGATTTCCTTCGGTGGTGCTACCAAACAGGCTCAGGATAAAGCCTACTTCAAGCCCTTCAACGCCAGCGGCGCGGGCAACATCATCGCCGGTGAGTACAACGGCGAACTGTCAAAGATCAAGGCCATGGTCTCGGCCGGTCACACCAGTTGGGACGTGGTCGAAGTCGAAAGCCCCGAATTGTTGCGCGGCTGCGAGGAGGGCTTGTTCGAGAAACTCGATGCGGGGCGCTTCGGTGATTCGGCGAACTTCGTGCCCGGTGCGTTGACCGAATGCGGGGTGGCCACTTATGTCTGGTCGATGGTCATGGCCTATGACCAGAGCAAGCAGGCCAAGGCGCCGCAATCCTGGGCGGACTTCTGGAATGTCGCCGACTTCCCGGGCAAGCGCGGCCTGCGCAAGAGCGCCAAGTACACCCTGGAAATCGCCTTGCTGGCCGACGGCGTCAAGGCGGACGACGTGTACAAGGTCTTGAATACTCCGCAAGGCGTGACGCGGGCCTTTGCCAAACTCGACCAGATCAAGCCGAACATCCAGTGGTGGGAGGCGGGCGCGCAACCGGCGCAATGGCTGGTGGCCGGCGACGTGGTGATGAGCGCCGCCTACAACGGGCGGATCGCTTCGGCGCAAAAGGAAGGCATGAGGCTGAGCATCGTCTGGCCGCAGAGCCTGTACGACCCGGAATACTGGGCGGTGGTCAAAGGCACGCCGAACAAGGCATTGGCGGAAAACTTCATTGCATTTGCCAGTCAGCCGCAGACGCAAAAAGTCTTCTCGGAAACCATCCCGTACGGGCCGGTGCATCGCCAGACTCTGTCATTGCTGCCCAAGGACGTGCAGGAGCAACTGCCGACCGCCGAGGCCAACCTGGCCGGCGCGCGGGCCGTGGACGCGGAGTTCTGGGTCGACCATGGCGAGGAGCTTGAACAGCGCTTCAATGCCTGGGCTGCGCGGTAATACAGAAACCGTGTGAACACCCAAAACCCTGTGGGAGCGGGCTTGCCCGCGATGAGGCCGGAACAGCCAGTGACTTTTCATCGGCATAAAAAAACGCCGCTCATCTCACGATGGGCGGCGTTTTTCATTGCGTTGCAACGTTAGGCTTGAACGACCGGGATGTTGGCGTTCGCAGCAGCTTCACGGAACTCGGCGATCTGGTCGAAGGACAGGTAGCGGTAGACATCGGCCGCCATGCTGTCGATCTTGCCAGCGTATTCCATGTACTCCTCGACGGTCGGCAGGCGACCCAGGATGGAAGCCACGGACGCCAGCTCAGCCGAAGCCAGGTAGACGTTCGCGCCGTCACCCAGACGGTTCGGGAAGTTACGGGTCGAAGTCGACACGACAGTCGAGTTCGGCTCTACACGTGCCTGGTTACCCATGCACAGCGAGCAGCCTGGCATTTCCATGCGCGCGCCGGCCTTGCCGTAGATGCCGTAGTAGCCTTCTTCGGTCAGCTGGTGAGCGTCCATCTTGGTCGGCGGCGACAGCCACAGACGGGTTGGCAGCTGACCCTTGACCTGTTCCAGCAACTTGCCGGCAGCGCGGAAGTGGCCGATGTTGGTCATGCAGGAACCGATGAACACTTCGTCGATCTTCTCGCCAGCAACACTGGAGAGCAGGCGAGCGTCGTCCGGGTCGTTCGGCGCGCAGAGCACAGGCTCCTTGATGTCGGCCAGGTCGATCTCGATGATTTCAGCGTATTCAGCGTCTTTGTCCGCTTGCAGCAGCTCAGGGTTGGCCAGCCAGGCTTCCATTGCTTGAGCGCGACGTTCCAGAGTACGTGCATCGCCGTAGCCTTCGCCGATCATCCAGCGCAGCAGGGTGATGTTGGACTGCAGGTATTCGGCAATCGACTCTTTGGACAGCTGGATGGTGCAACCGGCAGCCGAACGTTCAGCCGAGGCGTCAGACAGTTCGAACGCTTGCTCTACGGTCAGTTTAGGCAGACCTTCGATCTCCAGGATGCGACCGGAGAAGGCGTTCTTCTTGCCTTTCTTCTCTACGGTCAACAGGCCAGCCTGGATCGCGTAGTAAGGAATGGCGTGAACCAGGTCACGCAGGGTGACGCCTGGCTGCAGTTCGCCTTTGAAGCGAACCAGGATCGACTCTGGCATGTCCAGCGGCATGACGCCGGTGGCTGCGGCGAACGCAACCAGACCGGAACCGGCCGGGAACGAGATGCCGATCGGGAAACGGGTGTGGGAGTCACCACCGGTACCGACGGTGTCTGGCAGCAGCATGCGGTTCAGCCACGAGTGGATGATGCCGTCGCCCGGACGCAGGGAAACGCCGCCGCGGGTCATGATGAAGTCAGGCAGGGTGTGGTGGGTGGTCACGTCGATCGGCTTGGGGTAAGCCGCGGTGTGGCAGAAGGACTGCATCACCAGATCGGTCGAGAAGCCCAGGCACGCCAGGTCTTTCAGTTCGTCACGGGTCATGGGACCGGTGGTGTCCTGGGAACCCACGGTGGTCATCTTCGGTTCGCAGTAGGTGCCCGGACGAACGCCGGCCACGCCGCAAGCCTTGCCGACCATTTTCTGCGCCAGGGTGAAACCCTTGGTGCTTTCAGCCGGTGCTTCAGGCTTCTTGAACAGGGTCGAAGGTGGCAGACCCAGCTCGGTGCGAGCCTTTTCGGTCAGGCCACGGCCGATGATCAGCGGAATACGGCCGCCAGCACGCACTTCGTCCAACAGGACCGGGGTCTTCATTTCGAAGGTGGTCAGGACTTCGTCGGTGCCGTGCTTGCAGACTTTGCCAGCATGCGGGTACAGGTCGATCACGTCGCCCATGTGCATGTTGGAAACGTCGAATTCGATTGGCAGTGCGCCGGCATCTTCCATGGTGTTGTAGAAGATCGGAGCGATCTTGCTGCCGAAGCAGAAGCCGCCTGCACGCTTGTTCGGCACGTAAGGAACGTCGTCGCCGAAGAACCACAGCACCGAGTTGGTGGCCGATTTACGCGAAGAACCGGTACCGACCACGTCACCGACGTAGGCGATCGGGAAGCCGGCGTTGCGCATTTCTTCGATCTGCTTCATCGGGCCGGTGGCGCCTTGTGCATCAGGCACGATGCCGTCGCGAGCCATTTTCAGCATGGCCAGGGCGTGCAGCGGGATGTCTGGACGGGACCAGGCATCAGGCGCAGGGGACAGGTCGTCGGTGTTGGTTTCGCCGGTGACCTTGAACACGCGCAGGCTGATCTTGTCGGCCAGGGTCGGGCGCTTCACGAACCACTCGCCGTCAGCCCAGGATTGCAGCACGCCTTGGGCGTGAACGTTACCGTTCTTGGCTTTTTCAGCGACGTCGTGGAAGGCGTCGAACATCAGCAGGGTGTGCTTGAGTTCTTTGGCAGCTACTGGCGCCAGTTCGGCGTCGTCCAGCAGGGTAACCAGGGTCACGATGTTGTAGCCGCCCTGCATGGTGCCGAGCAGTTCAACAGCGCGCTTCTTGTCGATCAGGGGGGATTTGGCTTCGCCTTTGGCGATGGCGGACAGGAAGCCGGCCTTGACATAGGCAGCTTCGTCCACGCCTGGCGGAACGCGATTGGTGATCAGGTCAACGAGGAACGCTTCTTCGCCAGCCGGGGGATTTTTCAGCAGCTCGACCAGGCCTGCAGTTTGTTCGGCGTTTAGCGGCTGGGGAACGATACCCAGTGCTGCGCGCTCTTCGATATGTTTGCGGTAGGCTTCAAGCACAGTTATTACCCTCATCAGTGGTCCCAAATGGGTGTCCGGGACGCTCATCCCGAAATTGCCGTACTCATGCGCAGCATGGCGTTGTGAGCCACTTAGCCAGAATTACCGACAATTCCTTACAGAAGCTGCTTTCAAAGTTTTACGCCTGCAGAACGGGAGCTGATGAGGGTTGGCGTTGGGCTTTTCCCCGCTGGAAAAACCCCTCGCCAACACCGCTCTGAAGGAACGACTGTGCTCGTGACGCTTTGAAAACAGCTTCTAACGGACATTGGCGCCTAAAAAGGCAGGCTGATTCTACGGCAAAAAAAAATTAAAGGTAAGTCAGTGTTTATTGGACTTTGGTGGTGGCGCCCAACAGAGGTCCGTTGACCCTAACCCTTTAACTTTGAGGGGTGATGAATATCGGACAAAGGGCTAACATGCCGGCCTGTTCTGCTTTTTCGCGTTTTGCCTATCTATGCCCAATCAGACCATCAAGACACCCTGCGTCGGCCTCTGCTCCACTGTTTACGGTGACCTGGTGTGCCGTGGCTGCAAGCGTTTCCACCACGAAGTGATCCACTGGAACGGTTACAACGAGGAAGAAAAGCGCGCGGTATGGCTGCGCCTTGAGCAGTTGCTGTCCCAGGTGATGGCCGCCAAGGTGGAAATTTTCGATCCGGCGCTGCTGCGGATGCAGCTGGAGCAACGCAAGATCCGCTTCGTGCCCCATCAGTCGGAATATTGCTGGGCCTACCAGTTGATCGCCCGGGGGGCGCGGGTGATCAACAACCTGGAAGCCTACGGGATGGTATTGCTGCCGGAGTTTCGCGAGTGGAACCTGCCGGAATTGCGCGATGCCATTGATCGGGAATTTTTCCTGCTCTCCGAGGCCCATTACCAGCGCTACATTGCGCCGGGGTTCCTGAAAGATGCCTTTGGCGGCTGAAAAGATCGCAGCCTGCGGCAGCTCCTACATTGGTCGTGTTTCCCTGTAGGAGCTGCCGCAGGCTGCGATCTTTTGATCTGTCCTCAATGCTTGTCGGCAATCTCCTCAAGATGATCCGCCACTTCCATCGGCTTGAGCACCAGCACGTCGCTCTCCACCGCATCGAGCACCACTTCCGCCGTATTACCGATCAAGGTCCCGGACAATCCGCTACGGGCCACGGTACCGATCACCGTCACCGCCGCCTGCAGCTTGTGCACCATGAACGGAATCAACACATCCGCCGGGCCTTCCTCGATGTGCAGATGCTCATCGTCGATGTCGAATTCCGCCTGGAACGACTTGCATTGCTCGCGGTAGCGCGCCTGGATGGTTTCGCTGAGTTGAAACGTCGGGTCGGCCGACGACAGCATCGGCGACGGGTGGGCGCTGATCACGTGCAAGTGAGCCTTGGCCAGGGTTGCGATGTCATAGCCATGATCAATGATGGTGTCGTGCAGGTGGCGGTGTTCGAGGTCGCTGTTGCCGACGTCGACGGCTGCCAGGATCACTTTGTCTTTCCATGAGCCAGCGGTTTTCACCAGCAGTACCGGGGAAGGGCATTGGCGCAGCAATTTCCAGTCCTCGGGTGTCAGCAGGGCCTTTTTCAGCGCGCTGTCGGGAAAGTGTTGCTTCACCACAAGGCCGCAGCCTTCGGCTTGCTGCACATCGATGATGGTTTGATGCAGGCTCTGGTTCCAGGCCTGCTCAGTGGTGATGTTGTAACCGTCTTCCAGTAAAGCGGCCTTGAGCACACCCAACATGCCACTGTGATCATGCTTGGGGTCGCACACCAGCAGATGCAACTGCGCCTGGGTGACACCGGCGATCAACTTCGCCCGCTTGAGCGCCAGGCTTTCGGAGTGTTCGGGGTCGATGACCACCAGAATGCTGCGTACGGCTTGCATGAGCACGATCTCCTGAAAATGAAAAAGCACGGCGTTGCACAACTATAGTTGCTGTCTGTGATTCGGGGACTTGATGCATATCAACGGTTGGCGACTGGTGGTCTGCGGGCAGGCCGGTATAATCGGCGCCCTTCGTTTGAACCTATTTGTCCGTGAGCCCCATGATCCTTCCCGAAATTCACGAGTTCCTTGGCTGCCGCACCCCCGACGGCTGGATCCAGGCCGCGCTGGCCGATCAGGAAACCCTGCTGATCGACCACAAGAACTGCGAATTCAAGGCCGCCAGCACCGCGTTGAGCCTGATCGCCAAGTATCACTCCCACGTCGATCTGATCAACATGATGTCGCGCCTGGCCCGGGAAGAGCTGGTGCACCACGAACAGGTCATGCGCCTGATGAAGCGCCGCAAGATCGAACTGCGCCAGCTGTCCGCCGGGCGCTATGCATCGGGGCTGCGCAAGGTGGTGCGCAGTCACGAGCCGGTGAAGCTGGTGGACACATTGGTGGTGGGGGCGTTCATCGAGGCCCGCAGTTGCGAGCGTTTCGAAGCGCTGGTGCCGCACCTGGACGAAGAGCTGGGCAAGTTCTATTTCGGTCTGCTCAAGAGCGAGGCCCGGCATTTCCAGGGTTACCTGAAACTGGCCTACCAGTACGGCGACGCCAAGGACATTGCGCATGTGATCGACAAGGTCCGCGCCGCCGAGCAGGAACTGATCGAATCCCCGGATGTGGAATTCCGTTTTCATAGTGGTGTGCCGGCTGCGGCGTAATCCCGCACCACCCAGTCATGAACGGCTCAAACCCAGCCGTTCATGCCATTGCGCGATGGACTCTTCGGGGTACACATCGAACTGTAGATCTCCGCGCTGCGCTTCGACTTCCACCCATGATGCCTTTGAACCCAGCATCAGATGCGTGTGCTCCGGCGGTACCGGCAGCGGGGTGTCGATGGCCGAGGCGAACGGATGGATCAACTCCGGCCACTGCGGACTGAACAACCACAGACCCGAGCCGCAAACCGAGCAGAAATGCCGCTCGGCGGTGCTGCTGTGGGCGCGTTTGTCGCCTTCTTCCTTGATCCGTGCATGGTAGATCGCGATGTGCTTGCGCCCGCGAACCTTGAGGCTGGCGGCATCGCCCCCGAGGTTGATCGCATAACCGCCACCGCCCTGGGTTTTGCGGCAGATCGAGCAGTAGCAACGCTGGTAAGGGTAGGGGTGGGCGCTGGTCAAACTGAACGACACCGCGCCGCAATGGCAGGAACCTTCGAGTTGCATGAGAGCCTCCGGTTGTCTTGAACGTACCCGGAACAGCCTAGACCGTCAGGCCCCTTCGCTGGCAAGCCAGCTCCTACAGAGTCCCGTGGTTAACACAGCCCTAACCTGTGGGAGCAGGCTTGCCTGCGATGAACGATAACGCGGTCCCCACTGGACGCCCACCAAAGGCCAAGTCAGCATGTCCCCCTCGAAACCGGGACATGACCTGATGCGACGATTACCTTCCCTGGCAGCCCTGCGAACCTTCGAATGCGCCGCCCGCCATGCCCATTTCGGCCGGGCGGCGGCCGAGTTGTGTGTCACCGACAGCGCGGTCAGCCACCAGATTCGTCAGCTCGAAGAGCAGCTCGGTGTATCGCTGTTCGTGCGCGAGGGCCGGCAGATTCGCCCGACCCTCGCCGCCGGACGCCTGATGCAGAGCTTGCAGCAGGCCTTCGAGTTGATTGGCGATGCCTGCGACGAGCTGCGTGATCCCTCATCCCTGGCGGTGTTGCGTCTGGCGGTCACCGCCGAGTTGGCGCAAAAGTGGCTGATGAGTCGTCTCACGGATTTCTACGCGCGTTACCCGCACATCACCTTGCATCTGTACGAACAACCGATCGACGCCACGGCGCCCGGGGAAGACATCGACCTGGCGATCACCTACGGCACCGGCCCGGTGGACAGCACTGCATATTTCGTCCGGCCGCTGCCGGCGCTGCAGTTCTTTCCGGTGTGCAGTCCCGGCCTGTTCAACCAGGGCACGCTGAAAACCCCGAAGGACCTGTCACGCCATTGCCTGCTACACGACGACCAGGACGGCAAGACCTGGACCGCGTGGCTCACCAGCCATGCCGGCGACCAACGCCCGGACCGCCAGTTGTATTTCGCCCATGCGGGGCTTGCGCTGGAGGCCGCGGCGCAAGGGCAGGGCGTGGCCATGGGCGACAACTTGACGGCCCAGGAGGATTTGCTCAATGGTCGGCTGGTCCGCCCGTTTACGTCGAGCATGACCGCCCTGGGCCAATACGCGCTGGTGTGCGAACGGGTGCGGCTGGAACGTCCGGCGGTGGCGCAGATGCTGGAGTGGTTCAACGATCAGTTGCTCGATTGATGAGTTGAATTCAAGTGTTCCGAAATAATCATCGTTGGCGAGCCAGTCACCAACGCCCTTAGCCTGTGGTCATTCCAATCCCTGCTGAAGAGGTTTGACCATGGCCCGTTTGCTCGACACCACTCCCAAACAGGACGGTTTCCGTTTGCCCGGCGAATTCGAAGCCAAGTCCGGTTGCTGGCTCGGCTGGCCGGAGCGCACCGACGTCTGGCGCAACGGTGCCAAGCCTGCGCAGAAAGTCTGGGTGCAGATCGTTACTGCCATTTCCATGAGCGAGCCAGTCACCGTATGCGCCTCGGCGGCCCAGTTCGCCACCGCGCGCCGGCAGTTGCCACCGCAGGTGCGTGTGGTGGAAATGACCTGCAACGACACCTGGTTGCGCGACAGCGGCCCGTGCTTTGTGGTCAACGATCAGAGTGGCGAAGTGCGCGGCGTCGACTTCGAGTTCAACGCCTATGGCGGGCTCGACGGCGGCCTGTACTACCCGTGGGACAAGGACGACCAGATCGCCAGCAAGATCCTCGAAATCGAACGCTTCGACCGCTACCGCGCGCCGCTGATTGCCGAACTGGGTGGCATCCAGAGCGACGGCCAGGGCAGCATCCTCACTACCGAGCAATGCCTGCTCAACCGCAACCGCAACCAGCATCTGGGCAAGGACGAAGTCACCCGCCGCCTGACCGATTACCTCGGCGCCGAGCAAGTGATCTGGCTGCCCCGGGGCTGCAAGTTCGACGAAACCGACGGCCATGTCGACGACCTCGCGTGTTTCGTGCGCCCCGGTGAAGTGGTGCTGCAATGGACCGACAACCGCGACGACCCACAGTGGGAAATCTATCAGGAGGCCTACGACATTCTGCGCAGCACCCGCGACAGTCGCGGTCGCGAGTTGATCGTGCACAAGCTGCCGCAGCCGGATGTGCTGGAGTGGACCGCCGAAGAAGCCGAAGGCCTGGACCAGCAGGACAGCACCCACTCCCGTCAGGCCGGGACGAAAATCTGCGCGTCGTACATCAACTACTACGCCGGTAACAGTTCGATCGTGGTGCCGCTGTTCGGTGATCGCAACGACAAGGTGGCGTTGGCGACCTTGGCCGAGCTGTTCCCGAAACACAGCATCGTCGGCATCGAAAACTCTCGGGAGATCCTCCTCGGTGGCGGCAACGTCGCGTGCATCACCATGCCGCAGTACGCCGCCACCCACTCCAACAAGAAAGGCGTGTGATCATGGGCCTGCACAAACTGACTCAAGCAATACTGCTGGTGCTTGCACCCTTGTGTGTGCAGGCCGCCGACACCGCCAAGCCGGTGGTCAACCTGTACATCTGGGGTGAATACCTGGCCCCGGACACCTTGAAGAATTTCGAGGAAAAAACCGGCATCCATGTGGTGGCCGACCACTTCGATTCCCTGGAAACCGTCGAGACCAGGCTGCTCACTGGCCGCAGTGGCTATGATCTGGTGCTAACGGCGGGGCAGCATCTGTCCCGGGCCATCGAGAGTGGCGCGGTGCAGACGGTCGACAAGCAGCAACTGCCGCATTTCGCCGGCGTCGGCGAGGAATTCCGCCAGCACATGGCGGTGTTCGATCCGGGCAACCGCTATGCCGGGATCTACGCCTGGGGCACCACGGGCGTGGGTTATCAGGAACAGGCCGTGAAACAGCGCCTGCCCGACGCGCCGACCGACAGTTGGGCGATGCTGTTCGACCCGGCCGTGGTCTCGAAATTCGCCGATTGCGGGGTCAGCCTGCTCAACGATCCCAACGAAGTGTTTGCGGCGGTCATGAAGTACATGGGCCTGGACATCAATCGCCAGAACCTCGATGACCTGAAGCTCGCCGAACAGCAGCTGGCGAAGATTCGGCCCTACATTCGCTACTTCGACAACGACCTGAACATCAGCGACCTGGCCAACGGCAACACCTGCGTGGCGATGTCGTGGAACGGCAACGTGGCCATCGCGGCGGGCCAGGCCGAGGCGGCGGGCAAGCCGTATTCGCTGAAGTACCGGATTCCGCAGGAGGGCACGTTGATCTGGTTCGATGCCATGGTCATTCCCAAGGACGCGCCGCATCCGAAGGCCGGCCTGGCATTGATGGACTACCTGATGACCCCGGAGGTGATAGCTCCGATCACCGACAGCATCCATTACGCCAATGCGATCACGGCGGCGGACGGCTTGGTCGACCCGGCGATCCGCAACGATCCGGGGACGTATCCTCCGGCCGCGGTCAGGGCTTCGCTGTACAGCAAGAATGACAACGGCAAGGTGTTCAACCGGGCGTTGATCAGGGCGTTCAGTCGGTTGAAGTCGGGGTTGTGAGGTCAAGCCGACCCCTGTAGGAGCTGCCGAAGGCTGCGATCTTTTGATTTTGTTTTTCAGGATCAAGATCAAAAGATCGCAGCCTTCGGCAGCTCCTACAGGGACCGCGATGTGGTCTAACGGTTGGGCAGCCGCCACAAATACCACGCAGCGACTGTCCGGTAAGGGCTCCACGCCAACCCGATCTCGATCATCTGCTTGCGCGTCGGCTGCACCTCCAGGCCCTTGAGCCGTCGATAACCCTCACGCACGCCAAAGTCATCGGCCGGCAGGATATCCGGGCGCTCCAGGCTGTAGATCAGCAGCATCTCCACGGTCCAGCGGCCCACACCGCGCAGAGTGGTCAGGCGTTCGACCAGCGCTTCATCGTCCATGGCCAGTGCCGTGGCGTAATCCGGCACTACGCCGTCCAGCGACGCCTGGGCGATGCCCTGAATGGTCGCGATCTTGCTCGCGGAAAAGCCGCAACTGCGCAGTTGGTCGAAATCTGTGGCGACGATCTGTTCAGGCCGGGGAAACGAACCCGAACCGAACAACGCCAGCAGCCGGCCGACAATCGCATCGCCGGCCTTGGCATGCAGTTGCTGATAGGCAATCGCCCGCACCAGCGACTCATAGGGATCACGCGCCGCATGCGGCTGGTGCAGGCACGGGCCGATGGCGTCGATGTGGCGGCGCCAGTCGTCATCGATGGCGGCCAGGAACTCACTGGCCGCCAGATAGCCGTCAGACATGGGCTCAGGCTTTCCCGGACGGTTTCAACAGGGCGTTCACTTCGCCATAGGTCAACGCCTTCAGGTCGTGGCTATCGAACCGGCCGGTTTGCAGAAAACTTTTGGCGATGCCGGCCATGGCGCCGTAGAGGAACTCGGCGATGCCCGAACCTGCGGTCAGGCGACGTACGCCCAGTGCCTCGAGCACTTCGGGGGACGGCAGGCCCGGGAACCCCAGCACATTCAGCGGCAGCGAGGTACCCTGGCACAGTGCCTTGATCTCGTACTCCGCAGTAACGCCGGCGGCAAACAGGCCATTGGCCCCGGCCGCCTGATACAGCGCGGCGCGCCTGAGGGTTTCGGCGACGCGATCTTCGGCAGGCACCAGACCCCGCAGGTAGACATCGGTGCGCGCATTGATAAACAGGTTCACATTGCGTCGGTCGGCCACCTGGCGCGCGATCTCAATCTTGCGTACCAGCAACTCCGGCGGTGAGGAACCGTCTTCGATATTGATCCCGACAGCGCCGGCGGCGATCACGGCGTCAACCACCTGCGCCACCCGTTCCAGGTCATCGGAATAACCGGCTTCGATGTCCACAGTCAGTGGCACCGAAATGACCCGGGCAATCGATTCGACCGTCGAGACCAGGCGCTCAAGGGGCAGGGTGTTGCCGTCCGGATAGCCATGCACCCAGGCCACCGCCGCGCTGCTGGTAGCCACGGCCTTGTTGCCCAGTTGCTCCACCAGCCGCGCCCCGGCGGCATCGGCGACGTTGGTGAGGATCAGCAAATCCTCGTGATGCAGTTGGTGCAGTTGATTGTCGAGCCTGTCCATCGAGCTTCCTTCCTTTTGAAAAAGACGTGGGGGATCAGAACGTCAGCTGCTCCGTGAGCTGCACCGCCGCGTTCTCCAGCCTGAGCAAAAACGCCTTGCGCGGCTGGCCTCCAGCGTAGCCGGTCAACGAGCCGTCGGCGCCGATCACGCGGTGGCACGGCACGACAATCGATAAGCGGTTATGCCCGTTGGCCAGGCCCACCGCCCGGCTGGCACCGGGTTTGCCCAGCCTCGCTGCAATGGCGCCGTAGGTGGTGGTCCGGCCGTAAGGGATGTTCGCCAGTTCGGCCCAGACCCGGCGGGAGAACTCACTACCGGGCATGTGCAGGGCAACGCTGAACTCAGTGAGTGTGCCGGCGAAATACGCGGACAATTGCGCTTCGATCTGCTGCAAATGCGCGTTGTGCCCCGGCGCCACGGCATAACCCAAACGGTTTTGCAGCGCTTCGACCGCCGGGTTCAGCGATGCCTGATCGAGAAATTCCAGCAGCACCAGCCCACGCCGTTCGGCCATGGCGATCATCGGCCCCAGCGGCGTGGTCAGGCGCGTGAACAGCAGCGGTTCGCTGTTGGCCGCGCGGCCCGGGGTGATGTGAAACGATTTCTGGAAGGCATCGCGAAAACCGCTCAGGGACTCGTAGCCGGAATCGAAGGCGACGTCATCGATGGAGTCGCCCTGTTTGATCCCGTCCAATGCCATGCCCAAGCGCCGGGCGCGCAGCCACGCGTGGAAGGTCATGCCGAAGTGCTGCTTGAACCAGCGGCGCAGTTTCAGCGGTTCGATGCCTGCGGCCAGTAGCTGGGCGTCGGTCCAGCGCTGCTCAGGGTCGGCGTCTACCGATTTGAACAGTGTCTGCACCCAGTCCGGCGCGCTGGCGGCGGTGTCCATCGGCTTGCAGCGCAGGCAGGCGCGGTAGCCCGCCGCCAGGCACTGTTCGGCGCTTGCAAAGAACTCGACGTTCGCAGGTTTCGGGCTGCGGGCGGTGCAACCGGGGCGGCAGAAGATCCCTGTGGTCTTGACCGCCGTGAAGAACACCCCCTCGTAGGAGGTGTCTCGTTCGAGCATGGCGCGAAGCATTTCGGCCCGGGGCGGAAGCAGCGTTTTTTGTAGGTTCATGGGCGCAGCATAGATCGCGTCACGGGTGGCCTCCACCGGAAAATCGACAGCGAATTTCGGACCGGAAAGTAATCGACCACAAAAACAACAAATCCCTCAGGTACGACGAGCCATCAGCAGCACCGAAGCCGCTGCAGCACAGGAACAGGTCGCGCTATGGGATTGATGGTCTACACTCCTGTCGCTTGATAACTCAAGCTCCTTACTTTCATACCCGCCTTGTGCGGGTTTTTTTTTTGGAAAAATTCCATGATCCCCAGGTTTCGCATTGTCGCCAATGGCGCCGACATCACGGCCCCTCAAGAACCTCGATTTTGCTTGACTGACTTCCTCAGGGCGTGAAGCTGCCGGTCATTTGTGTTGATAAAATCAGGTAGTGATTCACTTTTCCCCTGGGTCAAAGCCAATACAGGATAGCAATGGACCACAACCAGCCGATGCTGAGAGTGATAGTAAGGTAGATCACCACAAGCATCAGAGGCTGATTCCACATGACACACCTCCCATAACCGCTGTTTTTACATGGATGCCTGGTAAATTGGGAGCTCGTATGAACAATAAAGCAATAATCAGGCCATTTTAGTGAAAGACGGCTTGGCCGCAAGCCTTGGGCCTTTAGCGCTGCGTTCCAGGCTACTTCCTCCAGACGAAAGCCGACCCTAAATCTCCCCCCCAAAAAATGGGCTTCCCCACGTGTGGGGGAGCATCCGTCCCGATGCCACAGCATCCGCGCTGCTCCTGGACCGGTGGGCACTTCATCGAGCCAAACGAGCAGCACACACAGCAGTCACCGGGATTTGGGCGTAGCAGAGTCCTGCAATTGCCACATTCATGGAAAAACTGACAGGCATCTGTGGGCATGGCTTCGCGCTTGGCGAAACTGCAATGCGGGCAGGTCAACACGATCACGGTTCAGCGGCGGTCAGACCCGTACAGCCATGGGCGTAAACCACCGTACACCGGGCTATCTGGCGAACTTTTTTGCCCCGGCGACGCAGAGGATCACGGCGACGGTGACACCCAGCATGCCGAGGCTGACCTGTTCATGCAGCAGGGTGGCGGCCAGGGAAAGCCCGAAAAACGGCTGAAGCAGCTGCAATTGCCCAACGGCGGCGATGCCCCCTTGGGCCAGGCCGCGGTACCAGAACACGAAACCGATCAGCATGCTGAACAGCGAGACGTAAGCCAGGCTGAACCAGGCCGGCGTGCTGATGCCGGTGAACGAAGCCGGCATGCGCATCCAGCTGAGCGCCGCCACGACCGGCAGCGACAGCACCAGCGCCCAGCAAATCACCTGCCAGCCTCCCAGCGTGCGCGACAGTTTCGCGCCTTCGGCATAACCCAGGCCGCAGGCGAGGATGGCCAGCAGCATCAGAATGTCGCCTTGCGGGGAGGCGGTCAGCCCTTGGGACAGGGCAAACCCGACCACCAGCAAACTGCCCAGTACCGAGAAAATCCAGAACACCGCCCGTGGCCGCTCGCCGCCGCGCAGGACGCCGAACACCGCCGTCGCCAGGGGCAGCAGGCCGACGAAGACGATGGAGTGCGCGGACGTCACGTATTGCAGTGCCAGCGCTGTCAGCAGTGGGAAACCGATGACCACGCCCATGGCAACGATGAGCAGCGGTATCAGTTGCTGGCGCGCCGGACGTTTTTCCTTGGACAACCCCAGCAGGCACAGCGCCAGGACCGCCGCGATGGTCGCGCGCGCGACCGTCAGGAACAGCGGATCAAACTCCAGCACCGCCACCCGTGTCGCCGGCAGCGAGCCGCTGAAAATCACCACGCCGATCAGGCCGTTGATCCAGCCGCCGGTGCTGTTTTCCAGCGTCTGGTGTTGCAGGTTCGAGGTCCGTTCCATTTGGCTCACGCTCATTGTCTGATTGCACGAAACTCATCGTATGAGCGACTATCGATACAATCAAAAAATTGTCATGGATACATCTCGACATGCCTCGATCCCGCTACAAAACCCTGGTGGATGCCTTTGCCGCCGACATCCGTTCCGGGCATTTGCCGCCTGGCACGCGCTTGCCGACTCACCGGCAACTGGCCACCGAGCACGGTTTGGCACTGGTCACCGCCAGCCGGGTGTATGCCGAGCTGGAAGGCATGGGGCTGGTCAGCGGCGAAACCGGTCGCGGGACCTTTGTCAGGGAAACCTCGCTGCCGCCGGGGCAGGGCATCTCGCAGCACGTGGTGGCGGCAGGGATGATCGACCTGAATTTCAATTATCCGTCATTGCCCGGTCAGGCCGACCTGCTGCGCACTGCCTTGCGTCAACTGGCGTTGTCCGGTGACCTGGAATCCCTCCTGCGCTATCAGCCTCACGCGGGGCGCCTGCATGAGCGGGCTTCGGTCGCGCGTCATCTGCTTGAACGCGGGCTGAGCGTGCCGGCCGGGCAGGTGTTGATCGTCAGCGGCGCCCAGCATGGCCTGGCGGTGGCGATGATGACGCTGCTCAAGCCCGGCGATGTGATCGCCGCCGATGCGCTGACCTATCCCGGTTTCAAGACGCTGGTCGAAACCCTGCATCTGGAAGTCTTACCGATTCCGGTCACGGATACCGGGCCTGATCTGCCTGCCCTGGAAAAACTCTGCCGCAGCCGATCGGTGCGAGCCGTGTACTCGATGCCGACCTTGCACAACCCCTTGGGCTGGGTGATGGACACCGTTCAGCGCGAGCAACTGGTAGCGATCGCGCGTCGGCATGACCTGACGATCATCGAGGATGCGGCCTACGCATTCCTGGCCGAAAACGTACCGCCACCACTGGCCGAGATGGCGCCTGAGCGGACGGTGTACGTGTCCGGTCTGTCGAAAAATGTCGCCACCGGGCTGCGCGTTGGCTTCATTGCCGCACCCGCGCAATGGATCGCCGCCTTCGAGCGCACCGTCATGGCGACCACCTGGAACACCCCCGGCGTGATGACCGCCATCGCCACGGCCTGGCTCGACGATGGCACCGTCAGCCAACTGGAATCACAAAAACGCGCGGACGCCCAGGCCAGGCAAGCCCTGGCCCGCGAGGTGTTGGCGGGACTCAGAACCATCAGTCACCCGAATTCCTACTTCATCTGGCTGCCGTTGGCGGATGACGCCCGGGCCGACCAGATCGCCATGGCGCTGATGCGCGAGCAGGTGTCGGTGTCGCCGGCCGAGCCCTTTGCGATATCAACCCATGTGCCCCACGCGATACGCCTGGCATTGGGCTCCGTGGACATGGACTCGCTACGCGTTGCATTGACCAAAGTGAAAAGCGTCGTGGGTTATTTCTCATAGCAATGCAGGGCAGGGTAAGGCAGGGCAGTTTTCTTCAATACGCGAGCCGCTCGGCTCTTTACCTTGAGGGCCTTGTTCAACTCGATGGAAGAAGGTGTGCAATGAGTCTGATGATGTCCATGGCGGCGTTTGCGCTGGTCGCCTCGATCACGCCGGGGCCGGTCAACATTGTGGCGCTGAGCTCCGGGGCGCGGTTTGGCTTCAGGGCCAGCCAGCGCCACGTGGCCGGGGCCACGCTGGGGTTTGTCTTGCTGCTGGTGCTGATGGGGTTGGGCCTGCATGAGTTGTTGCAACGTTGGCCGGCGCTGACCCAGGGGGTGCAATGGGCGGGCGTGGCGTTTCTGTTGTACATGGCCTTCAAGCTGGCGGCTGACAATGGGCACGTGCAAGCCAGGGAAGCGGCGCAGGCCCCGTCGATGCTGTATGGCGCCATCATGCAATGGCTCAACCCGAAGGCCTGGCTGGCCTGTGTCGCCGGCATGGGCGCGTTTGTCGCTGATGGCGAGGCGCGCCTGGTCTGGCAGTTCGCCGTGATTTATCTGGTGATCTGCTATGTGTCGGTCGGTTGCTGGGCTTATGCCGGGACGTTTTTGCGCGGCTTTCTGAATAATTCGGCGGGTATGCGCCTGTTCAATCGCGCGATGGCGTTGTTGCTGGTGGTGAGTGCGGTGTACCTGTTGCTGCCGTAACGGCAATCACCACGGTTTTGTGGCGAGAGAGTACTTGTGGCGAGGGGGCTTGCCCCCGTTGGGCTGCGAAGCGGCCCTCGGCATTCTTTCAGGCATACATTGCTTGCAGGATTTACGACGGCTTCGCCGCCGAGCGGGACGGTGCGGCGATCCGACAAGCTCCCTCGCCACAGACTCAACCAAATCACAGATTCAACTAAGCCACAGATTCAGTCAGGCCACAGACTCAGCCAGTGCCTCACCCCCGATACTGCCCCGGCGTCGCCGCCAGATGCTGTTTAAACGCCCGTTGAAAATGCGCCTGATCGGCGAACCCCGCTTCCAGTGCCACGTCTGCAATCAGCTTGCCGCTGCGCAATTGATCCTGGGCGAACTGGATGCGCCGGTTCACCAGGAACGCGTGGGGCGTCATGCCGTAATGCTGTTTGAAGGCACGGATCAGGTAGGACGGTGACAGTTGTGCCGCCTCGCAAATATCTTCGAGCCTGAGGGTTTGCGTGCAGTGGTCGCGGATGTAATCGGCAGCACGCTCCAGCTTGAAATTGGGTTCACGCAGCGGTGGGTCGATCGGGTTCAATCGCTGCTGCACATCAGTGAAAAACTCCACGGCCGCGCTGTGCTTGCACAGGACATCGTGCCGCGGATCGACCAACACTTCATACAGGCCCGCGAGGCCGGCAAACAGGCTGGTGTCCCGCGTATGGGTCACCGAGAAACAGCGAAACGCCGCGTCATCGCTGAACCCAAGCTGATGCTGCAAATCGGCCAGCCACGGCGTGTCGACGTACAGCATCAGGTACGACCAGGGTTGGTCTTCGATCGGGTTGCAGGCGTGGACGTCGCCGGGGTTCATCAGCACCACCGTGCCCGCGCTGACCTCGAACGCCGACTGCTCATGGAGATAGGTGCTGCGCCCGGCGGTGATCGCCCCGATGGAAAAGTGCTCATGGGCGTGCCGGGTGTAGCAGACTTCGCGCCCGTCGGCGATGGAGCGGGCTTCGATGAAGGGCAGGGCATCATCGCGCCAGAAGCGCGGGGCCTTGTCGGCGTTCTTGGCAACGGCGTGCTTCATGCTCACTCCTCGGCAGGTCAGCGCCCGAGTGTATTAGCTCTCGCCGTCAAAGGCGCGCTGCAACGTCGCAATATCGAGTTTTTTCATCTGCATCATCGCCTGCATGGCCCGTTGGGATTTTTTCGTGTCGGGGTCTTTGATCATCTCCATCATCGCCACGGGGACGATCTGCCACGACAGCCCGAACTTGTCCTTGAGCCAGCCGCATTGCTGGGCCTCGGGCACGCCACCGGCCGACAGGTTGCCCCAGTAATGGTCGACTTCTTCCTGGGTCAGGCAATTGACCTGAAACGACACCGCCTCACTGAACTTGAATAACGGCCCGCCGTTGAGGCCGGTGAAACTCTGCCCGTCGAGTTCGAAGCTGACGGTCATGACCGAACCTTCCGGCCGGCCGTGGAACTCGAAACCGGCGTGGCCGTAATGGGTGATGGCCGTGATTTTCGAATGGTCGAAGATCGAACAATAGAATTTCGCTGCCTCTTCGGCCTGATCGTCGAACCACAGGCAGGGCGTGAGTTTTTGTACGCGTTGCATGGTGCCAACTCCTCTGCAGGTTGCGCATGTCCTGGACTTTCAGCGTAGTCAGCCTCTGGTCGTTCGGCCGTACCGTAGATCGAGAAAATTGCCGCGGGGTTGCGAAGATATAGTCGAAATGACTTGTGTGGAGTCAAACAGACTATTTATGTATCGAGTCTTTATGACTCGTATGAGCGCAAGTGCCTGGATCTGAAGGGGTAAAGAGCTGGCACGGGACTTGTACAGATAAACGTACAACTGAACGCCTTCAGGAGTACGCAAAATGTTCAACTTCTTCAGCAACCCTCAGAACGTTCTTCATCTGTCGAGCCAAGTCCCGGCCCGGGTGGTGGCTTGATGCGCCGGCTTGCCCTTGCACCGGCTTTCAGTCTGGGCTTTCGACCGTTCTTTCTGGTCGGGGCCGGTTTCGCCGCCATCGCCGTGGCGATCTGGGCCTTGTGGTTGTACGGCCGCTTGCCCGGTGCGCAACCGCTGGGCGGCATGCTCGCCTGGCATCGACATGAAATGCCTTTCGGATTTGCCTCGGCCATCATTGCCGGGTTCCTCCTGACCGCGGTGCCCAACTGGACCGGCCGGCCGGGGCTCAAGGGCTGGCCGCTGATCGGCCTGGTGCTGGTGTGGCTGCTGGCGCGGCTGGCCTGGTGGTTGCCGATGCCGGCGCCCTTGCTGCTGGCCTTGCAAGTTCCGTTTCTGCCGCTGTTGGTGTGGGTGTTGGGGCGCGATCTGCTGGCCGCGGGCAAGCGCGAGAATTATCCGATTCTGTTGATGGTGTCGTTGCTGGCCGGATGTCAGGCGTTGACGTTGTTGGGGGTCGCCGTTGATGACGCCAATCTGCAACGCCATGGCGTGCTGGCTGCCTTGTGGCTGGTGGGTGCGCTGATGAGCGTGATCGGCGGGCGGGTGATTCCATTCTTTGTCCAGCGCGGCCTGAACCGGCCCGCAACGCCTGCGGCCCATCCGTTGCCGGGCAAGGTGTTGCTGATCAGCGCCATGTTGGCGGCGGTGTCCTTTGCCGCCGGATTGAATGACGTCCCGCGCGTGTGGCTGGCGCTGTTGTTTGCGTTGATCAGCGGTTTGCATCTGCTGCGATTGTGGCGCTGGCATGACCGCGACCTGTGGCGCGTGCCGTTGCTGTGGTCGCTGTACCTGGCTTACGCCTGGCTCGCGGTAGCGACGCTGGCCATGGCGCTGTGGCACCTGGGCTGGATGCCGCAGCAAAGCCTGGCCACCCATTCGCTGGCCGTCGGCGGTATCGGCGGGTTGATTCTGGCGATGATTGCACGGGTCAGCCTGGGGCATACCGGGCGAATGTTACAGCCGTCCAGGGCGATCGTTGCGGGGTTTGTCCTGTTGTTGCTGGCGGGGGCGTGTCGGGTGTGGCTGGTGCCTTTTTCCGGTTACGGGTTGGCGTTGTCGGCGCTGCTGTGGTGTAGCGCTTTTGCGGTTTTTGTCTGGCGCTACACCGGCATTTTAATAGGGCCAAGGCTCTAGCGAACGGTTCCATGGCCGCCCATCGAGGCGGCCTTTTCATGACCGGTGGTCGATGCACAACGGTCTGCCGGCAAATCTGCGCTTAGCTGAAGGGAGAACCCGAGGCGCGCGCAGGCTGTACAAGGCCGCGGCGACGCCCCTTCAGATCACCGTGAGTCTGAGGAAATGCGCCATGCTGACCCTGAACATCAATGGCCAGGATCAGGAGCTGGATGTCCCCGCTGACATGCCGCTGCTCTGGGTCTTGCGCGATGTCGCCCACCTCACCGGCACCAAATTCGGCTGTGGCATAGCCCAATGCGGGGCCTGCACCGTTCACGTCGACGGCGCGCCGCTACGCGCCTGCATCACACCGGCCACCGCGGTGGCCGATGGGCAAAAGATTCTCACCATCGAAGGCCTGTCCGCGGACGGTTCGCACCCGGTGCAACAGGCCTGGGCGGAACTTGACGTGGTCCAGTGTGGTTACTGCCAGTCCGGGCAGATCATGTCGGCGGCGGCGTTGCTGGCGAAAATTCCGCAACCGACCGACAGCGACATCGATCAGGCGCTGTCCGGCAACATCTGCCGCTGCGGCACTTACCCGCGGATTCGCGCGGCGGTCAAGCGAGCCGCCGAGCTGGGATGAGGTGGCCATGAACAGCATCAACGCGTTATCGCGCCGTGGTTTTCTCAAGGGCAGTGCGTTGCTGGGTAGTGGACTGGTGGTGGCGTTTGTCATGCCCGGCGCCCACCGTTTCGCCATGGGCGCAGAGAACCAGGGCAACGTATTTGCGCCCAACGCCTTCCTGCGCATTGGTAATGACAACAGCGTCACCGTGTTGCTCGGCCATTCGGAAATGGGCCAGGGCATCTGGACCGGCCTGACCATGCTGATCGCCGAAGAACTCGACGCCGACTGGTCGAAAATCCGCGTCGAGCATTCCCCGGCTTCGGCCGCCGATTACGGTATGCCTGGCTTTGGCGGGATGCAGATCACCGGCGGTTCGACCTCGACCTGGATGGAATTCGACCGCTATCGTCAGGCCGGCGCGGCGGCGCGTTTGATGTTGATCGACGCGGCGGCCAAGCGTTTCAACGTCGCTCCATCCGAGATTCGTACCGAATCAGGCGTGGTCATCGCCGGTGAGCATCGTGCAACTTATGGCGAGTTGGCCGATGACGCCGGGCAGTTGCCACGGCCGGACCCGGCCTCGATCAAGCTCAAGGACACCAAAGACTGGCGGCTGATCGGCAAACCCACCAAGCGTCTGGACACGCCGGAGAAAATCACCGGCCGGGCGAAATTCGGCATGGACGTGCAGTTCGACGGGCTGATGACGGCGATGGTCGCCCGTTCACCCACCTTCGGCGGTAGCGTCAAATCCTTTGAAGGCGCCGAAGCGCTGGCGATTCCGGGCGTGCACAAAGTGGTGCAAGTGCCGACGGGTATCGCGGTGATCGCCGATCATTTCTGGGCGGCGAAGCTGGGGCGCGATGCGCTGAAAATCGAGTGGAACCCGGGGCCGAATGCCGGGCTCAATAGCCGGGCGTTGCTGGAAAACTTCCGTAAACTCGCCACCACCCCCGGCCTGAACGCCGGTCAGGCCGGTGATACCCAGGCTGCGCTGGCGAAAGCGACCAAGACCATCGACGCTGAATACAGCGTACCTTATCTGGCCCATGCGCCGATGGAACCGCTGAACTGCACGGTGAGCATCACCAAGGACAAATGCGAAATCTGGACCGGCACCCAGTTCCAGACCCTGGACCAGATGGTTGCCGGGAAAATCACCGGGCTCAAACCCGAACAGGTCGAGATCCATACCGAGTTTCTCGGCGGTGGCTTTGGGCGCCGGGCCAATCCGACCTCGGACTTCGTCAGCGAAGCGGTGTATGTCGCCAAGGCCGCCGGTGCACCGGTAAAAACCGTGTGGACGCGCGAGGATGACATCCGCGGTGGCTACTACCGCTCGGCGTTCCTGCACCATGCGCGCATCGGGCTGGGGGCCGACGGCCTGCCGTTGGCGTGGAAACATGTGATGGTCGGGCAGTCGATCATGGCCGGGACTTCCCTTGAAGCGAGCATGGTCAAGGACGGGATCGACAAGACCTCCGTCGAAGGCGTGGCCGACAGCCCCTACATCGAAGGACTGGCCAATCACCAGATCGAACTGCACTCACCGAAAACCGGGATCAGCGTCTTGTGGTTGCGTTCGGTGGGGCACACCCACACTGCGTTTGTCGTGGAATCGCTGATCGATGAACTGGCCACGGCGACCGGCAAGGATCCGGTGGAATACCGGCGAACCTTGCTCAAGGACCATCCCCGTCACCTCGGTGTACTGAACCTCGCGGTGGAGAAGGCCAACTGGAAGGCACCGCTGCCGGACGGCCATGCACTGGGCGTGGCGGTGCACGAGTCGTTCGGCAGTTACGTGGCCCAGGTGGCCGAGGTGTCCCAGGACAACCTCGCCATCCGTGTGCACCGGGTGGTGTGTGCGGTGGACTGCGGCATTGCGGTCAACCCACAGAGCATCGCCGCGCAGATGGAGTCGTGCATCACCTTTGGTCTCAGCTTCGCCTTGCACAGCAAGCTGACGCTCAAGGACGGGCAGGTGGTGCAGTCCAACTATCACGACTATCAGGTGCTGCGGCTCAATGAAATGCCGGTGGTCGAAGTGCATATCGTGCCCAGCAGCGACAAACCCGGCGGTATCGGCGAAGCCGGTGTGCCACCCACGGCGCCGGCGGTGGCCAACGCGGTGTTTGCCCTGACCGGGCAGCGCCTGCGGGAGCTGCCGTTGCAGCTGTCGGGGGTGTGAGATGAAACGACATCATTGGTTGCTTGGGACGGTGATCCTGATCTGTCTCATCGCCTACGCATCGCACGTGTTCGCCGAAGACCGCGAGGCCTTGCAGGCATTCGACACCGTGCAGAAAGTCTTCCAGAGCCCGCGTTGCCAGAACTGCCACATTCCCGGTGATTCGCCGCTGCAATTCGATGCCGGGGTGCCCCACGCGATGAATGTCGTGCGCGGCATGGACGGCAAGGGCTCGGCCGGGTTGCCCTGTGCAACGTGCCATGCGCAAGGCAATCCGCCGGCCAGTTATGGTCCGCACGCGCCGCCCGGAGCGCCACACTGGAGCCTGCCGCCAGCAGCGCAGCGGATGGCCTGGATCGGCCTGCCGGCCGACCGGTTGTGCGCGATGATCAAGGATCGCTCCAGCAACGGCGATCGGGATTTCGCCGCACTGATCAAACACGTCAGCGAGGACAAGCTGGTGCTGTGGGGCTGGAATCCGGGCGGCAATCGCGCGCCGGTGTCGGTACCGCACGATATCTTCGTCACCCGGTTCAAGCGCTGGGCCGATGCAGGAGGGCCGTGCCCGCTGGCGGGTAGCTGACCAGCGGCACGCTAATAGGGAGTCAATACGGGTATGGGCGACTCTAACGTGCATACCTGCCAAGGGAGTGAATGATGTTGATCTCAGGCAAAACAGGCAAATCGGGTCGATCCGCAAACCCGTTGCTCACGCCACAGCAAGAACGTGAACGGCTGCGGGATCTGGCGCGCCAGGCCGAACAAGAGTTGGCGGGCGTGCAAATGGCGAGCATGGACGAGCTGACGCTGCTGTCCAATCGCCATGGCTTCAGCGAACTGGCCCGGCTCGGGCTGAACGCCTGTCGGGAGCTGGGGACGCCGGCGACGCTGCTGTACTTCACCCTCGATGAATTCAAGCGCATGAGCTATCTGTATGGCCGGGCCAAAGGTGACGATGCGCTGAAGACATTCGCCGATGTCCTGCGTATCGGTTTTCGTGAAAGCGATGTGGTCGGCCGGCTCGAAGGCGACCGGTTCGTGGCGTTGCTGACCGGTTCCAGCGTCGTGGAGATTGAGGCGATCAAGGCCCGGCTCAATGAGATTCTCGATGAGCGCAACGCCACGGCGCATCGCAGTTATGACATTCGGTTCAGTGTTACCCAGGTCGAATATGACCCCACTGTTCATGACTCGATCGAGGAACTGTTGGGTGAGGCCGAGCGTGTGATGAGCCGTTAGAACAGTGGTGAATTGGCGGGCCTCTTCGCGGGCAAGCCCGCTCCCACAGGTTTTGTGAACGCCAGAGATCCACTGTAGGAGGACGGCATCGCCCGGGGAAATCGCAGGCATAAAAAACCCGCCAGAAGAGGCGGGTTTTTTAATGGCTGACCGAAGATTACTCTTCGATGCTGCCCATGGCCGTGGTGTTGAAGCCACCGTCCACGTACATGATTTCACCGCTGATGCCGGACGCCAGGTCCGAGCACAGGAAGGCGCCGGCGTTGCCGACTTCTTCGATGGTGACGTTGCGGCGCAGCGGGGTTTGCGCTTCGTTGGCGGCCAGCATCTTGCGGAAGTTCTTGATGCCGGAAGCGGCGAGGGTGCGGATCGGGCCAGCCGATACACAGTTGACGCGAGTACCGTCCGGACCCAGGGAGCCGGCCAGGTAACGCACGCCAGCTTCCAGGGAAGCCTTGGCCATGCCCATGACGTTGTAGTTCGGCATGGTGCGCTCGGCGCCCAGGTACGACAGGGTCAGCAGGCTGCCGTTGCGGCCTTTCATCATTTCGCGGCCGGCCTTGGCCAGGGCCACGAAGCTGTAGGCGCTGATGTCGTGGGAGATGCGGAAACCTTCACGGGTGGTGGCTTCGGTGAAGTCGCCGTCC
This sequence comes from Pseudomonas sp. P1_C12, assembly GCF_056406435.1. Taxonomy (NCBI): domain Bacteria; kingdom Pseudomonadati; phylum Pseudomonadota; class Gammaproteobacteria; order Pseudomonadales; family Pseudomonadaceae; genus Pseudomonas; species Pseudomonas sp. P1_C12. Next base: position 8,092 of record NZ_JBFUAE010000023.1, on the reverse strand, counting down.
AGTTGGTCGCCCGGGGCGAAGCCGACGGAGTGCACGATGCAGTCCAGGCCGTCCCACTTCTTGCTCAACTCTTCGAAGACCTTGGCGATTTCTTCATCGCTGGCCACGTCGCACGGGAAGCACAGCTCAGGGCTCGAGCCCCAGCCTTGTGCGAACTCTTCGACACGACCCTTGAGTTTGTCGTTCTGATAAGTGAAGGCAAGCTCAGCGCCCTCGCGATGCATGGCGGCAGCGATGCCGGATGCGATGGACAGCTTGCTGGCGACACCGACGATCAGTACGCGCTTACCGGCGAGAAAACCCATGTGTTGCTCCTCTTTCAGGTTATTGCGCAGTGGCCGGAGCCAGAAAAGCGGCTTCCAGCAACTGCTGTGTATACGGATGTTGGGGGGCGGCAAAAATGCTTTGCGCGTCTCCCTGTTCGACCACTTGGCCATGCTTGACCACCATCAACTGGTGGCTCAGCGCTTTCACCACAGCCAGGTCATGGCTGATAAACAGATACGTCAGGTTGTACTTGGTTTGCAGCGAACGCAAAAGCTCCACTACCTGGCGTTGTACCGTGCGGTCGAGGGCCGAAGTCGGCTCGTCCAGCAAAATCAACGCCGGTTTTAACACCAATGCCCGGGCAATGGCGATTCTCTGCCGTTGCCCTCCGGAAAATTCGTGGGGGTAGCGGTGCCGGGTTTCCGGATCCAGGCCTACCTCCTTGAGTGCTGCAATGATCGCTTGTTCCTGTTCCGCCGCGGTGCCCATCTTGTGGATCCGCAGGCCTTCGCCAACGATGTCATTCACGCACATCCGTGGGCTCAGGCTGCCGAACGGGTCCTGAAACACCACTTGCATCTCCCGCCGCAGCGGCCGGACCTGTTGCTGCGTCAGGCAGTCTAGCTGCTGGCCTTCAAAACGAATCGCGCCTTTGCTGGCGATCAAGCGCAAAATCGCCAGACCCAGTGTCGATTTGCCGGAACCGCTTTCGCCCACGATCCCCAGGGTCTGGCCTTGGGGCAGGTTGAAATTGATGCCGTCGACCGCCTTGACGTAATCCACCGTGCGCTTGAGCAAGCCTTTCTTGATCGGAAACCAGACTTTCAGGTCCTCGACCGCCAGCAAGGGCGGGCCGATCACGTTGCTTGCAGGCTTGCCGCCGGGCTCCGCTGCCAGCAGTTCCCGAGTGTACGGATGCTGCGGCGCGCGGAACAGTTCTTCGCACGATGCCTGTTCGACGATGCATCCTTGCTGCATGACACATACGCGATGCGCAATTCTTCGCACAAGGTTCAAATCATGGCTGATCAGCAGCAGCGCCATGCCCAATCGGACCTGCAGTTCCTTGAGCAATTCGAGGATTTTCAGCTGAACGGTCACGTCCAGCGCGGTGGTCGGCTCGTCGGCGATCAGCAGTTCCGGCTCGTTGGCCAGGGCCATGGCGATCATCACCCGCTGACGCTGGCCGCCGGACAATTCGTGGGGCAGGGCCTTGAGGCGCTTGTGCGGCTCGGGGATGCCGACCATCTCCAGCAGCTCCAGCGTGCGTTTGGTCGCGACCTTGCCGGTCAGCCCCTTGTGGATGTTCAGCACCTCATTGATTTGTTTCTCGATCGAGTGCAGGGGATTGAGCGAGGTCATCGGCTCCTGGAAGATCATCGCAATCCGGTTGCCGCGAATGTGGCGGATGGTTTTTTCTTTCAGGTTCAGCAGGTTCTGCCCGGAGTATTCGATGGTGCCGGACGGATGCCGGGCGAGCGGGTAGGGCAGCAGGCGCAGGATCGAATGTGCTGTGACCGATTTACCGGAACCGCTCTCGCCGACCAAAGCCAGGGTTTCGCCGCGCTTGATGTCGAAGCTGACGCCTTCGACTGCCAACTGACAGCGATTGCCAACGACAAACTCGACGGACAGGTCGCGCACTTCGATCAGATTGTGCTGATTCATTTCACTTCCTCGGGTCGAAGGCATCGCGAGCGGACTCGCCGATGAACACCAGCAAACTCAACATCAAGGCCAGCACCGCAAAGGCGCTGATACCCAGCCACGGCGCCTGCAGGTTGGATTTGCCCTGGGCCACCAGTTCACCCAGCGAAGGACTGCCCGCCGGCAGGCCGAAACCGAGGAAGTCCAGGGCGGTCAATGTGCCGATGGCGCCAGTGAGGATGAACGGCATGAAGGTCATGGTCGAGACCATCGCGTTGGGCAAAATGTGGCGGAACATGATCGCACCGTTCTGCATGCCCAGGGCGCGGGCGGCGCGTACGTATTCCAGGTTACGCCCGCGCAGGAATTCGGCGCGCACCACGTCCACCAGGCTCATCCACGAGAACAGCAGCATGATCCCCAGCAGCCACCAGAAATTGGGTTGCACGAAACTGGCGAGGATGATCAGCAGGTACAACACCGGCAGCCCGGACCAGATCTCCAGGAAGCGCTGCCCGGCCAGGTCCACCCAGCCACCGTAGAAACCCTGCAAGGCCCCGGCGATCACGCCGATGATCGAACTGAGCACGGTCAGGGTCAGGGCGAACAGCACCGAAATGCGGAAACCGTAGATCACCCGGGCCAGCACATCGCGGCCCTGATCGTCGGTGCCCAGCAGGTTGTCCGTCGAGGGCGGGGCCGGGGCCGGGACTTTCAGGTCGTAGTTGATGCTCTGGTAGCTGTAGGGAATCGGTGCCCACAGCACCCAGGCGTCCTTGGCCTTGAGCAGTTCGCGGATGTACGGACTCTTGTAATTGGCTTCCAGTGGAAATTCGCCGCCGAAGGTGGTTTCCGGGTAACGCTTGAGCGCCGGGAAGTACCAGTTGTTGTCGTAATGCACCGCCAGCGGCTTGTCGTTGGCGATCAGCTCGGCGCCCAGGCTTGCGCCGAACAGGATCAGGAACAGCCACAGCGACCACCAGCCACGCTTGTTGGCCTTGAACAGTTCGAAGCGTCGGCGATTGAGAGGGGACAGGTTCATCTCAATGCTCCCGGCTTTCGAAGTCGATGCGCGGATCGACAAGGGTGTAGGTGAGGTCGCCGATCAGTTTCACCACCAGCCCCAGCAAAGTGAAGATGAACAGCGTGCCGAACACCACCGGGTAATCACGGTTGATCGCCGCTTCGAAACTCATCAGGCCGAGGCCGTCGAGGGAGAAGATCACCTCCACCAGCAATGAGCCGGTGAAGAAGATGCCGATGAGGGCCGAGGGGAAACCGGCGATCACCAGCAGCATGGCGTTGCGGAACACGTGGCCGTACAGCACGCGGTGGTTGGTCAGGCCCTTGGCCCTGGCGGTGATCACGTACTGCTTGTTGATTTCGTCGAGGAAGCTGTTTTTGGTCAGCAGGGTCATGGTCGCGAAGTTGCCGATCACCAGTGCAGTCACCGGCAGCGCCAGGTGCCAGAAGTAGTCGAGGATCTTGCCGCCCATGCTCAGTTCATCGAAGTTGTTCGAGGTCAGCCCGCGCAACGGGAACCAGTCCAGGTAACTGCCGCCGGCGAACACCACGATCAACAGGATGGCGAACAGGAACGCCGGGATCGCGTAGCCGACAATGATCGCCGAACTGGTCCAGACGTCGAAGTGGCTGCCGTGCCGCTTGGCCTTGGCGATCCCCAGCGGGATCGACACCAGGTACATGATCAGCGTGCTCCATAGCCCGAGGGAGATCGACACCGGCATCTTTTCCTTGATCAGGTCGATGACCTTGGCGTCGCGGAAGAAGCTGTCGCCGAAATCCAGGGACGCATAGTTCTTGACCATGATCCACAAGCGTTCCGGCGCCGATTTGTCGAAGCCGTACATGTGTTCGATTTCCTTGATCAGCGCCGGGTCCAGGCCCTGGGCGCCGCGATAGGCCGAGCCTGCCACCGAGACTTCGGCACCGCCGCCGGCGATGCGGCTGGTGGCGCCTTCGAAGCCTTCGAGCTTGGCGATCATCTGTTCCACCGGCCCGCCCGGGGCAGCCTGGATGATCACGAAGTTGATCAGCAGGATGCCGAACAGGGTCGGAATGATCAGCAACAGTCGCCGAAAAATGTACGCCAGCATCTGATTACTCCGTGCCCGCAGGAGCGGCCTGCAGTGTGGTTTCGACTTCTATCGCCGGCTTGATGTCGGGCTTGACCCACCAGGTGGCCGTGCCGATGTCGTATTTAGGCGAGACCTTTGGATGGCCGATGTGGTTCCAGTACGCCACGCGCCAGGTCTTGATGTGCCAGTTGGGTATTACGTAATAGCCCCATTGCAGAGCGCGGTCCAGCGCGCGGGCGTGGGCCACCAGGCTGTTGCGCGAATCGGCGTTGATCAGTTGCTCGACCAGTTGGTCGATAACCGGATCTTTCAGACCCATGGAATTGCGGCTGCCGGGTTTGTCTGCAGCGGCCGACATCCAGAATTCCCGTTGTTCGTTACCCGGCGAATTGGATTGCGGGAAGCTGCCGACGATCATGTCGAAGTCCCGGGAACGCACGCGGTTGATGTATTGCGAGACGTCGACCCGGCGGATCACCAGATCAATGCCGAGGTCACTCAGGTTGCGCTTGAACGGCAGCAGCACCCGTTCGAATTCGGTCTGGGCCAACAGGAACTCGATGACCACCGGTTTGCCAGTGGCGTCGACCATTTTGTCATCGACGATGCGCCAGCCGGCCTCCTGCAGCAGTTGATAGGCTTGGCGTTGCTGGGCGCGGATCATGCCGCTGCCGTCGGTGGTCGGGTTCTGGAACGCTTCGCTGATCACTTGCGGTGAAAGCTTGCCGCGGAACGGTTCGAGGATCGCCACCTGTTCGGCATCAGGCAGGCCGGTGGCGGCCATTTCCGAGTTCTCGAAGTAACTGCGGGTACGCGCATAGGCACCGTTGAACAGTTGCTTGTTGGTCCATTCGAAGTCCAGCAGCAGCGACAATGCCTGACGCACGCGCACATCCTGGAACACCGGGCGGCGCAGGTTGAACACGAACCCTTGCATGCCGGTCGGATTGCCGTTGGGAATCTGTTCCTTGACCAGTCGACCTTCGGTGACCGCCGGAGTGTTGTAGGCGTTGGCCCAGTTTTTCGCGGTCATTTCCAGCCAGTAGTCGAACTGCCCGGCCTTGAGCGCTTCCAGGGCCACTGTGTTGTCGCGGTAGTAATCGGTGGTCATCACGTCGAAGTTGTAGAAACCGCGATTGACCGGCAGGTCCTTGCCCCAGTAGTCCTTGACCCGCTCGTAACGCACCGAGCGTCCGGCCTTCACTTCGCTGACCTTGTACGGGCCGCTGCCCAGCGGGATTTCCAGGTTGCCCTTGTTGAAGTCGCGGTCGGCCCACCAGTGCTTGGGCAGCACCGGCAACTGGCCGAGGATCAGCGGCAGTTCGCGGTTGTTGGTGTGCTTGAACTTGAACAATACGGTGAGCGGGTCTTCGGCGACCACTTCGGCCACGTCGTTGTAGTAGCCGCGGTACATCGGCGCGCCATCCTTGGTCAGCATCTGGAAGCTGAACACCACGTCCTCGGCGCGAATCGGATGGCCATCATGGAAGCGTGCTTCGGGGCGCAGGTAAAAGCGCACCCAGCCGTTGTCCGGGGCTTTCTCGATCAGGCGGGCGATCAGGCCGTACTCGGTGAACGGCTCGTCCAGCCCTTGCTTGGCCAGGGTGTCGTAGATCATGCCGATATCGTCCGCCGGCACACCCTTGCTGATAAACGGGTTGAGGCTGTCGAAACCGCCGAAACCGGCCTGACGGAAGATTCCGCCCTTGGGCGCGTCGGGATTGACGTAGTCGAAGTGTTTGAAATCGGCCGGGTATTTCGGCGGCTCGTTGTACAGGGTCACGGCGTGTTGCGGGGCGGCGCAGGCCAGCCCGGCGAACAACAGGCCGCTGGCCTGCAGGAGCAGGGTGCGGATGGGTTTCATTGATCTTTCTCCGAAGATTTCAGCCACCACGCGTTCAGGCCCAGGGTGTAGGGCGGCGTGGTGACGAAGGCGAGCCGGTTGCGGTACGCCAGACGGTGATAATTGAGGTACCAGTTGGGCACGATGTAGTGCTGCCACAGCAGCACGCGGTCGAGGGCCTTGCCGGCGGCGACTTGCTCATCGCGGGTCTGGGCCGCCAGTAACTGCTCGAGCAAGTGATCGACTACCGGGTCGGCAATGCCGGCGTAGTTTTTGCTGCCCTTGACCCCGGCCTGGCTGGAGTGAAAGTACTGCCATTGTTCCAGGCCCGGGCTGAGCGTCTGGTTGAGGGTCATCAGAATCATGTCGAAATCGAACTGGTCGAGGCGCTGCTTGTATTGTGCGCGATCGACCGTGCGCAGCCGTGCGTCGATGCCGATGCTGGTCAGGTTCTCGAGGTAAGGCTGGAGGATGCGCTCCAGGTTCGGGTTGACCAGCAGTAACTCCAGGCGCAACGGCTGCCCGGCGGCGTTTTGCAGGCGCTGGCCATTGAACTTCCAGCCGGCATCGGCGAGCAGGCCAAGGGCTTTGCGCAAGGTCTCCCGGGGGATGCCGTGCCCGTCGGTCTGCGGCAGGCTGAACGGTTCGGTAAAGAGCCTGGCCGGCAGCTGTTCACGATAGGACTTGAGCAACAGCCATTCGTGCCCGACCGGCAAACCGCTGGCCGAGAACTCACTATTGGGGTAGTAGCTCATGGCGCGTTGGTAGGCGCCGCTGAACAGCGTGCGGTTGGTCCATTCAAAGTTGAACATCAGCCCCAGCGCTTCACGGACCTTGGCGTCCGAGAATGCCGGGCGACGGCTGTTCATGAACAGACCCTGGGTCTGGGTCGGGATCTGGTGGGGAATCTGTGTCTTGATCACGTCACCGCGGCGTACGGCGGGGAAGTTGTAGCCAGTGTCCCAGTTCTTCGCCTGATGCTCGATATAGATATCGAATTCACCGGCCTTGAACGCCTCGAACGCCACGTCGCTGTCGCGGTAGAACTCGACCTCCATGCGGTCGAAGTTGTACTTGCCGCGATTGACCGGCAGGTCCTTGCCCCAGTAATCCTTGACCCGTTCGAAGATGATCTGCCGTCCCGGCGTGACCGAGGTGATGCGATACGGTCCGCTGCCCAGCGGCGGCTCGAATGTGGTGGCCTTGAAGTCGCGGCCTTTCCAGTAGTGCTGCGCCAGCACCGGCATTTCGCCCAGGCGCAGGATCAGCAGCGGATTGCCGGCACGCTTGAACACGAAGCGGATGCGCTGCGGGTTGAGGATGTCGACCCGCAACACTTCCTGAAGGCTGGTGCGGTACAGCGGATGGCCTTCCTTGAGCAGCGTGCGGTAGGAGAACGCGACGTCATAGGCGGTGATCGGCGTGCCGTCATGGAAGCGTGCTTCGGGACGCAGGTTGAACACCACCCAGCTGCGGTCCTCGCTGTACTCCACCGACTGGGCGATCAGGCCATAGCTGGACGCGGGCTCGTCACCCGAAGGCGCGTACTGCCCGGTACCGACCATCAGCGGCTCGTTGAGCTCGTTGATGCCGTATTGCAGGAAATTCGGCGTGGTGACCGGGCTGGTGCCCTTGAAGGTGTACGGGTTGAGCGTGTCGAACGTGCCAAACGCCATGACCCGCAACGTACCGCCCTTGGGCGCTTGCGGGTTGACCCAGTCGAAGTGGGTAAATCGGGCCGGGTACTTGAGCGTGCCGAACTGCGCATAACCATGGCTTTCGCTGATCGTCGCGCTTGCGGTGGAGCTCAAGGCCAGGCAGATCAGGAGCAGGGGCAGGGGACGCTTCAAATAGGGGATCCGATCCAGGCGGCTTGGGCTTTGTGGACCGTACAGTAACAGCTTGTATGGACAGGAAAAAGACGGGGGGTTAATGCGCAATATCGGCGGGTCGCAATCCTACAGGTTTTGTGCTCGCCATAAAAAATTCTATGGTCGCCCCCATTTTTGCAATACTGATTAACGGGTGGTGTGGTTGGCTTGCTTAAATCTATCCGGCGTCTGTTTGGGGCATGCCCCAGCGCCACGATGAGAATCGCGCCTGACGATCCTAAAAAGCCCATCGGCTTCTTAAAGCCGATTTTTATGCCAGGATCTTCGCCAGGCCGGTAGGCCGTTCACGTCATCTGTTGTTCAGCTATCGCAAAACCTGAAGGGTGAATCGTGGTACTGCAACA
>NZ_JBFUAE010000022.1:0-74805 GCF_056406435.1 Pseudomonas sp. P1_C12 | reverse complement strand
GAGGCGGACAGGCGTTTGAAGCCACTGATCACCCCGTGCAAGGTGCGCAGCGGCTTGACCTCGGACGGTTCGAAGATCAGGGACGAGACCTTTTCCGGCAGCGCGTGCAGGCTGAAGCTGGCTTGTTGGCCGAGCAGGCGTTCGGCGGCGATGTCGAGCTGGCTGGAGGTGAACTCGATGTAGTAGCTGAAGGGCTGGCTGAGGTGCTCTTCGCCGTGGAAGGCCAGGACGTCGAGGGGGGCATCCACCTCGCGGACCCAGAGTGTGTGGCGGCTGTGGTCGAAGAAAACGGGCAATACGGGGTGCATGTTGCAGACCTCCCTAGTCTATCGATGCAGGCGGGGAGGCTTCGTTGCCGCCCTCGCTCGAGCGCTGGGAAGCTTTCAAGAAGCTGACAATGGTTGATATAGGACGTTTCTAATAAGCGTGTAGGGTGTTTCCGAATAATGCAGCAGGCCACAACACCCTAAGACTCTACCTACAACAGCAAAAGAATCCTCGGCATCTCGACAGCGGCCATGAATGAGTCTTCCTGATCAGAATTCCACCTGACGACCGGCAGCAAAAACCATTTGCCACGAAATATTACATGCGTCATATTACAGTCATCATAATTAACCTCGCCCTGACAGGTATCCCTCCATGACCAGCATGTCCACCGTAGAACCCGATCTGGACTCCCCGGTGAAACCGGCAAAACCTCCCCTGCTCAAACGCCTGCTGTTGCCAACAGTGGGCATCGCAGCGCTGGTGCTGGCCGGTGTGTATGGCGCGCATTGGTGGACCGCCGGCCGCTTCATCGAGGAAACCGACGACGCCTACATCGGCGGCGATGTGACGGTGATCGGGCCGAAAGTGGCGGGTTATATCGACGAAGTGCTGGTGGCCGATAACCAGAAGGTCAAGGCCGGCGACGTGCTGATCCGTCTCGATTCGCGCGACTACCGGGCCAACCTGGCCAAGGCCGAAGGCGCAGTGGCCGCCCAGCAAGCCTTGCTGGCCAACCTCGACGCCACCGAACAACTGCAACAGGCCGTCATCGGCCAGGCCCGCGCCGGCATCGATGCCGCCGGCGCCGAGGCCGCACGCTCCCGGGATGACGATGCCCGCTACAAAAAACTGGTGACCACCAACGCCGTCTCGGTGGAAAGCGCCCAGCGGGCCAACGCCACGTTCAAGACGGCCCAGGCCCAAAGCAACCGCGCCCAGGCTGAACTGCTGGCCGCGCAGCGCCAGTTGAATGTGATCGACACCCAGAAACAACAGGCCCGCGCCGCCTTGATCCAGGCCAGGGCCGAGCGCGACCTGGCGCAATTGAATGTCGGCTACACCGAACTGAAGGCGCCGGTCGATGGAGTGATCGGCAATCGCCGGGCACGGGTCGGCGCCTATGCCCAGGCCGGCTCGCAATTGCTCTCGGTGGTGCCGTCCAGCGGATTGTGGGTCGATGCCAACTTCAAGGAAGACCAACTGGCGCACATGGTGCCGGGGCAACGGGTGGTGATCCATGCCGATGTGCTGTCGGGTCAGGAGTTCCACGGTTACCTGGACAGCCTGGCCCCGGCCAGCGGTTCGCAATTCAGTGTGTTGCCACCGGAAAACGCCACCGGCAACTTCACCAAGATCGTGCAGCGGGTACCGGTGCGGATTCACCTCGATCCGGCCGACAGCGTACTCGGCCACCTGCGCCCGGGGTTGTCGGTCACCGCTGAAGTGGACACGCGCAAGGAGCCTGAAGCGCCAGCCGTGGCCCGCGCGCCATGAGCCGCGCCCTCGCCGCCCCGGCGCAACCGTTCAATGCCGCGAACATGGCGACGGCGACCAAGGTCTTCGCCTTTGCCAGCATGTGCATCGGTATGTTCATTGCGCTGCTGGATATCCAGATTGTCTCGGCTTCGTTGCGTGACATCGGCGGCGGGCTCTCCGCCGGCACCGACGAAACCGCGTGGGTGCAAACCAGTTACCTGATCGCCGAAATCATCGTGATCCCGCTGTCGGGCTGGCTGTCGCGGGTGTTTTCCACGCGCTGGCTGTTTTGCGCGTCGGCCGTGGGCTTCACCCTGACCAGCCTGCTGTGCGGCGCGGCCTGGAACATCCAGAGCATGATCGCCTTCCGTGCCCTGCAAGGGTTTCTGGGCGGCTCGATGATCCCGCTGGTGTTCACCACCGCGTTCGTGTTCTTCACCGGCAAGCAACGGGTGATCGCCGCCGCGACCATCGGCGCAGTGGCCTCATTGGCACCGACCCTGGGGCCGGTGATCGGTGGCTGGATCACCGACATATCGTCCTGGCACTGGCTGTTCTACATCAACCTGGTCCCCGGTATCTTTGTCGCCGTGGCCGTGCCGATGCTGGTGAAAATCGACCAGCCGGAACTGTCGCTGCTCAAAGGCGCGGATTACTTGAGCATGGTGTTTCTGGCGCTGTTCCTCGGCTGCCTGGAATACACCCTGGAAGAAGGCCCGCGCTGGAACTGGTTCAGCGACCGCACGATCCTGACCACCGCGTGGATCAGCGGCCTGGCCGGCCTGGCATTCATCGGCCGGACCTTGCATGTGGCCAATCCGATTGTCGATTTGCGCGCCTTGAAGGATCGCAACTTCGCCCTTGGCTGTTTCTTCTCGTTCGTCACCGGCATCGGCCTGTTCGCCACCATTTACCTGACGCCGCTGTTTCTCGGCCGGGTGCGGGGCTACGGAGCGCTGGACATTGGTCTGGCGGTTTTCTCCACCGGGGTGTTCCAGATCATGGCGATTCCGCTGTACGCCTTTCTGGCCAATCGCATCGACCTGCGCTGGATCATGATGACCGGCCTTGGGCTGTTCGCATTATCGATGTGGGATTTCAGCCCGATCACCCATGACTGGGGGGCCAAAGAATTGATGCTGCCACAAGCCTTGCGCGGAATTGCCCAGCAACTGGCGGTGCCGCCAACGGTGACCTTGACCCTCGGCGGCCTGGCGCCGGCACGGCTCAAGCATGCGTCGGGGTTGTTCAACCTGATGCGCAACCTGGGTGGGGCTATCGGCATCGCCGCGTGTGCGACCATTCTCAATGACCGCACCAACCTGCATTTCACCCGGCTGACGGAGCACCTCAACAGCACCAACGAGGCGCTCAACCAATGGCTGTCCCAGGTCGGCAACAACTTCGCCGCCCTCGGCCAGAGCGGTGACGCCGGAGTCACCGCAAGCCTGCATCAACTATGGTTGCTGACCTACCGCGAAGCCCAGACGCAAACCTATGGCGACGCGTTTCTGATGATCGGGGTGTGCTTCGTCATCGCCACGGCGATGGTGCCCTTGATGCGCAAGGTGCAACCACCGGCCGCGCCGAGCGCCGATGCGCATTGAGCCTCGGCTCCCTTTTCGACATCAGGCCTGAGGAGTTTTGCGGAAACCGACGGCCAAACGGTTCCAGCTGTTGATGGTGCTGATCGCCACGGTCAGATCGACCATTTCCTTGGGCGTGAACTGAGCGCTGACCACTTCGTAGTCTTCATCTGGCGCGTGGGTCAGGCTCAGTTGGGTCAGGGATTCGGTCCAAAGCAGCGCGGCACGTTCGCGATCGCTGAAGAACGGTGCCTCGCGCCACGCCGTTACGGCGAACAGGCGACGCGGGGTTTCGCCGCCCTTGATAGCATCGGCGGTGTGCATATCGATGCAAAATGCGCAGCCATTGATCTGCGAAGCCCGCAGCTTGACCAGTTCAACCAGGTTTTTTTCCAGCGGCAGCTTCGAAACCGCCGTTTCCAGAGCGATCATCGCTTTGAGGGCATCAGGGGACGCGGTGTAGAAATCGGTACGCGGTTGCATCGTGTGCTCCAGGGCAAGTGGGGGTGTGACTACCTTAGCCCCCTGCCCCGTTTGCACAAATAGCCAATATTCCAGAAGTCGAGGAGGCCACTTGCGGTGTCTTGTTGGCCGCTGGTCATACCCGACTGCGCAACCACCGCAGAAAGCCCTTCTTCTCCACTGTCACCGGCAGGTCCTGAGTCAGGGTTTTCGCTTTGAGCAAGCGGTAGTCGAGCAAGGTTTTCATCGCATCGTTGATGTCCTGACGGGCATCCAGGCATGGCTTGAGGTATTCCTTTTCGATGCGGTACAAGCCACAAAAGGTCTTGGCGGTAAACTGCGCAGGCACCGAACTGTCGTCCAGGATACCGGCCTCGCCGATCACCTCTCCGGGCCCCATGCGGCCTGATTCGAACGGCGAGCCATGACGGGGCAGCGTCACGCTGACGACACCGGACTCGATAATGAACAAGTGATCGCTGACCTCCCCCGCGTCGAGGATCGTTTCGCCGGCACGGAAGGTTTGCAGGGTCATGTTCTGGCTGAAGGTGTCTTTTTCTTCCTGACGCAACGTGGAGAAAATCGGCGAACTGTCGAGCAGTGCCCGGGGCCGCGACAGGTTGCCCGCCAGCGTGGGTTCGACGCTCGACAACAGGTTGACCCCGGACGCCTGCAAGTGTCGGTACGCCAGGTCGAACAGCTGATTGCGCACCGTGCGTTTCTCGCTCATCGACGCGACAAACCCATTGATTTCGTATTCCACTCCGGTGCTGCTGGAGCTTTTCAGCGAGACGCTCGGGGCCGGTGTGTCCAGCAGAAAACGGCAACCTTGCATGGCGCGTTCAAGGGCATCAATCACCGTGTTCGGCCGTGCATGGGGGCTCACTTGAAGGGTGATGGAAACGCCAAACATATCGCTCGGGCGGCTGAAGTTGATGATCTTGGCCTTGGCTGCCAATGAGTTGGGAATCACCGCCAGGCTGCCTTGGGCGGTTTGCAGGCGCGTGGCCCGCCAGTCGATGTCGGTGACCCGGCCCTCCATGCCGTCTATGGAGATGTAGTCATCCAGTTGATAGGGTTTGGTGGTGTTCAGGACGATCCCGGAAAACACGTCACTGAGGGTACTTTGCAAGGCCAGGCCGACAATGATCGCCAACGCACCGGACGTCGCCAGCACGCCCTTGACCGGCAGATCGAGTACATAGGCCAGGGCGGCAATGATCGCGATCAGGAAAATCACCGCACCGAGCAAATCCTGGAGCAAGCGCCCGGTATGCCCCACCCGTTGCATCATCACCGCGCCGATCAGCACCGTCAGCATCCGCGCGCCAAACAGCCACCAGCCGATCTGCAATCCGGTGGCCGCCAGGTGCAACGGTACGTTGTCGGCCCAGGGCGGCGGCTCCATCGGATTCAGGCCTTCATTGAACAGCAGAAGGCTGTATAGCGCGAAAATCGTGACCCGCAACAGAAGCTTCCAAGGGTTGCGGTTGTCACCGATTAAACGCCACAACCCGAGGTCGATCAGGATCAGCACCATGGCGCAGATCAATGGGTGTTCGGTGAGGAAAGACAGCATCAAGCAACTCCAGCCAAGGCTAATAACGCGAAGATCGCACAGATTGGCCATAGTGTAGGAGCAATTGATTTGGCGGGATTGTGCAACCGCCACAAAAACAAAGGTAAGAGCGAGCCTGCTCCGGGCGGCGTTCCGACGATAGCGGTCTGACAGTCACTACATCAGTGTCTGTTCTACCGTCATCGTCGGAACGCCGCCCGGAGCAAGCTCGCTCCTACAGGGGAAGGCGTGTTGGCTGGATTACTTGCTATTGGCCAGCGTGCTGTAGCTGGTCATCAGGTTGCGGTAATCCGGAATATGGTTGGAGAACAGCGTGCCCAACCCTTCGATGTCGTTGCGCCAGTCGCGGTGCAGTTCACAGGCCAGGCCGAACCAGGTCATCAATTGCGCGCCCTGAGCGGTCATACGGTTCCACGCCGATTCGCGGGTCAGTTCATTGAAAGTGCCGGACGCGTCGGTGACCACGAACACCTCAAAACCTTCGGCCAGCGCCGAAAGCGCCGGGAATGCTACGCACACTTCCGTCACCACACCGGCGATGATCAGTTGTTTCTTGCCGGTGGCCTTGATCGCCTTGACGAAATCTTCGTTGTCCCAGGCGTTGATCTGCCCCGGGCGAGCGATGTACGGCGCGTCCGGAAAAAGTGCCTTGAGCTCGGGCACCAGCGGGCCGTTGGGACCGGTTTCGAAACTGGTGGTGAGGATGGTCGGCAGCTTGAAGTACTTGGCCAGGTCAGCCAGGGCCAGCACGTTGTTCTTGAAACGATCCGGATCGATGTCGCGCACCAGCGACAGCAGTCCCGCCTGATGATCAACCATCAAAACCGCGGCGTTGTCCTTGTCCAGACGCTTGTAGGAAGTGCTCATTGCAGTAGTCCTCGCATGTTATCGATGCCGAATGAAAATCGGCGTGGGGTCACCGGTCAGCGCTGGGAGTCCAGCACCTCGTGTTCGTTCGCCACTTGCTGGGCCTTGAGGTAACTCTCGATCAGCAACTGATAATGCGGCATGGCCTGGGCGTAGACAGCGGCCCACTGCTCGGCATCCGGACGGTTCCACGAGCCTTGCAGCTCGGATAGCGTCGCCATGATGTCGATCGGCACCACCCCGGCCTGGGCCAGACGGGCAACGGTCAACTCGGTGGCCAGTTTCGAGTGGTTGCCGGAGGCGTCAACCACGGCAAACACCTTGTAGCCTTCATGCACCGCCGCGATGGACGGGAACGCCAGGCATACGCTGGTCAAGGTGCCGGCGATCACCAGGGTTTTCTTGCCGGTGGCTTTGACCGCCGCGTGAAACTCCGGGTTGTCCCAGGCGTTGATTTCACCTTTGCGCGCCACGTACTGCGCATGGGGTGCGGCCTCGTGGATTTCCGGGATCAACGGCCCGTTCGGCCCCTGGGGAACGGAAGCGGTGGTGATCACCGGCATCTTCAGCAGGGTCGCTGCCTTGGCCAGGGCAATGGCATTGGCGCGCAGTTGGGGCACGTCCATGTCCTTGACGATCTGGAACAGTCCGCTCTGATGGTCGATCAACAACATGGCGGCATCGTTGGGATCGATAGTCGGTTTCTGGCCATTGAAATTGGCCGCGTTGACGGTACTCATGTGCGTTTCCTCTTTCTTTCAGGCAATAGCCATCCCTGGCCTCGGACCGGCCTACGCATCCTGTGTAGAACGGGTGTTTGAAACGAAACGGGTTAAGCGTGCATCCGGCCGAAGCGACCGGACTGGAAGTCGGCGAAGGCCTGGTGGATTTCCTGCTCGGTGTTCATCACGAACGGCCCGTGGCCAACAATCGGCTCGTCGATCGGCTCGCCGCTGAGCAACAACACCACCGCGTCTTCGCTGGCTTCGAGGGTCATTTGATCGCCCTTGCGATCGAACAGGGCCAGTTGCCCCTGGCGCACCGACTCCAGGCCATTGACCTGAACCGTGCCGCGCAGAACCACCAACGCGGTGTTGCGCCCTTCATGCAGATCAAGGGTGAGCAACTTGCCGGCATTCAAACGAATGTCCCACACGTCGACCGGGGTGAAGGTGCGCGCCGCGCCCTTGTGGCCGTCGAACTCACCGGCGATCAGGCGCAGGCTGCCGGCGTTGTCCTGCAAGGAGATGGCCGGAATGTCACGGTCGAGAATCGTCTGGTAGCCGGGGTCGGCCATCTTGTCCCTGGCCGGCAGGTTGACCCACAGCTGCACCATCTCCAAGGTGCCACCGCTCTTGGCGAAACCCTGGGAGTGAAACTCTTCATGCAGGATCCCCGAGGCCGCGGTCATCCATTGCACATCGCCGGGGCCGATCTTGCCGCCGCTGCCGGTGGAGTCCCGGTGCTCCAGTTCGCCCTTGTAAACGATAGTCACGGTTTCGAAGCCACGATGAGGATGCTGACCAACGCCACGTCGTTCGGTGGTCGGGGTGAATTCAGCGGGGCCGGCGTGATCCAGCATCAGGAACGGGCTGATGTGCTTGCCCAGGTTGTCGTAGGAAAACAGCGTGCGAACCGGAAAACCGTCGCCAACCCAATGGGTTCGTGGACTGGTGTAGATACCGATGATGTTTTTCATGGTGTCTCCTTATGAGGTGGGTGAAGCCATGGACAAAGCTTAAAACCGTGACCTTTGCTGCGCTAGACTGCAAAAATCAGCTTTAGCGTTCTATTTGGAGAACGATGGTGGAAGACCTCAACACCCTCTACTACTTCACCCAGGTGGTGGAGCATCACGGTTTCGCAGCGGCGGGCCGGGCACTGGACATGCCCAAGTCCAAGCTCAGCCGACGCATTGCCGAACTTGAAGAGCGCCTCGGCGTGCGCCTGCTGCACCGCACCAGCCGGCATTGCTCGTTGACGGAAATCGGCCAGGCCTACTACCAGCGCTGCCTGGCCATGCGCGTGGAGGCAGAAAGCGCCGCCGAACTGATCGAGCGCAACCGCTCCGAGCCCCAGGGCCTGGTACGTGTCAGCTGCCCGACGGCGCTGCTCAATTCCTGGGTCGGGCCGATGCTGACCCGCTACATGCTCAAATACCCGTTGGTGGAGTTGTTCATCGAGAGCACCAACCGCCGGGTCGATCTGATTCACGAAGGCTTCGACATTGCCCTGCGGGTGCGCTTCCCTCCGCTGGAAAACACCGACATGGTGATGAAGGTGCTGGGCAACAGCACCCAGAGCGTGGTTGGCAGCCCGGTCTATTTATCGCGCCTGTCGACACCGGCCTCCCCGGCCGACCTCAGCGGCTTGCCGAGCCTGCACTGGGGCGCGGCGCAGCGCGAATATCAGTGGGAACTGTTCGGTGCCGATGGCAGCACCGCGATGATCCGGCATACACCGCGAATGGTCACCGATGACCTGTTGGCCTTGCGCCATGCAGCGGTCGCCGGGATCGGCATCGTGCACCTGCCCAGCGTGGTGGTGCGCGATGAAATCGCTGCCGGGCAACTGGTGGAACTGGTGCCGGGCTGGGCACCGAAAAGCGGTGTGATCCATGCGATCTTCCCCTCGCGCCGGGGCTTGCTGCCTTCGGTGCGCACGTTGATCGATTTTCTCGGGGAGGAATTCAGTCGCAGTGATATTGCTTGAGGGCAGCTACAAGCTTTTAGCTGCAAGCGGCAAGTTGATGGGGGGCAAGGCTTCGGACCGAGTCACGGCCTTCGCTGGCAAGCCAACTCCTACAGGGCTTGCGCAAACCTTGTAGGAGCTGGCTTGCCAGCGAAGGCGTCGGATCAGATACCGACACCAAACCGGACTGCCACGGATTCATGACTTTCGGTAAACATTGCTTTGCCGATCCAGCGGTTTTTCTCACGGATGCAGGCGCGGATACTGCCGCCCATTCCCACTGCAACCTCTGGAGTCATCAATGTCTATTCCCGCCTTCGGTCTGGGTACGTTTCGCTTGCAAGACCAGGTGGTCATCGATTCGGTGAACACCGCCCTGGCGCTCGGCTACCGGGTGATCGATACCGCACAAATCTACGAGAACGAAGCCGAAGTCGGCGAGGCTATCGCCGCCAGCGGCATCGCCCGGGAAGAACTGTTCATCACCAGCAAGATCTGGGTCGCCAACCTGGCCGGTGATCGTCTGATCGACAGCCTGAAGGAGAGTCTGCGCAAACTGCAGACCGATTACCTGGACCTGACCCTGATCCACTGGCCGTCGCCGGACGATCAGGTGCCTGTCGCAGAATTCATGGGCGCCCTGCTCGAAGCCAGGCGCCTGGGCCTGACCCGGCAGATTGGCGTGTCCAACTTCACCATCGACCTGATGCAGCAAGCAATTGCGGCCATCGGTGCAGAGCACATCGCCACCCAGCAGATCGAACTGCACCCGTACCTGCAAAACCGCAACGTCGTCGCGTTCGCGCAGAGCCAGGGTATCGGCATCACGTCATACATGACCCTGGCTTACGGTGAAGTCCTCAAGGACCCGCTCATCCAGCAGATCGCCGAACGCCTGCAAGCGACGCCGGCTCAGGTCACCCTGGCCTGGGCCATGCAATCGGGTTACGCCGTGATCCCGTCTTCCACTCGCCGGGCCAACCTCGAAAGCAACTTGAAGGCTCGCGAACTGACCTTGAGCGAGGCCGACATGGCCTTGATTGCGACACTGGATCGCGGCCACCGGCTGACCAGCCCAAAAGGCCTCGCACCGAACTGGGATTGAGCCTCAATCCTGCCCGATACTTTGCTCAAGGCGGGTCATGGCTTGCTGCAACTGGTCGACGGCGGCGTCGATCAGCGCCGCATGGCCGTCATTGCACGCCTGCTCCAGTTGTTCGCAACACTCGACCAGGGCAAGCGCTCGCACCATCAGCGCCCCGCCCTTGACCCGGTGTGCCAGCGTCTGCAAACCCGGGCGATTGCCGCCGGCGTGCAACGCCAGCAAATGCACGCGGTCCTCGCGATTGGTCTGCGCCAGATCGTGCATCAGTTGCTCGATCAGCTCAGGGTCCGAATCCGCATAGCGTTCCAGCCCGCTCAAATCGAACTCGGGGAAACCAGGGTCGTCGATTGCCGCTGGGGGTGCGCCGGGAAACCGCTGGGCCAGCCACGCCTGCAAATCCACCAGGCGAATGGGTTTGAACAGGCAATCGTCCATGCCCGCCGCCTGACACCGGGCCTTCTCCTCGGCCTGCGCATTGGCGGTAAAGCCCAGAATCAGCGTCGACGACAGCCCCTGCAGCCGCTCTTGCTTACGTATCGCGCCCGCCAATTCATAGCCACTGAGCACCGGCATATTGCAGTCGGTAATGACCAGATCGAACCCCTGCCCACGCCATTGTTCAAGCCCCTGCGCCCCGTCCTCCGCCAGCACCACACGGTGGCCCAGATAGCTCAGCTGCCGCGAGAGCAACAGGCGATTGGCCGGATAATCGTCGACCACCAGAATCGACAACGCCCGGGTCGTGAGCTGCACCGAATCCCGAGGCATTCCCGCCGCAGGCAACGCTTGCAGGGTGGGCAACACCAGGCTGATGTCTACTCGCGTCCCGCGCCCCGGCTCACTGTCGAGTTGCAACTGGCCGCCCATCGTTTCGCACAGGGTACGACTGATCACCAGGCCCAGGCCGGAACCTTGCCGGGCTGTCTGCTGACTGTTACCCGCCTGCACGAACGGGCTGAACAGGCGTTGCTGGTCGAAAGCGCTGATACCGATGCCGCTGTCTTCGATCTGTACGCTGACGGCGAGGTGCGCCGGGGCTTGAGGCCGAACCCGCAGTATCAGGCTCACCTCACCTTCTCGGGTGAACTTGATCGCATTGCTCAGCAGATTGGACAGCACCTGTTTGAAGCGCGTGGGATCGAGCATCACGTCACAGTCACTGCGCGCGTCGAGATCGACCCGCCACCGCAGATTCTTTTGCATCGCCAGCCCTTCGAAAACCCGGCAGACCGACGTCACCAGCGCGTGCAGATTGACCCGCTCCGGCGCCAACGACAAATGCCCGGATTCGATCCGCGCGACATCCAGAATGTCGCCGATCAAATCCAGCAACTGCTGCCCGGCGTTGGACGCCACCTCGATGGCGGCGCGGTCGGTCACCCCTTCATCGGCCCGTTTCAGTGCCAGTTCGAGCATGCCGATCAAGGCGTTCATCGGCGTGCGGATTTCATGGCTCATGGTGGCCAGGAACGTGGTCTTGGCCCGGTTGGCGTCGTCCGCCGCGTCCTTGGCTTCCTGCAATTGCCCAAGCAATTGCTGGCGCTGACGAATCTGCCGCCGCTGCCAGACGATCCCGGCCAACGCGAGCAACAGCATGACACCCGCCGCCGCAAACGCCTGCACGATCGCTTGTCGGTGTCGCAGCCAGTAACTCTGCTCGACCATCGAGTCATAGCGCCAGGGTTGAGTCAGCTCGTCAATTTCTTCGGGGGGAATACTCAGTAATGCCTTGTCCAGAATCGAATGCAGTTCGGTGGCCTCGCGATTGGTTGCCAGGGTGCTTCGGGCGGGGTCGGTGCCCACGGTGCTGGTCACTTGCAGGCGATCGCGATACTGCCGGGAAATCAGGTAACGGGCGCTGATCAACGAGTTGATACCGCCATGGGCCTTGCCCTGGGCGACCATCTCCATGGCGTCCGTCGACAGTGGCGCATCCACCAGCTCGATCAGCGGGTATTGCTGGCGAATGTACTCGCCGGCAATGTTGCCCTGGGTCAGCGCCAGGGTTCTCCCCGCCATGTCATCCAGCGTCCTGGGGCTGTCCGCGTCCACGCGGGTCACCAGCACCGACGGGCTGCTCAGAAACGACCGGGTGAACCGCAATTCATCTTCACGCTGGGAACTGAGGCCGATACCGGCCAACACATCGATCTGGCCGCTCGTGATGCCCGTCATCATCTCGGCCACCGACTTCATGCCCTGGATATCAAATTGCAACCCGGTGCGCAAAGTGATTTTCGCCAGCACATCGACGCCGATACCGCGAAACTGGCCTTCGCTGTCGACAAATGAAATCGGCGGGATATTTTCGTTGATCGCGACCTTCACCCGCGGGTGGCGTTCGAGCCAGTGCTGTTCGGCCACGCTCAATTGCAAAGACTGAGTGCCCGGGATATGCACCCCGTTGGCCCCCCAACGGCGCAGGATGTTCATTTGTTCATTGGTGGTGATGGCCGCCAGCGCCTTGTTGACGATGCGCAATAGCGCAACGTTGTCGCGGGCTATCGCAAAGGCAAAACGCCCGGACTCCATGGGCGAGAAGTCCGTCAGGTGCACGTTGTTCAGGTAATTCCTGCTGATCAGATAATGGGCATTGATCGCATCACCGAGGTAGACATCAGCCTGGCCGAACGCCACGGCGCCCATCGCCGCCAGTGTCGAGGGAAACAGCTGGACCTGCGCTTTGGAATAGAACTGTTGCACGCTGTATTCGGGCAAGTAGTGATACAGCATCACCAGTCGCTTGCCGGCCAGCGTCGGGTCGAGCACCGGAGGGAAATCGGTGCGGGTGACCAGCACCGGTTGATCCACCGCGTAGGCGCTGGACATCTGTAGCTGCGGATCTTCGGCTTCGAATCGGTTGGCCGTTCCCAGCAGGTCGGCCTGCCCGTCCTTGATGGCCTGCACCGCGTCGGCCCGCGACGGATAACGTTGAACCTCGATGACGACATTCAACAATTGTTCCAGCAATCCGGCGTAATCGGCTGTTACGCCTTCGAACACCTTGCCTGCCGTGTTGAACTCGAAGGGGGGATAGTCGGGAGCCGAGACAGCCAGTACCAATCGGCCCTTTTGCTGCAACCAGCGCAACTCGGTTTCCGACCACCTGACGCTCAGGCCTTCGGCACTCGAGCGTCCCAACAGGGTCAACGACTGTTGTGCACAGACCGTCGATGCCCAGAGTAGAAGGCCAATCAGCACCCCGCCTGCCAGTCGTCGGAGAGCGTTCATTCAGATCAATTGATTGCGCAGGGCGAAATCCCTCAAGTGCACCGACGAGCTCACGTTGAGCTTGAGGGTGAGACGGGTCTTGTAGGTACTGACGGTCTTGTAGCTCAGGTGCATGATTTCGGCGATTTCCAGGTTTTTCGAACCCCGGGCCAGGTACTGCAGAATGGTCAACTCACGGTTGGAGAGCTTGTCGATCAACTGCTTTTCACTGCGTTGCAACTCCCCCATCGACACGGAACTCGAGGGGAGCTGGGCGAAATAGGTATAGCCGGCCATCACGCAATTCACCGCCGCCTTCAAGTCATCCAGGTCCTTGCTCTTGGAAACATAGGCAACAGCCCCGGCCCGCATGCAGCGGTCCTGATAGAACTGGGCCTCCAGCGAGGTGAACACCACCACGCGACATCGCGTGTTTTCGGCCTTGATACGGTCCATCACCTCAAGCCCCGCCACACCCGGGAGACCCAGATCAAGCAGCACGACATCCGGTTGATGCTCGCGGATCAATGCCAGGACCTCATCGCCACGGGAGGCCTCGTAAATACTCTTGAATCCTTCACCCTTGAGTACGAGTTTGATCATGGATCGAACCACCGGATGATCTTCCACAATCAGTGCTGACTTCATGACAACTCCCGTGCAAAACAACACGATCGGGCAAAAAATGCCCTCCAGGCACTGCAGCGATTGGGCACAACGCTGCGCATAGACTTTTGCATGGAAGGCTGGAAAGTACTACCTGACAGAAATGACAGTTCCGACGAATGGTAGCCGACGATCGACAGCGCTCATCAACTGCGTAATGGACGCCAGGTCCGGCAGAGCGGCCTGGCTCAACCGGACTTTGCCCGCGACTGGCGACAACGGCGCCTGCCGTTCATTGAAGATAAACGCGTGATGAACCTGCGGGTTGTCGGCAAGGAAACTGAACAGGTCCAGCGCTCCAATTGCCATCGCCCCATTGACCAGCACCAGGTCCAGAGGCTCGCAACCGTACTCCACCAGTGCAAGGAGCTCGTCGAGGCTCTGCACCGGAGCCACCCGAAAATAGCCGAGCTGGTTGAACAGTCGCTCGATCCGCAAGCGGTTGAAGTGCTGCGCATCGGCGATCAGGATGCGCAAGGATTTGTTCGGCAAGGTGACCTCCAAAAGGATGTCGGTTTCAAGAGGTCGCAAAGCCTACGGAAGACCTTCCCGGGTTTATGTAGGAATATTCCTAAATAAATGCCGGTTAATCTGACGCTTGCCCGGGAAACCTTGGCCGTTACTCCGTGGTACTCGGACTCCAGAACGCCTGCACCACCAGGCTCGACGTCGAAATCCGCGCCACCAGCGCATCCAGTTCATCACCATCGACCGAGGTGGTGGCCAGGGTGGCTTCGATTTCAATTTCATCCGCGCCGAAGGCATGCACATCGACATCGCTGGCCGGATAGTTGCTGCGCGCAAGCTCGGCTTCGAGCAAGGCCAGCACGGTTTTCTGCTGCGTACGCCGGGCAATGACATAGACGATGTTGGTGACTTCCGCCGAAATCACATCCAGCGGCTGACGGTTGATGTTGTTGACGATCGGCCGCAGCAAGGTGTTTGCCGCGAGCACGAACAAGGTGCCAAGCAAGGCCTCGGCCAGCAGGTCGGCACCGGCGCAGGCACCGACTGCCGCCGAGGTCCAGAGCGTGGCGGCAGTATTGAGGCCGCGCACGTTGCCCTCCTCACGCATGATCACCCCGGCACCGAGAAAGCCGATGCCGGAGACCACGTAGGCTATGACCCGCACCGCACCTTCGGCACCGGCCAGCCGGTTGGCCATGTCGACGAAAATCGCCGCCCCCACCGCCACCAGCACGTTGGTGCGCAGGCCGGCGGTGCGTTGCCGGTACTGACGCTCGAAACCGATCAGGCCACCGAGGATGAAGGCCGCGCTGAGGCTGACCAGGGTGTCGAGCAGGGAGGCCAGGTTGAGGTTGTTGATGGCTTGCATATGAAACTCCTGGAAAAACACACGATCCCTGTAGGAGCGAGCTTGCTCGCGAAAGCGGCGGGTCAGTCACATCGATATCGAATGTGCCGCCGTCTTCGCGAGCAAGCTCGCTCCTACAATTGGCAGCATTACTGCCAGCCAAACCGGCGAATGTAGAACCCCTTCACCGCCTGGGTCAGCGCCATGTACGCCAGCAGGATCACCGGCAGGAACACGAAGTACAGCGACGGCAACGCCTGCAATTTGAAGTAATGGGCCAGCGGTCCCATCGGCAGGAAAATCCCCACGGCCATGATCAGTCCGGTCATCACCAGCAACGGCATGGCCGCGCGGCTTTGCAGGAACGGGATCTTCGGCGTGCGGATCATGTGCACGATCAGTGTCTGGGTCAGCAGCCCGACCACGAACCAGCCGGACTGGAACAGGGTCTGGTGATCCGGGGTGTTGGCATCGAACACGTACCACATCAAGGCGAACGTGCTGATGTCGAAGATCGAACTGATCGGCCCGAAAAACAGCATGAAGCGCCCGACATCCGCCGGCTGCCAGCGCTGCGGTTGCTTGAGCATTTCGTCATCGACGTTATCGAACGGGATGGCGATCTGCGAAATGTCGTAGAGCAGGTTCTGCACCAGCAGGTGCATCGGCAGCATCGGCAGGAACGGGATGAACGCACTGGCCACCAGCACCGAGAACACGTTGCCGAAGTTCGAACTGGCGGTCATCTTGATGTACTTGAGCATGTTGGCGAACGTCCGGCGCCCTTCCAGCACGCCCTCCTCCAGCACCATCAGGCTCTTTTCCAGCAGGATGATGTCGGCCGCTTCCTTGGCGATGTCCACGGCGCTGTCCACCGAAATACCGATGTCGGCGGTGCGCAGGGCCGGGGCGTCGTTGATGCCGTCGCCCATGAAACCGACCACATGGCCGTTGCCCTTGAGCAGACGGACGATACGTTCCTTGTGCGATGGCGTCAGTTTGGCGAAGACGTTGGTGGTCTCCACGGCTTTCGCCAACTCTGCATCCGTCATGCGTTCGATGTCGTTGCCCATCAGCAGGCCTTGCTGTTCCAGGCCGACTTCGCGGCAGATCTTCGCCGTCACCAGTTCGTTGTCGCCGGTCAGCACTTTCACCGCCACACCGTGGGCCGCCAACGCCTTGATGGCTGGCGCAGTGCTTTCTTTCGGCGGATCGAGGAACGCCACGTAGCCGATCAGCGTCAGTGCCTGTTCATCGGCCAGGCTGTAGGTGTCGCGCCCTTCGACCATCGGCCGTGCCGCGACCGCCACCACCCGCAGGCCCTCTGCGTTGAATGCGCCCGTGACCTGACGGATTCTCGCCAGCAGTTCTTCGGTCAAGGCTTCATCGAATTCGCCGTGACGCACCCGCGAGCAGACCGCCAGCACTTCTTCCACCGCGCCCTTGCAGATCAGCAGGTGCGGTTGATCGCGCTCGGCGACCACCACCGACATGCGCCGGCGGGTGAAGTCGAACGGGATTTCGTCGACCTTGCGAAACGCTGTGCCGACTTTCAACTCACGATGGATCTCGACGTGTTCGAGCACCGCCACATCCAGCAGGTTTTTCAGGCCGGTCTGGTAGTAGCTGTTGAGGTAGGCCATTTCCAGCACGTCATCCGAGTCGTTGCCCCAGACGTCGACATTACGTGCCAGGAAGATCTTGTCCTGGGTCAGGGTGCCGGTCTTGTCGGTGCACAGCACGTCCATGGCGCCGAAGTTCTGGATGGCGTCGAGGCGTTTGACGATGACTTTCTTGCGTGACAGGAACACCGCGCCCTTGGCCAGGGTCGAGGTGACGATCATCGGCAGCATTTCCGGGGTCAGGCCCACGGCAATCGACAGCGCGAACAGCAGCGCTTCGGTCCAGTCGCCCTTGGTGAAACCGTTGATGAACAACACCAGCGGCGCCATCACGAACATGAAGCGGATCAGCAGCCAGCTGACTTTGTTGACCCCGGTCTGGAACGAAGTCGGCGCCCGATCAGTGGCGCCGACCCGCTGGGCCAGGGCGCCGAAATAGGTGCTGTTGCCGGTAGTGAGAATCACCGCCATGGCCGTGCCGGACACCACGTTGGTGCCCATGAACAGGATGTTGTCCAGGTCCAGCGGATTGAGCGTGTCGCGGTCCTGCTGGCGGGGAAACTTTTCCACCGGCATCGATTCGCCGGTCATCGCCGCTTGGCTGACGAACAGGTCCTTGGCGCTGAGCACCCGGCAATCGGCGGGAATCATGTCACCGGCCGACAGCACGATCAGATCGCCCGGCACCAGTTGCCTGATCGGCAATTCGATACGCTGCGTGCCGCGGTCCTCAAGATCCCGGCGCATCACTGTGGCGGTGTTGCTGACCATGGCCTTGAGGGCATCGGCGGCCTGGTTGGATTTGGTTTCCTGCCAAAAGCGCAGCAAGGTCGAGAGCACCACCATGGAGAAAATCACGATGGCGGCTTTCATGTCTTCGGTCAGCCAGGAGATGACCGCCAGCAACGTCAGCAGCAGGTTGAACGGATTCTTGTAGCAGTGCCACAGGTGCGTCCACCACGGCAGCGGCTGTTCGTGCTCGACTTCATTGAGGCCGAATTGCTCGCGCAGGGCATCGGCTTCGAGTTCGCTCAAGCCGTCGGTGTGACTGCCCAGGGTGTTGAGCAATTGACCGGTGTCGCTGCCGGCAGCGGCCACCAGGGTTTGCGCCAGGGTGGGCGGGACTTCACGGCTGACCGTGGTGTCGGTGAAGGTTTCCAGCAACGCCAGGCGACGGAAGTGCCGGGCGATGTGGCGGTTACGCAGGAAGCCTGCGAAGAATTCCTTGAGGGTAAGTTTCATGGCTGGTGCCCCTTTGGTCAGCCGGGAAACCGTCGAGCAGGCAGGTCCACGCCGCTGCCGCCGGAACAACCGGCAAAGCAAGGCCTGGCGCGCCGGTCACGAATGACAGGCGTGTCGATAGAGCGGCGGCCACGACAAAAAGTCGAAACCACGCACTGTTCAGCGTCGATGAGAGGGACGTCGGGACATGGCCCGGACTGGCCATGATCAGGATGCCGCTGCTCGCTTTTCGGCGAGACAACGGCACAGGAGACTGCGCGTTATCTTGCCGAGAAAATGCCGGTTACCGAGACCGGCCGACAACTGTCACTCGAACAAGTACCCACTGTGGGTCTCCGTAATGGATGAAAACGCGCGAAGCTTACGCCCCGATGTTTGGCGAGTAAACCCGTTACAAAAGCTTGCAGGGGCAATCTCGGGGATCTTCAGGAAGGGTTCAGGATTGAGTGTATTGGGTGATTTCAATCGCCCCATCGCGAGCAGGCTCGCTCCCACAATGGACCTGTGTTCACTGGACTACTGTGGGAGCGGGCTTGCTCGCGAAGGCGGCCTTACAGACGCAGCAAATCTCAGCTCGCCGTCGCCAACAACAAATCCATCACCACCGAGTAATAGGTGTTGTGGTACTCGTTCACCAGTCGTTCGCGCTCGCTGTCGGGTTGCTGGAGCACCAGGTCGGTGAACTCCGGCGAGAACACTGCGTTGACGAAGGGGCTGTCGTCGACCGGCTTGAGTGCCGAGCCGCGCAGAATCACTGGGCGTCCCACTGGCGCATCCGCACACGGCAATGCTTCATGGCATTGACGATGTTCTTTTCGACCAGCGCACGGGAAATACCCAGTTGCTCGGCGATTTGCGGATGGGACAGGCCCTCGATCTTGCGCAACAGGAAGCTCTCGCGGCACAACCGTGGCAGCTCCGCCAAGGCCCGCTGGAGCATGTCCAGGCGCTGGCCGTGATCGAGGACCTTGTGCGGCGAAGGCGTGAAGTAGCGTTCTTCGCTGTCGAGTACGTCCAGCGGCTCGGCGCGACGCAAGGCGTTGCGTCGATGGTCATCGATGACCAGATTCAATGCAGTGCGATAAAGAAACGCCCGGGGCTGCTCGATCGGCGCTTCGCTGGTGCGTTCCAGCACGCGCAGGTAAGCGTCATGCACCACATCTTCGGCCACCTGGCGGTTGCCCAGCCTGGCGTTCAGGAAACACACCAGCTCGCGATAGTAGTTTTCCAACATGACTCCCGTCCGCATGGGGTGCGGTTTCTGTCCTTGAGCCGTTCCGGCGACCGCTGAATCACGCAGCGGCACGATAGTGGCAATTTGAGTCGCGTAATTTATAGTAATTCTCATATAGATTTAAAGTACTGCTTCGACTTGCCCGCTAATTAGCCACGGGCCCTGTAGGAGCGAGCTTGCTCGCGAAGGCGGCGGCACGTCATTGCCAAACTGCGCAAAGCGCTGGGGGAAAAAGTACTCTCGGCGCCCATCGAACAGATCGAGCGCTACCGCAGCCACCGGCTGATGATGGTGCTGGCGATTGCCATCGGCACCGGCATCCAGGGCACCGCCGATTTCATCTGTAACACCCAAGTGCGCTCGATCAACACCTTCGATCGCGGAGCTGTCCAGCCAGTTTTCCTCGCCCGAGCCGCACCTGCTGCTCAACGACAACGGTACCCGGCCGACCGTGGTCAACCATCTGCAACTGGACAACGTCAGCTACACCTTCCCGGCCGCACCGGGCAGTGATGCGTTTCGCCTGGGCCCGGTAAACCTGAACATCGAGCAAGGCGACATCATTTTCATCGTCGGCGAAAACGGCTGCGGCAAAACCATCATCGTCATCTCCCACGACGACCGCTATTTCGACATGGCCGATCAACTGGTGCGCATGGAATCGGGCCGGGTCGTCACCGAGCGCGCGACCGCCTGACGGTGGTTGTCGCACGCAAATCATTGTTTTTTTGAAGTTTGTTTTCCGGTTTAGCCAAAGTGGTCCGTCTAATAATAATTATCATTAACTAAAACGCTGCACACACCATTCTGGAGCGATTAGAGCAATGCAAAGCCTTACTCTGTCCCGCGCACCCTTGGCATTAGCCATCGAACGGCAAAAGAAATTCCGAACGGTCGTGCCGGGCGCGCTGTTGACCCTGTTGCTGCTGGGCACATCCCAGGTCGAGGCAGCCCCGGTCAGCGTCAATGTGCCGGCTCAATCGCTGGCCAGTGCATTGCGCCAACTGGGCCAGCAGACCAACCTGCAGATTCTCTACAGTCAGGACATGGTCAACAGCATCAAGTCCACGGCGGTGTCCGGCAACATGGAACCGGAACAGGCACTGAAAACCTTGCTGCTGGGGAGCGGCATCAATTTTCAGTTGAATGGCAACACCGTGTCGCTGGTGCCTGCGGCCGGTGACTCCAGTGCGTTGCAGCTGGTTGCGACGTCCATCACCGGCCTGGCGCTGGGGCCGACCACTGAAGGCACGCACTCCTATACCAGCGATGAAGTGACCATCGGCAAAGGCAACATCAAGGTCAAGGACATCCCGCAGTCGGTGTCCGTCGTCACGCGCCAACGCATGGACGACCAGAACCTGAACAGCCTGCAGGACGCCCTGCGTCAGGTCACCGGCGTGACCATCAAGACCTACAACTCCGGCTCCAGCCTCAACGACATCTACATGCGCGGCTTCCTCGTCGATCAGGTGCAGGTCGACGGCGTCTCGCAACCCACCGGCCAGGGCGACATGGCCACCAGTTTCGACCTGGCGATGTACGACCGCATCGAAGTGCTGCGCGGTCCTTCGGGCCTGTACCAGGGCGCGGGTGAACCCGGCGGTACGATCAACGTTGTGCGCAAGCGCGCCCTGAGCCAATTCGCCCTCGGTGGCGAACTGGCCGCAGGCTCCTACGATCGCTACCGTTCTTCGGTGGACGTCACCGGCCCGTTGAACGACCAGGGCACCGTGCGCGGTCGTTTCATCACCGCTTACGAAAACAACAAGTCTTTCGTCAACTACGCGCAGAACGCACGTCCGATGGTCTACGGTCGCCTGGAGTTCGACCTCGACCCGGCCACCACCCTGTCGGTCGGCGGCGCTTACCAGCAGAACCATTCCACCCCGGCCTTCGGCTTGCCGGCCTACGCCGACGGCTCATTGCTCGACGTGCCGCGCTCGACCTTCGTCGACGCCAAGTGGAACACCCTCGACGAAAAAGTCTGGGAAACCTTCGCCGAACTCGACCACGGACTGGACAACGGCGGTCAGTTCAAGACCACCCTGACCTACCGCGACGCCGAAACCCCGCAGCGTAACTTCACCTGGGCCGACGGCGCGGTCGACCCGGCCACCGGTGACAGCTGGGCCGTGGCCTACGACTACTACACCCACATCAAGACCATCGGTGTCGACAGCTTCGTCACCACGCCGTTCGAATTCGCCAATCGCCGACACGAGTTCACCCTGGGCGCCGAGTACCAGCACCTGGACAAGGACTTCACCTACGGCGGCGGCGAGTACTTCCCGATCAACGTGTTCGACCCGGGCAGCATCGACATTCCCCACAACGACTATGCGCACGTCAACGGCAACTGGTCCAAGTCCGATCAGTACGGCGTCTACACCCGTGCCAAGTTCAACGTCACCGACTGGCTCGATGTCATCGGCGGCAGCCGCGTCACCTGGTACGAAAGCGATGCGAAAAACGCCAACGCCTTCTTCAACAACTTCGGCGAAGCCCACACCAGCATCAACCGCAAGGTCGTGCCGTACGGCGCCATCATCGGCAAGATCACCCCGCAGCTGTCGACCTACTTCAGCTACACCGGCGTGTTCAAACCGCAGAGCGAAATCGGCACGGATGGCAAGCCGGTCGGCCCGCGCGAAGGCAAGCAGTACGAGATCGGCCTCAAGCGCGAATTCTACGACGGACGCCTGAACGCCAGCGTTGCGGCCTTCCGCATCTACGATGAAAACCGCGCCGAATACGACAACACCTCCGGTGCCTACATGACCGAAGGCAAGGCCCGCAGCCAGGGCTGGGAAACAGAGTTGAGCGGCAATCTGACCGAGAACTGGAGCATCGTCACCGGTTACGCCTACACCTCCACCAAGTTCCTGGACGGCGATCAGGCCAACAAAGGCAAGACCTTCAGCACCATTACGCCCAGGCACAACTTCAACCTGTGGAACAAGTACGAGTTCACCGACGGTGCGCTCAAGGACTTCAGCGTCGGCGGTGGCGTGCGTGTGGTCAGCGACACCTACTACCAGCGTGACGTGAAGTTCCAGCAAGGCGGCTTTGCCATCGCCACGGCGCAGGTCGGCTACAAGTTCAACGAACACCTGTCGTCGACACTGACCGCCAACAACCTGTTCGACCGCAAGTACTACGACCGCGTCGATGCCTCCTGGGGCACCAACTTCTACGGCGACCCGCGTACCGTGACCCTGAGCCTGCGCGCGCAGTACTGACGGCCGGCAGCTTCCACATGTAGGAGCGAGCATGCTCGCGATGGTCGTTAACGATAACGCGTGTTTACTGGTTGAACGCTGCGCCTATGAGTCCATCGCGAGCGAGCTCGCTCCTACATTGGCTGCGCGGCGGCCCTGAGTTGCTCGGTATCGGCGCGGACAAAGATGGAGTCCCCGACTGCGGTCAGGACATCTCCGGCGAAGACCTCACAGATGACGCGACTTTTGCGCCCGACATCGCCCTCGACTTTGGCACGCAGTGTCAGGGGTACGCCCATCGGGGTGGGCTTGATGAACTTGATGCCCAGGTTACCGGTGACGCAGGTGATGTGAGGCAAGCTGCCCGCTTCGCGCTGTTCTGCCCGGTAGTGATAAGCCATCGCGGCCCAGTTGGAATGACAATCCACCAGCATCGCAATCAAACCGCCGTAAACCAGATCCGGCCAGCCGCAATACTTGTCATCCGGCAAATGCTGCGCCATGACATGCACGCCGTCTTCATGCCAGAAGCTCTTGATGTGCAGCCCGTGCGGATTCTGGCTGCCGCAGCCATAACAAACGCCTTCAGGCGCGGCGATGTCTTGAAGCGAAGTGTCCTGCGTGGTCATAGCGTGTTCGTCCTTAAGATTTAACCCACACATTTCGTTCAGCGCTTATGCCACAACGCCAATATGAATCCGGACTTCGTCAGGGCTGCCATAGGATTCAAAGTCCGTGGCGTAACGACGTTGCACCTGTTGATGCTGTTCAAAGTAGTTCCAGATGTCCCCCCAGGCCTGAATGACCGCAGCGGGCATTGGGCCACGGGCTTCGAAGACCAGATACTTGCCTTCCTGAATCTCGATGCTGTCGAAGTCCGCGCTCGTCGCGGTCACGGGCACACCTGCCGTCACGTTGTACAAACCGTTGGCGTCAGATTCATAAGTTGAGTACACACCAACAACAGGGGCGTTGGGTAAACGGTCCGGGATCTGGTCAGCAACGCTGGCCGAAAAGAACTGGCCCCACAACCCGGGGATCTTCGCACTCTCCTGCCGGAATTCATCCTGGTTCTTCGTACGTACGGTCAGACCTGATACGAGGAAGCGAGAAATGTGTGCGATGTTGGGTTCCATTCCGAGATCTCCTGATTGAAGGTTTCAGATTAAAGCACAGCCTGAATCGGTGCGAGCGAGGTCGAATCGTTGTGCCTTGAAGCGGACCGGGTCACCCCGGTCCGCACCGTCGAATCAGTATTGGCAGAAGCGAATCCGATTGCCGAACGGGTCGTAGACTTGCAGCTCTTTACCCCAGCCCTGCTGAACAATATCCGGACGCCCGTATCCGTAGCGCTTGCCGAGCAATTCGTCCCGCAGCAGTTCAATATTTTTCATCGGCACAAATACCGTCGAGCCAGGACTGGCATCGCCATGATGTTCGGAAAGATGCAGTTGCAGCCCGTCGCGACTGATGCCCAGGTACAGCGGCAGATCAACCTCGAAGCGGTGCTCGAACTCGACGCTGAACCCCAGGAAATCCAGATAAAACTCGCGCGCCTTGCCTTCGTCGAACATCCGCAGGATTGGAATGGGTTTGTCGAAAGTCGCAGCAGGCGTGGACGGTATGCTTGCCGGGGCAAGCATCGCTGACGCGGTGTTCCAGTCCTTGTAGCCCAGTTGCTGCGCAACCAGTTCCAGCGCGGTGGAATGGGTCACCACTTGATTGCGTTCCTCCAGCGAGGCGCGCAACTGTTTGGCCATTTGCTTGGCTTGCTCGATTGAAAACATGACTGCTCCTGTAGCCGAGATGCCTTGGTGCTCGCATTGCCAAACCTCGACCGTCAAGAGAGGCGACAGGGTTCGTACAAGAAGGAGATGCTTTCACCTTTCCCAGCGGGAGCGAGCGGCGGGCAGCATCGGGCCGATGCCGATAATACATAGGCGATACGGGATGCGGAAGACGGCTCGGCAGAACCCTGTCCGAGGCCTGAGGACTATTCCTTCAGGCGTGAAAGTTGCTGAACCACAAATGCCCCGACGGTCCATCAGTGAGTTCGCATTGGCTATGTCACATCCACCAATGACTTCATATGCGTCGCAAAATCATCCTGTATCGGCCGGAACCCGCAGCGAAGGTAAAAGGCAGCGCCCTCGGGTGTGTCCGTGGTCAGTCGCACAACGCGGAAATGCTCAGACGCCAATTCCAGCAGTTGCTGCACCAACGCTTTGCCTACGTTCTGGCCCCTTGATGCACGTGCGACGTAGACCCGCCGTAATCGCCCTACATCCGGTTCGGCAAAGGGGTCGGATGAAAGACCTCCGATGGCAATCAGCCGTCCGTTGCGGAACGCCCCGAAAAGACACTCACCCTGCTGATCGAATCGATTGGCACCGTTTTCCCATTCCTCGATCAACCGGGAGAGGAACCTGAAGCCTTCTGCAACGGCCTCCGTTTCCAGCTCGCGGATTTGCGGCGCGAGCCCAGAGATTTTACATATCACCAATTCGTCCATTGACGTGACCATATGCTGGCTGCTGCCTGAGTTGTCCGCGTGGTTCGCTACACGCCCGGCTTTCAAGACTCACTCTCGGTAGCGTTTACGGGTGTGCACAGCTCAACCAGCGTTCCGTCAGGGCATCGAACGTAAGACACGGTTTGCCCCCAGGGCTTGGTAGTCGGGGCAGCGATTTCGCTAGCGCCTGCTTGAATCGCTTTGGCATGGGCTACGGGGACATCCTCGGTTATCAGCCCGACTTCGATGCCTAACGGTTTGAGGGAAGAGTGTGCCGGGACGTGGCCAGTACTGAAGTTCGTGGAAGCCAGCTCATCGGCGGCGAACGCCAGCGCGGTTTCGCCTGTTTCGAGTTCGCCATAAGTGCCCGACTCATGGAGAAACCGAACGCTGAGCCCGAAAGCCGATGAGAAGAATTTGAGTGAGGCCTCTACATCCTTGACGTAGATGATCAGGTAGCCAAATTTCATCAACGAACATTCCTTGTCGTGCCAATCGGGCGGTGAATTTAGCAGTTTTGAACCGAGTGTCGAAGTAGTAATAGTGAGACGGTGGACCGCGCAGCGATCACCACTCAAGCACCATCGTGTCCATTAGACTTTGATTCGAGAAGAGCTCGCATATCAGCCATTACCTGATCATGCGGGACGTTCGGGTACGGGCCGTCAAGCGAAGCTTGCACTTTGATGCGGAACCAGCAGTCATAGCTGGCGGCATGTTCGTCAGTCTCAACCTCTGGGGCGGTGGTGGAAAGCTCGGCGCTCACATTGACCTCCGGGATCGCTGTCGTCGCGGGCAAGATGAGGTGTCATTTGCCGGACCAGCTGTTCATTGCGCGTTAGATCGTAAGCAACGGACTTCCGACGGCCAACCGCAAAGTTACGTAGGATTCTTCCCGGCATTTTCCAATGTTTCTGTCGCACTTTGGTAAGGCATAACAGCAGGTTAAATACCGCTCTGCGGCACTTGTTTAAGCGGCCTACAGGTTACTTCGTGAAAGCCACAACGCCTTGCGTCGTTGCCTACAGGTACGCCAGAATCCGCCGGCTTGTGCGCCTTGGGGGTGGTCGGTAACTTGATTCGGGTCACTGATTGTCAGTGATCGGGTTTAGTAGCCCACCTCATCATCCAAAATCGGTGCATAAGTGTCCTTCAGTCAGGTGTTTGCCTGCATTTGATGGTGGCTGTGCGCATGGCGCCTTCGGGTGCGCCGGATTTGGATGGTTGTCCGGTCTACTAACTTGCGTACAGCCGCCACCCTTCCGTTTAGTAGCGAGACAGGTTGCGGCTCAACTGAGAGGTTTACCATCCATGTTCAAGCCCACACCCAATCCGCCAGACACCGACCCGGCATCCCCGTACGAAAGCCCCGACTCAAAACAATTCCACGAAGCCGCCGAGCGCGCCCTCGACCACGACCTCAACCCGGGCGCCCACATCATGGCCACCCCGCGCAAACCCAGCTCCATGTTCATCGTCAATCCCGAACTCAGTACCGAAACCCTGCTGGTGCATGCGTGCGAATCGCTGGCTTCGGCCAATGTCATGGCCAACGATCTGGTGGATCATCTGCAGGGGACAAGTCGCCATGCGCTGTTGGGGATTGCGCAGGTGATCATGCTCGGGGAACTGGCGGTGAGTCGGGCGCTGGATCGGCTCGATCCGCCTTAGTTATCTGAGTCAGTGCAAGACAACCTGTGGGAGCGAGCTTGCTCCCACAGGGGGGCTGTTTTCAGCAATGGATCTTCATTTCAGATGGCGATAGCTCGGGATCGCGGAACCGAGCACCGCCGCCCCCGCCGCAATCGCCAGCCAGAACCCGCTGCGCGCGCCGAAGGCGTCCACCAGCCAACCGGAGCCGGCGGCACCGATCGCCACGCCGATGCTCAGGCCGGTGACCAGCCAGGTCAGGCCTTCGGTGAGTTTGGCCGGCGGCACGATCTGCTCCACCAGGGCCATGGCGACAATCAGCGTCGGCGCGAAAAACAGGCCGGCGACAAACACCGCCAGGGACAAGCCGAAAATGTTCACCGCCAGCAGCAACGGCAAGGTGGTCACCGCCGTCGCTACCCCGCCGTACAGGAACAGGCGCGCCAGCGGCACTTTCGAGCGCAGTGCGCCGAACGCCAACCCGGCCAGGCACGAGCCGATGGCGTACACCGACAGCACGATGCTTGCCGCCGCCGGTTGGCCCTGCTGCTGGGCGAAGGCGACGCTGACCACGTCCACCACGCCGACGATGGTGCCCATGGCCACCATCAACAGCATCAGCAACTGAATGTCGCGGGAACGGATGATCGAGCCCTGGTGATGTTCTTCATGGGGATGCACCGGCGGTTCCGTGCTGCGCTGCAACACGAACGCGGTGACGCCGATGGCCAGCGCCAGCAAGGCCGCCAGCGGCCCGGCCTCGGGGAATGCCACCACGCACAACCCCACCGACAGCGGTGGCCCGACGATGAAGCAGACTTCGTCCAGCACTGACTCCAGGGCGTAGGCCGTCTGCAACTCGGGACGGCCGCGATACACCTCGGTCCAGCGCGCCCGCACCATTGCCGACATGCTCGGCATGCAACCGGCCAGCGCGGCGAAGACAAACAGCGTCCAGTGCGGCGCCTGCAACCGCGTGCACAACAACAGCAACAACAGTGCCCCACCGCCCAGCAACGCCGCCACCGGCAGAATCCGCCCCTGGCCATATCGATCCACCAGGCGCGAGACCTGCGGCGCACAAAAGGCCGTGGCCAGGGCGAACGTCGCCGCCACCGCACCGGCCATTCCGTAGCCACCCTGCAACTGCGAGAGCATGGTGATCAGGCCGATGCCGGTCATGGAAATCGGCATGCGCGCGATCATTCCGGCCAGCACGAATGCGCCACTGCCGGGGGCTTTGAACAACTCGCGATAGGGGTTTGCCATGGGTCCGGCCTCAGTCAGGGCATGCACGTTGCCATAACGGCGAATCGAGGGGGAAGCAGCAATTTGTTGGTTGAATGTGAAGGCCCCTTCGCGGGCAAGCCCGCTCCTACATTGGACGGTGTACACCCATCAACTGTAGGAGCGGGCTTGCCCGCGAAGAGGCCCTCACAGACAACTCACCCCCCTCGCCAAGTGAACTCTCGGCCACCCAAACCAGTCAGCTGATTAGGCCCCCGGTTCCCGGAGTTTCGCGACAATGGCTGATCCCCCTGAACGCCAAAGCCCCATCGACGCCCACGGCATCATCGGCGACATGCGCAGTGCGGCGCTGGTCAACGACAAAGGCAGTGTGGATTTTTTCTGCTGGCCGGAATTCGACAGTCCGTCGATCTTCTGCTCACTGCTGGACACCCCCGAGGCGGGGATTTTCCAGTTGTCGCCGGACTTGCCCGATGCCCGCCGCGAACAGATTTACCTGCCCGACACCAATGTGCTGCTGAGCCGCTGGCTCAGTGATCGCGCCGTGGTCGAAGTCACCGATCTGCTGCCCGTCGGCGACACCGAAGATGACCTGCCGCTGCTGATGCGGCGGATCCGTGTGGTCAGCGGCAGCGCCACTTTCCACATGCGTTGCGCTGTGCGCCATGACTACGCCCGTGCCACGACCCACGCACGCGTGGACAAACGGGACGTGATCTTCGAGGCCGACAGTCAACCGTCGCTGCGGCTATCTTCGGATCAGGCCTTACGCATCGACGCCAATGTGGCGGTCGCCGAATTCACCCTCGAGCAAGACCAGACAGGCCAGTTCCTGCTCGGCGCCGTCAACGATGCTCGCTTCAAGGAAGGCGCAGCCGAACTGTGCCTGGAGCGCACCCTGAAGTTCTGGCGCGACTGGATCGGCCAGTCCAACTACCGCGGCCGCTGGCGCGAAATGGTCAACCGTTCGGCCCTGGCGATGAAGCTGCTGACCTCGCGCAAACACGGCGCGATTCTCGCCGCCGCGACGTTCGGCCTGCCGGAAAGCCCTGGTGGCGAACGCAACTGGGACTATCGCTTCACCTGGATCCGCGACGCCTCATTCACCGTTTATGCGTTCATGCGCCTGGGCTTCGTCGAAGAGGCCAACGCCTACATGCGCTGGTTGCGCGGGCGGGTCAGCGATTGCCATGGCAAACCGATGAAACTCAACATCCTGTACGCCATCGACGGTCGCCAGGAATTACCGGAGGTCGAGCTGCCGCACCTGTCCGGCCATGCTGGCGCACAACCGGTGCGCATCGGCAATCAGGCCTACGAACAGGTTCAGCTCGATATCTTTGGCGAGCTGATGGACGCGATTTACCTGGTCAACAAATACGGCGAAGCCATTTCCCATGAAGGCTGGAAACACACGGTGGAAGTGGTGGATCAGGTCTGCGAAACCTGGGAGCAAAAGGATGTCGGCATCTGGGAAATGCGCGGCGGGCAATACCATTTCCTGCATTCACGGCTGATGTGCTGGGTCGCCCTGGACCGCGCCATCCGCCTCGCCTCAAAACGTTCGCTGCCGGCACCGTTCGCACGTTGGGACCAGACCCGTCAGGCGATCTACGCCGACATCTGGGAGAACTTCTGGAATGAAGAGCGCGGGCATTTCGTCCAGCACATCGGCGGCACCGGCCTGGACGGTTCGATGCTGCTGATGCCGCTGGTGCGTTTCGTCAGCGCCCGCGACCCGCGCTGGCTGGCGACCCTGCAAGCCATCGAAAAGAGCCTGGTGCGCGACGGCATGGTCTACCGCTACCGCAACGACGACAGCCAGATCGACGGCCTGCCCGGCAGCGAAGGCGCCTTCGCCGCGTGCTCGTTCTGGTACGTCGAATGCCTGGCCCGCGCCGGCCAGCTCGACAAGGCTCACCTGGAGTTCGAACAGTTGCTCAGGTACGCCAACCCGCTGGGGTTGTATGCCGAAGAGCTCGACAGCCATGGGCGGCACATGGGCAACACACCGCAAGCGCTGACGCACCTGGCGTTGATCAGTGCGGCGTGTTTTCTGGACCGGAGGTTGAGTGGGGAGAAAAACGTCTGGCAGCCGTGAGTACAAGCTTCCAACACCATCCACAGGTTTCGCAAACTTAGCCCTACACTTTTTAAACACCTGCCGTCAGCAAACACCCCCGAAATTACCCTTTGCCAGCCACTACATCCCCACCTAACATCCTTGCTCAACGGGTACAGCGGAGCTGTCCAGCCTCCCCGAATTCAAGGAACCAGAATGACCCAACGCATCCAACGCAGTATCGATTCCCCGCTCCGAACCGGTTTGAACCGCGAAGAACTCTGGGAGGCCGGTGACAAGGGCTTGATCAAATGCTGGGAAGTCGGCCGCCAGCGCGCCGCCCGCTTCCCTGACCTCGCCCGACAGTGCCTCGCCGGCGAGTTGCCGGTACTAGGCTGGAAAGGTGGCGTGA
The DNA here is from genome assembly GCF_056406435.1 of Pseudomonas sp. P1_C12. NCBI lineage: Bacteria > Pseudomonadati > Pseudomonadota > Gammaproteobacteria > Pseudomonadales > Pseudomonadaceae > Pseudomonas > Pseudomonas sp. P1_C12. Next base: position 44,375 of record NZ_JBFUAE010000022.1, on the reverse strand, counting down.
GCCGCAGCCTGAAGAAACTCGAAAAATATGGCTCCCTCAAATACCTCGCACAGTGGCAAGGGTTGCGTGGGGAAGACCTGGACGTGGATCTGGCACAGGAACGAGCACTGACATGTACTCGGACCGGCATGGTGGTGACGTTTACGCCGGATCGGGCGAAGTATTTCAATCAAATAGCGGAAGTTGAATCCTAGGAGCATGGACGATGGTCGATTTGCATCAGGAATTTCAAAACAGTGGATTCTTCCACGAAGCACGCATTGATAAACGTTCAGCCGACGCGCTGGTAGGCATTGCGGCTGGACTCGCTGCCGATGGCAAGATCAACCAGCAGGAAGCCGAGTTTCTCAAGAGCTGGATCGAAGTTCATTTGTGTCATCTGGGTGATCCAGTCGTGAACATCCTCTATAAACGCCTCTCCAACATGCTGAGTGATGGCGTGCTGGACTCCGAAGAATCGGCTGAGCTACTGGACATGCTGCACCAGTTTGCAGGTCTGCCGATTGGCTCTGACCAGATCTTCACAACTCCTTGCTGTCTTCCACTCGATAACCCTGCACCCGCACTGAACTGGATTGATCGGGTTTTCCTGTTCACCGGAGTTATGGCTTACGGTCCGCGCAAAGAATGCGAGTCGCTGATAGTCGAACGCGGCGGCCTGATTGGTGGCTCGGTCAGCAAAAAAATCAACTATCTGGTGGTTGGCAGCATCGGAAACGATCAATGGCTTCATAGCACTTATGGCACCAAGATCAAAAAAGCCGTTGAACTGAGAGAGAGCGGTGTTCCTATCGCGATCATCAGTGAAGAACACTGGCAAAGGGTGCTGTTCGGGTAACACAACTATCGGCACCAAGGGGGGATGATGATTGAGCAGCCACTAAAGACCGTCCGCACGTCACAACTCGACATTGCCTACGAAGAACACGGCCCCGCTACCGGCGACCCGGTCATCCTGCTTCATGGCTTTCCCTATTCACCGCGCGCCTACGACGAAATCGCCCCTGCTCTCGCCGCTAAGCGTTACCGCGTGATCGTCCCGTATCTGCGGGGATACGGCCCGACGCGCTTCATCAGAGCCGATACGCTGCGCTCTGGCCAGCAAGCCGCCCTTGCCCAGGATTTGCTTGACCTGATGGATGCCCTTTCCATTAAACAGGCGTCCCTCTGTGGCTACGATTGGGGCGGTCGGGCGGCGTGCATTGTGGCGGCACTGTGGCCGGAACGGGTGCGCTGCCTGGTTACGGGCGATGGCTATAACCTTCAGGACATCCCCCATTCGACACTGCCTCTGGCTCCTGAGGCTGAGCATCGCTATTGGTATCAGTACTATTTCCACACACCTCGTGGCGTCGCGGGCCTGACCGAAAATCGCCACGCTTTTTGCGAATTGCTCTGGAAACTGTGGTCACCCACCTGGGCCGACAACGCTGCACGCTATCCGTTGAGCGCCCCGGCCTTCGATAACCCGGATTTCGTCGACGTTGTGATTCACTCCTACCGCCACCGTTTCATGTATGCCCTTGGCGATCCGACGCTGGAATGGATGGAGCAGGCCCTGAGCAAACAGCCGAGTATCAGCGTACCGACGATTTCCTTGTGCGGTGCCGATGATGGCGTCGGTCCCGCGGAAGAAATCGACGAAGATATCAGGCATTTCACCGGCTCCTATGAGCGTCGAGTGCTGGCAGGCGTTGGCCACAACATTCCCGAAGAAGCGTCAGAAGCAACACTCAAGGCGCTATTGGATCTGCTCCAGCACTGACCGAAAACCGCTCCCGATAAGCCTGTGGCGTCACGCCCATGGCCCGCAGGAAGCTGCGGCGCAGGGTTTCTTCGCTGCCGAAGCCGCATTGCACCGCCAACCGTTTGATCGGCACACCGGTGTCGCTGAGCAAACGCCGTGCGGTTTCGACGCGGATCAGTTCGATGGCCCGGGCCGGGGTCTGGCCGGTGTCGGCGCGGTAGTGGCGCACGAAGCTGCGTTCGCTCATGCCGGCCTGCAAGGCCAGGGTCGGGATGCCAAGGTCGTGGGTCAGGTTTTCGCTGATCCAGGCGTGAAGTTCGTCGAAACGGTTGCCTTCCTGTTGCAGGGACAGGGTCACGCTGAATTGCGACTGGCCACCCGGACGCTTGAGAAACACCACCAGTTGCCGGGCGACCTCCAGGGCCATGTTGCGCCCCAGGTCCTGTTCGACCATGGCCAATGCCAGGTCGATACCGGCAGTCACTCCGGCCGAGGTCCAGACCGGACCGTCGTTGATGAAGATCGGATTGGGCTCGACCTGCAAGCGCGGGTGCTGCTGCGCCAGTTGCTCGCAACGGGTCCAGTGGGTGACCACGCGCCGGCCATCGAGCCAGCCGCTGGCCGCCAGCAGAAACGCACCGGTGCACACCGAAGAAACCCGCCGGCAGCCATGGGCATGTTCGCGCACCCAGGCGACCAACGGCGCATCTTGCGCCGCTGCGTAAACGCCCCAGCCACCGGCGATGATCAGGGTATCGCTGCCCCCCTCCGGCAATGGTTCGGCCAACAGCGCCAACCCCGCCGACGACATCACCGCCCCGCCGCCGCTGGCAATCACCGTCGGCGTGTAGGGTCGCGGCAGGCCTTGCTGACGGGCAATGTCGTTGGCCGAAGCGAATACCTGCAGCGGCCCGGTGACGTCGAGCAATTGCACGTTGGCGAAAGCGAGTACATGGATGGTTTTCGACACTTGGCGTAATTCGTGGGGATATTGGCGTATGCGCCAAAGCCTACGAGCCTACAGTCAAACCGTCCACCCACTTCACGAGAAAAACACCATGACGTTGCAGATCGGTTTTCTGTTGTTTCCACAGGTTCAGCAGCTGGACCTGACCGGCCCATATGACGTGCTGGCCTCGCTGCCGGATGTGAAAGTGCATCTGATCTGGAAAGACCTGATGCCGGTCACCGCCAGCACCGGCCTGCTGTTGAAACCGACCACCACCTTCGATGATTGCCCGGCACTGGACGTGATCTGCGTGCCCGGTGGCAGTGGCGTCGGGCCGTTGATGGAAGATGACCAGACCCTGGACTTTCTCAAGGCACAGGCCGCCAACGCCCGCTACATCACGTCGGTGTGTACCGGCGCACTGGTGCTGGGCGCGGCGGGATTGCTCAAAGGCAAACGCGCCACCACTCACTGGGCATATCACGAACTGCTCAAGCCGCTGGGCGCAATCGCGGTGAAAGACCGGGTGGTTCGCGACGGCAATCTGTTGACCGGTGGCGGCATCACCGCCGGTATCGACTTCGCCCTGACCCTGGCCGCCGAGCTGTTCGACCAGGCCACCGCCGAACTGGTGCAGCTGCAACTGGAATACGCCCCGGCCCCACCGTTTAGCGCAGGCAGCCCGGAGACGGCCCCGGCCAGTGTGCTGGAGGAAGCTCGCCAGCGGGCTGCCGGCTCGTTGAAGCTGCGGGCGCAGATCACCGAGCGCGCGGCGGCGAAACTCGACCGACAGTGAAAAAATGGCGGCGGGAACCCGGTTCCTGCCGCCATGACTTTTCATGCGCGCAAAAAAAACCCGCCGAAGCGGGTTTTTCCAAGACCATGACGACTCCTTGTCGTAGCGTTCCTTGCAGATGGTCGATCATCCATGATCCTGAGCACATCCTGTGCTTCAGTGGGTGAAGCAAGATTACGCATCGGATCCAATTTGTAACAGGCGACATTGCTACCATCGCGTGTAAGACATTCGCCATATACCCCTTCCGAAAACCCTCAGACGCCACAGGCTCCGAGCCGACTTCAGCCATTCTGTTGCTCGTGGGCTTTGGCACTGTCGATCAAAAACTGCTCGATATTGTTCATTTGCTCTTCCCAGCCACGACTGTCCATGCGGAAAGCCCTTTCGCGACGGGCCTGGGGAATGTGATCGAAACCGGACTCGGAGACCTTGAGCAACGTGCCGTTGTCCATGTCTTCGAGCTCGAATTTCACCAGTGTGGTGGGCTCCTGGGAGTAATCGACTTCCGGTCTCACGGCATAAGGGTGCCAGCGAAACGAAAACAGCCGTTCCGGCTCGACTCGCTCCACCAGTACATTCCAGCGCAAATGCTCATAACCGGGGTAGGTAACCTGCCCCTGGGTCCACTCGCCTGCCACAAAACGCTTGCCCTCCAGCGCCACGCCAAACCACTGTCCGAACATTTCGGCATTGGCCAGCACGCGCCAGACCTGTGAACGCTTGGCCTTGAGCAGGATTTTCCTTTCGATGCGATCAGATGCTGGGTTCATAAGTCACCTCCTGTACTGGAACAGTAGTCAGTAAGACCACACGACCACCCCTAAAGTTGTACCAATCGGGATGTGCAATCAACCATGCCCGAGACATTCGATTGCATTTGTGCGGATAGTTCTGGGGCAATCACAAAGCCAGAGGGTCGAAACTGCTAACGTTCTCCCTCGAAACAGCATCGAAAAGGATAGCGCCATGAAAAAATTGCGCGGCAGTTGCCTGTGCAAAGCCATCGAATACCAGCTCGACAGCCTCGACATGCCCATCAGCCACTGCCATTGCCAAACCTGCCGCAAGGCACACGCAGCCGCTTTTGCATCGACCGCCGGGGTCATGCGCGAGCATTTTCGCTGGACCAAAGGCCAGGATCGCCTGAGCCGCTACGAATCGTCACCGGGCAAGTTTCGGTATTTCTGTTCGGCCTGCGGTTCACACCTGATAGCCGAACGGCTGGCCCAGCCGCACGTGATTGTTCGTGTGGCGACACTGGATACCGATCCGCAGATGACGCCACAGGTGCATATCTGGACATCCCATGAGCAGCCTTGGCTTGAATATGAGTCGGTAAAAAAGTACCCGCAATGGCAGGCGTAGATGGCTGAACGTCCCACAGCGCTACACTGCCCCCCAAACTTCCCCTGTCACAGCGAGGTTCTGCCATGCACGCACGCTTTCTCCTGGCACTGACGCCTTTGTTGTTCACCTCCCTGGCCCATGCTGCCGTGAACTGCGACAACGCCACCGACCAGGCCACGATGAACCAGTGCGCGGCGCAGCAGCATGCGGCGGCGGACAAGGAGTTGAATGCGCTGTACCAGCAGATCACTTCGCGACTCAAGAGCAACCCGGACAGCAAGAAGCAGTTGGTGGGTGCGCAGCGGTCGTGGATTGCGTTTCGCGATGCCGAGTGCAAGTTCTCGGCGTCCGGGGTGGAAGGCGGGAGTGTGTATCCGCTGATCTACAGCAATTGCGTGACGGAATTGACCAAGGCGCGGGTGGAGACGTTCAAGACTTACCTGAAGTGTCAGGAGGGGGATTTGGGGTGTCCGGTGCCGGGGGTTTGATTTTGTGCTGTTCTTGAGGGCCTCTTCGCGGGCAAGCCCGCTCCTACAGTGGATTTGTGGTGTTCACGAAAACCTGTAGGAGCCGGCTTGCCGGCGAAGGCGTCAGGTCAGGCGCCGCAATTACCGGACAAATATCTGCGCCGTGGTAATTGCCATGTCCCCGCCCGGCAACTTGATGCTGCCCGTCTGCTTCAGGCTGTCGGCATCGAAGATCGCCACGTCGTTGAACGTCCCCGCCAGGTAAATCTTGCTGCCGTCCTTGTTGAAGGAAATGCAGTAGTAGGAATGATCCAGTGTGGCGGACTGGAGCATTTTCTTCTGTTTGATGTCGTACTTGGCCAAGCGGTTGAGCACGCCAAACATCAGGTTCGGGTCTTTGGGCGAGCGCATGCCGCTGAAGTAGATTTCGGTCAAGGGCCCGAAGTCGGTGGTTTCGGTCTTGCCGGTCTTCAGGTCGACGCTGAACAGGCCGTACAGGTATTCGGCGGTGGCCGGGTCCTGTTTCTTGTCCTTGAACTTCGCCGCGGTGTACAGCAGCGAGAAGTCATGCCGATACGTCTGCTGGTTCCACACGTAGAGCACGTCTGGCGCGCTGTAGTTCGGGCGTTTCCAGTGACGGCTGGGGATCAGCACGTCGAACTTGCCGGTTTGCACATTGACCTTGTAGACATCTGCCCCCGCCACATACAAGGTGCCATCGTTGCCACTCTGCATGATGGTCAGTTGCCGCGGTGCCGGGAAACTGCGCACCGGCTTGGCGTCCATACCGGCATCGGTCTTGTACACGTCGAGCCGTGGCTGCTGCACTTCGTAGCGATCATTCATCATCAGCGTCGGGTTGGCGACGGTGTACAGCTCCTTGCCGTCGTGGCTGAGGGTGAAGGCGAACATCGACTTCGCTTTCTCCCCCGGTTTCTGGGTGATGCTGGCGTGGAACACCTGCTTGCAGCTGTCCAGTTCGACACCGTAGACATCCGCATAGTGATTGTTCAGCACGTAGGCGGTCTTGCGGTCCGGCGACAGTTGCACGGTGCCGGGGCCGAAGGCATCGGGCATCTTGCAGGTCTTGAACAGGGTGTCGGTGGCCAGGTCGATCACGTGCAGGTTGTTGGGGTAATTGGTGGTCAACATGTATTCGTGACCGGCTTGCAACGCGGTGTTTTCATCGGCCAGAACACTGACCGAACAGCTGCTCAGGACGGCGAACGCGGCCAGGCCGCAGGCTTTGATGTTGTGCATGCTGGAATCCTTCTTCTGTGATCACTTGTCTTTGGGGAAGACAGTGCCGAGGTTGCGCCAGTTGTCGTTGGACGCCTGGGCATCCTTGTTCCAGTCCGGGTAGGTGCTCATCATGTCGGGCACCTGGGCCGGCCACCAGCAAGGGTCGGAGCAACCGTAGAGGTCGGCCTCCATCGGCTGGCACAGCGACGACACACCGCCAAACGCATCGATTTCCCAGCCCGGGTCGGTGGTCGAGGCACAGCCCGCCACGGAACTCATGGCCACCACTTCTTCAATGCGGTTTTCATCCGCGGCCTGATCCAGCTTCAACGCTTTGTTATTGATTGCCTTGAGATGTTTCATATCAGTGAGCCTTGCGCGGAGTGATGTAGCTGCTGATGAACGCAGGGTTATTGGCCATGATCCGGGTGTAGACCTCGATGCCGAAGTCGACCCAGTCACGCATCAGTTCGCAGTAGTGATAGGTCGGATGCGTCGGGTCGCCGTAGCGGGCGTAGCTCTCGTGGTAGCAGCCTCCGGAGCACAGGTTGCGGATCTGGCAGTCCTCGCAACCGGTGTTGGTGCGATCCAGACGCTGGGACAGGAAGTCGTTCAACTCCACCTGTTTCACGCCGCTGTGGACGTTGCCGAAGGTCGGCAGACTCGAACCGGTAAAGCGGTGGCACAGGTTCAGCTCGCCCTTGTGATCGACCGCCAGCATCTTCAGGCCCGCGCCGCACGGTAGGGCTTTTTTGTGGCCTTCGTGGATGTCGGTGATCAACTGGTGCAGGTTGGAGAAGCCAATGTTGCGATGCTCCAGCGCCGCTTCCAGGTAACGCCGACCGAGCTTCTTCATGTTGGCGAAGACTTCGATCAGCTCGTCACTGGTCAGGTTGAACGTGCTGATATCGCCGGAGGTCACTGGGGCGAAACCGACTTCGGCAAAACCCAGTTCATTGAACAGGTGATCCCAGATGGTTTCGACGTCGGTCACGCCGGTGGTCAGAGTCACCCGCGCGCCCACCGGGCGACTGTTGTAGCGCGACAGCAACATCTCGGCCTTGCGCCGCACCACGTCGTACGTGCCCTGCCCGCCCACGGTGATGCGGTTGCGGTCGTGCACGGTTTTCGGCCCGTCGATGCTCACTGACAAACCAAAGCGGTGGGCATTGAGGTAGTCCACGGTTTCTTCGGTGAGCAGCGTGGCGTTGGTGGTCATCACGAACTCGACGAACTTGCCGGCCTCGCGAAAACGCTTCTCGCAATAGTCGACCATGTACTCGATCAGCTTGCGGTTGCTCAGCGGTTCGCCGCCGAAGAACACCACGGTGAAACGCTCTTCGTCCGGGGATTCGCGCAGCAGCATTTCCACCGAGGCAATCGCCGTCTCGACGTCCATCTTCTTGCCGGCCGAGGGCTTGTCGAGGTCTTCCTTGTAGCAATAGGTACAGCTCAGGTTGCAGCCGGTGTTGACGTTGAGTACCACGGTATTGATCGCCGTGCGCTCGACACGCTTGGTGGCGATGTCCGGGGTCAGCGGCGAACCGTCGCTGACCAGTTCCAGGGCCATCAGCTCGCGCAGGGTCTCGGTGATTTCCTCGCCGTTGAAACGCGCGGCCAGGCGCTGGATCAGGTCGTCCGAGGAGCAGCCAGGGCCGCGCAGGGTATCGATGATGGTGCCCGTCAGTTCATCGCTGGCGAACAGCGAACTGCTGGGGATGTGAAACAGCATGCGGTCGGCATCGACCTGCACTTCGTGCAGGTTGCGTTCGACCAGATTCAAGATAGCGCCCATTGCCAACCTCCTGTGCAAGCCCCGGTCTGCGGGGCTTGCGGTCATTCCGAAAAGTGTCTGAAAACGTTTTCAGCCAAGCTCACGTTTCAACATCACGGAATGGGTGGATTGTTCCAGCGTTGCACGGTCACGATCATGTGGCCTTCGCCGGTCAGGGATTTCCCAGCGTCGTCGACGGCGGCGATCACCTTGAGGTTGCCGGCATTGTTGGTGGACATCTTGCGTGCCGGGTTCGGTCCGGCATCGCCCGGGGTGAACACGCCCGCGTCGGCCTGCATGGTGCCGGCGAACTTGACGTCTTCGTCTTCCTTGGCGCGGTCGTCGAAGGCTTCGACTTTCCATTGCGCCGGGAACACGCCGATGCGATACGGCTTGCCGTCAGCGCCCTTGCCCCAGGCTTCCGCGTCGAAACGGCCCTGGACCTTTGGCGTCGAACCGCCGCCCTCGCCGATCCGCGCCACCGAAAATTCCGGCACCACTTTGACCGAAGCGATCTTGCTGTACACCGACAGGCTCGGGCCTTTCAGCGTGCCGACGCTGACCGCGCGTGCACCCGGTTGGGCATTGGCGGCGGCCTTGAGTTTGACTTTGATCTGCTGCGGGCTCTGCGAGACCACTTCGAGCACTTCCACGCCTTTGCCAAAGTTCGGCTTACCGGCCAGGCCACTGCCGATCAGGGTCACTTCGGTTTCACTGCCGGCCTTCAGGTAGCCCGGTTGCACCGCCAGCAAACGCTGGGAACCCTGTTTGGCGGCGACGAAGTCCAGGCCACGCTCGTCGTGCTCGGCCTCAAACATCCGGCCCTGCATCGCATTGCCCTGGGCGGCGAACACCTGGCGCATGGTCACGCCATCGATGGTCACGTTGCCGCGCCATTCGTAGCCGGTGTAGAGAATCGCACTGCCGTCGCCATTGAACGGGCTGCCGTCGGCGTACTGGCCCTTGACGCTGACCTTGAAGGTGTCGCTGCCATCGGCACTCACGGTCATGACACCGGCCAGTTCACCCTTGCCCGGCAAGTGACCGCTGAAGCTCCAGTCGCCCACCAGCGCATCGGCTTTCGGCGTCACGCTCTGCCATTTTTTCCAGGCCGGATTGTCCAGCGGATAACGCTTGGCCAGCAGCGGCACCATGTCCTTGCGGGCGATGTCGAACCAGTCGCGGTCCCGGGCCAGCGCCTGATACTCCAGGGACGGCCACTGACCGAGGTGGAAGTTCACCAGGCGTTCCCACTCCTGCGCCGGACGCCGTTGCAGGGCCACCCGCGCACCGGAGTGGCAGCGGCCGCACATCTGGCTGGTCTGGTCGTCGAAGTGTTCGACGGTGTTGAGCCGACGCTCCAGCGCATAGCGCACGCCGTCGGTCTCGCTCGGCGCCAGGCCCTGGGTGTCGGCCAGGTACTTGACCAGCGTCCGGCGGTCGTCATCGCTGATCTGCAAGCCGTGCATGGTCTGCATGCGGGCGATGCTCATCAACCAGCCTTCCGGCGTTTTGCGCTGGTGGCTGATGCGGCTGAGGGCGTTATCGGCTTCGGGGGTGTGACAGCCCTGACAGGTTTCCTTGAGGATGGTCTGGGCGTCGCGAGCTGCCAGGCTATGAGGCGAATGCAGCGCTACACAAGCGGCTACGGCCAGCAGGCTGGCGCTCATGCCTGATCGGAGTTTTCTCTTCATCAACGTCGAACCTCGCACGGTGCGTTCTTATTGTTGTGGCTTATCGTTTTTATGGTTTCTGCCGCCGGCTTTGATCCGCTGACGGAGGCAAGAGAAACGTCTGAGATGAGCAATACACGGAGCGTGCCAGCTTGCGAATACCTCAATGAATCAATGATTTGCCGGAATCGGCGGGAGTTTTTCCAGTCATGCCATCGCGGCAACACGTTCAATTTCGCGACAACTGTTGCACTCTGAGACGAGCATAGGTGAGCGTGCGGCGGGCGGATGACCTTCTATCAATTCACCCGGCTTTTGTAGGAGCTGGCTTGTCGGGTCGCCGCATCGCAGCGATGGTCGTTAACGATAACGCGTGATGACTGGTTCAACGCGGCGCATTCGAGTCCATCGCTGGCAAGCCAGCTCCTACAGGACGCTACGAGTGTGTCAGCGACGTCTCAGTTTGCGACAGTCCTGCGCTCGTTCAAGAGCTGCTTTTTCCGCCAAAGCCTGCTAACACGGCGCTTTTGGCAAACTGGCACAACCGTTGCGAAAGACCTCGCCACACGAACAAGACGAGGTTTCAACATGTCGCTCCCAAACCTGCTTCCCGCCACTTCGGCGTTTATCCAACGCGCCCCGCGCATGCTGATCGGCGGTGACTGGGTCGAGGCCGCCGACGGCCAGACCATGCCCCTGCACAACCCGGCCACCGGTGAGGTGCTGTGCGTGGTGCCACGGGCAACGCCGGAAGATGTCGACCGCGCCGTTCTCGCCGCCCGCCAGGCGTTCGACGATTCAGCCTGGGCCCGCACCCGTCCCCGGGAGCGGCAGAACCTGTTGTGGAAACTCGCCGACCTGATGCAGCGCGACGCCGAGCTGCTGGCGCAACTGGAATGCCTGAACAATGGTAAGAGCGCGGCGGTGGCCCAGGTGATGGACGTGCAACTGGCCATCGACTTCCTGCGCTACATGGCCGGTTGGGCGACCAAGATCGAAGGCTCCACGGTTGACGTGTCGGCACCGCTGATGCCCAACGACCAGTTCCACAGCTTCATACGTCGCGAAGCGGTGGGCGTGGTCGGCGCCATCGTTGCCTGGAACTTCCCGCTGCTGCTGGCCTGCTGGAAACTCGGCCCAGCCCTGGCCACCGGTTGTACCGTGGTGCTCAAACCCGCCGACGAAACCCCGCTGACCGCACTGAAACTCGCCGAGCTGGTGCTGGAAGCCGGGTATCCCGAAGGCGTGTTCAATGTGGTCACCGGCACCGGCATCACGGCCGGTTCGGCCCTGACTCACAACCCGCTGGTGGACAAGCTGACCTTCACCGGTTCCACCGCCGTGGGCAAGCAGATCGGCAAGATCGCCATGGATTCCATGACCCGGGTCACCCTGGAACTGGGCGGTAAATCGCCGACCATCGTCATGGCCGACGCCGACCTGAAAACCGCTGCGGCCGGGGCTGCCAGCGCGATTTTCTTCAATCAGGGCCAGGTCTGCTGCGCCGGTTCCAGGCTGTATGTGCAGCGCAAGCATTTCGACAATGTGGTGGCGGACATCAGCGACATCGCCAACGCCATGAAACTCGGCAATGGCCTGGACCCGAGCGTCGACATGGGGCCGTTGATCTCGGCGCGCCAGCAGGAGCGCGTCTACGGGTACATCGAAAAAGGCCGCGAGAGCGGTGCGACCATTGCCTGCGGCGGTGAGCAGTTCGGCCCGGGGTTCTTCGTCAAGCCGACGGTGATCGTCGATGTCGATCAGAAGCACTCACTGGTGCAGGAGGAAATCTTCGGGCCGGTGCTGGTGGCGATTCCGTTCGATGATGAGGCCGATGCATTGCGCATGGCCAATGACAGTCCGTATGGATTGGGCGCGAGTATCTGGTCCAACGACCTGGCGGCGGTGCACCGGATGATTCCACGGATCAAGTCAGGGTCAGTGTGGGTCAACTGCCACAGCGCCCTGGACCCGGCGCTGCCGTTCGGTGGCTACAAGATGTCCGGGGTCGGGCGTGAGATGGGGTATGCGGCGATCGAGCATTACACCGAGTTGAAGTCGGTGTTGATCAAGTTGTGATTCGTAGCGTCCTTTAGGCCGCCTTCGCGGGCAAGCCCGCTCCTACAGGGGATTTGTGTTCAACGCAAAACCACTGTAGGAGCGGGCTTGCCCGCGAAGAGGCCGGTCCAGGCAGCTCAAATATCAGGGTTTGAAACCTTGAGCCAACAACCAACTCCTGACCATCCTTCCCTGTTCTGTGGTTAACCCAGCCAACACCTGCTCTGCCGGTTCACTGCGCAACCGCCGCACCAACGCCGCCACCTCAATCCCCTGCACATGCCAGATGCCCAACGGCTGATCCGACGTGATCACCACCTCGGCCTCATCGACAAAACCTTCACGCAACACCGGCGCCCGTTCGATTTTCAGTGCCGCAAAATCCACCGCGGCATGGGCCACCTCGGCGTCCGGCCAACTCCGTCGTGCCTGCCAGAACGGCTGATCCGGCCAGCGCTGCTCATCGGCATAAAAATCCCGGCCGATTCGCGCAAAACGCAAAAACAACTGCTCCACCCGCTGCTGATGGAAACGCTGGGCCAAAGCCGCTCGTTCGGGTTTGCACAGCAGCGTGTTGATCACCGCCGGCGCCTGCAACGCCGAGGACAACGACTGAAAGATCCCGTTGCCCGACAGCGGGTCGACGGCCATTGCCGCATCGCCGACCCGAATCCAGTTTTCGCCACACACCTGCGGGCTCAGAATCGCCGTGCTGCTGCGGGCGTGCAGTTGTAGATCACACTCCGCTTCGCCGACAAAAAATGCGGCGGCCAGCTTCGAACCCAGGCGCCGCTGCCGGCAGTAATCGAGCAACATGGCCTTGCCCGGCAACCCGGCGCTGGCCACGTCCACCGTCCATTGCCAGTAGCACTGACCGTCGGTGCGTCGCGCCATCCACGCCCAGCCATCCTCAAGGCTTTCCACGGCACTGGCGGTGCTGCCCGGCGAGCCTTGCCAGCGATTGAGCAAGCTGACCGTCTCGGGTCCACGCAAGCCTTTGCCGATAGCGGGGGCCTGACGTCCGCGGGCCTCGACGAGAAACGGAGTGAGCAGCGGTTCGCGGCCGTCGATTTCGATTCGATGGCCATTGGTCGATGACTGAACCGTCAGCACCCGGCCTTCGATCAGCTCGACCCCCGCCAGGCGCAAATCCTCACGCAGGCCTCGGTCAAACACCGGACGGTCGAGCAAGTACTCGATGTTCTGCGCATGGTGCTGGCCATTCCACGAGACCTGGCGTTGAGAAGGCGGCGCCGCTTCCGCCAACGCCTGATGCAGGCCCGCGCTGCGCAAGGCATCCAGAACCCGCACGGACACGCCTTCGAGCGCGGCAAACCGGCGCCATTCGCTGATCAGCGTGACGCCATGGCCCAGCCGCTGTAGCCCCAGCGCGACGGCGGCGCCGGCCGGTCCGGCGCCAAGAATGACGATGTCGGTCATGGCCCGAAGCGCCGTTCAGGGCCACGGTAACGGGCATGCTCGCGCAACCACTCGATGACTTGCGCATTGCTGGCGTCAGGCTGTTCGGCGAGGAACCCGGCGATGTGCCCGCTCAAGGCGGCACAACCGAGGCTCGCCCCGGATTGCCCCGGATAGGTGCCCTGCACACACGCGGCGAAATCCGCCTGGGCAGTGTTGAGCCACGACCATTCCTGCTCGGCGCAGCGCGCATCGCCGGTCACCCGCACCACCTGCGGATAGTTCGCCGGGAACACCCCTTCCCCCTGGGCCGGGCTCGACGCACACAGCAGCACGCCCCGCGCCACTGCCGCCGCGCAGGCCACGCGCAACAGGCTGCGATCCTGGCGCAGGCCAAGGCTCAGATTGATCAGTCGCACGTCCTGCGCCAGCAGCCAGTCAATCGCCGTGGCGATCTGCAAGGCGCTGGTGACACCGCGCTGGTCGAACACCTGCGCCACGCAAAACAGCGCCGAGGGGGCACGCCGGCCGATCGCCTCGATCACCGCGCTGCCATGCCCCAGCGGGTCGTCGCGCAACTCGCCCTCGGCCAGACCGTCTTCGAGCAATGCAAAGCGCCGACCGGCGATCACTCGCACCCGCTGTGCCGCCGAGTGGCCGCTGTCCACCACACCAATACGCAATTCAGGTTTCATGCAGCACCGTCTTCGAGGTCAGCACGCCGTCGAGCAATTCGAAACGCAGATCGGCATCGGCCAGGGTTGAGGGGCGATGGCTGATCAGGATGCGCGTACGCCCGGCGAACAAGCGGTCGATGGCGTCGATGACTTCGCGCTCGGTGGCTTCATCCACCGCGGACGTGGCTTCATCGAGCACCAGGATCAAAGGGTTCTGCAACAGCGCCCGGGCAATCGCGATGCGTTGCTTCTGCCCGCCGGACAACTGCTGACCGCGCTCGCCCAACGGACTGTCGAGGCCTTCGGGCAAGGACTCGATCAGGCTGTCGAGTTGCGCCAGTCGCGCCACTTCGGCAATCGCTTCGCGGCTGGCGTCCGGCACCGCATAGGCCAGGTTGTCGGCGAGGCTGCCGCGAAACAGCACGATGTCCTGGCTGACGATGGCGATGCGCCGACGCAACTGGAACAGGTCCAGTTCGCGCAGATCGACGTCGCCCAGCAGTACCCGGCCCGATTGCGGATCGTGATGACGTTGCAGCAGGTCAATCAGGGTGGATTTACCTACGCCGGAGCCGCCGCTGAGGGCCACTTTCATACCGTAGGGAATCCGCGCCTCGATGCCGCGCAAGGTCGATTGGCGGCCGGGATGGGCGAAGTGCACGTTGTCGAACCAGAGATCGCCGCCATTGGGCATCGGGCGTGGCGTGGCGGGCGTCAACACGGTCGGTTGTTCGCCGCGCAATTCCATGACCCGGCCGAGGCTGACCGTCATCCGCTGAATCGCGACGTAAAGCCCGAGCAGACTCTGCACCGGCCCCACGGCCATGCCCAGGTAAGTGGAAAACGCAATCAGGGCGCCGAGTTGCCAGGTGCCCTGCACCACCCAGTAACCGCCGATCAAGAATGCGCAGGCCCGGGACAGCGAGGTCAGGGTACCGGGCACGGCCTGGGTGAAAAACTCGGTGACTTGCAGGCGCAGCAACTGGCTCATGTAGCCCTGCCCCAGCGTCTCGAGGCGCCGCGCTTCGCGCTGTTGCTGGCCGGCGGACTGGATGAACTTCATCACCGGCAGCGTCTCGACCATGAACGACGACATGTCCGCCGAACGCTCGCGCAACTGCCGCACATCGCGCTCGACCTTGCGCCGCATCCAGCGCAGCCAGAGGACATCGAGGGGAATCAGCACCACCGCCAGCAGCGAGAGTTTCCAGGACAGCGTCAACAGCATCGCGATGGCAACCACCAGGCCGATCACACTGGACACGGCCGAGAACAGCGAATCCACGGCAAACCGCTGGATTTCCGCGACATCGCCATCGAGGCGCGACATCAGGTCGCCGATGCGCCGCTGGCCGTAGAAGCTCGGCGACAGGGTTTGCAAATGCCGGTAAAGGTCATCGCGCAGGGCAAACAGCATGCGCCCGGACAGGCGCGTGTGCAGGTAGCGGTTGATGCCCGACAGCGCCGTGCCCAGCAACCCGGCGACGATCATCAGCCCGGCAATCAACACCAGCATCGGGAAGTTGCGCGCCAACAGGCCATCGTCGATCAGCAGTTTGGTCAGCCACGGCTGCACCAGCACCAGCGCCGAGGCGCAGACCGACAGGCCCAACAGCCCGGCAATCGCCAGGCGATGGGGCCGCACAAAGCTGTACAGCCAGCGCAGCGACGCTTGCAGCGCCTCGGGGTTCTGGCTGTCGATCAGCCGAACGATCAGGCGCTGCATCACGAACGCAACTGTTTGAGCTTGCGATAAAGGGTCGCGCGGCTGATGCCCAGGGCGTCGGCGGCGGCCGAGACGTTGCCCTGGTGCGTGTCCAGGGACTGACGGATCAGCTCCAGCTCGTTTTCCCGGATGCTGCCGGCCTGGGGCCGTTCGCTGGCGGTCAGCTCGTCGAGCATGCTGTCGGGCAAGTGATCGATGGTCAGCACGGTTTCATCCGGCTCGCGCATGGCCAGCGCGGTGCGCAGGACCATCTCCAGTTGGCGGATGTTGCCCGGCCAGTGATAACCGCCGAGCAAGCGATTCAGATCGTCGTGCAGGACAGCGTTGGGGGCGCCCAGTGTCGTCAGCATGCGGTTGACCAGCGCGGCGAAATCTTCGCGCTCGCGCAGGGCCGGGAGCATCACGCTGATGCCGTTGACCCGGTAGAACAGGTCCTCGCGAAAGTGTTTTTCTTCCACCAGACGCTTGAGGTCGCGATGGGTGGCGCAGATCAGCGCAACGTCGATGTCCTGCTCTTCCCCAGCGCCCAGGGGCGCGACCTTGCGATCCTGCAATACCCGCAACAGTCGGGCCTGCAAGGCCAGGGGCATGTCGCCGATTTCATCGAGGAACAAGGTGCCGCCATGGGCCTGCTGCAAGCGCCCGACCATGCCGCCCCGGCGTGAACCGGTGAACGCGCCTTCGCGATAGCCGAACAGTTCGGACTCGATCAGGCCTTCGGGAATGGCCGCGCAGTTCACTGCCACGAAGGGTTTGTCGCAGCGCGCTCCGGCCATGTGCAGGGCGCGGGCGATAACCTCTTTACCGGTGCCGGTTTCGCCCAATAACAAGACCGGCAGTTCATTGGCCAGCCCCTGGCGGGCCATGCGCAAGGCACGGGCGTAGCGCGTATTGCTGCCGGCGAGCGCTTCCAGATCCGGTTGCGCCTTGGCCGGTTTCGCGACAGTGCGCGGCGGGCTGCTGACGTTGATCGAGCGTTGCGGCGCACGCAGGGTTTTGTAGAAGAACTCGCCCTTGGCGGTTTGCAGGCTGCCGGCCCCGCCCTGGTGCAGACGCGCCAACAACTGCAGGCCGTCGACTCCGAGAAACTCCTCGCAGCGTCGCCCGACCAGGGCCGAGCGCTCGGCGTTGAGCAACTGGCAGGCCTGGGCGCTGACCGCGAGGATCTGCCCGCCGAGACTCACCGCCAGCAAGCCTTGCCACGGGGATTCCAGATATTGCCTGCGGCTGTGGAAGGCCAGGACGATTTCGTCGGGATAACTGGCGTTGAACACCCGGCTTTCGATCTGGCTGACGGCCATGGCCAGCAGCGCAGTGCTGTCGTGGGCGCGGCCGAGCGGGCCTTCGCGGGTCAGGTCGAGGACGCCAAGAATGTCGCCTTGAGGGCAATGGATTGGTACCGAGGTGCAGGAAAAATCACTGAGGCGATCCAGATAATGTTCGCCGCAATCGATCAGGGTCGGCCGGGCTTCCACCAGTGCCGTGCCGAGGGCGTTGGTGCCGCGGACCGCTTCGCTCCAGCAGGCGCCCAGGGTGATGTCCTGCAGGCCGCTGCCCTTGAGACGGTCGGCGCGGCCTTCGACGGCGAGGATGGTGGCGTCGGAGTTGGCCAGGATGATCAGCCCTTCCTTGCCCTGACGCTCGGCCAGGTAATCGATCGCCGGCAACGCGGCATCGATCAATAAGCGATTGCTGGCCAACAACACGTCGAGGCTGGCACTCGATTCCAGCGCCAGCTCATGCTTGGCATTGAAATGCACGCCATGGCTCAGGCTGCGTCGCCACGAGGCATCGATTTCCGCACGCAGGACGCCATCCGGCACTTCGCCTTCCAGGTGCAGTTTTTCCCGGGCCAGCCGGGCTTCGCGATGCAGTTTGGGGGAGTTTGTTTTTATTAGCGTCATCAAGCGCTCCGGGTCGTCCGCCCTGCGCCTTCATACGTCGGCGCCCTGCCGCAATCTTTACGTTAACGTAAGGGCTATGGCAAGTGCCGTAGGGCGCTTGTGTTCCGTCAGGTGGACCGGGTTATCGTTCATCGCGGGCAAGCCCGCTCCCACAGTGTCCGAGTAGAACCGCAGATTTGTGGACGACGCGAAACCTGTGGGAGCGGCGGTGCGGCGATCCGACTTGCCCGCGAAAGCAATCTTCCAGACACCCAAGATCTCAGAGCTGCCAAACCTCAGGGCTCACAAAAAACGCCCGCGCATTATCCTCCAGACTCTCCAGGTGATACCCGCCCTCCTGCACGATCAGGCACGGCAACCCAAGGCTGCGAATCCGCTCACCGAGCACGGCAAACCCTTCGCGGGTCACCGCCACTTTGCTTTGCGGGTCCAGTTCGAAAATGTCGAAGCCCAGGGACAGCACCAGCACCTCGGCGCCAAAGTCCGTCACCGCCTTCAGTGCTACATCCAATTGCTCCAGAAAGTCGGCCTCGCTGGCGCCATGGGCCATCGGCAGGTTGAGGTTGAAACCCTCGCCCGCCCCGACACCGCGCTCATCGGCGAAACCTGCGACACCCGGATAGACGTTGGTCGGATCGCCGTGCACCGAAACGTAGAGCACGTCATCACGCTCGTAGAAGATCTCCTGAATCCCTTGCCCGTGGTGCATGTCGGTATCCAGCACCGCTATCCGCGAAAAACCGGCGCGCAATACCTGGGCGGCCACCGCCGCATTGTTCATATAACAGAAACCACCCGCCGCTTCGGCCCGGGCGTGGTGACCCGGTGGACGGCACAGGGCATACGCTGCCGGTTCACCCTCGAGCAACGCCCGGGCACCGGCGATGGCGCTTTGCGCCGACCAGTAAGCCGAACGCCAGGTTTGCTCGCCCACCGGGCAACTGCCATCGGCCAGATAGCGCGCGGCTTGCGCGAGAATTCCGCGCAGGGCATTGGGTTCGCGGACAAAGATGTTCGACATCACTTCGTCACCCCAATCTTCGGGAATCTCTTTCCAGCGCTGATGGGCTTCCTGCAAGAACGCCAGGTACGGTGCGCCGTGCACCGTCAGCAGCAGAGCGAGCCCGGCATCGGCCGGTTGCTCAACGGTAAAACCCAACGCATGAGACGCCTGCACCAGGCGCTGCGCACGCTCCGGCACTTCCTGCGGCGTACGCATCTGGCCACGGGAGTAGTAACTGCGTGGATGGTGGAGCAATTGTTCGGGGTGGAAAAAACTGCGCATGGGATAAATTCCTGTCAGCGAACGTAGGTCTTGAAACCAACCGCATCCCACTGTGGGAGCGAGCTTGCTCGCGATGAGGCCAGCACATTCAACATTGATGGCGACTGATCCACCGCTATCGCGAGCAAGCTCGCTCCCACAGGGATCGTGTTTATTCAGTGCTTCCGGCGCGGGCCAACACGGCGTTGAGCAACACATCAGTGCCCTGGCGCACATCCTCGGGCAGTACGTCTTCGGCTTCGTTGTGGCTAAAACCGCCCACGCACGGGATGAACACCATGGCCGTCGGGCAGAACCGCGCCAGGTGGATCGCGTCATGTCCGGCGCCTCTGACAATCGACTGCTGAGCGTAGCCCAGCGCGTCCATGGCCTGTTGTACCGCCGCCACGCAGTCCGCGTCGAACGGCGTCGCCGGGCTGATCCAGTGCGGGGTGATCGCCAGTTTCAAACCGCGAGCGTCGGCGATCGCCTGCAGCCGCCCACGGACCTGTTGCTCCATCGCCTCGATGGTTTCATCGCGGTGATGACGCAGGTCGACGGTGAAGTTCACTAGACCCGGGATGGTGTTGTGCGACGACTTGTTGATGCCCAACTCACCGACCGTGGTCAGGCCTTCGGGGGCGAAGTCCGTCGCTTTTACTGTTTGTAGAACGCTTATGCGTGGGCCTTCAGTAGAAATTAAAAATGTGTGCATGCCTCAAGGTAAAACTTGAGCCTGGCCTTAAACCGCTGGAGCACCTGTGGGCGGAGGCTTCCACCTGTGAACTTCGACAAGCCGAGGACGAAATGCAAAAACTGAAAATGCTGCGTCCAAAAATCTCGGGCAAAAAAAATGGCCATCCCAAAGGCGGCCAGGAAAACAGGTGTTGATTCGAAGCAGGAGCTAGCGATTGCGCGCGAGTTATCGTACTGGCATTTCGATTGCCATTTTATGTTCAGCACGCGGAATCAGATGGGCAACCAAGGCGTGCCATCCCATCGTCAGACGCTGAATATTCAACCTTGCTCTTGCGATCAACCGGCTCTTTCCAAAGCGGAAAACAGGCTGACGAACTCCAATGAAAGCTTATGGCGTGGCGCCAAGTGGATCATGGGCATCGACGCTTCATGGGACTCACGCATTTTGACCGTGCTGCTCAAATAATCCGGTAATACGGGCAAGCCTTCGGCCAGCAACTCGTCGATCAGCGTCTGGTGCACGCTGACACGCGCCACAAACTGGTTGACCACCACACCTTCCACGATCAACGACTCATTATGGTCAGCCTGCAACTCGGCCACTTGCGCGATGACGCTATAGAGCGCCTGACGAGAAAAGCTGTCGCAATCGAATGGAATCAGCACGCGGTCGGCGGCGATCAGTGCGCTGAACGTATAAAAATTCAGGGAAGGCGGCGTGTCGATATAAATGCGTTCGTAATCTTCGGAAAGCTCCACCAACAAGCGGCGCAGCTTGTTGATCTTGAATTTGGACTCAAGCTTTGGCTGCAGATCGGCAAGCTCGCGGCTGGCCGTGACCAGGTGCAGATTGTCGTAGCGAGTATCGGTGATGGCCACCCGATTCTTTTTGCTGGCCGGGCCGCTGGATAAGGTTTGCTTGAAGAAATCGGCAATCCCCATGGGGATATCATCGCCTGTCAGCCCTGTCAGGTATTGGGTCGAGTTAGCCTGAGGATCGAGATCCACCAGCAGCGTCCTGTAGCCTTCGGCAGCACTGACAGCCGCGAGATTGCAGGCGATGCTGGATTTGCCAACGCCTCCTTTTTGATTGAACACAACTCGACGCATGTGGGAGGTAACCTGAAAAAAGATCTCCCTCGATCATAGGATTGAAACATTTCAGTAATATTTCTACGCGACAATTTTGTTTCATTTTTAAGACAGCAACTGCCATACCCTGACTGTGTCATCCGAGATGCAGTTAACGATAGGCGTGCCTGTACTTATGGCATTACAAGGAGGTCGACAATGCAATGTTCACTGGATGAAATACGCCACCAGATCCTGGACGCACAGCCGGTGTTGAAACGACTCGATATCGAGATGGAAGGGATTCAGTTTGATCCGCTGGTACCTTCAAGCGTCACGGCTGCCTACGCCAAGGTAGATCGGGTGATTGAGCATCTGTTGGCCCGGTTCAAGGCAAACCCCATCCTTGGGCCGTTAACGACAGAGCTGAAGTCCCAATATCTTGATGGCATTCGAGCGAAGGTAGCGCATGCCAGGAATGGCAAGTAGCCTGGAACTTCGTTAGCCCGGTGTCGCTTGGGACTCTTCAAAATGATGCCGTAACAATGGCATCTCTCGCTAATAGCCAACGCAGACACGCTCTCGCCCATAAAAATCCCTCCTGGCAAGCGAGATAAATAGCTAGCTATTTGTTAGTGAAAGTCTGAAGTATTCATTTGAACTTTCAGATTCTTTCTGTGTGCGGCCTGTGTCTAACATCGACTCCACAGCGAACCAGGCGCTTGGCAGCCTGGCGCCGTCGAAGTGCTTTTGCAGCAGGCCCTGGGATTTTTGAGGATCACCGATGAAGCTGGAAATTTTCCGAACGCTGTGGGGCTATACCGCCAGCAAGGCTCAGGCGCTCGAGGAGTTGCTGCACGCGGGCTTTGACGGCATGGAAGCACGCCTGCCACTGAACGCCCGTGAACGGACCGAGTTCGGCGCTTTTCTCCAGGCCAATCGCCGGGGCTATATCAGCACAGTCTTCACCGCGTACGACGTGCTGCCGGACCAGTCGGCAACGCCTGCCGTTCACCTCGATGACCTCGACCAGAAACTCGCCTGGGCTGCCGAACTCGGCCCACGCTTCGTCAACGTGCTGGCGGGCAATGACCGCTGGTCCTTGCCACAACAAGTGGAATTTTTTGGCCAGGCGCTGGATCTGGCGCGCAAGCACGGCCAGGTCTGCAGTTTCGAAACCCACCGCTCGCGTTCGCTGTTCAACCCCTGGGTGACCCTGGAGTTGATCCGCCAACTGCCCGATCTGTTGTTCACCAGTGACATCAGCCATTGGGTGGTGACCTGCGAGCGCCTGTTGAATGACCCGGCCGATGACCTCAGCGCTTTCATCGAGCGGGTGCACCATATCCAGGCCCGGGTCGGTTATGACCAGGGGCCTCAGGTTCCGCACCCGGCGGCTCCCGAATATGCAAAAGAACTGGCTTTCCATCAGCAGCACTGGGAAAGCATCTGGCGCTCACAGCAAGCCCGCGGTTACCAGGTCAGCACCCTGACCCCGGAATTCGGCGCCGACGGCTACCTGCATCATTTGCCCTTCACCAATGTCCCGGTCGCCGACCTGTGGTCATTGAACGTGTGGATGGGCCAGACCGAGCGCGAACACTTCGAGCGTTTCACCCACTCAAGCCATCCTTAGGGAGCCGATGCGTCATGCCTGACAATAAAAACAACAGCGCCAGCACTGACACACACAAAGCCAACTTCAACAGCATTCCGGTGGTCAACATCGCCGGTCTGTTCAGCTTTGAACTGGAACACAGACTGGCCGTGGCCGAACAATTGGGGCGCGCCGCCAGCGAGGTCGGGTTCCTCTATATCACCGATCACGGCATCGACCCGCAACTGATCGCCAACCTGCGCCAGGCTGCCAAAGACTTTTTCGACCAGCCCTTCGACACCAAGATGCGTCACTACATCGGCACCTCACAAACCCACAAGGGCTTTGTGCCCGAAGGCGAAGAGGTCTATTCCAAGGGCAAGCCGGACCACAAGGAAGCCTTCGACGTCGGCTTCGAAGTCCCGGCCGATGACCTGCTGGTGCTGGCCAACACCCCGTTGCTGGGGCCCAACGACTGGCCGCAGCTGCAAGGTTTCAAGGCCTCGGTGCAGGCCTACTATGCAGCCATCTTCGCCTTGGGCCGGCGCCTGTTCGGCGGCTTCGCCCTGACCCTGGGCCTGGAAGAAAACTATTTCGACAGCCTGGTCACCCGTCCGCCGTCCAAGCTGCGCCTGATCCACTACCCCTTCGACGGTGCCGCCCATGATGCACCGGGTCTTGGCGCCCATACTGATTACGAGTGCTTCACCATCCTTTTGGCCGACAAACCGGGCCTTGAGGTGATGAACAATCTTGGCCAATGGATCGATGCACCACCGATGGCCGATGCCTTTGTCGTCAACATCGGCGACATGCTGGAAGTGATGACGGCAGGCGCTTTCGTTGCCACTGCGCACCGGGTGCGCAGCGTGAAGGAGGAGCGTTATTCCTTTCCGCTGTTTTATGCCTGCGACTATCACACCCAGATCAAGCCGCTGCCCGGGTTCGCCCAGGCAGGTAACGACTACGAAGAAATTACGATCGGCGAACACATGTATGGCCAGGCGCTGCAGACCTATCAGTATCTGCGCCAGAGGGTGGCCAACGGGGAGGTTCAACTGCCAGGCAAGGCACGCAAGCCCGCCAGTTTCGGACATTTGAAAAATCAGGCGCAACCGTCCTGATTGAAGTTTTCAGCTACCCCCTACCTACGCCGGAGTCAGTAAATAATGAAAAACAATAAAAAAACCCTTTTGAGCCTGGCTGTATTGGCAGCCGGCATGTTCGGTGCTTCGGTGAGCATGGCCGCGGCAGACACGTTCAAGGTCGGCATGGAAATCACCTACCCTCCTTTCGAGTCCTACGACAAGGACAAAAACGTGGTGGGTTCGGACCCCGAGCTGGCAACGGCTCTGGCCAAGCAAATGAACGCCGAGGTGGAGTTCGTCGACACCAAGTTCCCGAGCCTGATCCTCGGCTTGAACTCCGGCAAGTACGACGCGGTCATTTCCGGCATGTACATCACACCGGAGCGCCAGACCCAGGCCCAGACCATCGCCTATGCCAACACCGGTGCCGCGGTCATGGTGCCCAAGGGCAGCGAGATCAATGCAAAAAAGCCTGAAGACCTGTGCGGCTTGAAACTGGGCCTGGAACAGGGCACGACCTGGGTCAAGGAATTCCGCAAGCTGTCCGATGAATACTGTGTGCCGAACAACAAAGGCGCGATCACTGTCAGCGAGTACCCTTCGGCACCCGAAGTAACCCAGGCCCTGCTGTCCAAGAACATCCAGGCCCAGGTCGAAATCGCCGGCGCGGCAAAAATGATCGCAGAAAAGACCAACGGCCGGGTGGTGATCACCACCGAGCATCCGATCTATCAGCAAACCCTGGGCATCTTCGTCAAGAAAGGTAACGACGAAACCTACCAGGCCGTGCAAAAAGCCTTCGAGGAGAGCAAAAAGAGCGGAGAATACGCCGCAATCCTCAAGAAATATGGTTTGGAAGAACCGACTGCCAACTAAGAACCTGTCCTTGTAGTCTGGTTATCTGCCTGCCCTGCACCGGGGCGGCAGATCGAGGTGCCCCATGCAATTCGATTGGTCGTATTTCTTATCCCTGTTCTCCCTGCCGGACTTCTGGAAGGCCTGCGTCACGGTGGTCCAGCTCAGTGCACTGGCCTGGTTCATCGGCATGCTGCTGGGTTTTGTCCTGGCCACGGCCAAGCTGTCCCAATCGCCCCTGCTGCGCATTCCCGCGGCGGTCTACATCTGGTTCTTCCGCAGCATCCCGTTGCTGGTGCTGGTGGTGTTCGTCTACAACCTGCCGCAATTGTTTCCCGGCAGCGGACCGATTCTGTCCAACCCCTTCTACGCAGGCCTGCTGGCCCTGGTGGTCACTGAAGCGGCGTACATGGCGGAAATCCATCGTGGCGGCCTGATCTCCGTGGCCAAGGGCCAGAAGGAAGCCGGACGCGCGCTGGGTGTCGGCCTGTTCGGCATGCAACGCCTGATCGTGATCCCCCAGGCTTTCCGCATTTCGCTGCCCACCCTGATCAATGAATACATCACGGTGGTCAAGCTGACGTCGCTGGTCTCGGTCATTTCCCTGACGGAAATCCTCACGGTCGGCCAACGCCTCTATGCCACCAACTTCCTGGTCATGGAAACCCTGGCGGCGGTGGGCGTCTACTACGTGTTGATCGTCACCGTGTTCGGTTATTTCCTGCAGCGTCTGGAGCGCTACCTGGACCTGAACTTCCGCAAGCCGCACACGCTCGACGCGGCCACCATCGCCCGCTTCAAGGCCAGCGCCGAAGCCTTGCCCGACACTGCGCGCAAAGCCGCCGGCAACAACGCAACGCCCATCCTGCAACTGAAGAACATCCAGAAGAGCTATGGCACGCACAAGGTGCTGCTGGGTATCGACCTTAATGTCGAATACGGCCAGGTGGTCTCGATCATCGGGCCATCCGGCTCCGGCAAGACGTCGCTGATCCGCACGGTCAACGGCCTGGAAAGCATCGATACCGGCGACATTCTGTTGTTCGGCGAAAAATTCATCGAGGCTTCGGACAAGCCCAACAGCTCCCGCCTGCGCAAAGGCGTGCGGCACATCGGCATGGTGTTCCAGAACTTCAACCTGTTCCCGCACCGCACCATTCTCGACAACGTCACCCTGGCACCGCGTTACCACGGCCAGCCGGGCGAGCTGAGTGAACATCGCGCCTATGCGCTACTGGACAAGGTCGGCCTGCTGGCCCATGCCCACAAGTACCCGCACCAGCTCTCCGGCGGGCAGCAACAGCGCGTGGCGATCGCTCGAGCCCTGGCGATGGAGCCGCAGATCATGCTGTTCGACGAGCCGACCTCGGCCCTCGACCCGGAACTGGTCAACGACGTGCTGAACGTGATCCGCGACCTGGCGAAAGAAGGCATGACCATGCTGATCGTGACCCACGAAATGGACTTTGCCATGTCGATATCCGACCGGGTCGTGTTCATGGAGAACGGTAATATCCAACTGGATGCCGCACCTGAAACCATACGATGCGATGCCAAAGGAGAACGAGTGCGGCGCTTCATGGGAATCAGTGCCCGATCGCCAAGCCTGTCTGCAACGCTGGATCATGCATGAGCATGGTGCTGCCATAGGCGCCCCCTTACATTGAGCTTCCTTCTTTCAGGAAAACCCGCATGAATCTTGGAATAGCAGGACGCTGGGCGCTGGTATGCGCCGCCAGCAAAGGTCTGGGCAAAGCCTGTGCACAGGCTCTCGTTAACGAAGGCGTGAACGTGGTGATCACCGCACGGGGCGAGCACACGCTGAATGAAACAGCCCGTCAGCTCAGGGTGATAAACCCTGAAGTGACGGTCATCGCCGTAGCCGGAGACATATCGACGCCCGAGGGCCGGGCGGCAGCGCTCAAGGCCCATGAGCATTTCGATATCCTGATCAACAACGCTGGAGGCCCTCCCCCCGGGGATTTCCGCGAATGGAATCGCGACGCCTGGCTGAAGGCGCTGGATGCCAACATGCTGACCCCTATCGAGCTGATCAAGGCAACGGTAGACGGTATGGCGGCACGCGGATTTGGCCGAATCATCAACATCACGTCGAGTGCCGTGAAGTCCCCTATCGAAAGCCTGGGTCTGTCCAATGGTGCGCGCAGTGGTCTGACGGGGTTTATCGCAGGGCTTGCCCGGCAAGAAAACATTGCCAGTCGTAATGTGACGATCAACAACCTGCAACCGGGCTCATTCGACACCGATCGACTGCGTGACAACCTGGTCGCTGCTGCCCAGGAGTCAGGGCAAGACAGTGAGGCATTCCTTGACCAATGCCGTCGCGAAATTCCTGCCAGACGCTTCGGCTCAGCCGAGGAGTTCGGAGCGCTGTGTGCCTTCGTTTGCAGCAGCCATGCGGGCTACCTGACCGGGCAGAACCTGTTGATCGATGGCGGGGCCGTTCGCTCCAGCCAATAATGGGCAAGGGCTATGTAGGTGTACCCGGGCAATCAGGCTTGAGTTCGCGGCCCCGCCCGGGCGAGCTTTGCTGATCAGGGTTTACGCGCAATGATCACCTGACTTTTCGCCACCACGGCATCCAGCGCCTGCTTGATCTGTGCACCCCGTGGCGAGGCCAGGATCGCCTGCCAGGTATCCGCCCAGTGATTGAGCAACGGATGGTCCGGGTTGCTGAAATCGACCTTGGCTTCCCAGAACAACAGCATCCACATCGACCAGTAGAATCCGTACTGGCTGTGGCTGATCACTTCCAGGCCGGCATCGCTGACCATGGCCTTGAACTGCTCTTCGCTGATGATGCGAATGTGGTTGGGTTTCTGGAAATACTCGGCCGCCGCGATATCTTTCTGCAGGTCTTCGGAGCTGGGATGCGGGACGCTCAGCAGATACAGCGCGCCCGGTTTGCCGACGCGCACCAGCTCTGCGAGGAATTGGGCCGGATCGTCCACGTGCTCGATGACCTCGGTGGACACCACCCGCGTGGCGGTTTCATCGGCAATCGGCAGCGGGTTGCAGTTGGTGACATGGCATTCGACCTCGCGGGCCGGCGTATCGCCCAAGCGCTGGCGGGTTGCCTCGACCTTGGCCGCGTCGATATCGGCGATGATGATCTTTGCCCCGCGCATCCCGCAGAAATGCACGTTGCCGCCATCGCCACAGCCGACATCCAGCAGTGTGTCCTCGGGGGTCACCGGGAAGCCGGTGAACAGTTCGCCG
Organism: Pseudomonas sp. P1_C12; assembly: GCF_056406435.1. NCBI lineage: Bacteria > Pseudomonadati > Pseudomonadota > Gammaproteobacteria > Pseudomonadales > Pseudomonadaceae > Pseudomonas > Pseudomonas sp. P1_C12. The sequence goes on along the minus strand of NZ_JBFUAE010000022.1, from coordinate 16,779 downwards.
GTTTGCTGGTTGAACCAGCCACTGAGCATCGCGTCGTGCAGGCCGAGCATGTAGGGGTCGACTTTCTCCGCCACTGGCGCCGCGGGCGCTGTCTCTGGCTGCACAGGCGCGGGCGTGCCCGCCGTGAGTTTCTTTAAAAGGCTCAGCATGAGGTAGCTCCAGAGGATGGGACGGCTGTTCGGGAGGTGCCCAGGCGTTTGACCAGCGAGGCGCCGCGGTTGCGCATGGGCATTTCGATGTAGCGATAGTTGAGTTCGCTCAGCAGCACGATCAGGCCGCCAGCCATCAGCAACATCAGAATCGGATGGCCAGCGGGACTGGGCAGCCCGGCAGCCTGTAAACGGAAAATGAATTCACGAACCAGCAAGTAGGCCGGGATATGGATCAAGTAGATCCCGTAGGAACGGCTGCCGACCCACGTCATCAGGTTTTTGAACACGCCGCGCGGCAACAGGTAATCGCGGTTGTAAGAAGCGATCCACACCAGCAGCGCACACAACAGCGCAATCACGCCGATCCGGTAAGAAGTGAAGGTGAAACGATCCGTTGCCATGAAGCTGAGCAGCAGCGACACCGCGATCAGTGCGGCAACACCCACCCATGGACGACGCAGGAATTTTGGCTCCCAGCGCCGGTACGAAGGCTGCACGCTCCACATCGCCAACAGCACGCCAAGGGCCAGCGCGTCGGTGCGCACCACCATCAGGATCGGCGTGCGCAAGGTCAACAATTGCAGCGCCACCAACGCCAGCAAGGCCCACACCAGGTGTTTGCGCAACAGCACGATCAGCAGCGGAAACAGCAGGTAGAACTGCTCTTCCAGCGACAGGCTCCAGTACACGAAACTGGTGCCGTACTCGTAGTGATAAAAACTGTCGGCAAAGCGGAAATTGGCGTACTGGGCGACGCCGGCCAGGGTCGCCTGAAGGTTCGCGTACAGCGTGCCGAACGCGCCGGAACGGTTGAGAAAAAGACACGCCAGCAACATCAGCGCCAGCCATAACCAGGCCGACGGCAGCAAACGAAAGGCCCGACGCAACCAGAAATTGCGCGTCTGTTGCCAATACTCCCGACGCGTGGTGCAGCGGCGCAAGGCCGGGATCAGGCTGCGGGCAATGACGAAGCCCGAGATCGCGAAAAACAGATCCACGCCCCACCACGGCTGGCTGTACAGCGTGATGCTCTGCAACAACGGAACAGCCGCCGCGAACAGGCTGTCCTGCAGGTGATGAAACAGCACGCCAAGCACCGCAATGCCACGCAGCAACTCGATGTCCATGATCCGTTTTTCGTTGCTCATGCGCCCTCCTGGACATACGGTTTGCGAGCAATGATCACCTGGCTCTTGGGCATGAACCGGTCCAGCATCTGCTTGATCGCCAACCCGTCGGGCTGGGCCAGCAAGTCCTGCCATGTTTTCGCCCAGCTCTCCATCAGCGGCGGATACGGCGCCTGAATCCGGTCGCGAACCGCACCACCCAGATCGCGCCCGGCGGCCCGTTCACTGGCCCAGAAAAAAATCATGCCCATCACCCAGAAAAACCCGGTGGCCTGACGATGTTCGATGACCAGGCCCGCGTCTTCCACCAGCGCGGCGAATCGCTCGGGACTGAAAATCTGCACATGATTGGGCGATTGAAAATAACTGGCCGGGGCGATGCCTTTCTGCAAATGCTCGCCCACCGGGGACGGTACGCTCAGCAGGTAGAGCGCGCCGGGGCGGCCCATGCGCACCAGTTCGGCCATGAAGGGTTCTGGCTGATCGATGTGCTCCAGCACTTCCATGCACACGACTTTGCTCGCGCAACCATCGGCCAGAGGCAGTGGCAGGCTGTTGCTGACCAGACCTAGATTCGCCTTGTCCGACTGCGCTTGCACTTGCCGCGCCAGATCGCGGACCTTGTCGTACTCACTGTCGGTGAAGATCACCGACGCGCACTGGCGCACCGCAAACAAGGTCGCGACCCCTTCACCACAGCCGACATCCAGCAAGGTGTCGTCGGCGGTAATGGCAAACCCTTTGAGCAATTCGCCGCTGTCGCCCGAAAACCAGCCGTCATGCATTGCATCGTGCAAGCCCACATCTCTTGGCGACACACGAGATTGCTCGACCGGCAACGGCGCGGGCCGGGGCTCGGGTTTCGTCTCTGCAAAGAAACGTCTGACCAATGCGCGAATCATGCCTCAGGGGTTTCCACGACACGGTTCTCGAACAGGCGCTCAAAAAATACGCCAAGCCGTTGCTCGGCGGTGGCCTGACTGCAGAATTTCTTGAGGCTGGCCACTGCGTGCGCGGACATCTGTGCATAACGCCCCGGATCACCCTTGGCCACGTCATAGCTTGATTGGTAAGCCCTGCACAACGACGCCCAATCGGTGACGTAGCGCAAGGTACGAAACGCCCTGCGCGGGTCATGTGGCCAGGCCGTCAGCTCATCGGTGGAGTCAATCAGGAATGCATTATCGGCATCCAGATAATCGATCATCGCCGTGGTCCGTGGCGCCACGGCCGGTTTGCCACAGGACATGAACTCCATCAGCGGAAGACATTGGCCTTCGCCGTAGGACGTGTTGACCACGTAACTCGTGGCCTGCACCAGCTGCTCATAGTCCGCGTCAGCCAGATAGCCGTAAATCAGCACGACCCGGCAGCGGTAAGACTGGTTTTTGTACAAGTGGTGAAGGATGTCGGTCAGCGCTTCTTCGGCATCGTGATGCGTCAATTTGAGCACCAGCGTTGCGTCGTCCACCTCGCGAAACGTCACGCAAAAGGCACTGAGCATGTCTTCCCAATTCTTGCGCCCGTCACTGGGGTTGAACACAGAAGTGTAGATCACGCCGTCGAGGACCAACTCGTGTTCACTCGGCGGGGCCTCGAAATCAATACCCACACCTTGACGAGTGGCCACGGGGCCGAAGGCTCGCAAGTCGAGTTCACGGCTGTCTGCCAGCAACCCCTTGAGCGTCAACCGCACCTGACTGGCCAAGGGCTGACATTGCAAGTGGGCGCCGCGCTCGGAAAACCGATCCCATACCGGGGCCGGTACCGCGATGACCGGATAGTCGGTGCCCATCGCCTCGCGCACCGCATTCACGGTGTAGCTGGAATGTGTAATCGCTGCACCCGCTGCCCGCAACACCGTGCGCCAGTCATTGAGCGGGTCACCGGCAAAGGGTTCGTTGGGGATGGTGCTGAATTCCCACGCGAACACCGGCAGCGTCGGGCAGGCGAAATTGACCGGCGTGCGATGAGGCGGTGAGAACGACAGGAACACGCATTCTTCACCACGGGACAGACAGTCCATGTACAAAGCATCGACTTCGGTCTGCGGGTCGCTGACTTCTACCACTCGCCCCAGCCGCTCCAGCACGGGTCGGTACTCCTTGAGCACGAAGTAATAGCTGTACTCCGAGCGGCCAAGGTTCTGGGCAATAGTGTGCTGGTTGGTTTCCGAATGAATGATGATCAGCATGAGGCGGTATCCGTCACGGTTGCTGTCGGCAAAGCCTGTGGTGCCAGCCCGAAAAAATCCGCCATGCGTTTCTGTACCGGGGCGAAAGCGCAGTAATCGTGCATGCGCTCGACGGCGGCGAGGGACATGCGCTGATACTCCAGGGGTTGTTCCTTGGCCAGACGGTAGCTGTTTTCGTAAGCGGTTTTCAGCGAACCCCAATCCGGCCGGTAACGCAGGGTGCGGTAGATGATGCGAGTGTCCTGCGGCCAGATGGTCAGCTCTTCGCTGGACTTGACCACAAACGCCACACGCTCATCGATGTAGTCCTCCATGGCCGTGTGATCCGGGGCAATCACCGGTTTACCGCTGGCCATGAACTCCATCAGCGGCAGGCACAGCCCTTCGCAGCGCGAGGCATTGACGTAGTAACTGGCGGCTTCGTACAGCCGGGCGTATTGCGGGTCGTCCAGGTAGCCGTGCATGACCACCACCCGACAGGCGAACGGCGAAAGCTGCGCGAGCAACGTCATCAGTTCGTCGTGGTAGGACGACAGATCGCTTTGGGTAATCTTCAGCACCAGTGTCGCGTCAGGCGTTTCGCGGAACGCCCAGCAGAATGCAGTGATCAGTTGATGCCAGTTCTTGCGACCGTCACGCGGGTTGAACACGGTGACGTACACCACACCGTCAACCTGTGTTTCGACCTGGGCGGTGGTGTCCGGCCACTGTCGCGGTTCTGGCTCGGGTACTGCAATCGTCTGCGGGCCGGCGATGGCCGGCAGCCAGCCAGCGAGACGCTCATGGGCGGCATCCGACAACAAGTCGCGAATCCCTTCCCAGTACCACTGGCTTAGAAAATGCGTGCGATGCACCGGGATCGGCAGCGATTTACCTTTGTCCAGGCGCCACATATGCAGGTAATGGCGAGCAATCACCAAGCGGCGCTTGAGCGTCAGCGGCGGTGGCTTCAATGCCTCCAGCTCGGCCTCGAGCGCCGCCAGTTCCTCGGCGGTCGGCACGACGGGAATCAGTGCATCGGCACTCAGCCCGAGTGTGCGCGTATCGAAGATGCACCCCTTGATGTCCAGGGTCGAGCCGGCGCTGATCGGGACGCTGGTGTGGCGACTACGAATGTCGGCGAAGTTTTCCCACAACGGCGTCGGCAACACCAGCACCGGAAAGTCTTCACCCATGGTCCGGCGAATCGCCCGGGCGGTATGGCTGGAGAGTGTGATCACCCGGCCCTGCCGCGCCAGCATTTGCGTCCAGTCCTGACGCGGGTCGTTATCCCATTGTTCATCGGGAATCGAATCAAACTCCCAGGCCACCACGCAGATCGTCGGGCACTCAAGGTCGTTCGGGGTTTTCTGCGGCGGCGTAAACGACAGGAACAGACTGTCTTCGCCGGCGGCCAATAACTGTTTGTAGAGCGGATCGACCTCGGCGGTGGAGGACACCACATGCACTCGCCCAAGGCTTTCGAGCACAGGGCGATACGCCTTGAGCACGAAGTAGTAACTGTATTCGGGACGACCAAGGTTCTGGCTGATGGAGCTGTCGTTGATGTCCGAGTAAAGAATGAAATTCATGGCATCCCACGATGAAACCGCCATCCCGGCGGCCTCACTCTATGACGGAAAAACCATGGATCGAGCCGGCACTCGCCAGTCCTCGTCCATCGTCTTTTTGCCCGTCTACGTTCTTGTTTTAAAGGACAGATTCGCAGAGTCCCGGAACAACCCACACGAACGCCGGTTAATCGTGACGAGGGGCATTCTAAACACATCCATTGAGGATTCGTGAACCGCCCGGCGAGAATAAATCAGGCTACGCTGAGGAGAACCGATCAGTCACTTTTGGACTTGTTGAAATTACCGAGCAAATGGCACAGATTGGCTACCAAACAACTACAACAAACATTTCACCTGTCTTTCGAGCGATCATATCGACTCGTGAGACCTTTCCATGAAGACTGTGGAAACTGGATGAAATGCATGACCAAGGGGTCGCTGTTTGAAAAAGCGTCTGTTTGTCACGGGTCTGACCGGATTCGTAGGACAACACATCCAATCGCGTTTGCAGGCTGATGCCTCGGAATGGGAGCTTCTACCTGCTCCTTGTCGCTACGATCTCTGCGAGCCGGACAGCCTCGAAGGCCTGTGGCCGGAAATGCCCGATGCGGTGATTCACCTGGCCGGCCAGACTTTCGTCCCGGACGCCTTTCGTGATCCGGCGCGCACCCTGAAAATCAACCTGCTGGGCACCCTGAACCTGCTGCAAGCCCTCAAGGCGCGCGGCTTCACCGGCACATTTCTGTACGTCAGCTCCGGTGATGTCTATGGCCAGGTCACCGAAGAGCATCTGCCCATCACTGAATTGCAGCCACCCTGCCCGCGCAATCCATATGCCGTGAGCAAACTGTCGGCAGAATTCCTGAGTTTGCAATGGGGCCTGAGCGAAGGCTGGCCGGTACTGGTCGCCCGCCCGTTCAACCACATCGGCACAGGGCAGAAAGACAGCTTCGTCATCGCCAGCGCCGCCCGTCAGATCTGCCGGATCAAGCAAGGCCTGCAAGGGCCAGAGCTGGAGGTCGGGGACATCGATGTCACGCGCGATTTCCTTGATGTCGCGGACGTGGTCTCGGCCTATCTGGCCTTGCTGGAAAAAGGCACACCGGGGCAGGTGTACAACATTTGCTCGGGGCACGAGCGGAGCATTCGCAGTTTGATCGAGCAGCTGGCAGATCTTGCCCAGGTCGACCTGCAATTGGTCCAGGACCCAGCGCGACTTCGCCGCGCGGATCAGCGTCGGGTGTGTGGCAGCCCTGCCAGGCTGGTCCAGACCACCGGATGGAAGTCTGAAATCACAACACAACAATCCCTGCGGGCGATCCTGTCCGACTGGGAGAAGCGAGTACAACAAGAATGACTAAAAGTGCATTGATCACAGGTATCACCGGCCAGGATGGCGCGTATCTGGCCAAACTGCTGCTCGACAAGGGCTACAAGGTCCACGGCCTGGTGGCGCGTCGCAGCAGCGACTCGCGCTGGCGCCTGCGCGAGATGGGAGTCGAAGCGGACATCGTCTACCTGGACGGCGACATGGCCGATGCCTGTTCAGTGCAGCGCGCGGTGATCAAGTCGGCGCCGGACGAGGTCTACAACCTCGCCGCGCAAAGCTTTGTCGCGGCCTCCTGGGATCAACCGGTGACCACCGGCATCGTCGACGGTCTGGGCGTTACCCACCTGCTCGAAGCGATCCGTCAGTTCAGTGCGCACACGCGTTTCTACCAGGCGTCGACCAGCGAAATGTTCGGCCTGATCCAGGCCGAACAGCAGGACGAGAACACACCGTTCTATCCGCGCAGCCCTTATGGCGTAGCCAAGTTGTACGGCCACTGGATCACCGTGAACTACCGCGAGAGCTTCAACCTGCACGCCAGTAGCGGCATCCTGTTCAACCATGAATCACCGCTGCGCGGCATCGAGTTCGTCACACGCAAAGTCACCGACGCCGCCGCCCGGATCAAGCAGGGCAAGCAGCATGAACTGCGCCTGGGCAACATCGACGCCAAGCGCGACTGGGGCTTTGCCGGGGACTACGTCGAAGCCATGTGGCTGATGCTGCAACAGGACAAACCCGACGACTTCGTGGTGGCCACCGGCGTGACCACCACCGTGCGCGAGATGTGCCGGATCGCCTTCGATCACGTGGGCCTGAACTACCGCGATTACGTGAAGATCGACCCGGCGTTTTTCCGCCCGGCCGAAGTCGAAGTGCTGCTCGGCAACCCGGCCAAGGCCCAGCGTGTCCTGGGCTGGAAACCAAAAACCGATCTGGATACCTTGATCCGCATGATGATGGATGCGGACATGAAACGCGTCGCCAAGGAGTAGGCCATGCTGATTCCCGTGATTCTCTCCGGCGGTGCCGGGACCAGATTGTGGCCGGTGTCGCGTGAAGGCCATCCCAAACCGTTCATGACCTTGCCTGACGGCCAGTCGCTGCTGGGCAAGACCTATCGGCGGGCCGCGGACCTGCTCGACGGCTGGGGCGATATCGTCACGGTGACCAACCGCGAGTACTACTTCCAGAGCAAGGATCACTTTCGGGACGCGCACCTGGGCCGTCATCGCGGGCACTTCCTGCTGGAGCCGACGGGGCGCAATACGGCGCCGGCCATTGCCGCCGCCGCCCTCTCCCTGCAGGCCCTGCATGGTGACGACGCGATCATGCTGGTCATGCCCGCCGACCACCTGATCGTCAATGTCGACGCGCTGAAGGACGCAGTCGAGCATGCCGTGACATTGGCCAGGTGTGGTCACCTGGTGACCTTCGGTGTCGTGCCGACCGCTGCGGAAACCGGTTTTGGCTACATTGAAGCCGGCACATCGCTGGACGATAAAGGCGCTGCCAGCGTGCGGCGCTTCGTCGAAAAACCCGACCTGCAAACCGCGACGCATTACCTGGAAAGCGGCAACTTCCTGTGGAACTCCGGGATGTTCTGCTTCTCGGTCGCCAGCGTACTGGCCGAGCTGAAAACCCATGCTCCCGACCTGCTGGAGCAGACGCAGACCTGCATGACCGCCAGCGCTGCGGTGGAAAACGCCGGGAGCCTGCAACAGGAACTGTCGCCGGCCCTGTTTGGCGAAATCATGGATATTTCCATCGACTACGCGTTGATGGAGCGCTCCGACAAGGTAGTCGTCGTGCCGGCCCGTTTCGACTGGAGCGACATCGGCTCCTGGGGTGCGGTGGCCGCGCTGGTACCGGCGGATGCACAAAACAACCGCGCCGTCGGCGAGTCGATATTCATCGACAGCCACAACAACTTCGTCCAGAGCGATAACCGTCTGGTCGCGACCGTCGGTGTGGATAACCTGATCATCGTCGACACCGCCGACGCGGTGCTGGTGGCCCACGCCGACCGCGCCCAGGATGTGCGCCGGGTGGCCAGGCAGCTCAAGGATAAAGAGCACGAAGCCTATCGCCTGCACCGTACGGTCAGCCGGCCATGGGGTACCTACACCGTGCTCGAGGAAGGCCCGCGCTTCAAGATCAAACGCATCGTGGTCAAGCCCGGCGCCAAGTTGTCGTTGCAGATGCACCACCATCGCAATGAGCACTGGGTGGTGGTCGAAGGCATGGCCAAGGTCACCAACAATGGCACCGGCACGCATCTGGTGGCCAAGAACGAATCGACCTTCATTGCAGCCGGTCACAAGCATCGCCTGGAGAATCCCGGCGTGATCGACCTGGTGATCATCGAGGTGCAAAGCGGCGAATACCTGGGAGAGGACGACATCGTCCGCTTCGAAGATCAATACGGCAGGACGGTTTGAATGCTGCTTTCCCTTTACCGCACGCTGGGCAGCTATCGAGGGTTCATTCTCGGTAGCGTCCAGCGAGAGTTTCAGGCGCGTTATCGCAATTCGTTGTTCGGTGCCCTGTGGACCGTGCTCAATCCGCTGTCGATGATCATTGTCTACACCGTGATTTTTTCCCAGATCATGCGCGCGCGTTTGCCAGGGGTAGATGATGGCATGGCCTACAGCATCTACCTCTGCGCCGGGTTGCTGACCTGGGGCTTGTTCGCAGAGATCACCGTGCGCAGCCAGAACATGTTTCTGGATAACGCCAACCTGCTGAAAAAAATCAGCTTTCCACGGATCTGCCTGCCGGTGATCGTGCTGTTGAATGCCGGTATCAACTTCGCAATCATCATCGGCCTGTTCCTCGGTTTTCTGTTGATCACCGGTCGACTACCGGGCCTGGCGCTGTTGGCGCTCATTCCTCTGCTGGCATTACAGGTGATGTTCTGTGCCGGGTTGGGGATTATTCTTGGCGTATTGAATGTGTTTTTTCGCGATGTCGGGCAATTTTTCGCCATCTGTCTGCAATTCTGGTTCTGGTTGACGCCAATCGTTTACCCGATGAGCATCCTGCCCGACTGGGTGCAGCGCTTGCTGCAATTCAACCCCCTGACCAACCTGATCACCAGCTACCAGAACATCTTCCTGTACGGCCAATGGCCCGTCTGGAGTTCGTTGCTGCCGATCATGGTCGCCAGCGTATTGCTCTTCGTCATCGGCCTGCGGCTGTTTCGGCAGAGGGTCGGTGAAATGGTGGATGAACTCTGATGGGGCACATACGCGTCACCGGCCTGGGCAAGGCCTATAAACAATACCCTACCCGCTGGAGTCGACTGGCCGAGTGGCTGATCCCGTTTTCGCCGATCCGCCATCGGCAACACTGGGTGCTACAGGACGTGACCTTTCAGATTGCCCCCGGAGAATCGGTGGGCATCGTCGGGGTCAACGGCGCCGGCAAAAGCACTTTGTTGAAGATGATCACCGGCACCACCCAACCCACCTGCGGCACCATTGAGCTAGAAGGCCGCGTCGCCGCCCTGCTGGAATTGGGCATGGGTTTTCATGCGGACTTTACCGGCCGGCAGAATGCGGTCATGGCCGGGCAGCTACTGGGCATGCAAGTCGAAGAAATAGAAGCGTTGATGCCGGACATCGAACGTTTCGCGGAAATAGGCGACGCCATCGACCACCCGGTGCGCACCTATTCCAGCGGTATGCAAATGCGCCTGGCGTTCAGCGTGGCCACCGCACGGCGCCCGGACATTTTGATCGTCGACGAAGCGCTGTCGGTGGGCGACGCCTATTTTCAGCACAAAAGTTTCGACCGCATCCGCAGCTTTCGCAAAGCCGGTACCACGCTGTTGATCGTCTCCCATGACCGCTCGGCGATTCAGTCGATCTGCGACTCGGCGATCCTCCTGGAAAACGGCCACATGGCCATGCACGACACACCCGAAACCGTCATGGATTACTACAACGCCCTGCTCGCCAAGCGTGAAGGACAGACCGTGCGCCAGGAAGCCCTCGCTGGCGGCCAGGTCAGTACCATTTCGGGAACGGGTGAAGCCAGGATTCTGAGCGTGCGCTTGCTCGACCAACATGAACGCTCCATCGACACCGCCGAAGTCGGCCAGCCGGTCGTGCTGGAGGTCAATGTCGAGGTTCGCCAGGACATCGAACGGCTGGTACTGGGCTTCATGATCAAGGATCGCCTGGGCCAGGCCATGTACGGCATCAACACCCATCGCCAGGATCAGGCATTGACCGATCTGCAGGCTGGCGAGCGCGTGACCTATCGCTTTGCGTTCGTCATGGGGCTGGGCAAGGGTAACTATTCCGTGGCGTTGAGCTTGTCACGCCTGGATTCGCACCTGGACCGCAACTTCGAGTGGCGCGATTACGGGTTGGTGTTCCATGTGATCAACAACCGCCAGGAAGATTTTGTCGGCTGCTCGTGGCTGGCCGCGAAGACCACCGTCACGCGCTCGAGCGCGCCGGTCACCTCGGAGAGCACGCCATGACGCGTCTTTTGGTGGAGTGCACGCACGTATTCCAGCACCCCAAGGTCAATTCGGGCATTCAGCGGGTGGTGCGCAACGTCGTCAACCAGCTACCGGAATCGGTCGACGGTGTTGAATGCATCCCGGTTGTGATGCTCAAGGGCAAACTCTATCGGGTACTGAAACTCGGCGCGCTGAACATTCCGTTTTTCGATCAATTGATGATGTTCGGCGGGCGACTTGGCCGGCTGGCACATCGTTTCTGGCAATGGCACCAGCGGCTCGACCAACGTTTGGCATCGCGGTTCGCCCGACGCGTAGTGTACGTGGCTTATCGACTGACAGCGCTGACCTGCTTCAGCGTGCCGCTGCACCTGATCGACCAGCTCGATCAGTATCAACTGCCCAAACGTTGCGCACCGTTGCAGCATCAACCGGGGGACCAACTGGTGTTGCTGGACTCGTCCTGGCACACCGACTTTTTCCCGTTTGCCGAACAGCTCAAACGTGAAGGCGTGGGTATTGTTTCAGTAATCTACGATTTGATTCCCCTGACTCACCCGCAGTTTTACGACTCACGGCTGGTGCAGGTGTTCAACGAGTGGTTCGACTGGATCACCCAAACCGCCGATGGCTACGTGGCCATTTCCGCCACGGTGCGTGACCAGGTGCGTGAGGAAGTTCAGCGCCGTCTGGGCTCCGCCAAGGCCGCCGAGTTGTGGTTCGATTATTTCCACCTGGGCTCCGAACTCGATCTGAGGGAAGTCAACGCCACCGTGGAACCGCGTCTTGCCCGGCTGTTCGCGACATCGGAACCGGTGTTTCTGATGGTCAGTACCATCGAGCCGCGCAAGAACCACGCCTACCTGCTGGACGCCTTCGAACGGGCCTGGGCGGCAGGCTCCACTGCCCGGCTGTGCATTGCCGGGCGAGTCGGCTGGAAATGCGATGCACTGCTGGCCCGGGTCCGTAATCACCCGCAGCTGAACCAACGACTGTTCATGTTCAATGATCTGAGCGACACCAGCCTCGAGCATGCCTACACCCACGCCAGCTCACTGGTGTTTCCGTCTTTTGTGGAAGGCTTCGGCCTGCCGCTGGTAGAAGCCATGCAGCGTGGACTGCCGGCCATGGGCAGCGACATTGCGGTCTTTCGCGAAATCGGCGGCGAGTTCATGGCGTACTTCGATCTGGCCAAGCCACAAAGCCTGGCTGATCTGGTCATTGGTTTCGAGGGCAGCGGTCAATTCCCGGCCACTCGCGACGTCGCGGACTGGCGCTGGATCGGCTGGCGTGAAGCCAGTGCGCAACTGGCTTCACGCACCCTGCGCAATCTCCCGGACGTGCCGCTCATACAAGAGAGGCAACATGCGCATTGCCCTTAACGCGCGGATTCTCCAGGCGCCGCGCACCGGCATCGGCCACTACGTCGCCGAACTGGCGAACGCCCTGGCGGGTGAACCGGATATTGAATTGGCGCTGTTTCATGGCTGGGGCTGGAGTGATGTGCTGCCGGAAGCGGCCATGCCCGGTTATTCCCGACTGACGCCATTGCTGCGGCAGATTCCGGGGGCTTATCAGGCCCGACGGTGGCTGGAGCAGAAACGCTTCGATCAGGGCCGCGCGCAAGCCATCGACCTCTACCACGAACCGAGTTTGTGGCCGCTGTCGTTCGACGGTCCGACCGTCATCACCCTGCATGACCTGACTCACCTGCACTATCCCGAAACGCAGCCACCGGCGCGCTTGCGAGAAATCGAACGGCGCGTGGCCGACGGCGTGCGACAGGCAAGCCTGATTCTGACCGACTCGCAGTTCATTGCTGACGAAGCCCAGGCACATTTCGGGTTACCGACCGAGCGATTTGTCGTCGCCCCACTCGGTGTAGCCGCGCGTTTTCACCCGCGGTCCCCCGAGGCTATCGACGCCGTACTCAAGACCCATGGCGTCGAAGCGCGGGAATACTTCCTCTGTGTCGGTACCCTGGAACCGCGCAAGAATCTGTCCCTCGCCCTGCGCGCCCACGCCCGACTGACGGAATCAGTCCGTCAGCGTCTTCCATTGCTGATCGTCGGCATGGCCGGCTGGCAGCGCGAGCAGTTCAGCGAAGAATTGCACCAGGCCCTGGCCAGCGGTCATGTCTGTTTGCTCGGCTATTTGCCTGACGAGCACGTTGCACAGCTACTGGCCGGCGCCCGGGCATTGATTTTTCCGTCGCTTTACGAAGGTTTTGGCCTGCCGGTGCTGGAGGCCATGGCCTGCGGCACACCGGTCATTCTGACCAGCCGTGCGGCCATGCCCGAAGTGGCAGGCTCTGCGGGTAACTATGTTGAACCGGATGAAACCGACGGCTTGCGCGATGCAATGAGTCGTCTGATCGAGGATCTAGCGCATTGGCAGGCATGCCGAGAAGCCGGATTGCTACAGGCAAGGCTTTTTACCTGGGAAGGCTGCGCGCAAGTCACGGCCAGCGCTTACCGCCAGGCAATGGGAGGTTGAATGCGAGTTCTTCATTTTTTCAAGACGTACCTGCCTGACTCGGTCGGCGGGATCGAACAAGTGATTTTCCAGTTGTGCGAAAGCGGTGCCCTGCACGGCGTTGAAGGCAAGGTGCTGACCCTCAGTGCCGATCCGACACCGCCGGTGATGCAGATCGCTCAACATGAAGTCCATCGAGCCAGACTCGACATTCAGTTCGCCTCCACAGGGTTTTCCTGGAGCGTCTTCAAACAGTTTCGCGAGCTGGCAGCCGAGGCCGACGTGGTCAATTACCACTTTCCCTGGCCGTTCATGGACCTGGTGCATTTCGCCAGCGGCCTGAACAAACCCAGCGTGGTGACGTACCACTCGGACATCATCCGCCAGAAACACCTGCTCAAACTTTACCGGCCGCTGATGAATCGCTTTCTGCACAGCGCCGACCGGATCGTCGCTGCATCGCCCAATTACCTGCACACCAGTGATGTGCTGCAACAGTTTCAGCACAAGACCCGAGTGATTCCCTATGGACTGAACAAAGCAGGTTACCCACAGCCTGACAGTGATCGAGTGGCCCACTGGCGGCAAAAGCTCGGCGACAAGTTCTTTCTGTTTGTCGGTGTGATGCGCTACTACAAAGGTTTGCACATTCTGCTCGACGCCCTGAAGGACCTGGATTACCCGACAGTGATTGTCGGTGCCGGCCCACTGGAAGCAGAGCTGCATGCCCAGGCGACCGCCTTGGGTTTACGCAATGTCCACTTCCTCGGGCGTCTGGGGGACGAGGACAAAGTAGCGCTGCTGCAACTGAGCTACGCCATCGTGTTCCCGTCACACCTGCGCTCCGAAGCCTTCGGCATTTCGCTGCTTGAAGGCGCGATGTATGGCAAACCGATGATCTCCAGTGAGATTGGCACTGGCACCAGTTACATCAACATCCATAACGAGACCGGGCTGGTGGTGCCGCCGAGCAATCCATTGGCGTTTCGTGAGGCGATGCGCACGCTTTGGGAAAACCCGGCGCTGGCGGCGCAAATGGGCGAGAAGGCGCAGGCCCGTTATCAAAATCTGTTTACCGCGGACGAAATGGGTCGCAAATGGACGGCCTTGTATGAGGAACTGCTGGAAGAAAAAGCCCTCGCCTACGCATGAGCATCCGTGATGCCTGTGCTATGAAGCCATGTGGGCTCAGACGTGAGGATCGCCCGGCACCTTGCTCGGCGCGGCGTACTGCGGCTTGAGGTGCCCTTCTTGATCGAGTAGCCAGGCGTCCATGATCTCCCGGACGACCGGTCCGGCGACGCGGCCACCCGCCTCGCCGTTTTCGATCATCACCGAAATCACGATCTTCGGATGTTCGGCCGGGGCGAAGCCGACGAACAAGGCATTGTCGCGGTTACGCTCGCGGGTTTTCTCCCGGTTGTAACGTTCGCCCTGCTTGATCGCCACCACCTGCGCGGTACCACTCTTGCCGGCGATACGATACTGCGCCCCTGCCGCTGCGGCCCGGGCAATCCCGCGGGCATCGTGCATCACCATCTGCATACCATGGTTGACCTGCTCCCAGTCGCGCGGATCCTTGAGCAGAATATTCGGCATCGGATGTTCATCCACCGGCGCGACGCCGTCCACGGTTTTGGCCAGGTGCGGGCGATTCCACACGCCTTTGTTGGCAATCAGCGCCGTGGCCTGAGCCAACTGCAGCGGCGTAACCTGCATGTAGCCCTGGCCGATGCCGAGAATCACCGTCTCGCCCGGAAACCAGGCCTGACGGCGGGTGGCGCGTTTCCAGGCTTGGGATGGCATCAGCCCAGGGGCTTCTTCATTCATGTCCAGGGAGACTTTCTCCCCCAGCCCGAACATGGCCATGTAGTCGTGCAGGCGATCGATACCGAGCTTGTGTGCGAGGTCATAGAAATAGGTGTCGTTGGAACGCATGATCGCCGCATCCATATCCACCCAACCATCGCCGCTGTGGTTCCAGTTGCGGTACTTGTGATCGAAATCCGGTAGCTGGTAATAACCGGGGTCGAACACACGGGTCTGTGGCGTGACGACACCTGCATCGAGGCCAGCGATTGCCACTTCCGGCTTGATGGTCGAACCCGGGGCATAGAGACCACGCAGCACACGATTGAACAGCGGCCGATCAATGGAATCCCGTAGCGAAGAGTATTCCTTGGAACTGATACCGGTGACGAACAGATTCGGATCGAAACTCGGGTTGCTGACCATGGCCAATACTTCGCCGGTCGACGGATCCAGCGCGACCACCGAGCCACGGCGATCGCCCAGGGCTTGCTCGGCGGCTTCCTGCAGCTTGACGTCGAGGCTCAGGACAATGTTTTCGCCTGGCACCGGGTCAGTGTGCTTGAGCACTCGCAGCACGCGGCCCTGGGCACTGGTTTCGACTTCCTCATAGCCGACATGGCCGTGCAGTTGCGCCTCGTAGAATTTTTCGATTCCGGTCTTGCCGATGGATTGGGTGCCTCGGTACTCGACCGTATCCAGAGCCTTTGACTCTTTCTCGTTGATACGTCCGACGTAGCCGACCGAATGAGCGAAGTGCTCGCCCAATGGATAGTGCCGAACGAACTGCGGCTCTACATCAAGGCCCGGCAGGCGGAACTCGTTGACGGCGAGAATGGCAATCTGCTCTTCGGTCAGTTCATAGAACAGCGTCACGGGTACGAAGGGGTGACGAGCCTGCTTCATCACCTTGTCGAACTGCGAGCGGTCTTCAGCGGGCAGGTGCAGGAGATTTACGACTTCGTCCAGCTCTTCGCTGACATTGGAAGCACGTTCGCGGGTGATGGTCAGGTTGAAGCTGGGACGGTTGTCAGCGAGGAGTACACCGTTGCGGTCATAGATCAATCCGCGGGTAGGCGTAATCGGCAGGACATGAACGCGATTGTTTTCGGAGATGGTCGAGTGATAGTCGAATTCGACGACTTGCAGGACGTACAGGCGTACTACCAGCGCACAGGTGACAGCGGCAACGAACAAGGCGCAGGCCATGAGTCTCTTGTTGACCAGGCGTGTCTCTTTTTCGTGGTCCTTGATCGGTATCGGTTCAGGCACTTGTGCAGCAACTCATTGAAAGGAATGCCGATCCGTGGGCGCAAACTCAGTCCATTAAAAATGAGCTGCACCATAGCAAAACCGTGGAGTCAGATTTGTGTGATTTTTTTTAAAAAGCTCGCCCTGCTTTTCGAGCGCAAAAACAAAACCCCTACCTGCATGCGCAGATAGGGGTTTCGGAATTTAATCTTGACGATGACCTACTCTCACATGGGGAAACCCCACACTACCATCGGCGATGCATCGTTTCACTGCTGAGTTCGGGATGGGATCAGGTGGTTCCAATGCTCTATGGTCGTCAAGAAATTCGGGTACCGAAGCGTCTTTCGACGTTTCAGTAAATTGGGTATGTGATAGCTTATAGCTTTCGGTGTTTTGCGAGCGTCGAACTTT
>NZ_JBFUAE010000021.1:0-86075 GCF_056406435.1 Pseudomonas sp. P1_C12 | reverse complement strand
GCGCATCTTACAGCGCATCTTTTCAATTTGCAACCTTAAAAGTTTCTGATTTTTCAACAAAATCAACTACTTAAGCCAAGAACAACATCAAGCTGCTCGTTAGCGGGAGGCGAATAGTACAGTATTAAAATACGTGGTCAACCCCTCCACCTGAAAATTCTTCTTCCTTACCAAAGCGCCCGGGGTTGCCACCATGAAAACCTCCAGCGTCTATATAAGGCATCGGGGCAGCAGAGAGCCCAAACCACGTCGCCTGGACATGCAGGCACAACAACGATGAGAAAACACTCCGGCAAATGAATACTCAAGGATCCCGAGAGAATGGCAGGTATCGCGTCGAGAATGCAGGGGCCGGAACGGACTAGCCCGGCATGCCGGGCACGAAATACCCTGATCAATATGACAGAAACGAAAAAGCCCCTGAAATGTTTAACCATTTCAGGGGCTTAGTCTTATTCAATAATGGCGGAGAGATAGGGATTCGAACCCTAGGTACCGGTGAAGGTACAACGGATTTCGAATCCGTCCCATTCGGCCACTCTGGCATCTCTCCAACGGCGCGCATCATAACAACACTTTCGCCGGAAGCGAACCCCCTAAGCGAAATATTTCTGTGCTTTCAGATGCTTGCGTCGGTTAAAGCGGTACGCCCAGACGATTGGCGACTTCTTCGTAGGCTTCGATGACGTCACCGAGGCCCTGACGGAAGCGGTCCTTGTCCATTTTCTTGCCGGTCGCCTTGTCCCACAGACGGCAGCCGTCCGGGCTGAATTCGTCGCCCAGCACGATGGAGCCATCGTGGAACACGCCGAATTCCAGTTTGAAGTCGACCAGCAGCAGGCCGGCGTCGTCGAACAGTTTGCTCAGGACTTCGTTGACCTTGAGCGACAGCTCTTTCATGCGAACCAGCTGCTCGGCGGTCCCCCAACCGAAAGCCACGACGTGGGATTCGTTAATGAACGGGTCGCCCTTGGCATCGTCCTTCAGGAACAGCTCGAAGGTGTAAGGGTTGAGCTTCATGCCCTCTTCGACACCCAGACGCTTGACCAGGCTGCCAGCGGCGTAGTTACGCACGACGCACTCGACCGGGATCATGTCGAGCTTCTTCACCAGGCATTCGTTGTCGCCCAGCAGCTTGTCGAATTGGGTCGGCACGCCAGCAGCTTCAAGCTTCTGCATGATGAAGGCGTTGAACTTGTTGTTCACCATGCCTTTGCGGTCGAGCTGTTCGATGCGCTTGCCGTCGAACGCCGAGGTGTCGTTGCGAAACAGCAGGATCAGACGGTTAGCGTCGTCGGTCTTGTAAACCGATTTGGCTTTGCCGCGGTAGAGTTCTTCACGTTTTTCCATGATGGGCTCCGCTTGCTAAGTAGATGGGCTAGGCGATGTGTCGCCAGTCGAGCCCTGAATCTTGATCGGCCAGTTGCAGCCAGTCCGGGTCGCACCCGAGGGTGTCGACAAAACATTGCCGGGCCAGCTGCGGCAGGTTGTTCTTGCTGCTCAGATGGGCCAGGACCAGGTGTTGCAGGTCTTTCCAGCCCAGCTCGGCCACCAGGAATGCCGCCTGGTGGTTATTCAAATGTCCCAATTCACCGCCTACCCGTTGCTTGAGAAAGTACGGGTAATGACCACGAGCCAGCATGTCACGGCAGTGATTGGACTCGATCATCAACGCATCGAGGTTCCGATAGCCGTCCAGCACCTTGTCGCAATACGACCCCAGGTCGGTCAACAGGCCGAAGCGCCGCTCACCGTCACTGAAAACATATTGCGTCGGTTCTTGTGCATCGTGGGCCACGGCAATGACACCGATGCTCAAGTCGCCGATTTGCAGCTGTTCGCCGCCAGCCAGAAAGCCTGCGGGCTCAATCGGTTTGCGCATCCCGCGCAACGTCCCGCGACTGAGGTAGACAGGCAGATTGTAGCGCCGAGACAGCAAACCCACGCCATGCACGTGGTCGGCATGTTCGTGGGTCACGAGTATCGCGCTCAGCTGCGCAGGGTTCACACCCAGGCGCAGCAGGCGTTTTTCGGTTTCCCGCAGGGAAAAACCACAATCCACCAATACATACGTATCAGCGCTGGCTATCAGCGTGCCGTTCCCTTGACTACCGCTGCCGAGAACGGCAAAACGCATAGGATCAGCCCAGGTTGTCCTGAATCTTGCTCAACACTTTACGCGCTACATCTGGCGGCGCCACGGTGTTGATGTTTTTCTCGACGGTGACCTGGACGTTCTCGCCAACCTTGCTCAGGCGAACCTGATAACGCTCGGCGCGGGCATCCAGCTCTTCCTTGCTCGGCGCGCTGCCGAACAGGCTACTGAAGAAGCCTGGCTTGTCGTCTTTCTTCTCGGCTTTTTCGGCCAGGTTGATGTAGTACAGGCCCAGGCTGCGGTTGATGTCTTCAACACGCCATTCGCCTTGTTCCAGCGCACGACCGACGCTCGACCAGGCACGATCCAGGTCGGTACCGACGTTGAGCACAGGGTTGCCGCTGCCGTCTTCGCTCAGGCTGACACGGCTAGGCGCGTCGAAATCACGTGAAGCCAACATGGAAACCGAACCGCCCTTCTCCGAGATACGGCTCATGCTCGAGAGCATATCGTCGACCAGTGCCGCGTCCAGACCAGTGTTGACCGAACGGTTGGTGAAGGCCACGTCAGCGGTGCTGCCGGCAGGACGCTCGGCGCTGACCACATAGACTTCACTGGTGTTGCGCTGCACACCCGGCTCGATGCGCACCCGCACGCGGGTTTCGCTGTCCGTGCTGACGCCGGCCGCGCTCAGGCGTTTGCCCATGGCGGCGGACAGTTCGTCGGAATGCTGCCAGGTCGTGGAGAATTCGCCGGTTTGCGGACGCTGTTCATCCAGACGGAAGCCATTGTCCTGGAAGAACTGAACGGCCACAGGCCAGACTTCGGCCGGCGGGTTCTGAGCCAGGATGGAGCTGGAGCCGCCGCTCTTCTGCAGGGAGTAGGCACTGGCGTCGGCACCCGCCGTCAGCGGCTGAGGACGAGGAACAACGTATTCGCCCTTGGCGGTGTCATCGGCCACGTTGCGCGGGATCGGCAACAGCGGATCCAGACGCTTGGCGGTACGGACATCCTGCGGTATTTGCATCGGTGCAGTCTGTTGCGCTTCCAGGTAATCGCTACCACGGTCACGGAAATAACCTTCCGGGCCCCAGATCCATCCACAGCCACTGGTGCTGGAGATAATCAAGGCAAGTGCGGAAAGTCCGGCCATTCGCTTCATGCGTTGTACTTCCTCAATTAAACCAGGACGCCGCACTGGCGCAGGGCCTTGCGCAGCGTTTCGTGACAAGGTGCGCTCAGCCAGGTCAACGGCAGGCGAATGCCTTCGTGCATCAGGCCCATTTCAACCAAAGCCCACTTCACCGGAATCGGGTTGGCTTCGATGAACAGGTCCTTGTGCAGCGGCATCAGTTTTTCGTTGATTGCCCGTGCAGTCTCGGCATCCCCCTTGAGGGCGGCCTCGCAAAGATCGGCCATTTCACGCGGCGCGACGTTGGCGGTGACGGAGATGTTGCCCTTGCCGCCCATCAGGATCAGCTCGACCGCGGTAGGATCATCGCCGGAAAGGACGATGAAGTCCTTGTTCACGCCGTCGAGGATGGCCTTGGCGCGCTTGAGGTCGCCGGTCGCTTCCTTGATACCGATGATGTTCGGCACGGTGGACAGACGGATCACGGTTTCGGCCTGCATGTCGCAGGAGGTGCGGCCGGGAACGTTATAGAGAATCTGCGGGATGTCGACCGATTCGGCGATGTGCTTGAAGTGCAGGTACAGGCCTTCCTGGGTCGGCTTGTTGTAGTACGGCACTACCAGCAGGCAGGCATCGGCGCCGGCTTCCTTGGCGTTACGGGTCAATTCGACAGCTTCGCGGGTCGAATTGGCGCCGGTGCCGGCGATCACCGGAATGCGGCCATTGACCTGCTTGACCACAGCACGGATGACTGCAATGTGCTCGTTGACGTCGAGGGTTGCCGATTCGCCGGTGGTGCCGACGGCGACAATGGCATGGGTGCCGTTTTCAAGGTGGAAGTCCACGAGTTTGCTGAGGCTGTCCCAGTCAAGACGCCCCTGTGCATCCATGGGTGTGACCAGTGCCACCATACTGCCCGCAATCATGAAACCGCTCCTGCCGGAAAAAGAGAGCCGTAATGGTACTGGCGCCAAGATGCTTGCACAAGCGAAGTACTGTGCTGCCGCCATTCCCCTTGGCGCCGGTTTTCGCTACCCTTCAGACTTTGATCGGTACAGACAAGCTCGTCCGTCGGGTTTCAGCCTCCATTTTCGGCATCACAAGCCCTGATCCAGCGTTGCCACGCCTCGCTCCCGCCCTGCCGGAGCATGTCGCAACCTGTCACTTGGGGCTTTCTGAGTTCGCATCCGCAGGCTCGCTCCCGATAAATCAGCCCTTTGACGTATCGACCGCTCATCGCTTTAGGAATGCTGCATGTCCACCCCCACAGTTCGCGAACAATTCCTTGTTATCAGTGCCCTCGGCGCCAACCCCATGGAGCTGACCAACGTCCTGTGCCGCGCCAGCCATGAAAACCGCTGCGCCGTTGTCACCTCTCGCCTGACCCGCCATGGCGAATGCAGTGCGCTGGTACTGGAAATCTCCGGTAGCTGGGATGCCCTGGCACGCCTGGAAGGCAGCCTGCCAGTGTTGGCCAAGCGGCATGCGTTCACGGTCAACGTGGTGCGTAGCGCGGCCCTGGAAAATCGCCCCCAGGCCCTGCCGTACGTCGCCTATGTCAGCTCGGCCTACCGCTCGGACATCATCAACGAGCTGTGCCAGTTCTTCATGGACCACAATGTCGAGCTGGAAAACCTGACCTGCGACACCTACCAGGCTCCGCAGACCGGCGGCACCATGCTCAACGCCACGTTTACCGTGACCTTGCCGGCCGGCGTGCAAATCAGCTGGCTGCGCGATCAGTTCCTGGATTTTGCCGACGCGCTGAACCTCGATGCCCTGATCGAACCCTGGCGCCCACAGAACCCAATGTAAGGAAGCTTTCATGGCCGTTGCCATCGACCAACCGGTTGCCGATTTCCAAGCCCCCGCCACCAGCGGGCACACCGTCAGCCTCGCTGGCCTGAAAGGCAAGCAGGTGGTGATCTACTTCTACCCCAAGGACAGCACGCCGGGTTGCACGACCGAGGGGCAAGGCTTTCGTGATCAGTATGCAGCGTTCAAGGCCGCCAATACCGAAGTGTTCGGTGTGTCTCGCGACAGCCTGAAATCCCACGAGAACTTCAAATGCAAGCAGGAATTCCCCTTTGAGCTGATCAGCGACAAGGAGGAAGCCATCTGCCAGCTGTTCGACGTGATCAAGCTGAAAAAGCTCTACGGCAAGGAATACATGGGCGTGGATCGCAGCACCTTCCTGATCGACGCCAAAGGCGTGTTGCGTCAGGAATGGCGCGGCGTGAAGGTGCCGGGGCATGTTGATGCGGTGCTGGCTGCCGCTCAAGACCTGAATAAAGCCTGACCTTTAAAAGATCGCAGCCTGCGGCAGCTCCTACAGGATTACGCATTTCTCTGTAGGAGCTGCCGCAGGCTGCGATCTTTTTACAATCTAAAGCAATGGCGCCACCTCCGGCTCCTTGCGCGGCCAGGCATCCAGCACTGCCTTGAACAGCGTCGCCAGGGGAATTGCAAAGAATACCCCCCAGAAGCCCCACAACCCGCCAAACAGCAGCACTGCGCAGATGATCGCCACCGGGTGCAGGTTGACCGCCTCCGAGAACAGCAATGGCACCAGCACGTTGCCGTCCAGCGTCTGAATGATCCCGTAGACCGCCATCAAGTATATGAACTGATCGCTCCAGCCCCACTGGAACAGCGCAATCAGAAACACGGGCACGGTCACCACCACGGCGCCGACGTAAGGCACCACCACCGAAATCCCCACCAGCAGTGCCAGCAGCGCCGCGTAGTTGAGCTCAAGAACAACGAAGGCGATGTAGGTCACGCCACCGCAAATGAAGATTTCGATGACCTTGCCGCGAATGTAATTGGCGATCTGCCGGTTCATTTCATGGGCGACCCGGGTGATCAACGCCCGTTCACGGGGCAGGTAACCGCGAACCCATTGGCCGATCATGGCCCGATCCTTGAGGAAGAAAAACACCAGGATCGGCACCAGCACCAGATAGATCATGATGTTCACCAGCAATGGCAGGCTCGATAGCGAGAACGTAAGCGCCCACTGACCAAACTTGCCGATTTCGCCCCGCGCCACTTCGATAGCCCGCAGCACTTGCTCATCGGATACCAGATGCGGATAGCGTTCGGGCAGCAGCAACAACAGCGACTGCCACTTGGCAAGCATGCCGGGCAACTCGTTGAACAACGTGATCAGTTGGTGCCAGAGCAACGGCACGACCACCACGATGAATACCAGCAACAACCCCATGAATAACGCAAAGACCAGCCCCACCGCGACCCAACCCGGCACCCGCAGGCGCTCGAGGGTCACCACCAGCCCCTGCATCAGATACGCCAGCACCATGCCCGCGAGCACCGGCGCCAGCATACCGCCCAGGGTCAGCACGACGGTGAACGCCAGAAACAGCAGGACAGCCAGCACCACCGCTTCTTCATCGGAAAAATAGCGCTGAATCCAGTCGCGTAACACTTTGAACATCAATAATCCTTAGGAGCAAACGCAGCCGATTTCAGGCTTTTTTCAACCAGTAGCGGTAAACACCCGCGTCATCTTCTTCACGAAGCAGGGTATGACCGGCCAATCGCGCAAAGGTGCGAAAGTCGCGCTGCGAACCTGCATCGGTGGCGATGACCTTGAGCACCGCACCACTGGCCAGCCGGTTGAGCTCCATCTTGGCCTTGAGCAACGGCAACGGGCAATTCAGGCCACTGGCGTCCAGTTCAACGTCATGCTCTACAGCGTCGGTCATTGCATCACTCCGGGTCAGGTGGTTGAGTTGCCTAGAATATCTGGTCGCAACGCCGGTGTCCGGCTACAGTAAGATCTTTGTCGACTAAGGCTTTGTGCATGACATTTTTGCGCCCTACCCTGCTGACGCTCGCTTGCCTGCTCGCCTCACCGGGCTTCGCCGACGACCTGCCGTCACTCGGCGACGCCAGTTCTGCCATTGTCTCACCGCAACAGGAATACCAGCTCGGCCGCGCCTGGCTGGCCATGTTGCGCAGTCAGGTTTCACAGCTCAACGATCCGCAACTCAAGAATTACGTGGAATCCAGCGTCTACCAACTGTTGGAGACCAGCCAGGTCACTGACCGGCGCCTGGAGTTCATCCTGATCAACAGCCCGCAGCTCAACGCCTTTGCCGCGCCGGGCGGGATCGTCGGGGTGAACGGTGGCTTGTTCCTCTACGCCCAGACCGAAGGCGAATACGCTTCGGTACTGGCGCACGAACTGGCTCACTTGTCGCAACGCCACTTTGCCCGGGGCGTCGAAGCGCAGCAACGCATGCAAGTACCCATGATGGCTGCATTGCTGGCGGGTATCGTGGTGGCAGCCGCAGGTGGCGGTAACGCCGGGATTGCAGCCATTGCCGGCACACAGGCCGCAGCCATCCAGGAACAGCGGCGATTCTCCCGGCAGAACGAGCAGGAAGCCGACCGTATCGGCATCCTCAATCTGGAAAAGGCCGGTTACGATCCCCGCTCGATGCCCAGTATGTTCGAGCGCCTGGGGCGTCAGTACCGCTACGATGCCAAGCCACCGGAATTTCTGCTGACTCACCCGGTCACCGAATCGCGTATCGCCGACACCCGCAACCGCGCCGAACAGTTTCCAAAGGGAGGTATCGAAGACAGCATGCGCTATCAACTGATCCGCGCACGCGTCCAACTGATCTATGAAGAAACCCCGGGGCTCGGTGCCAAGCGCTTCCGCGCCCAGCTCGACGAGAACCCGAAAAACGACGTAGCACGCTACGGCTTGGCGATCGCCCAGATCAAGGGCGGCCAACTGAACGAAGCACGGGAAAACCTCAAGCAGTTGCTGGCCAAGTCACCCAACGAAATCATCTACAACCTGGCTCAGGTCGATCTGGATATCACCAACAATCGCCTGACGGATGCCCAGTCCCGGGTTGACCGGTTGATGGGCCAATACTCTGGCAACTACCCGCTGAACCAAGTGCGAGTCGACCTGCTGCTCAAGCAGAACCGTACTGCCGATGCGGAGAAAGCCCTCGAAGGCCTGCTCAAGTCCCGTCCGGATGATCCGGACGTGTGGTATCAGGTTGCCGAGACGCGCGGCCTGTCGGGCAATATCATCGGTCTGCATCAGGCTCGTGCCGAGTATTTTGCGCTGGTCGGGGACTACAAACAGGCCATTCAGCAACTGGACTTCGCCAAACGCAAGGCCGGCACGAACTTCCCGCTGTCTTCGCGGATCGACGCACGGCAACGTGAGCTGATGGAACAAGAGCGCATGATCAAGGACATGATGGGCTGACGCCCCCGGAGAAAAAAAGTCCGGACAAAAAAAACCGCCTCTTTCGAGGCGGTTTCTCATTCAACCAACAACCGGGTTATTCAGCCAGTTTGAAGGTGATGAAGCTCGCTCGCCCCTGACGCAGTACCCGCATCGACACCGAGCGGTTCTTTGGCAGCGCCTTGGCGATGTCCGCGAACTCCTTGGTGGAACCGATGGCCTGGTTGTTCAGGTGGGTGATCACATCACCCGGCTGCAAGCCGATCAGAGCGGCAGGACCGTCCTGCACTTCCTTGATCACCACACCACCTTTGAGGTCGTATGTTTTCTTCTGGTCGTCAGTCAGCTCGACCACGGAAACACCGAGGCGATTGCTGCTGCGCTCGATGCTGGATTTTGGCTCGGCGCCCATCTCCTTGCCTTCTTCCGGAATTGCACCGACGGTCAGTTCGACATTCTTGCGCTTGCCGTCACGAATCACTTCCAGATTGGCTTTTGCACCAGCCTTCAATGCGCCAACGAGGTGCGGCAGGTCGGCCGACATAACGATTGGCTGACCGTTCATGCTCAGGATCACGTCGCCGACTTGCAGACCACCCTTGGCAGCCGGGCCATCATCCTGGATCTGAGCAACCAACGCACCCGCCGGCTTCTCCAGACCGAACGACTCGGCCAGGTCCTTGCTCACTTCCTGAATCACGACACCCAGCCAGCCACGGCTGACCTTGCCACCGGATTTCAGCTGATTGGAAACATCCATGGCCACGTCGATCGGGATTGCAAACGACACACCCATGAAGCCACCGGAGCGGGTGTAGATCTGCGAGTTGATCCCGACCACCTCACCGTTCAGGTTGAACAGCGGGCCGCCCGAGTTACCCGGGTTGATCGGTACGTCGGTCTGGATGAACGGTACATAGTTTTCGTTCGGCAGACTGCGACCGACGGCACTGACGATGCCCTGGGTCACCGTGTGGTCAAAGCCGAATGGCGAACCAATCGCGACAACCCATTGGCCAGCCTTCAGGTCCTGGGATTTACCGAGCTTGAGCACTGGCAGATCCTTGCCTTCGATTTTCAGCAGCGCCACGTCGGAACGTGGATCAGTACCGATCAGCTTGGCTTTCATTTCGCTGCGATCAGCCAGGCGGACGAGGATTTCGTCAGCATCGGCGATCACGTGGTTGTTGGTCAGGATATAACCATCAGTAGAGATGATGAAACCCGAGCCCAGGGACGTTGCCTCGCGCTGTCGGTCGCGAGGTGAGCGCGATTGTGGCGGCATGCCCCGTTCGAAGAATTCGCGCAACATTGGCGGCAAGCCTTCGAGGTCGGGCATTTGTTGGCTGACTTTGCGATCCGGCAGCTTTTGCGTGGTACTGATGTTCACGACTGCAGGCGAGGCCTGTTCGACCAATTGCGTAAAGTCAGGCAACTCGACCGCTTGGGCGGTGACCGCCTGACCGAGCACCAGCACAGTGGCAATAATGGAAAGGTAAGACTTCAAGCGTGGTATCGACATACGGCTCCCGTTACGACGAGCAGGGTTAAGCGATATGGAGCAAGGAACACCGGGAACAATACGCCGGTATTTTTGTTCCGGGAACAACAAACAAGGCCAGAGCCGAGGGGCTCTGACCTATAAGAAATTTACGGTTTTTTTGCAAATTGAAATGCTCACGAAACATTTCGAATTCAGCTCACTGCTTGGTTGCAGCGGCGTCGGTACGCATCGAAAGCGCTATCCGCTCAGCGGTACCGACCGGTATCTCACCGACGACGGTCACCATCATCTCACCCTGTGCCGTGCTCAAGCGCCGGGAAACCGCAACGGTCGGCCCCAACTGAGTGCGGGTGTCGGTGACGGTTGCGCCATTCAACGGTTCGAGGAATACCGAAAAGCGCGTCAGACCATCGTCATACATCAGGCTATTGACCTGGGTTTTGGTCTCCGGATCCTTGCGAGCGGTGCTGCTGGTCAACTCGAAGCCGGGCGGCAACCAGTCGGAACGCCAGACCTGGGCAGACTTGACGGCAGAAGCCTTGTCACTTTCGAGATTGACTGGCTTGCAATCATTACTGGCCTGCAGGTCTTTTTCGGAAGGAACGTCAGCGGTATCCAGTTGTGTGAACTGGAAGCGCTCCAACAACCGCCCCTTGTCGTCCAATAGCAAAGACTTCAGAGGCAGGCCGGTTTCTTTATCCAGATGCAGTTCAAAACCGTAGCGGTGTTGATCACGGGGTGTCAGCGATACGATCACCGCCGAACGCCCGGCGACACGCGACTTGCCAATGACGGCGAGGTCATACCAATTCTTGAGCTTCTGAGGATCGAGTGCACGGGCAGCGGAGTTGGGTGAGTCCCCAAGCCCTGCTATCAGTGTGCCGCTGACGCATTGAGTTTGCCCATCAATGCGAACGACTTCCTGAGCGGAACCGTCGAGCTGGATCAATCGCTCGCGGACCTTTCCATCCTGGACGCGGTGCCAGATGTTATGGGTAGAAAAACTACCGTTACGCTCGTAGACGAAAGTACCCTGAAAGCTTTGCTGTTGCTCTGCCTGACCCAGGCGGCTCAACCAGTCCTGGGCATCATCGGCTTGGGCTGGAACAATGAACCAGCCGCTGAGCAGAAGCGAAAGTAGAGGTATGGCGCGCATGATCCTCCTTAACGGTTTTCCAGACTTGCGGCACGAGCGTAAGGCAGAGCGCTCTCAGTGCCTTTCAGTGCAGCCTGTTGTGCATGTTGGCGCAAGTAACCTGGCAGACGCTGGTCGTGCCAGCCTGGCTGACCTTGCAAAACGCCATTGGCCATTGGGCCGGTAGCTTGCGAACTCTCCTTGTAGCCTGCCAGAACAGCAGGGCCTTTTACTTGAGGAACGGCCAGTTCGGGTTGATTGGATTGCTGGGCCAGTTCGACGCCGGCGATCTCATCCTGGTTGTACAGACGCACACCGGCCAGCACCGCCAGGGTCACGGAAGCTGCGACCGCCAGACGACCCAGGCTGCGCCATGGACCACGGGAAGGTTTTGCCGGTACGGCTTCGTCAGCCAAGGCAGCAGAAACAGCCGCAGCGATGTCCAGACGTGGAAGCAGCAGATCCTTGTGCATCACTGCCCGAGCGATCTGATAACGAGCCCAGGTTTCACGGGTTTCAACATCGTCACAGGCATTCAATACCCGACGCAATTCCAATTCGTCCGCTTCGTTATCCATCACTGCGGACAGCGATTCCTGCAGGGCTTCACGACTCATGGCGTTCCTCTCTTGGCTGTCGCCGCTGTCTTTAGTTTTCCTGCAACAACGGCTGCAGGGCTTTGTCGATGGCCTCCCGGGCGCGGAAGATCCGGGAGCGCACGGTGCCTACCGGACATTGCATGACGCTCGCAATGTCCTCGTAACTCAGACCATCAAACTCACGTAAAGTTAAAGCCGTACGCAAATCTTCCGGCAGTTGCTGAATGGTTCGATGGACGGTGCCCTCGATCTCATCCCGCAGCAAAGCCCGTTCTGGCGACTCGAGATCCTTGAGGCCATGATCGCCATCGTAGAACTCTGCATCCTCGGAACTGACATCGCTATCCGGCGGCCGACGGCCGCGTGAAACCAGATAGTTTTTCGCCGTGTTGATGGCGATGCGGTAAAGCCACGTATAAAACGCGCTGTCTCCGCGAAAATTTCCAAGTGCACGGTACGCCTTGATAAAGGCTTCTTGTGCCACATCCTGGGCTTCATGGGTGTCGTGCACGAAACGCACGATCAACCCGAGAATTTTGTGCTGGTATTTCAGCACTAGCAGATCGAAAGCACGCTTGTCGCCGCGCTGAACGCGCTCGACCAGTTGCTGATCCTCTTCCTGGGTTAGCATGAACACTCCTCGATGAGCTCGGAGGAGGCTTGCAGAAGTAAACCACCAGACTTGCAAACATAGACTCGGGCTTTTCGCAAAAGTTCTCCCCCTCCAGGCAAGTTTCCTGCGGGCTCTGATTTGGCACGCACGAAAAGCGCAGCACGAGTTGACCCGGCTGCGCGGATAATCTTGTCATCGGATTCTTCGGCAAGGATCGCACTGCAATCCTCCACTGAAGCCGACACTGTCCCTTGTTTCAGGCAACCGTCTATTGATCTTGGCCCTTTGGCAAAAGTTCCAAATATTTATAGCCGCGCCGACCTGACATTGTGCAACCGTGAAGGGAAAAAGACTGTTAAATCGGCGATACAGTCATTCTCGCGCCCAACGGGCAGAAAAACATCCGACGAAGCGACCGATGTTTTGCGTCACGGTAGTTTCACAATGCCATGCCAGCTCGGGTATTGTGCCGCTCCCCCCCTCTATATACTAGTGGGCTGTGCGGCTGCCTTGACTCGACAGTCCAGTTGCGC
Organism: Pseudomonas sp. P1_C12; assembly: GCF_056406435.1. Classification (NCBI taxonomy): domain Bacteria; kingdom Pseudomonadati; phylum Pseudomonadota; class Gammaproteobacteria; order Pseudomonadales; family Pseudomonadaceae; genus Pseudomonas; species Pseudomonas sp. P1_C12. Next base: position 73,225 of record NZ_JBFUAE010000021.1, on the reverse strand, counting down.
CACCCCCGACCCGGGTCGCTTTGAGCGGAATCCTGAAATGAGCCAACAGTTTCAACACGATGTTCTGGTAATTGGCAGCGGTGCTGCCGGCTTGAGCCTTGCGCTGACCTTGCCCGGTCATTTGCGCATTGCCGTACTGAGCAAGGGCAACCTCGCCAATGGCTCGACTTTCTGGGCCCAGGGCGGCGTTGCGGCCGTGCTGGATGACACCGATACCGTTGAATCCCATGTCGATGACACGCTCAATGCCGGCGGCGGCCTGTGCCATGAGGACGCCGTGCGCTTTACTGTCGAGCACAGCAGGGAAGCCATTCAGTGGCTGATCGACCAGGGCGTACCCTTTACCCGCGATGAACAGTCGGGTAACGAAGATGGCGGGTTCGAGTTCCACCTGACCCGCGAGGGCGGTCACAGCCATCGGCGCATCATCCACGCCGCCGATGCCACCGGTGCAGCCATTTTCACAACCCTGCTCGACCAGGCCAGGAAACGGCCGAACATCGAACTGCTGGAACAGCGGGTGGCGGTTGACCTGATCACGGAGAAACGCCTGGGCCTGGAAGGTGATCGCTGCCTCGGCGCTTATGTGCTCAATCGCGGCACCGGCGAAGTCGACACCTACGGCGCCCGCTTTGTGATCCTCGCCTCCGGTGGTGCGGCCAAGGTTTACCTGTACACCAGTAACCCTGACGGCGCCTGCGGCGATGGCATCGCCATGGCCTGGCGCTCGGGCTGCCGGGTGGCGAACCTGGAATTCAACCAGTTCCACCCTACTTGCCTGTATCACCCGCAAGCCAAGAGTTTCCTGGTCACCGAAGCCCTGCGAGGCGAAGGTGCCCACCTCAAGCTGCCCAACGGCGAGCGCTTCATGCAGCGCTTCGATCCTCGGGCCGAGTTGGCGCCACGGGATATCGTCGCCCGGGCCATCGATCATGAAATGAAGCGCCTGGGTGTCGATTGCGTGTATCTGGACATCAGCCACAAACCCGAAGCCTTCATCAAGACGCACTTCCCGACGGTGTACGAACGCTGCCTGGAATTTTCCATCGACATCACCAAGCAACCGATTCCGGTGGTCCCGGCAGCGCACTACACCTGTGGTGGTGTGATGGTCGATCAACAGGGTCGCACCGACGTGCCGGGTCTGTATGCCATTGGCGAAACCAGTTTCACCGGCCTGCACGGCGCCAACCGCATGGCCAGCAACTCGCTGCTGGAATGTTTCGTTTATGCTCGCTCGGCGGCCGCGGACATTCTTGAACAGCTGCCCCGGATTCCGATGCCAGTCCCCCTTCCCGCCTGGGATGCGAGCCAGGTCACCGATTCCGATGAAGACGTGATCATTGCGCACAACTGGGATGAATTGCGGCGCTTCATGTGGGACTACGTTGGCATCGTGCGCACCAACAAGCGTCTGCAACGGGCGCAACACCGCGTGCGACTGTTGCTGGATGAAATCGACGAGTTCTACAGTAACTACAAGGTCAGCCGGGATTTGATCGAGCTGCGCAACCTGGCTCAAGTGGCCGAGCTGATGATTCTGTCAGCCATGGAGCGCAAGGAAAGCCGTGGCCTGCATTACACCCTCGACTACCCGAACCTGCTGCCGGTCGCGCTGGACACTATTCTGGTGCCGCCCACCTACGTCGGCTGAACTTGAGCCGGACCCGCAGGCGTCGGTGCACATCCGCCGCCTGCGCATCCCGGGGCACGCAAATAGCCCTGACCCGGCGCTCTCCACGCAAACGGAAACGCAATACCACCACCAACGGCAGCGCCAGGCTGTCCGGCCTTAGCTGCACGGGCTGCCAACCCTTGGCCCGACTCCACAACTGCCAGCCATCGGCATCGCGCCGCAAGCCGCAAAACGCCTGTGGGTGCGTCAGCAAGATCTGCCGGGGCAACAGCCAGACTCCGTGAGCCACGCACAACACGACGCCGAGCGTGCTGGCCCAGAGCGGAATTGACAGTAAAAACAACGAACCCAACGCGAACAGCTGGGCCAGAAGATACGCCGCCAGCAACTGCCGTGAGGCATGCCAGCGGCATTCGAACGAATTACTTGGGCTGGACACGGTCCAGGATCATGCGAACCATGCGTTGCAGTTCAGGATCCTCGGATTCGCTGCGTTCCATGAACCAGCCGAACATGTCCTGATCTTCGCATTCGAGCAACCTGACGTAGCAGGCGCGATCAACCTCGCTGAGGTGCGGGTAAACCTCTTTCACAAACGGCACCAGCAACACGTCAAGCTCAAGCATGCCGCGGCGGCTGTGCCAGTAGAGGCGGTTCAGTTCAACATCTTCGACCATGGAGCGCTCCTCAAATAGGCCGCAAGTATACAGGCCCGCGCCGCGTCGAACAGTCGGCTTTGGTCGGGCACCGATGAGCCTTTGTGAACTACCCATTTCGAAGGCGCCCCCTTATGATGTCCGCCAGACTCTTTACCCTGCGATGACCCATGGCCGATTCTGCTTTTTTCTGCACGCTTTCTCATGAAGGTGTTCTCGCGGTCCGCGGCGCGGACGCCAGCAAATTCCTGCAAGGCCAATTGACCTGCAACCTCAACTACCTGAGCGATTCCCGGGCCAGCCTCGGTGCCCGCTGCACGCAAAAAGGCCGGATGCAATCGAGTTTCCGTATCCTGCTCGACGGTGACGGCGTGGTCTTGGCCATGGCCACCGAATTGCTCGAGCCGCAACTGGCGGACCTGAAAAAATACGCGGTGTTTTCCAAGTCGAAACTGACCGACGAAAGTGCCGCCTGGGTCCGCTTCGGCGTTGACCTTGGCGACGCCGCGCTGGTCAGCCTCGGTCTGGACCTGCTGGCAGAAACCGACAGCGTCGTGCGCAACGATGGGCTGATCGCCATCCGTGTCTCGCCTGACCGCGCCGAGCTGTGGGTTGCCGCCAGTCAAGCCGATGCGGTCAAAGGCAAGCTGTCGGCGGTGCTGAGCGAAGGCGATCTGAATCAATGGCTGCTGGGCCAGGTCCGCGCAGGGATCGGCCAGGTCATGCCGGGTACCCGCGAATTGTTCATCCCGCAGATGCTCAACCTGCAAGCGGTCGGTGGCGTGAGTTTCAAGAAAGGTTGCTACACCGGGCAGGAAATCGTCGCGCGCATGCAGTACCTGGGCAAACTCAAGCGCCGCTTGTATCGCCTGCAACTGGCTGCCAGCGAGTTGCCTGAACCGGGTACCGCGCTGTTTTCCCCAACCCACGGCAGCTCCATCGGCGAAGTGGTGCTGGCTGCCCGCGCCGAGCAAAACATTGAACTCCTGGCGGTGTTGCAAGCCGAAGCAGCAGACAGTGGGGACATCCACCTGGGCGCGCTCGAAGGGCCGTCCCTGCAGCTGCTCGACCTGCCTTATGAACTGGACCGCGATCGCGAAATCCAGCAATAACGGCAGCACTTGGCGCGACACCTAGAGAGACTAAATGAGCGAACTGGCGGAAAAGGTCCAAAAGGATTTGGTTGAGGCCATCAATAACGATGACCTGGTTCTGCCAACGTTACCGGAAGTGGCTCTGCAGATTCGCAAGGCCGCGGAAAACCCGGAAGTCAGCGTCAGTACCCTGAGCAAAGTGATCGGCCGTGATACCGCGCTGTCGGCACGCCTGATCAAAGTGGTCAACAGCCCACTGTTGCGCGCGACCCAGGAAGTGACCGATCTGCATACCGCGATCACCCGCCTGGGCATCAACTACAGCTGTAACCTGGCGATCGGCCTGGTCATGGAGCAGATTTTCCATGCCCGCTCCGACGTGGTGGAACAGAAGATGCGCGATGTCTGGCGTAGAAGCCTGGAAATCGCCGGTGTCAGCTACGCCCTGTGCCGCAGCCATACCCGACTCAAGCCCGATCAGGCGGCCCTTGGCGGGCTGGTGCATCAGATCGGCGTGCTGCCGATCCTGACCTACGCCGAAGATCACTATGAGCTGCTGTCCGACCCGGTCAGCCTCAACCATGTGATCGACCAGATTCATCCGCTGATCGGCGAAAAACTGCTCAGGGTCTGGGAATTTCCCGACATGCTGGTGCAAGTGCCGCAGCTATACCTGAACTTCAAGCGCCAGTCTGCGCAGGTCGACTATGTGGATCTGGTGCAGGTGGCCAGCCTGTATTGCCTGCAGGACACCGACCACCCGCTCGCCCGTGCCGATGCGTTGAATGTACCGGCCTACAAGGCACTCGGAATCGACTTTGACGACGAGACGATGTGCGCCGACCTGGAAGAAACACGCACGATGTTTTACTGACCCAAAACCGCGCCGCCCCCTTCGCGAGCAGGCTCGCTCCCACAGGGATTTGTGGTGCTGCATAGATCCAATGTGGGAGCGAGCCTGCTCCGGGCGGCGTTCCGACGATGGGGCCAGAACAAGCCCCATCACTCTCCGGCGACAAAACTCACCCGCACCTTCAACCCTGCGTGCTCACCGTCATGCAGGCTGATCTGCGCCAGATGCGCGCGGCAGATCTCACCGACAATCGCCAACCCCAACCCTGAACCGGCCACTTGCTGATTGCGTCGGTAAAAGCGCTCGAATACCCGATCGCGCTCCTCAAGAGGAATGCCGGGGCCATCATCTTCGACTTCCAGCACTGCGGGCGCCGAGACGCGCAAAATCACGTTGCCACCCGGTGGCGTGTGAGCCAGTGCGTTATCCACCAGATTGCTCAGCAGTTCGTTCAATAATGTCGGCTCGCCCCGCAACCAGACGGGTTCATCCGCTTCCAGCGCCAGCGCGATGCCGCGCTTGTGGGCCAGCGGCGCCATGGCCATGCCCAGGTCCCGAGCCAACTGACTGAGGTCGAGTAACTGCGCGCCACCCTCGGCAATCGCCCGGGCGCCATTTTCAACCCGTGCCAGGGACAGCAACTGATTGGCCAGATGGGTCAAGCGATCAGTGCCCTGGGCGGCGGTCTCCAAAGTACTGCGCCAGGTATCGGGCTCGGCCGAGCGCATGCCCAGTTCCAGTCGCGCCTTGAGTGCTGCCAATGGCGTACGCAGTTCGTGGGCGGCATCGGCAATGAACTGCGCCTGTTTCTCGAACTGCCCGCGCAAGCGCTCGGTAAAGTGATTGAGCGCGCGCACCAGTGGCCATAATTCGCGCTGCACTTCCACCAACGGCAAGGGGCGCAGATCGTCCGGCTGGCGCTCTTCCACCGCTGTGCGCAAGCGCTCCAGCGGGCGCAACGCGGCACTCACCGCGAACCACACCAACATCAAGGCCCCACCCGCCAGCATGCCCAGGCGCAGCAAAGTATCTGTCGCCAGACTGCGGGCCATGCTCACCCGCGCTTCATCGGTTTCCGCTACGCGAATTTCCGCCATGCCGTTCATGTTCGGCTCGCTCACGGGTTTGAGCAGGCTCACCACACGCACGTTCTGCCCGCGATACTGGGCGTTGTAGAAGCGTGCCAGCGCCGGATAGTCATCGGTGCGCGGCGTTCCCGGCGGTGGCGCGGGCAGGTTTTCATAACCGGAAATCAGCTTCTGATTGATGTCGTTGACCAGGTAGAAAATTCGCCCGGCACTGTCGTAGGCAAAGGTATCGAGGGCCACGTAGGGCACGTCGGCACTCAAGGTGCCGTCGCGCTGGGAGACGCCGGCGGCGATCGTCCGCGCCGAGGCCAGCAGGGTCCGGTCATAGGCCGTGTCGGCGGCTTCGCGCCCGTTCCAGTAGGCGCTCAAACCACTGGCCAGCATCAATACAACCAGCAACAGCGCCAGGTTCCACAGCAACCGCCAGCGCAGGCTGCTGGGCTTATGCATCGCGGCTTTCCAGCAAGTAACCGAGGCCGCGGAAGGTCACGATAGCGACCGGCTGGCCGTCGAGCTTCTTGCGCAGACGGTGCACGTAGATTTCGATCGCATCGGGGCTGGCCTCTTCATCGAGGCCGAATACTTGAGAAGCCAGTTGCTCCTTGCTCATCACCCGACCGGGGCGCGCGATCAGGGCTTCGAGTACGGCCTGTTCGCGGGAGGTCAGGGTCAGCAATTCTTCACCGAGGGTGAAACGCCGGGTTTCCAGGTCATAGGCCAGCACACCGCAACGCTGAATGCGTTCACCGCCCAGCACACTGCGGCGCAACAAGGCTTTGACCCGGGCTTCGAGCTCGGTCAGTTCGAACGGTTTGGCCAGGTAGTCGTCGGCGCCGAGGTTCAGGCCGTGGACCCGATCCTTGACGTCGCTGCGGGCGGTCAGCATCAACACCGGCAGGTTCTTGCCCCGCGCCCGCAAACGCGCCAGCACTTCGAAACCATCCATGCGCGGCAAGCCGACGTCGAGGATCGCCATGGCGTATTCCTCGCTGCCCAGCGCCAGGTCGGCTGCCACGCCATCGTGCAGAACGTCCACGGTCAGCCCGGTGCTCTTGAGCGCCTGGGCGACACTTTCGGCGAGCTGCAAATGGTCTTCGACGAGCAGGACACGCATGGATCTTTACCTCATTCCGGGATGGTCGACGCCATTCTCTGGCGCGAAGTTTACAGCCGCAACCGCCGCTGTGAAGCCCGAAAACCGTGAAAGTCAGCTGAAAGCTTAGCGAAAGGTTAGCCCGTTACAGTCCAGCCACGGACAGTTTCGACTGCCGTCGCTGCAGCCACACAGCGATACGAAAAACGCCTCGAAGCGTTTTCGACAAATAAGAACAATAAACGGAGTAACTCATCCATGCAGTCCCTGCAGACCCAGGCTATCGCGCCTGCCCGCCTCTCCCGTTTCAGCCACACTGCGCTTGCCAGCGCTGCCGCCCTTGCCGGCTTTTCACCGTTGAGCCAGGCCGCATTCTTCGACGACAGCTCGGCCACTTTCGAAACCCGCAACATGTACTTCAATCGCGATTATCGCGACGGTACCAGTGCCCAACAGTCCAAGCGTGACGAGTGGGCCCAGGGCTTCATGCTCAATCTGAAATCAGGCTACACCGACGGCACCGTGGGGTTCGGTGTCGATGCGCTGGGCATGTTGGGGGTCAAGCTCGATTCAAGCCCTGACCGCACCGGTACCGGCCTGCTGCCGACTGACGATGGGCGAGCCGTCGATGAATACTCCAAGCTCGGCCTGACCGGCAAAGTGAAAATCTCCGCCAGCGAGCTGAAGATCGGCACCCTGATTCCGGAACTGCCGATCCTCAAGCCCAACGACGGGCGCATCCTGCCGCAGACCTTTGAAGGCGGCATGCTGACCTCCAAAGAGATCAAGAACCTGACCTTCACCGGCGGGCGTCTGGATAAAGCCAAGGACCGCGACAGCACCGACTTCGAGGACATTGCCCTCAACAACAAGAACGGCCGTTTCGCTGGCACCGTGGCCGGCAAGCACTTTGACTTTGGCGGCCTGGACTACAAGCTCACCGACAAGATCACCGGCAGCTACCACTTCGCGCAACTCGATGAAGTCTACAACCAGCATTTCCTCGGCTTGGTCGCCTCGCAGCCATTCGGTCCCGGCACCTTTGGCTCCGACCTGCGGTTTGCCATCAGTGACGACCAGGGCGAGGCCCGTGGCGGCAAGATCGACAACAAATCCCTCAACGGCCTGGTGAGTTACGCCTTGAGCGGGCACAAGTTCAGCGCGGGCTACCAGCACATGTCCGGCGACAGCGCGTTCCCGTATGTGGATGGCGCCGACCCGTACCTGGTGAACTTCGTGCAGATCAACGACTTTGCCGGGGCCGAAGAACGCTCCTGGCAAGCGCGTTATGACTTCGACTTCGTCACTCTCGGCGTCCCCGGCCTCACCTTCATGAGCCGTTACGTGAGCGGTGACAACATCAAGCTCAAGAACGGTGACGAAGGCAAAGAGTGGGAACGTAACAGCGAGATTAAATATGTTGTACAAAGCGGCGCGCTCAAGGATGTCGCCGTGCGTCTGCGCAATGCCACCTACCGTTCCAACTACTCCGCTCGCGATGCCGATGAAGTGCGTCTGCTGGTGAGCTATAGCGTTGCCCTTTGGTAATTCAGTACGTCAATAACAACAACTCCCAAGGAGACTTGAATGAACCTGTCAATGCGTAAACTAGCCCTCGCCGCCAGCGTCCTGCTGCTCACCGGCCAAGCGCTCGCCGAACCCAAACGTCCGGAATGCATCGCCCCGGCCTCGCCCGGCGGTGGTTTCGACCTGACCTGCAAACTGGCGCAAAGCGCACTGGTCAACGAAAAGCTGCTGACCAAACCGATGCGCGTGACCTACATGCCCGGCGGTGTCGGCGCGGTGGCGTACAACGCGGTGGTCGCCCAGCGTCCGGCCGATGCTGGCACCCTGGTGGCCTGGTCTAGCGGTTCGCTGCTGAACCTGGCCCAAGGCAAATTCGGTCGTTTCGATGAAACCAACGTTCGCTGGCTCGCTGCCGTTGGCACCAGCTATGGCGCCATCGCGGTGAAAAGCGATTCGCCTTACAAGACCCTCGACGACCTCGTTCAGGCACTGAAGAAAGATCCGAGCAAAGTAGTGATCGGTTCCGGCGGCACCGTCGGCAGTCAGGACTGGATGCAAACCGCGCTGATCGCCAAGGCCGCCGGAATCAACCCGCGTGACCTGCGTTACGTCGCCCTCGAAGGTGGCGGCGAGATTGCCACCGCCCTGCTCGGTGGCCACATCCAGGTCGGCAGCACCGACATCTCCGACTCCATGCCGCACATCCTGAGCGGCGACATGCGCCTGCTGGCGGTGTTCTCCGACAAACGCCTGGACGAGCCGGAAATGAAGGACATTCCGACAGCCCGCGAGCAAGGCTACGACATCGTCTGGCCGGTGGTGCGCGGCTTCTACCTCGGGCCAAAAGTCAGCGACGAAGACTACGCCTGGTGGAAAGCGGCCTTCGACAAACTGCTGGCTTCCGAAGACTTCGCCAAGTTGCGCGATCAGCGCGAGCTCTTCCCGTTCGCCATGACCGGTCCGGAGCTGGACACTTACGTGAAGAAGCAGGTCGCGGACTACAAAGTGCTGGCCAAAGAGTTCGGCCTGATCCAGTGATCGCCTCTGTCTAGCGGCCGCGGCTCCGTTTGGCGGAGTCGCGGCACAGGAGTTCCCCATGCTCTTACAACGCATTTTTGCTTCAGTGCTGTTGCTGGTCTGTCTCGGCCTGGCGCTGATGGCATGGCCGTATCAAGCGGCTTTTTCCTACGAACCGGTGGGGCCTCGGGCCTTTCCATTGCTGATGCTCGGCCTGATGGGCTCGGCACTGTTGTACATGGTGTTCCGTCCGGCACCGATCAAGCACAGTGCTGACGAGCCGCCGCTGGACCGCGAAACCCTGACCAAGATCGGCATCTGCGTGGTGCTGTTGCTGGTGTTCGCCGGCACCTTCGAACCCCTGGGTTTCATCGTCGCCAGCATCCTGATCGGCGTGCCCATGGCCCGTCTGTATGGCGGTCGCTGGGTGCCAAGCATCGTGATCATCAGTCTGATGGCCGTCGGCCTCTACCTGCTGTTCGACAAGTTGATGGACGTGCCGCTGCCGCTTGGCGTGCTCGACGTTCTGGAGAACTGATATGGATACTCTTGGCTATTTGGGTCAGGGTTTCGGCGTCGCGCTGAGCCCGTACAACTTGGTGACCGCGCTGTGCGGCACCCTGATCGGCACCGTGGTCGGCCTGTTGCCGGGCCTGGGGCCGATCAACGGCGTGGCACTGTTGATCCCGATCGCATTCGCCCTCGGCCTGCCACCGGAGTCGGCGCTGATTCTGCTGGCAGCGGTGTACCTGGGTTGCGAATACGGCGGCCGGATCAGCTCGATCCTGCTGAACATCCCGGGCGAAGCGTCCACCGTGATGACCACCCTTGACGGTTACCCGATGGCCCGCAAAGGCCTGGCCGGTGTAGCACTGTCGCTGTCGGCATGGAGCTCGTTCATCGGTGCCTTTATCGCGACCTGCGGCATGGTGCTGTTCGCCCCGCTGTTGGCGAAATGGGCGATTGCCTTCGGCCCCGCGGAATATTTCGTGTTGATGGTGTTCGCGATTGTCTGCCTCGGCGGCATGGCCGGTGACCGTCCGCTGAAGACGTTCATCGCGGCGCTGATCGGTCTGTTCCTGTCGACCGTCGGCATCGACGCCAACAGCGGTGTGTATCGCTTCACCGGAGACAACATCCACCTGACTGACGGCATCCAGTTCGTCGTGCTGGTGCTCGGTCTGTTCTCCATCAGCGAAATCCTCCTGCTGCTGGAAAAAACCCACCACGGCCAGGAAGCGGTGAAAGCCACCGGCCGCATGATGTTCAACTTCAAGGAAGCGGCGTCGGTGTTCGTGGTGAACATCCGTTGCGGCGTACTGGGTTTTATCATGGGCGTGTTGCCGGGTGCCGGTGCGACCCTGGCCAGTGCCGTGGCCTACATGACCGAAAAACGCATCGCCGGTACTGGCGGCAAATTCGGTCAAGGTGACATGCGCGGCCTCGCCGCCCCGGAAACCGCCATCGGCGGCGCGGCCTGCGGTGCGCTGGTGCCGATGCTGACCCTCGGCGTTCCAGGTTCGGGCACCACGGCGGTGATGATCGGCGCCCTGTCGCTGTACAACATCACTCCGGGCCCGCTGCTGTTCCAACAGCAACCGGACATCGTCTGGGGCCTGATCGCTTCGTTGTTCATCGCCAACGTGATGCTGGTGATCCTCAACATCCCGATGATCCGCATCTTTACCCGCATCCTCGCCGTGCCGAACTGGGCACTGGTGCCGGTGATCGCGATCATTACCGGGATTGGTGTCTACGCGGTGCACGCGACAACGTTCGACCTGTTCCTGATGATCGGCATCGGCATCTTCGGTTATATCCTGCGCAAGCTGGACTTCCCGCTGTCGCCGGTATTGCTGGGTTTCATCCTCGGCGGCCTGATGGAACAGAACCTGCGCCGCGCCCTGTCGATTTCCAACGGTGCGCTGGAAATCCTCTGGTCGAGCCCGATCACCTTCGGTTGCTGGGTGCTGACGGCGATCATGCTGCTGATGCCGCTCATCCGCATCTGGCGCAAACGTTCGGCCGCGCAACGCGTTATCGCCGATGTCTGATCGGTTCCCCTTCAAACTCTGGTGGGGAACCCCGCTGGTCGGCCTGCTGGGCGGTTACCTCGCCAGCCAGGTCGGCTGGCCTTTGCCGTGGATGGTCGGCTCGTTGCTGGCGATCATCCTCGTGCGCTGCCTGACACCCTGGCAATTGGCGGAAATCCCTGGCGGCCGCAAGTGCGGCCAGTGGATCGTCGGTATCGGTATCGGCCTGCATTTCACCCCGCTGGTGATGGAGCAGGTACTCAGTCATTTCGGTCTGATCTTCTTCGGTGCGTTGGTCACCAGCCTGTCGGCGGTCGTCGGCGTGTGGCTGATGCGCCGCACCGGTGAAGATCGCGCCACGGCGTTCTTTTCCAGCATGCCCGGCGGTTCCGGGGAGATGGTCAACCTCGGCGCCCGCAATGGTGCGGTGCTCAGCCGTGTGGCGGCGGGGCAGAGTTTGCGGGTGTTGGTGGTCGTGCTGTGCGTACCGGCAGCCTTCAAGTATCTGTTGGGCGACGGTGCGCCGATTTCCCATGTCGGCAGCATCGATTGGCGCTGGCTGGCAGTGTTGTTTCCCGCTGGAGCGTTGGCGGCCTGGATCTGGGAACGCCTGCGTCAACCCAACCCCTGGCTGTTCGGACCGTTGCTGGTCAGCGCGGCAGTCAGCATCGGCTGGGATCTGCACATCGGTTTGCCCAATGGCGCTAGCCAGATCGGTCAATGGTTGATCGGTAGCGGTCTGGGCTGTCACTTCAACCGGCAGTTTTTCCGGCGTGCGCCATCGTTCATGGGGCGCACCTTGATCGGCACGGTGTTGACCATGCTGATCGCCACGGTGGCGGCATTGGGTTTGAGTGCGATGACCCATCTGGATCTGCGTTCACTGACTTTGGGCATGATGCCCGGCGGTATTGCCGAGATGAGCCTGACGGCGGAAACCCTGCAACTGTCGGTGCCGCTGGTGACGGCGATGCAGGTGATGCGGTTGTTGTTTGTGCTGTTTCTGGCGGAGCCGTTGTTCAAGTACTGGAACCGGAATCCGGAGTAAGACCGAGTCAATTTCATCGCGAGCAGGCTCACTCCTACAGGGAACGCATTTCAATGTAGGAGTGAGCCGGCTCCGGGCGGCGTTCCGACGATGCTTTTTTCAAACAGATGGAAGACGCCACTCGATAGGCGTCTCGCCGTTCTGTTCGAGAAACTTGTTGGTCCGGCCGAAGTGCCCGCATCCGAGGAAGCCGCGATAGGCCGACAGCGGAGACGGGTGCACCGAGGTCAACACCAGGTGCTTGGTGGCATCGATCAGCTTCTGTTTGCTCTGGGCATGGGCGCCCCACAGCATGAACACCAGGTGCGGTTGTTGTTGGCTGACCACTTCAATGATTCGATCGGTGAAAAATTGCCAGCCCTTGTCCTTGTGCGCATTGGCGTTGGCCCGCTCGACGGTCATGGTGGTGTTGAGCATCAGCACGCCCTGATCGGCCCAGCTCTGCAGGTAGCCATGGTTGGGGATGTCGATGTTCAGGTCGCGTTTGAGTTCTTTGTAAATGTTCACCAGCGACGGCGGCGCCGGTACTCCAGGTTGTACAGAGAAGCACAAACCATGGGCCTGTCCCGGACCGTGATAAGGATCCTGACCGAGGATCACCACTTTGACCTTGTCCAGCGGCGTGGAATTGAGCGCGTTGAAGATCATCGGCCCCGGCGGATAGATCTCCTTGCCGGCCGCCCGCTCCTGTTGCAGGAAGTTTCGCAACTCTGCCATGTAGGGCTGGTCGAATTCGGCACGCAGTGCCTCCTTCCAGCTCGGTTCGAGTTTGATACGGTCTTCAGCAGTCATGGTTACATCCGGCAAAAACAATGGGGCGAACCCTAGGAAAGCGCATCACGCTTGTCAATTGATCTGACGCAGATCCGGCACTTTCCCACACAGCGATCATACTTAACCCTCAAATTCCCGATCGAGGTCACGATGAATCTGCACTTCGAAGAACTCACCGGCACCGACGGCGCACGCATCGGCATCGCCAGCCTGGATGCCGAAAAATCCCTGAACGCCCTGTCCCTGCCAATGATCAACGCCCTGCGCGACCGCCTGGAGGCCTGGGCCAAGGACCCGCAGATCGTCTGCGTCCTCTTGCGCGGTAATGGCGCCAAGGCTTTTTGCGCCGGGGGTGAAGTGCGCAGCCTGGTGGAAGCCTGCCGCGAGCAGCCCGGGGAAGTGCCACTACTGGCCGCGCACTTTTTTGCGGCGGAATATCGCCTGGACTTCAAACTTCATACCTACCCGAAACCGTTGATCTGTTGGGGCCACGGCTATGTGCTCGGTGGTGGCATGGGATTGTTGCAAGGGGCAAGCATCCGCATCGTCACGCCGAGCAGCCGGTTGGCCATGCCGGAGATCGGCATCGGCCTGTACCCGGATGTTGGCGCCAGTTGGTTTCTGTCGCGCCTGCCCGGCAAGCTCGGGTTGTTCCTGGGCCTGACCGGTGCGCACATGAACGGCCGCGATGCCATCGACCTGGACCTGGCCGATCGTTTCCTGCTCGATGAGCAGAAGCCGGAATTGATCGAAGGCCTGTTGCAATTGAACTGGCAGGAACAGACACCGATGCAGCTCAACAGCCTGCTCAAGGCCTTGCAGCAGGAAGCCGTGGCGCAGATGCCCGAGGCCCAGTGGCTGCCGCGCCGACAGCAGATCGACGAACTGCTGGACGTCAGCGACGTGCGTTGCGCCTGGAAGGCCATCAGCGCCTTGCGCGATCACTCCGACCTGTTGCTGAGCCGCGCGGCCAGGACCTTGAGCGAAGGCTCGCCGCTGACCGCTCATCTGGTGTGGGAGCAGATCATCCGTGCCCGGCACCTGTCGCTGGCCGAAGTCTTTCAGATGGAATACACCCTGAGCCTCAACTGCTGTCGTCATCCGGAATTCAGCGAAGGCGTACGTGCCCGGTTGATCGACAAGGATCAGAAGCCGCACTGGCACTGGCCAGATATCAACAACGTGCCGGACGCGGTAGTAGAGGCGCATTTTCACAAGGCGTGGGAAGGTCGGCATCCGTTGGCGGATTTATCCGAATACTAAACAAATTGTGGGAGCGAGCCTGCTCGCGAAGACGGAGTGTCTGACACACCGCCATCGCGAGCAGGCTCGCTCCCACAGGTTTTGTATTTGACTGAATGATTAGCGGTGGTTACCCCGCCAGTTGTGATCGCCACGTCCGCCACGATGGTTGCGCCCGTCGTGACCGCGATAGTCATTGTTCCAGCCCCCGCGGTTACGGCCGTCCCAGCCATGGTTCTGATGCATCCGGTAATCGCCCCGATATGGCTGGTAATAGCGTGGGGACGGTTGATACATCCGCGGCTGAGAGTAATAACGCGGTGTCGGCTGGTAATACCGCGCTGGCGGCATGTAATACCGAGGCTGCGGCGTGTAGTAACCATTGGAATAGTAGGAACTCCCCCCGGCGTAATAGGTTGGTGCAGGCGAGGTATAGACTTCGGAACTGTAGTAACTGCCTCCTTCGTCGTAGTAAGGCACGCACCCACCAAGGGACAATCCCAACACAGCTAGCAGAAGAATTCGGCGATACATGGCGGCCTCCTGGACCGCGGGTAAGCCACACCAGCGACGCTGGCAGGCGACAGTCAAATGTTCAGTGACTGTCGAAATATCAGACATCGAATTCGGAATCTGGTGCGCCCCCGAAACAAGTAGAAACATCTGGCCGATGAAAGGTTTTTCATCCATTCACGCCCTGATTAACGGTGGCCACCGTGAAATCCACCGCCATGATATCCACCTCCGTAATGCCCACCGCCGCGATAGCCGTGACCACCGTAGTAACCATGCCCACCGTAGTAATAGGAGCGATAACCACCGTAATAACGTGGGCCGTAGTAACCGTAGTAATAGGGCGAGTAGTAACCGGGGTAGTAATAAGGTGCCCCATAGACGTCCGCTGGATAGTCGTAGTAGTAGCAGCCAGACAATCCAAAACCGAGCACTGCACCGAGCAACAATCGACGCAACATGGCGGCCTCCGTAAAGACCTGTGACAGCAGTCGGCACAGACCGGCTGACATCTGTTTTGACTGGTAAATCTCTGCCAAGTGCAACGTCGCACCCACCTTCGGATCAGCGGCGGACAGGTTCCAATGCGGTGCACCAGCGCACCATCACAAGGCGGTGCGTCTTTCCAATCAACACCGTCGACCTCCCTGTCCCCCACGCTAGAGCGCTCGGGCCAACTTGGCACGTCTCTCGCTTTAGCGCACTTGTTCCAAAAAAATGTGCAGGCGTCACTACAGGTTCGCGGCACCACAATTTGCAATGGCTGACTAGGGTTCCGGCTCGCAATCGCGAGTGACTGGTCCGAGAGTTGGCGACCTCCAGTTGAGGTTACACGGCGGGACAAAAGCCCGGGAGACAAGCCACCGTTCGCGGTGCCGCTGCCTTCCTGTCCGTCCCTGATCAACTGGAGAACCACCATGTCCCAACTTCGTTTACCCGCCCTGCTCGCCGCTGCGTTCGCAGCCCTCGTGAGCGTCTCGTCCCAGGCCGCCCAGAAAGATCACTTCAGCGTGTGCTGGACGATCTACGCCGGCTGGATGCCGTGGGAATATGCCGGCAGCCAGGGCATCGTCGATAAATGGGCGAAAAAGTACGGCATCAAGATCGACGTGGTGCAACTCAATGACTACGTCGAATCCATCAACCAGTACACCGCCGGCCAATTCGACGGCTGCACCATGACCAACATGGACGCGCTGACCATTCCGGCCGCCGGCGGCGTCGACAGCACTGCGCTGATCGTCAGCGATTTCTCCAACGGCAACGACGGCATCGTGCTCAAGGGCGAAGGCAAAAAAGTCGCCGACCTCAAGGGCATGGACGTCAACCTGGTGGAGCTGTCGGTGTCCCATTACCTGCTGGCCCGGGCTCTGGATTCGGTGGACCTCACCGAGAAAGACCTGAAAGTGGTCAACACCTCCGACGCCGATATCTCGGCCGCCTTCAACACCGATCAGGTCAACGCCGTTACCACCTGGAACCCGATGCTCTCGGACATCAAGGCCAAGCCTGCCGTGACCGAGGTGTTCAACTCCAGCCAGATCCCCGGCGAAATCATGGACATGATGGTGGTCAACAGCGCCACCCTCAAAGACAACCCGGCCCTGGGCAAGGCATTGACTGGCGCCTGGTTCGAAGTGGTCGAGTTGATGAGCGCGAAAAACGCCGCCAGCAAAGCCGCGCTGGAACACATGGCCAAAGCCTCGGGCACTGACCTGGCGGGTTTCCAGGCACAACTGGACACCACCAGGCTGTTCGCCACGCCCAAGGAAGCCCTGGCGTTCAGCACCAGCAAGCAACTGCCGGAAACCATGCGCAAGGTCGCCGAGTTCTCGTTCCAGCACGGCTTGCTCGGTGAAGGCGCCAAAGACACCAGCGCGGTCGGCATGGCCTTCGCCAACGGCGTGACCAGCGGCGACAAGGGCAACCTCAAGCTGCGCTTCGACCCGAGTTACGTGCAGATGGCCGCCGACGCCAAGCTGTAATCAGGAGAACCGGCCATGCGTCTGATCAACCATCACCCGGACCGCCCGAGTCGCCTGCTGTTGGTGATCCTGCCGTTCGCCCTGGTGCTGTTCGCCTACTTCACGGGCTCGGCCGAGCGACTGGCGGACAACCCCAACGACAAGCTGCTGCCCAGTGCAGTGCAGATGACCGATGCGGTGAAACGCCTGGCGTTCGTGGCCGACAGCCGCACCGGCGAATACCTGCTCTGGCAGGACACGGCGTCCAGCCTGCAGCGTCTGGCCATTGGCCTGGGCATCAGCGCCCTGGCCGGGCTGTGCCTGGGCATCGCCGCCGGTACCCTGCCGTTGTTCGGTGCGCCGTTGTCACCCTTGCTGACCGTGCTGTCGATGGTGCCACCGCTGGCGATCCTGCCAATCCTGTTCATCGTCTTCGGTTTGGGTGAGTTGTCGAAAGTGATGCTGATCGTGATCGGCATTACTCCGGCGCTGGCCCGGGACCTGGAACAGCGCGCCCGGGAAATTCCCGTGGAACTGCTGATCAAGGCCCAGACCCTCGGCGCGTCTACCTGGACCCTGATGCTGCGGGTGGTGCTGCCGCAACTGCTGCCACGGTTGTTGATCTCGCTGCGACTGATGCTCGGCTCGGCATGGCTGTTCCTGATTGCCGCCGAAGCCATCGCCTCCACCGACGGCCTCGGCTACCGGATTTTCCTGGTGCGCCGCTACCTGGCGATGGACGTGATTTTGCCCTACGTGGTGTGGATCACCCTGCTCGCCTGGCTGATGGATTGGGGCCTCAAGTACCTCACCCGCCGTGCCTTTCCCTGGTATGAAGGGGCCGCAAAATGAGTTTCATCACCGTTAAAAACGTCTGGCAGCAATACGCCGATCAAGTGGTGCTTGAAGGCCTGAACCTGAACGTCAACGAAGGTGAGTTCTGCACCCTCGTGGGTGCCTCCGGTTGCGGCAAATCGACCTTCCTGCGCCTGCTGCTCGGCCAGGAACGCGCCAGTCGCGGCGAGATCCTGCTCGACGGCCAGCCCTTGGCCGCAGAGCCGGACGCCAGCCGTGGCGTGGTATTCCAGCGCTACTCGGTGTTCCCGCATCTGAGCGTACTGGACAACGTTGCTCTCGGCCTTGAACTGCCTCGTTCGCGTTTGCTTGGACGCCTGTTTGGCAGCGCGAAAAAAGAGGCCCGCGAACAGGCTTCGGTGCTGCTGCACAAAGTCGGCCTGGGCCACTCGCTGGACAAGTACCCGGCGCAGCTCTCCGGCGGCATGCAACAACGGCTGGCCATCGCCCAGGCGCTGATCATGAAGCCGCGGGTGTTGCTGCTCGACGAACCGTTCGGCGCCCTCGACCCGGGCATCCGCAAAGACATGCACGCCTTGCTCCTGGAGTTGTGGCGCGAGACCCGACTGACAGTGTTCATGGTCACCCATGACCTGTCCGAAGGCTTCAGCCTCGGCACCCGCTTGCTGGTGTTCGACAAGGTCCGTCTCGACCCGCATGCACCCGGCCGCTATGGCGCACGCATCACCTACGACATCCCTTTGAACAGCGACCGCCGCACCCACCGTGCCGCCGTCGACGCCCTGCCAGTGCAACTGGCGGGCTCACTTCGAACCGCTTGAGAGGGTTTTGCCCATGACTGATTCGACCCGACTGTTCCCGCCCTTCGCCGAGGAAATGCTCCCCGGCGGCAGCCATCGTTCCTTCGTGCTCAAGCGCGGCCAACTGCTGCGCCTGACCGACCTGCGCGGCGGCGCCAACGTCAGCCTGACGTTGCTTAACGCCAATGAAAAAACCGAGCGCTTGAACCTGCCCGACAGCCTCAAATGCCAACACACCGCCAAGCTCACCGCCGGCCACTGCCTGTACTCGGACATGGGCCGCGTGCTGGCCGCCATCACCGCCGACACCTGCGGCTGGAGCGACAGCCTGGGCGGCGTGCTCTGCGCTGAAGAAGTGACAGAAAAGTACGGCGCCGGCCGCTATCAGGAATTGCGCAACGGCTTCTTCCGCAATGGCACCGACAACCTGTTGGTGGAACTGGGCAAGTGGGGGCTGGGCCTGTCCGAGCTGCTGATGACCCTCAACCTGTTCAGCCGCGTGAACGTCGATGACGCCGGGCGTTTCCACTTCGTCGAAGGCAATTCCAAGGCTGGCGACTACATCGAGTTGTACGCGCCGATGGACACCCTGGTGGTACTCACCGCCCTGCAGCACCCGATGGATCCGTCGCCGCAATACGCACCGAAGCCCTTGAAGCTCAGCTGGATGAACGCCGACGCCAGCGTCGCCGAACACTGCCGCACCTCGCGCCCGGAAAACGAGCGTGGATTCATCAACACCGACCGTTTGTTCGCCTGAGGATCGCTGCCATGTCACTCGCAATCGCCACCGCTCCACAGTCGCCTGAAACGGCCGTCTACCGCGCCACCATCCCCGCCGGAGAGCCCTGGCTGATGGAGGTCAAGGCCGGCCAGACTTTGCGCATCCTCGACCTGGAGGGTAACCAGGCTGTCGACACCCTGTTCTACAGCGTTGCCAACCCGAAGGAACGCTACGACGTGCAGCGCACCCTGCGCCGGCAGAACAGCGTGTACCTGAGCACCGACAGCGTGCTGTATTCCAACCTCGGCAAGCCGATGCTGACCATCGTTGCCGACACTTGCGGGCGTCACGACACCCTGGGTGGCGCCTGTGCGCAAGAGAGCAACACCGTGCGCTACGCTCTGGAAAAACGCTACATGCACAGCTGCCGCGACAACTACCTGCGCGCCTGTGCTCACGATGGCCGCCTGGGCAAGGGCGACATCGGGCCGAACATCAACTTCTTCATGAACGTGCCGGTCACCGCCGACGGCGGCCTGACCTTCGAAGACGGCATCTCGGCACCGGGCAAGTACGTCGACCTGCGGGCCGAGATGGACGTGATCGTGCTGATCTCCAACTGCCCGCAACTGAACAACCCGTGCAACGCCTACAACCCCACCCCTGCGGAGCTGCTGGTATGGAACTGAAACTTTCGCGGTTGCGCCGCTGGTTGTTTGCCTTGTGCCAGGCCCGTTCAGGGCAGTGCATCAAATCTACAGAACACCAATAAACCCTGTAGGAGCGAGCCTGCTCGCGATGGCGTCAGCGCATTCACCACATAGGTTGACTGACCCACCGCTATCGCGAGCAGGCTCGCTCCTACAGGGGATCGGTGGTGTTGCGAAGTGAACTGATTTTTCACCGGGGACGGCCCTGGTGCATCAAGAAAAACTGCGGGACGGCCCGCATCCCAGTCGAGGCTGATGCGCTATCGCCTCCGGGGGTTATGCCATGTTCGAAAAAGTCCTGATCGCCAACCGTGGCGCCATTGCCTGCCGCATCCTGCGGACCTTGCGCGAGATGCAAGTGCAGGGTGTCGCCGTGTATTCCGAAGCCGATGCCGCCAGCCTGCACATCCTGCAAGCCGACGAGGCCCACAGCCTCGGTGAGGGTGCAGCGGCTGGAACTTATCTTGCGGTCGACAAGATCCTCGCCATCGCCAAGTCCACCGGCGCCACCGCGATCCATCCCGGCTACGGTTTTCTCTCGGAAAACGCCGCGTTCGCCGAAGCCTGCGAGGCCGCCAACATCGCCTTCATCGGCCCGACGCCCGAACAACTGCGCGCGTTCGGCCTCA
Source organism: Pseudomonas sp. P1_C12 (assembly GCF_056406435.1). Taxonomy (NCBI): domain Bacteria; kingdom Pseudomonadati; phylum Pseudomonadota; class Gammaproteobacteria; order Pseudomonadales; family Pseudomonadaceae; genus Pseudomonas; species Pseudomonas sp. P1_C12. Next base: position 53,008 of record NZ_JBFUAE010000021.1, on the reverse strand, counting down.
AGCACACCGCCCGCGCCCTGGCCAAACAACACGGCGTGCCCATGCTCGACGGCACCGAATTGCTCGACAGCCTCGACGCCGCATTGGTCGCCGGCGAACAGGTCGGCTATCCGGTGATGCTCAAAAGCACCGCCGGCGGTGGCGGCATCGGCATGCGCGTGTGCCGCAGCGCGGCCGAGTTGAGCGAGTCCTTCGAAGCGGTCAAACGCCTGGGCCAGAACAACTTCAGCGACGCCGGGGTGTTCATCGAGAAGTACATCCAGCGTGCCCGCCATCTGGAAGTACAGGTGTTCGGCGATGGTCGCGGCGAGGTGATCGCCCTCGGTGTGCGCGATTGCTCGGTGCAGCGCCGCAACCAGAAAGTCCTCGAAGAAACCCCGGCGCCGAACCTGCCCGACGGCATGGCCGATGAGTTGTGCGCAGCGGCGGTCAAACTGGCCAAGGCTGTGAATTACCGCAGCGCCGGCACCGTGGAGTTTGTGTTCGACAGCGAGGCCCAGCGTTTCTACTTCCTGGAAGTGAACACCCGCTTGCAGGTGGAACACGGTGTCACCGAACAGGTATGGGGTGTCGATCTGGTGCGCTGGATGGTGCAACTGGCGGCCGGTGACCTGCCGCCGCTGAGCGATCTGGTACAGGGTTTGAAACCGGAGGGTCATGCGATTCAGGCACGGTTATACGCGGAGGATCCGGGTCGTGATTTTCAACCGAGCCCAGGCTTGCTCACCGCCGTGGATTTCCCGCCGGCCAATGGCATTCAACTGCGCATCGACACCTGGGTCGAGGCTGGCTGCGAGATCCCGCCCTACTTCGACCCGATGATCGCCAAGCTCATCAGTTGGGCGCCGACTCGCGAAGAAGCCACTGCGGACCTGTATCAGGCGCTGGGCGACAGCCTGCTCTATGGCGTGGAAACCAACCGCGATTACCTGCGGCAGATTCTGCTCGACGCGCCTTTCGCCAGCGGCCAGCCATGGACCCGTTGCCTGGAGGGTCTGCTGTACCAGGCCAACACTTTCGAAGTGCTCAGCGCTGGCACCCAGACCAGCGTGCAGGACTATCCCGGTCGCCTCGGTTACTGGGCGGTGGGTGTACCGCCGTCGGGGCCGATGGACAGTCGCGCGCTGCGTTTGGGCAACCGCTTGCTGGGCAATGACGAAGGCGTGGCGGCACTGGAAATCACCATGAGCGGGCCGTTGCTGCGCTTCAATTGCGAGACGGTAGTAGCCGTGACCGGCGCGGTGATTCCATTGCTGCTCAATGGCGAAAGCGTACCGATGAACACTGCGTTGATGGTTCCGGCAGGCGCTACCATGAGCCTCGGCACCATTGCCGGAGCCGGTGCCCGCAGCTATCTGTGCCTGCATGGCGGCCTGCAAGTGCCGGATTATCTGGGCAGCAAAAGCACCTTCACCCTTGGCCAATTCGGCGGCCACGGTGGCCGCGCCTTGCGAGCCGGTGATGTATTGCACCTGCCAGCCCTGAATGACCACAGCGCCGGTCAGCAACTGGCTGAAGATCAGCTCACCGAACTGCCTGCGGTTCGGCGAATTCGAGTGATTTACGGCCCCCACGGGGCTCCGGAATACTTCACCGAAAACTACATCGACACCTTCTTCGCCACGCAGTGGGAAGTGCATTTCAACTCCAGCCGCACGGGCGTTCGCCTGATCGGACCGAAGCCGGAATGGGTGCGTGCCGACGGTGGTGAAGCCGGTTTGCATCCGTCGAACATCCACGACAATCCGTACGCGATCGGCGCGGTGGATTTTACCGGTGACATGCCGGTGATCCTCGGACCGGATGGCCCGAGCCTTGGCGGGTTCGTGTGCCCGGTGACGGTGATCGAGGCGGATCTTTGGCAGTTGGGGCAGCTCAAGGCAGGGGACAAGGTGCAGTTCCTGCCGGTCGATATCAAAACTGCCCGAGCCCTCGCCTTGAAATGGGATCACTGTAGGAGCTGGCTTGCCAGCGAAAACGGTGTGTCAGCGACATCAATGTTGACTGACAGGGCCCCTTCGCTGGCAAGCCAGCTCCTACAAGGGGTTGTGTCGCCTGTGGTATTGGATTTGGGGCGGGACGACACGCGTCTGGTGGCGAGGCTCTCGGGCGACACCCACCTGCTGCTGGAAATCGGCGCCCCCGAACTGGACCTCGTCCTGCGCTTCCGCGCCCACGCCCTCATGCAGGCGCTGGAAAGCAAACACCTGCACGGTGTGATCGACCTCACCCCCGGCATCCGCTCACTGCAAATCCATTATCAGCCCGAGCAACTATCACTACCGGATCTGCTCGGCATCGTTGCCGGCGAATGGGACGCCGTGTGCGCCGCCAAAGACCTGCAAGTACCGTCGCGCATCGTGCATCTGCCGCTTTCCTGGGACGACCCGGCGTGCCAGCTGGCCATCGAGAAATACATGACCACCGTGCGTAAGGACGCCCCCTGGTGCCCGAGCAACCTGGAGTTCATCCGCCGCATCAACGACCTGCCGAACCTCGATGAAGTGCAACGCACGGTGTTCGACGCCAGCTACCTGGTGATGGGTCTGGGTGACGTCTACCTCGGCGCACCGGTCGCCACCCCGCTCGACCCGCGTCATCGCCTGGTCACCACCAAGTACAACCCGGCGCGCACCTGGACCGCGGAAAACTCGGTGGGCATCGGTGGCGCCTACATGTGCGTCTACGGTATGGAAGGCCCCGGCGGTTATCAGTTTGTCGGGCGTACGTTGCAGATGTGGAACCGCTACCGCGACGTTGCCGCGTTCGATGGCAAACCGTGGTTGCTGCGGTTTTTCGACCAGATCCGTTTCTACCCGGTCAGCGCCGATGAACTGCTGCGCATTCGCCGGGACTTCCCCCTCGGGCGCTTCGACCTGAACATCGAGCACAGTCAGTTGAACCTTGCGGATTACCAGGCGTTTCTGGCGCAGGAAGCCGAGACCATCGACGCGTTTCGCGATCAGCAAAAAGGCGCATTCAATGCCGAGCGCGAACGCTGGATCGCCAGCGGCCAGGCGCATTTCGACAGTGAAGAACCGGCCCCGGAGACGACCGAAGAGACGCCGCTGGCCGGCGGCCAACAGAGCGTCGACAGCCACATCGCCGGCAACCTCTGGCAGGTTCAGGTCGAGGTCGGCAGCCGCGTCGAGGCCGGTGACGTGCTGGTGATCCTGGAGTCGATGAAGATGGAAATCCCCCTGCTCGCGCCGATGGCCGGCGTGGTGCGCGAGATTCGCGTGCAACCGGGTTCGGCGGTGCGCGCCGGACAGCGCGTCGTGGTGCTGGAACTCGACTGAACCCATTTTGAAAAGGACTCATGCCATGAACATCAATCTGCAACTCGACGCCGTGCGTGGCGCTTATCGCGACGGCCGCACCACGCCACGACAATTACTGCTGCAACTGCGGGACAAAGCCGCTGCGCTGAACCCGGACTATCACCTGTTCATCCACTTGCTCAGTGTCGATGAACTGGAGCCCTACCTCGCCGCCCTCGACGGTCGCGACCTCGACAGCCTGCCGCTGTACGGCGTGCCGTTTGCGATCAAGGACAACATCGACCTGGCGGGCATTCCGACCACGGCGGCGTGCCCGGCATTTGCCTATGTGCCGGAGCGTTCGGCGACCATCGTCGAGCAACTGCTGGCCCTCGGTGCAATTCCGTTGGGCAAGACCAACCTCGACCAATTCGCCACGGGGCTCAACGGCAGCCGCTCACCGTACGGCGCGTGCCCCAACAGCGTGTTGCCGGAATACCCGTCGGGCGGTTCCAGCGCCGGTTCGTCGCTGGTGGTGGCGCTCGGGATCGCGAGTTTTTCCCTGGGCACCGACACAGCAGGCTCCGGGCGTGTGCCGGCGGCGTTGAATAATCTGATCGGCCTGAAAGCCACCAAGGGCCTGATCTCGACGGCCGGCGTCGTACCGGCTTGTCGTACGCTGGATTGCGTCACCACGTTCACTGCCACCGCGCGGGAGGCCAGTCAGTTGCTAGCACTCACCGCGCGCCTCGATCCACGGGACGAATACAGCCGCAGCAACCCGTTGTGGAACGACGGCTCGGCGTTCGGCACACCGCGGCCGTTCCGTTTCGGTGTGCCGCGTGCGCAGGACCTGCAATTTTTCGGTTGCCCTGAAGGCCCGCTGTTGTTCGGTGATGCCATCGACCACCTCAAGGCCTTGGGTGGCGAAGCGGTGGAACTGGACCTGTCGCCATTTCTGGAGGCCGCCCGCTTGCTCTATGAAGGCCCGTGGGTGGCCGAGCGCTACAGCGTGGCCGGTGAGTTGATGGCGCAAAACCCCGAGGCCGTGTTGCCAGTGATTCGCGCCGTATTGGCCAAGGCGCCCGCCGTCGACGGCGTGCAAACCTTCCGCGCCCAATACCGCCTGCAAGCGCTCAAAGCCCTGTGCGACAACGCGCTGGAGGGCCTCGATTGTGTCGTCACGCCGACCATCGGCCGCCCGGTGACGCTGGCGGAACTCGAGGCCGAACCGGTGCTGCGCAATTCGGAACTGGGCTACTACACCAACTTCATGAACCTGCTCGACTACGCCGCCGTCGCCGTGCCCAGCGCCTTCATGGACAACGGCATGCCCTGGGGCGTGACGCTGTTTGGCCGCGCCTTTACCGATCAGTATCTATTGAGCGTGGCGGATGCACTGCAGCGTCAGCAAGGCCTGGCCGCACCTGCCCCGGCGCCGGTTGCACGCCATGATCGGGCGCGGCTGGTGGTCTGCGGCGCGCATCTGGACGGGCTGGCGTTGAACTGGCAGCTCAAGCAGCGCGGTGCCCGGTTGCTGGAATCGACATTCAGCTCGCCGGACTATCAACTCTATGCCCTGGCCGGCGGCCCGCCGTTTCGTCCGGGCATGGTCCGCGTGAAGGATGGCGGCGTGGCGATTGCGGTGGAGGTCTGGGAGCTGCCAAGCCGTGAACTCGGCTCGTTCCTGACCGGGATTCCGGCACCGCTGGGGCTGGGCAAGGTGCAACTGGCGGATGGTCGCTGGGAGAGCGGATTTATCTGTGAGGCGTATGGGCTGGAGGGTGCGGTGAACATCAGCCACTTTGGCGGCTGGCGGATGTATCTGAAAACACTGCTGTGATCTTTCGATTCGCTGGCAAGCCAGCTCCTACAGGGTTAGCGCAGAACTGGTAGGAGCTGGCTTGCCAGCGAAGGCATCAGCCCAGGCACCGCGGCACCTGGTCCCAGCCGATTTACCCTATGAATCCAGCAGTTATTTCCCCACAGCCCGATGACACCTTGCACAGCCTGCTGTCACGGGCGGATCATGCGATGTATCGGGCCAAACAAAGTGGCCGCAACCGAACCTGCGTAGAGAAGTCTCACTCCGTCCATGAACCAGCCTGATCTCTGCCCCGCCTGCGGCGCCCCCAACGACTGCACTCTGGCTGACCCGCGAACCGCCGACCGCGCCTGCTGGTGCTACGGCGTCAGCATCGACCCGGCGGTGCTCCAGGCGCTGCCGACGGAACTACGCAACGCCTCGTGCCTGTGCCCGCGTTGCGCCGAAGTCGAGACGCAGTTGCAAGCAGCGCCCGAATCGTTCTAGTAAGATGCGCGCCCCTTTCCTCACTGATCCTTAGTCATGCGCGTCGACCGTTTCCTCAGCAATCTGCCGTGCTTCAACCGTAAGCAGGTACGCCTGTTGCTGGTGGAAAAACGCGTCAGGGTTGACGGAAAAGTCGTCAGCGACCCGCACAGCGAAGTCCGCGAATTCAGCCGCGTCGAAGTCGACAACGACGTGCTGCAAGTCGGTAAACCCCTGCGCCACTTCATGCTGCACAAACCTGCCGGTTGCGTCAGCGCTACCAAGGACCCGCAGCACCCGACCGTGCTCGACCTGATTCATGAACCGGACAAGGAAGAACTGCACATCGCCGGACGCCTGGATTTCAATACTACCGGTCTGATGCTGATCACCAACGACGGCAGCTGGTCGCGACGCTTGACCCAACCACAGACCAAACTGCCCAAGGTCTATTACGTCGAAACCGAACAGGACATCGGCCCCGAATACGCGATCAAGTTCAGCGAAGGGCTGTACTTCGCCTTCGAAGACCTCACCACGCAACCGGCCGGGCTAGAGCTGCTCGGGGCAAAATGCGCACGCCTGAGCATCGTCGAGGGCCGTTATCACCAGGTCAAGCGCATGTTCGGCCACTTCAATAACAAGGTGATGCGCCTGCACCGCGAACGCATGGGGCCGCTGGTGCTCGACGACGCGTTGAAACCGGGCGAATACCGCCCACTGACCGATGAAGAGATCGGATCGATCTAAGCAGGCGACCGCCGAGCAGAAGTTGTCGAACAATTTACCAATGGCACTTGCGCGATGACGTGACCCCTGCTTGAATCAGGACGTCGGCCGAAATGTGACCGATGAGTCACCCCATACTTCTAAGAAACTTTTTGCCGGTAGGAACCCTTCGGTTCCGGCCTCATCCGGCAGACTGCCCGCCAATAACAATACCCGTCGACCGGACTGCAATGGATCGACATGGGCCTCTCAAATTCCAGGCGTATGCCTACCTGTCACAAAGCTCGTGCAATCTCTATTTGCGCGCATACCCGCTTGCCAGGAGTCTTATGACATGAGGCCAGAAATCGCTGTGCTGGATATACAGGGTCAGTATCGGGTTTACACGGAGTTCTATCGCGCAGACGCCGCAGAGAAGACCATTATCTTGGTCAACGGCTCGATGGCCACGACTGCGTCGTTTGCACAGACCGTGAAAAACCTCCATCCGCAGTTCAACGTCGTCTGCTACGACCAGCCCTACGCGGGCCGGTCAAAAGCCCACAACCTGCATGAGAAAATGCTCACCAAGGAAATCGAAGGGCAGATCCTGCTTGAGCTGATCGACCACTTCGCCGCCGAGCACGTGCTGTCGTTTTCCTGGGGTGGCGCCGCGACCATGATGGCGTTGTCGCAACGGCCACGGCGCATCGAAAAAGCCGTGATCAGCTCGTTCTCCCCGGTGATCAACGCACACATGCTCGACTACCTCGAGCGCGGCGTCGAACACCTCGGCAACCTGGACCGCGACCGGGTCGGACACCTGGTGAACGACACCATCGGCAAACACCTGCCGTCGTTGTTCAAGCGCTTCAACTATCGCCACGTCAGCTCCCTGGCCGAACATGAGTACGGGCAGATGCACTTCCACATCAACGACGTGCTGCACAGCGACCGCCAGTGCTACCTGCACGCGGCGAAAAAAATCGACGTGCCAGTGCTGTTCCTCAACGGCGAATGGGATGAATACACCGCCGCCGCCGACGCCCGGTTGTTCGCCAGCCACGTGCAACACAGCACATTCAGCACCCTCCAGGCCACCGGCCACTTTCTCGACATGGAGCACAAAGCCGCCTGCCGAGACAGCCGCAACGCACTGATGGGCTTCCTGAAACCTTCACAACACGAAAGCCGACCGCGTTACCACTACGTCCAGGACCACCATGCATTGGCAATCTGAAATAGAGTCATCGCGAGCAAGCTTCGCCCCGCAGCGTTAATCGCATTTCTGTAGGAGCGAGGCTTGCCCGCGAACGACCGCCATGCGGTCTATGCATCGTTTCACCTGCGCTAAAGCCATTTGGTGCAAAGAAAAACTTCAAATCCCCGCGCGTATCTGGTACAAAGTCAGCCGCTCTGAGCGGGTGTCGTATAATGGCATTACTCCAGCTTCCCAAGCTGATAACGAGGGTTCGATTCCCTTCACCCGCTCCACTAATTTCAAAGCTTCCAGCAGCGTCTGTACGCATCGACAACGAGCTGGAGGTCGCATTGGGGGACGTTTAGTCTCACCATCGCGCTTCAGACCAAATCCTCACCTCGCCATACCCGCCACGCCACTTCATGTTGCCCCGTCGGAAAACGATCTGGCCGGTTTAAAGCGCATCAAAATCAAATGTCGGAACATATCCTGAACCGAGCTGGTATGGACATTTCGACGTCACAAAATCATTGCTTAACAAATCATCCGAGCTCTTATATTCACTCGTGAGAACGCCAGTGATATTTAAAAGCGTATGCGGCAAGGACGATATGCTAGCTCTTTGATTCTCTCTTTCCTTCAACTTTGAAAGCTTGAGCGCTTGCTGGTTTGAAATATTATCGGATGCCCAGACAAACGCCGAAACCGGCAGATCATACTTATTGCCAATTCCATGACCCAACAGCCCTCGACTATCATCCATGAGATTTTCGCCATGATCCGATGAATAAAACAAGATCGATGGTTTTTTGCTCAATTTCAATTGCTCAATAATTGAGATTAACAGCCAGTCCGTATACAAGATGGAATTATCATATTCTGCGGTGATTTTATCTTTTACGCTATTGGTTGACGGCTTGAATTTTTTGAAATCATCTGGATACCGGCGCGAGTAATCGAAATGACTGCCCTTGATGTGGATAAATATGGCTTGTTTTTGCGTACCGCCGTTGTTTAAAATTCTTTCATATTCCGGCATCAATGCTCCGTCATAGCTCCTTTCAAAATATTGCCAATTTTGTGCCTCTGCTGCTATTTGCGGAATTATTCCGCCGAAACTATCGACTTCCTGCACTGACAACCAATAGGTCATGTAACCGGCTGCGCGAAATATACCCACCAAGGATTTTTTTGACGCAATGGCATTCCAATCCGATATGGGCTCAAGGCTGAGCATTGAGGGAACGGCGACCGAAGTATATGGGGCTGTCGTACACATGCGATTGAACTTGTAAATCCCTGCCAGCTTGTCGAGATTCGGAGTGGTCTGCTTGTCATATCCGTAGAGAGACCAATTTTGCGGCCGCGATGACTCACCGATTACAAAAACAACAGTTTCTATATTTGACTCATTCGAAACACTGATTATTTTCACCTCCGATTCCTGGCGCCGCTTGATAAATTGCTCCGATTGCAAATACAAGTGAGCAGTGAGGCCGAGTTGCGATAAGTACCCGACGGGCGTGCTTTGATCTTTTGCAACGAGATCCAGGACCGCATGCTTCCCGAAAGAATTGACTTTGACCGTTTTATAAAAATACGCGCCATACCCCAAAAGCAAGGCACTAATTGCCAAAACGAAAATACCCTTGTTTTTATGTAATTCACGCTTATGCAAGCCTATGAGCCCTGCCCCATAGCAAGCGACGAATATTATCAAAACGATGGTAAGCGGCCGCCAATAAGTCGGCAAAAAATCGCTTGCCTCCTTGTAGTTGTTCAAACCGATAAACACATAGGCCGCCGTGAATCTCGAATTGAAATTCAGAACAAGGAATAGATCGACGACCGCCAACAAATAGAACGGAAGCAGAACGACGTGAGTTTTGAATTGATTGAACGAAGAAAATCGAATCGCCAGAAGCCACAACACTGAAATAGAGATGGTATACATGGCCAATAAATCAATTTTCGAGTATCGATAGTTTATGATTAATCTAATTATCAGCGGCGACAACAAAAAAGCCCACAATACTAAGTTTGGCCATTCCGCTTTAAATACTCTTGTTGGGTAATCGATGGCCTTTGCTGATATTTTCATAGTCGAGCTGTTCTCGTCGGATCCAACCTGCTGCCCAAAGGTTAGCTCAGTTGGCGTGTAGCGCCACGAGGCTCACCCTGCATTCGCAACAGCGCAGAATCGACCCGCCGGGCCAAGCGCTCGTATAGTTTTCGTATAGATCCGCCCCTGCTCGTAAAGAAGCAATAGCGCTGCGTTGAGCCGGACGGGAGATACCTTATCCTCCCGGCTTACCCTTTGCCCCGATATCACCATGGACAGTTCAGAGTTGGGAATCATGATCGTTTCAATGATCGGGTTGTTCGGCTTTGCTTCGTTTATTTTTGAATACTTGAGTGCCAGGCGCTCAAAGAAAAGTAAGCCGCAGTGATTTTCACCATCTCGCGATGGCCAACGCCAATCCGTTAAGCGCGACTCTGAACCTGTGACGAGGGAGCTTGCTCCCGTTGGACGGCGCAGCCGTCCCATTTTTTGGGGACCGCTTCACGCTGGGGCGCCAGCCCGGCCCAGCGGGAGCAAGCTCCCTCGCCACAGATTACTGGTGAGCAATGCTTCGGTCCGACACCGGCTATCTTGAATTTGGCTTTTTCACCAAAAAATTAGCGCTTCGCCATAAAGTCGCTGTCCTGTTAGCGTTTTTCTCGCCTCCGTAAAGGATTTCGTCTCCTGGCAGACGATTGGCGCACCTGTTGCCCGCGCATACGCCTGCGCGGCAAATCCTTGCAATACACATATCACTTCAATTCGGCCATGCCTGAAGCCATGGCCGCAGAGCCCTCCTAGACTCGATCCCTATCGCCCTATGCCATCGACCCCAGGACGATTTCGGTGGTTATAGTATTGATTCAAATATTTCAGTAGGTATAGTAACCACAAGCACACCACAAGGAGGTGATGTGAATAGCCGATTTTTGATAAGCCAAATCATTGCGGACGGTTGGTATCTGGTACGTATCAGAGGCAGCCATCATCACTTCAAGCATCCGACCAAGCCGGGCTTGGTGACGGTCCCTCATCCCAAAAAAGATCTGCTGAAGAAAACGGCCATCAGTATTTTGCAACAGGCGCTGCTCTAACGAGCCCGATGCGCTGAGTCCTCGGAGGACAATGAACATGCTGTACCCAATTGCAATTTCAATGGGCGACGACGAGCACGCCTGGGGCGTGGAAGTCCCCGACATTCCGGGCTGCTTTTCCGCGGGGGAAGATCTGGACGACGCGATGGCCATGGCCCGAGAAGCCATTGAGGGCCATTTCGAGATTCTGGCCGAAGATGGTTCACCCATTCCGTCTGCCAACAAAGTGACCCTGCATGCAGCTAATCCGAAGTACGCGGGCTGTGCGTGGGCACTGGTGGACATCGACGTCACTAAATACCTGGGCAAGGCCCAGAAGCTGAACATCACACTACCCGGCTACCTGCTCAACCGAATCGATGAGTACGTGCTGCACCACCCGGAAGAGAAAAGCCGTTCGGGTTTTTTGGCGTCGGCTGCTCTCAAGGTGCTGCAGCAAGGCTGATGACCCTATTACATTGATATATCAACCGGCCCCAAGTGGCCGGTTTTTTTATGAGCGGGAATTTAGTGAAGCGCTGCAGGCAACTTTCAAGAAAAAGCCGCGTCCTACACGACACTAGGAATTGTCCGTACACTTGCGCATTGCTGTGCCTTTGTCATGAGCCCTATAGTCCGAGCGCGCCCAAATGGCGTATCGGGTTTGGCGACTCGATGTCAGCGGCATAGGAACCTCCGAGCTTAACTCGGAGCGTTTTTAATCGCACTTGGCTGCCTTTTTTCGGTAGCTGTGCGTGGGAGACCTTCGGGTCTGCCGGTTTTGCCGTTGCCCGGTTCGCCAACCCGCGTACAGCTACCACCCTATTGTTTGGCGACGATTGAGTGGTAGGTCTTTCACCTGCAAACGGTAGTTACTCATGAACGAATATATGGCTTTAACCAGCAACGCCGACGACCTCCCCTCCCTCTACGTCAACACCACCCAACCCCTGCACTCCCTGCTCAGCACGGTCAGTTACAGAATCCGCGCCGTGACGCAGCTTCTTGAAAACCTCGCAATGCGCGGCGACCTGACCTCTGACTCAGTAGTTCTCAGTGACTTCGCATTACTGTGCTGCGTGCCATTGCGCGACGGTTGCGATGTGCTGGACGTTATCGCTCGACGCATGGATGCAGAGCCGTCCTGAGCAATCGCGGCCAGTTAAGAGATAGCACGGACGAACAGTCATTGTGGCGAGGGAGCTTGCTCCCGCTGGGTCAGTCCGCGTTCGGGCGAAGCGACCCCGAAAGGGACTGCTACGCAGTCCAACGGGAGCAAGCTCCCTCGCCACGGGTTGCCATCACTCGCGGGAAAATTGTGCTGTCATGTGAACAATCCCATGAGAGGTCCCAAACATGACCCAAAACATCTACGACGACCCTAAATTCTTCCAGGGCTACAGCCAGATGGCCCGCTCCATCGGCGGTCTCGATGCCGCGCCGGAATGGCCTGCACTGAAGGCCATACTGCCGCCAATGCAGGGTCTGAAGGTAGTGGATCTCGGTTGCGGCTACGGTTGGTTTTGTCGCTGGGCCAGTGAGCAAGGCGCCGAAAGCGTGCTCGGCCTGGATGTTTCGCAGAAGATGCTGGAGCAGGCGCGCAAAACCAGATCCGCTTCGAACATCCGTTATGAGCGCGCCGATCTGGGGCAGCTCAATCTGCCCACCGCCAGTTTCGATCTGGCCTACAGCTCCCTGGCGCTGCATTACATCAAGGACTTGCCGGGGCTGTTCGCCAGTGTCCACGCAGCCCTCAAACCCGGTTCGCATTTCGTGTTTTCCATCGAACATCCGATCTTCATGGCACCGCGCAATCCTGGCTGGATCATCGATGCCCAGGGCAACAAGAGCTGGCCCGTGGACGGTTATCAGAGTGAAGGCGAGCGCGTGACCAATTGGCTGGCGGACGGTGTGATCAAACAGCACCGCACCATTGGCACGTTGCTCAACACGCTGATTGGCGCTGGATTCAGCATTCAGCACGTCGACGAATGGGGGCCGAGCGATGCCGAGGTGGCGGCGCAACCGGCCCTTGCCGAGGAGCGTGAGCGGCCCATGATGATGTTGGTCGGCGCTCAGCGTTGATGGATAAAAAAGGGACAGATAAGTCTGTCGCTTTTTCGCATCAGCGGGTTGCGACGATAAACAGTCGTGGGAACGGCAACAGTACCGAACCATCGGCCAAGGCCGGATACGCCTGTTCGATAGCCGCTTGATACTGCTTCAGATACTGCGCCCGTTCCGCTTCGTCCAGCGGGTCGAGGAACGGCCGCAACCCGCTGCCCTTGAACCACTCGACGACACCCGACGCACCGTCCGCGAGCGGATGATGATAGGTGGTGCGCCACACATCGACGCGGGCGCAGTGGGGCTTCAACATCGAGTAATAGCCACCGGCATCAGCCATTTCCGTGCGTTGCCCGGCAGCACCGGCCAGTTTGGTGGCCCAAGGGCCATGAGCTGCTACTTCGCGCATTAAACGGTGTGAAGGCTCATTGAGGTTGTCCGGCATCTGAATGCCCAAGGTGCCACCCGGTGCAAGCTTGTTCACCAGCGAAGGCAACAATGTCGCGTGATCAGGCAGCCACTGCAATACCGCGTTGGCAAATATCACATCGAACGGGCCAGTGCCGCTCCAGCTATCAATGTCCGCGATGTCGAAACGTACTTGCGGCAGACGCTTGCGGGCGGCTTCGATCATGTCGGTCGAACTGTCCAGCCCCTGCACCGAGGCGCCGGCAAAGCGCTCCACCAGCAACTCGGTGGAGTTACCAGGCCCGCAACCGATGTCGACGGCCGTACGCACGTCCCCGGCAGGAATGGCCGCCAGCAGGTCACGGGCGGGACGGGTGCGTTCATCTTCAAAAGCGACGTACTGTTTGGCGGACCAACTCATTGCGTTCTCCTGTCGGTGCGTTGTCCTCGGGCCGCTACGATACCGCGGCAAGCACCGCTAAAGGTTTCAGAAAATCACCTTTTCGGTCACGTCGAATTTTCATTCGACCGCCACTGTCTGAAAAATCCAACACAAAACCCCAAGCCGCATCTGGATCAGTGCCGAACAGAAAAACGGCGCGTGACCGAAATCCCGCGCCGTTTATGTTCAATCCTTGTGCTCAACTTTTGGCCTGCAATGCCTTGGCCATTTGCAGATGATTTTGCAATTTGGGCAGGGTTTCTTCGGCGAACGCCTTGATTTCCGGCACGTCGGTGGTCTGTGCTTCCTGCTGCAACTGATCGATGGCTTCCTGGGTGGTCTTCACCTGACTGGCTGCATAGGCCTCATCAAAGGTCGTCCCATCCATGGCTTGTGGCATCAGGGCTTTGGCCTTTTCGACAATTTCTTCGCGCGGGGCGACGGGCAAATCCAGTTGCCTGGCGATTTTCGCCAGGTGCTGGTTCGCAGTGGTGCGGTCGTTGATGACGACGATGGTGTAGTCCTTGACCTCTTTGGACTCGGATTTCTGGTGCGCCAGACGACTGGCTTCGATGTCGGCCATGCCTTTGGCCGAGGCTTCGTCGATGAATTCGGCGGATGACTGGGCAAAGACGCTACTGGCAAACAGCCCCAATAACGTGGCAAAACTGGCATTACATAATCGGGTGGCCATCCGGTTCATGGTCGCGCCCTCCTTGAAAAGTTCAAACGGGAGCTTTCGCCCCCGCTTCTCAATCAAAACCACCCGCATCCTTTAGCGGGATTTCTGACCGCCCTTGCGGCCCATGTCGGGTTTCGCCGGGTCTTTTTCGACGGTCGTGGTGGTGGTTTTCCCACCCTTGCGACCGGCTTCAGAAGCCTTCGTTCGATCGTTGGCGAAATTCCCCGAGTTCGAGTTTCTTGAGCTAGGCATGATTCTCTTCCTCTTGGTGATAGTCGCGGCGAGCTGTAGCCCCCATAGAATCTGAAGTTGCGCGTCCCAAAAGGTTTAGAAAATTATGTGGATACCACGACGAACGGTGCCTGGTTTTCAGACCAGTCGCAGGTGATGCTCGCGTTTGGCGCAATACATCGCTTCGTCGGCATGCCTGAACAATTGCTTCTCTTCGGTGCCGTGATCGGGGTATCGGGCGACGCCGATACTTGGCTGGATGTTCAGGCTGTGCCCGTCCAGACGCAGGGGCTGGACCAGGACCTGACGGATTTTCTCGACCACGATGTCGGTATCGTCCGCAGCGCGAATGCTGTGCAGCAACACCACGAACTCATCGCCGCCGATGCGTGCCACGGTGTCGGTTTCCCGCACGCAGCCCTTGAGCCGGTTGGCCACCGCTTGCAGCAGCATGTCGCCGACCGCGTGGCCATGGGTGTCGTTGACGTGCTTGAAGCGGTCGAGGTCGACGTACAACAGCGCCATGCGCCCGCGGTCTTCCCGGGCCACTTGCAGTGATGCCTTGAGCCGGTCGCGCAGCAGTTCGCGGTTGGGTAACTGGGTCAGTTGGTCGTACTGGGCCATGTATTGCAGGCGGGCATGCAGTTGCTTGCGCTCGATGGCGGTTGCGACCTGGGCGCAGACGTATTGCAGCAGTTCCTTGTCTTGCTCGGTGTAGCGCTCGCCGCCCGGAATGCTTTTGACGATCAACGCACCGATGGTGCCGTTTTGCGAGTTCAGCGGCACACCCAGCCAACACGGTGCGTTCTGCTCGGTTACCAGCGCTTCGAAGCCGGCAGGCGGTGTGCACTGGTCCGGGGTCAACAGGATCGGCTGCCCCGTGCGGATCACTTCGGCGCACAGGCGCCCGGTCATTGTTCCGGGCTGTTCGGGCTGTGGCTCGTGGTCATCGACGTGATAAGGGAAATTCAACTGTGCGCAGCGCTCGTCGTACAGTGCCACGGAAAAATTCAGTGCCGGCAACCATTCGCCGATGATCATGTGGATGCGTTTGAACAACGCCAGCAGATCCTCTGCCGCATGGGCCGCCTCGGAAATCGCATACAGCGCGGCCTGCCGGGATTCGGCCTGCTTGCGCTCGGTTATGTCGCGGGCCACCGCGATGCGCAATTGATCGTCCTCGGACCAGCGCGCCGACCAGAGGATGTGCACCACGCGGCCATCCTTGCGCAGGTAGCGGTTTTCGAAGTTGAGCTTGGGCTCGCCACCCATGATTTCCCGGGCGGCATCGAGGGTTCGCTGGCGATCGGCCGGGTGCACCATGTCGATCATCGGCTGGCCGATCATCTCATCCGCGCTGTAGCCGAATATGCGCTCGCACGCCGCACTGACAAAGACGAAGCGGCCCTGTTTATCCACCGCACAGACGGCGTCCAGCAACAGATCGATGTAGCTCGCCAGCGGCGCGGAATTTCGGTTTTCCATGGTTCAGCGTGGGTGTCCCGATAATGCAGCGCTTATCAATCATCCCTGCCCTGTCGGCCTTGCATCCTTGTGATCATATTCAAGCCTTGTTCGGCATCAGCCCCGGCAACGCATGGACCAGCGCGTTAATGGCGAAACCGATGAACATCACCCCGCACAACCGGGTGATTGCCAGTTCATGACGCTGGTACAAGCTGCGCACTCGCCGCGCACCGACAACGCCAATGAGAATAGCGTAGGCGAGCAACCCGCCGACGAAACTCAGGGCGATCAGCGCCGGCAGCATTGACCAGTTGAGCAGTTCCGCGCGGCTCGACAACAGTGCCGTGAACGTCGCCACGGCCACCGGATAGGCCTTCGGATTGGTCAAACCGAACAGAATGCCGTGCCAGAACGGTTGCCGTGCCGGCCCCCGTGGCGCATCAGCGCTGCTGCGCCGGGCGCGCACCGCACGCCAGCCGAGCCAGAACAGATACAGGCCGCTGAGCACACCGAGCACGTCGAACGCGGTACTGCCGATCTCCCGCGCACCGACAATCGCGATCAGCGCCGTACTGCACCAGATCACATCGCCGAGCAAATGCCCGCACAGAAACCCCGCCCCGGCCCGTCGCCCATGGGCCGCGCCAATGCCGAACACCGCCAGCACACCCGGCCCGGGGGTGATGCCGTAGATAAAACCCGAGGCAAGCACGGCCATTAGCAACGATGGGGTCATGGGGAGTCCTTTTGAACGGCTTGGTGAATGGTCGCCAGTCTATATCAGGTCATTGCCTGTCGATTGAAACATCTCGACAGACGAACGGGCTGGCCCCGCCTCACTGATGACGGTGTAGTATGTTGTATTACAAACCACTACATCGAGACCACCATGTCAGTTATGTCCCTGCGCATACCAGACGAAATCGCCGATACCCTCGCGAGTCTTTCCAAGGCAACGGGCCGCAGCAAATCATTTCTGGCCGTGGATGCGCTGCGTGAATACCTGGCCCGTGAAGCGTGGCAAATCGAGGAAATTCAGAAAGCCTTGAAAGAAGCCGATGAAGGTGACTTCGCGACACAAGAAGAAGTAAACGCAATGGCTGACAAGTGGACGGCGAATGCGCGTTGAGTGGTTGCGTACGGCGTTAAAGAATCTGGATGACGAAGCCGCCTACATCGCCATCGAGAATCCAGAAGCTGCAGCAGATTTTGTTCGAGCGATTCTCGCCAGTGTCGATCACCTTGCCCGATTTCCAGCGACGGGTCGTGAAGGACGCTTACCCGGTACCCGGGAATGGGTCATGCCTGATCGCCCCTATTTGATTCCCTACCGGGTTCGCCAAGGTCGGCTTCAGGTACTACGAGTTTTTCATACGCGTCGCCTGCCACCTTCCAATTGGTAAAGGCCATTTTAGAAAAGCTTCTAGCGTTCGATCCCCTCCCCAATCCTCCGATTCAACCAGTTCAACGCCTGATCTCCACCCCGCCGTGTATGCCACGCCAACACAATAGTGAACGATGGAATGTGAAACGGCGGTGGCACGACAACCAATGTGGACTCATCGATATCGCGCAAGCCTCGCGACGCGACAGTGAGGATCAGGTCCGTTCCGCTGATGAGCTCCGGGGCGACGCTCCAGTGCGGCAGGCTGATGGCGACACGCCGGCGTTCGCGCAATGCGGTCAGCGCCCGCTCGATTTCCGGGGTGCCGCTGCCGCGCATCTCCAGCAGGACGTGGGGGCGTGCCAAATAAGTGGCCAGGTCGAGGGCTCCGTCGACGGGCAGGCTTTTGGGGTCCAGCAGGCAGGCGTAGTGCTCTTCGAACAGCGGCGTGCTGCGCAACTCGTTGGGCATTTCCGGGAATACACCGGCGGCGACATCAATGTCACCGTTGAGCACCCCTTCGAGCATGCTTTCGCGGCTGCCATGGCTGATTTGCAGGTCAATGCCCGGCGCTTCGCGGCGCAACGCTCGGATCAGCCCCGGCAGGACAATGGCGGCGCCGTAGTCGGACATCGCCAGGCGGAAGGTGCGCTGGGTGGTCGCCGGATCGAAGGCGTTCGGCGCCAGCAGCGCTTGCACCTGGGCCAAGGCTTCGGCCAGCGGTGCCACCAGTTCCAGCGCTCGCGGAGTCGGTACTAGGCTGGCACCGGCGCGCACCAGCAGGGGATCGCCGAGCAGGTCACGCAATCGCGCCAGCGCATGACTGACCGCTGGCTGGCTCAAGTGCAGACGCTCGGCCGCCCGGGTCACGTGTTGCTCGCTGAGCAAGGCGTCGAGGATTACCAGCAAATTGAGGTCGATGCGTCGAAGATCATTCATCTGCTGCATGTTCTGAATAGCAAAACGGAATTTAAATCTGCGCGACGAATACCCTAGAGTCCAGCAAAACCTGTTGGGGATCGATCATGAGTACGTTGCATTGGGTGAGTCTGTTGGTGCTGGCAATGATTGCCGGGGCGGTGGTGCCGTTTCAGAGTGCGATCAACGTCAATCTCGGGCGCGGGTTGGGCCATCCGTTGTGGGCGACGCTCGCCTCGTTGCTCGTGAGCATTTTGGTGTTGTTGCCGATCATCGTTGCGATGCGTTTGCCGTTGCCGTCACTGGCATTCATCAGCAAGGCGCCGCTTTGGATGTGGGCCGGTGGCGCTTTTGGGGTGTGCTTTATTTCCTTGGCATTGGTGCTGCTGCCCAAGCTGGGTGCCGCAGGGTTCATGGCATTGGCGCTGGCGGGGCAAGTGGTGGCGTCGTTGTTGCTGGATCACTACGGCTGGTTTGGGTTGGTGGAACGGCAGCTCACCTTGCCCAAGGTGTTTGGGGTGGTGCTGTTGATGGCCGGGGTGGTGTTGATTCAGTTTAGTGACGCTGCGGAAAAAGCGATGACAGCGACTTCTTGAAGATCAAAAGATCGCAGCCTCCGGCAGCTCCTACGGGGATGCGTGGTCCGTGTAGGAGCTGCCGAAGGCTGCGATCTTTTAAAACTTATCGAGTGTGCGCAACTTCTGCGGCAATCCCCACAGCAACAGCGCCACCGCGATCAGCGCACAGACACCGATGACATACAGCGCCGGCGTGGTGCTGCCGGTCAGGTCCTTGATCCGGCCGACCATCACCGGGCTGACGATGCCGCCGAACTGGCCCAGGGTGTTGATCACTGCAATCCCGCCGGCAGCACCCGCGCCGGCACCGGCCAGCAGTTTCGGCGGCAGGGTCCAGAAGCTCGGGATAGAGGCGATGATCCCGGCACCGAGCAGGCCCAGCGCGACAATCAGGAAGGTCGTGTGGTTGGCGAAGATCCCCGCGCAGAAGAACCCGATCGCACCGACCGCCACCAGACCGGCGACAAACTTGCGGCGCTCGCCAGAAGCATCGGACAGGCGTCCGATCACCACCATGCTGATGGCACCGCAGATGTACGGGATGGCCGTCAGCAAGCCGATCATCACCGGACTTTCAGTGCCGGCGCTGCGGATCAGTTGTGGCGCCCAGAAATTCAAGCCGTAGGACGCCACCTGAATCAGGAAATAGATCAGGCCCAAGGTCAGGAAACCCGGAATCCTAAGTGCAGCGAGCAGCGAACCTCCGCTCTTGTGCGGCTCATGCTGAGCGATGCGGCTGGCCAGCAAGGTCTTCTCCGAAGGCGTCAGCCAATGGGCGTCTTCGATGCGGTCCTTGAGCAGGGTCAGCACCAGCAAACCGAGGCCGATGCACGGCACGCCACCGAGCAGGAACAGCCAGTGCCAGCCGCGCATTTGCAGCACTCCGTCGAGGTGTTGCAGCACAAGCCCCGAGAACGGCGCGCCCACCAGGCCGGCGAACGCCGACGACAGGAACAGCATCGAGGTGATACGCCCGCGATAGTGCTGCGGGAACCACAGGGTCAGGTAGTACAGCACGCCCGGGGCAAACCCCGCCTCCATCGCACCGATCACGAAGCGCAGCACGTAGAACTGCCATTCGCTGTTGACGAACACCATGGCCGCCGTGGCCAGGCCCCAGGACATCATGATCCGGGCGATCCAGCGGCGTGCGCCGACCTTGTACAGCATCATGTTGCTCGGCACTTCGAAAATCACGTAACCGACCACGAACAACCCGGCGCCTAGGCCGTACGCGGTGTCGCTCAGGCTCAGGTCGGTCTGCAGCTGAAACTTGGCGAAGCTGATGTTGATGCGGTCGAAAAAGGCGAACAGGTAGCAGACCATGATCAGCGGCATCAGGCGCCAGGCGACTTTACTGACCAAGGCTTTTTCGGTGTCGTGGCTAACGGCCGGGCTCGCGCCGGCCTCCAGTGCATTCAGGCTCATTGCAGTTCTCCAGGCGGACTTCCCGTGGGTGTCCGATTGTTTTTGTTGTCTGGTTAAGGTGCTTTTTACTGTAGGAGCGAGCCTGCTCGCGATGACTGAGTCACATCCAACATTGATGTCGACTGCCTCACCGCTATCGCGAGCAGGCTCGCTCCTACAGGGGATTGGTGTCAGGTGGGGATCGGGTGCAGATCGCAATTACGTCCAGCCTTGGCCAGTTGCCCTGGTACTTCATGGCCGAGCAGCGCCGGCAGCCCTCGGGACAGTTTCAGCAGCAGCGGCAAATCGATGCCGGTATGAATGCCGACTTCATCGCACAGGTTCACCAGATCCTCAGTGCAGATGTTTCCCGATGCCCCCGGCGCAAACGGGCAGCCGCCGAGACCACCGAGGGCCGCGTCGAAGCGCCGGGCACCGGCCTCGTAGGCGGCCAGCACGTTGCACAGGCCGAGGCCGCGGGTGTTGTGAAAGTGCAGGGTCAGGTCCGTCGGGGACACCCGCTGCAGCACCCGGCGCACCAGTCGGTCGACCTGACGCGGGTTGGCCATGCCCGTCGTGTCGGCCAGGGTGATGCCCTGGATGCCGAGCTCCTGATAGGCCTCGACGATGTGCAGTACACGGTCCTCATCGATCTTGCCCTCGAACGGGCAGCCGAAGGTGGTGGCGATGCTGGCGTTGAGTCGCACGGCGCTGTCGCCGACGAACTGCACAATCTCGCCGAACGCGGCCAATGAATCTTCACAACCCATGCGCATGTTCGCCCGGTTATGAGTCTGGCTGGCAGACATCACCAGGTTCAGCTCATCGGCACGGCACGCCAGTGCCCGTTGCGCGCCTTTGAGGTTGGGGATCAACGCGACGTAGATCACCCCCGGTTGCCGGGCGATGCCCTTGAACACCAGTTCGCCATCGCGCAGTGCAGGAATGGCTTTGGGTGACACGAACGAACCGGCTTCGATGCGGCTGAATCCGGCCTGCGACAATTGATCGATCAAGGCAATCTTGTTGTCGGTTTCAACCCAGGTCGGCTCGATTTGCAAACCGTCGCGCGGGGACACTTCCTGCACGATCAGGCTATCGGAATAATCAGTGATCATTGCACCACTCCTTCGACTTTCAGGCGTTCGATGTCCATCGCGGTCAGGCCCAATTGCGCGAGGATGCCGTCGGTGTGCTGGCCCAGCCCGGGGCCGGACCAGTTCACGCCGCCGGGTGTCTCGGAGAGTTTCGGCACGATGCCCGGCATCTTCACCGTGGCGCCACCGGGCAGCTCGGCATTGAGCAGCATGTCCCGCGCCTGATAGTGCGGATCGGCGACGATGTCGGCCACCGAATAGATGCGCCCGGCCGGGACTTCGGCGGCTTCCAGGGCGGCCAGTACTTCGTCGATGGGCAGACTGCTGGTCCAGTGGGTGATGGCGGCATCAAGCAGATTGCTTTTGGCCGCACGCCCGTCGTTGTGAGCGAATTCCGCCGCCTCGGCCAGATCGGCGCGGCCGATGGTTTGCATCAGGCGCTTGTAGATCGGATCGCTGTTACCGGCGATCACCACGTAGGCGCCATCGGCTGTCAGATACGTGTTGGATGGCGCGATGCCCGGCAAGGCACCGCCGCTGCGTTCGCGCACATGGCCAAGCATGTCGTATTCCGGCACCAGGCTTTCCATGACGTTGAACACGCTTTCGGCCAGGGACACATCAACGATTTGCCCGCCGCCCTGCCCGGTCTTGACCCTTAGCAGCGACATCAGCGCGCCGATCACCGCGTGCAGCGAAGCCAGGGAGTCGCCAAGGCTCACGCCAACCCGCGCCGGCGGCGAACCGGGCGTGCCGGTGGTGTAGCGGATGCCGCCCATGGCCTCGCCGATGGCACCGAAACCCGGACGATCGCGGTACGGGCCGGTCTGGCCGTAACCGGAAATCCGCACCAGCGTCAGGTTGGGATTGAGCGCGTGCAACACGTCCCAACCGAGGCCGAGTTTCTCCAGGGCGCCGGGGCGCAGGTTTTCGATCAGTACATCGGCACTGGTTGCCAGTTGCTTGACCAGTTCGATGCCTTCGGGGGATTTGAGGTTCAGCGCCAGGGACTTCTTGTTGCGCGATTGCAGGTACCACCACAGCGAGGTGCCTTCGTGCAGCTTGCGCCATTTGCGCAGGGGATCGCCCTGGCCCATGGCTTCGATCTTGATCACCTCGGCGCCGAACTCGGCCAGCATGCGCGCCGCAAACGGCGCGGCGATCAGCGTGCCGATCTCGATCACTTTGATCGCACTCAAGGGGGCAGTCATCGCGGGATACCTCTTGTTCTTGGAATATGCGCCAAGGCTAGAGGACAGGGGGCTCGGGAATCCAACCTTCAGTTGGCAACGAGCGTTCGCGAAATGCGAACGCTCTGGAAGATTGTCGTGACCTTAGGTCAGTCATCGCGAGCAAGCTATTTGGAATGCATTTCCCTGTAGGAGCGAGCCTGCTCGCGATGAGGCCGGTGCATTCAGCAGAGAACTGTCAGACACGACCCCGCAAATGCTCAAACAACATCCGGCTCACCGGCGACAGCAACGCCTCATCGCGCACCACCAGAATCAGCGCCCGATCGGACCATTCGTCCGTCAACGGCACCGCGTGCAATCCCAGCGCCCGGCCAAACAATTCATAGGCCCGTTGCGGAAGGATGCCGATCCCCATGTTGGCCTGGACCATGCGACACATGGCATCGAACCCTGGCACATGAATGCGCACCCGCAACACCTTGCCAGCCTCACGGGCTGCGGCATGGGTACGCATGTTGATCGAACTGGCGGCATGCAGCCCTACGTAATCGCTCTGTAGCGTATCGGCGAAAGCCACGCTCGACCGGCTCGCCAATGGATGATGGGGCGGCATCAACACCACCAGTTTGTCCTGGCGATACAACACGCTGTGCAGGCCCTTGATGTCACTGTCGATGGAACAGATCCCGAGGTCGGCCACCCCGTCGAGCACGCCCTGAATCACCCCAGCGCTGGGCCGTTCTTCGAGGTCGGTCTTGACCTGTGGGTGACGCTCGGAAAAATCCCGCAGGTCCTCGGGCAAAAACTGAATGATCGCCGACAGGTTGGCGAGCATCCGCACATAGCCGCGTACACCGTGGCTGTGTTCGCCCAGTTCAAGGCCCATTTTCTCGACGTTGAACAACATCTGCCGGGCATGGTGCAGCAGGGTTTCACCGGCCGGCGTCAGTGACATGCCCTTGGCCTGGCGCACGAACAGGCTGATACCCAGCGCCTCCTCCAGCTCCATCAAGCGCTTGCTCGCCGCCGAGACGGCAATCGCTTCGCGCGAGGCGGCACGGGTCAGCGTGCCTTCTTCATGGACGGCGACGAACAATTGCAGAGTGATCAGGTCGAGACGGCGGATCAGGCTTTTTTGCAGCATCGGGTACTCGGCGAAGTCGGCTCAGGCAAAGTCGCAGCATAGCGTTCTTCGCCCGGGTCGTGCCGTGGTCCGGGCACCCGGTCGTGATAAAGTCGCCGCCCACAGACCTTTTGCCGTGAGACGAAGACCGCAATGACCGATTTCCAGGATGTCGATGCCCAACTTGAAGACTGGAACGTCTTGCGCAGCACCGCTTCGTTCAGTGGTTTGCTGGTGGGCAACGGCGCCAGTCGCGCGGTGTGGGACGATTTCGGCTACGAGTCGCTGTTCGAAAACGCCCGCACCGTTGAAGAAAAACCCCTGAGCCCGTCCGAGCTGAGCGTGTTCGATGCGCTGCAGACCCGCAGTTTCGAGCAGGTACTGAGCGCCCTGAAAACCACCAGCCGGGTTAACAAGGCCTTGGCTGTCAGCTCCGCCGCCCCACGCAATCGCTATTACGCGATCAAGGAAGCGCTGATCAACACCGTGCATGCGCTACATATCCCGTGGCGGCTGGTGGTGCCTTCGACGCTGGCGACGATCAATCAGGAACTGGCCAGTTATCGCACGGTGTTCACCACCAATTACGACCTGCTCACCTACTGGGCGGTGCAACACCAACCTGGGGCGATTACCGACCTGTTCCAGGGGGGCGAACCCGGTTTCGACCTGAGCGACACGGCCACCGACAAAACCCGTTTGCTGTACCTGCACGGAGGCCTGCACCTGGTGCGCAACCAGGACGGTACGGCGCGCAAGCTGATGTCGACCGAGGGCACGTTGCTGGGCAGTTTCGCCATCAACAACACGATCAAGACCCTCGACGACGTGCCGCTGTTCGTCAACGAAGGGCCGAGTGCGGACAAGCTCAAGACCATTCGCAGTTCGGACTATCTGTCGTTCTGCTACGAGCAATTACTCGGTCACGGCCAGGCGCTGTGCATCTTCGGCCATGCGTTGGGGGAGCAGGACAGCCATATCATCCACGCCTTGCGCCTGGCAAAACCGCAGGTGGTAGCGATCTCGATTTACCCGCGCAGTAAGGCGTTCATCCAGCACCAGAAGCGGCATTACGCGAAGGTGTTTGAGGGGACGGGGGTGGAGTTGCGGTTTTTTGATTCGAAGAGCCATGCGCTGGGTGGCCCGAAGCTCACCGTACCTGTCGAGGTTTAGCGGCGACGCAGTTAACGCTATCGCGAGCAGGCTCGCTCCCACAGGTGACCGAGTTCCTTCAGATAAAATGCGGTCGAATGTGGGAGCAAGCCCGCTCCCACATTCGGGGATGTGTGTTGAGTTCAAAGCACCGGCAGTGTCTTGTCCTTGACCACCTTGGTCGAGCCGTTGGCCTTCACGCTGGCGATGCCTTTCTCCATGGCGGCATCGGAGGAATAGGCCTCGCTGCTGCCGATGATCTCGTGGTTGCCCGCCTTGAGGTTGAAATACGGATGGCCATCCTTGGTGGTTTTCTTCTCGTAACGCTCATCCAGCGGGCTGTTGGCCTGGACCGAGGCGATGCCTTTGTCGGCGGCGGCGTGGGTGGTGTACAGCTCGCTGGTCAGAATGGTCTCGGCGTTGGCCGCCTTGAGGACAAACCTGAACTGACCATTGCTGCTTTTGCTCACTTCATACCATCCGGACATGCTCTTTCTCCTGGGCGATTGAGAGGTTGCGCGCTTCACAGTAAAGACCACACTGTTATTTCTGTCGCCTGTACCGGCCCCATCGCGGGCAAGCCCGCTCCCACAGGTTCAGCGTGATCCCTGTGTGCGAGCTTGCTCGCGATGGCGTCGACACGATCTTCCTTACTTCGCCGCAGCCCGCACCACCGACAACTCCGGCGTCGAATTCCGACGCTGACTCAGGTACCGCGTACAACTGACCCGCAAGAACGAGGCGAAATTGACCACCTCGCCGCGATAGTCCATCACCTCTTCATACAGCTTGGCGATCAACTGATTGGTGGTCATGCCATCGACTTCGGCGATTTC
Source organism: Pseudomonas sp. P1_C12 (assembly GCF_056406435.1). Classification (NCBI taxonomy): domain Bacteria; kingdom Pseudomonadati; phylum Pseudomonadota; class Gammaproteobacteria; order Pseudomonadales; family Pseudomonadaceae; genus Pseudomonas; species Pseudomonas sp. P1_C12. The sequence goes on along the minus strand of NZ_JBFUAE010000021.1, from coordinate 27,429 downwards.
GCTGAGGATGTCCCAGAACTGATTCTCCAGCCGCAGGGTGGTGACCACCCCGCAGATGCGCAGCGAGCGAGAGCGCGATTCGTAGAGTATCGGGTCGGCTTTGACATACAGCTCGCACATGGACAGGTCCCTCGTTACAGCGTGATTTTGGTACCCAGCAACCCCAGGAAACCGGCCAGCCAGTTCGGGTGCGCAGGCCAGGCCGGAGCTGTGGCCAGATTGCCCTGAACATGGCCGTCCGTCACCGGAATATCGATATACGTACCGCCCGCCAGTCGCACTTCCGGAGCACAGGCCGGATAAGCGCTGCATTCGCGACCTTCGAGAACACCCGCGGCCGCCAGCAACTGCGCGCCATGGCACACGGCAGCGATCGGCTTGCCGGCCTTGTCGAATGCGCGCACCAGCTCCAGGACTTTTTCGTTCAGGCGCAGGTACTCCGGAGCACGGCCGCCGGGAATCAGCACGGCGTCATAATCAGCAGCGTTGACCTTGGCGAAATCGAAGTTGAGGGCAAACAGATGACCGGGTTTTTCGCTGTAGGTCTGGTCGCCTTCGAAGTCATGGATCGCCGTGCGCACGGTCTGGCCGGCAGCCTTGTCCGGGCAAACGGCGTGCACCGTGTGGCCGACCATCAGCAGCGCCTGGAACGGCACCATCACTTCATAGTCTTCGACGTAATCACCGACCAGCATCAGAATTTTTTTCGCAGCCATGGGGAGGACTCCTCTGGAAGTGGGCTTGCAGGAGTATTCAAGGTAGTCCTTATCCGGCTGGGCGGGTAACAACCGGCTACTACGAATGCACAGGACCACTGTAGGAGCTGCCGAAGGCTCGGGCCGCGTTCGGACGATCTTTTGATCTTGATCCTTGGATTTATTGGATTTGTGGCGCGGCGGGTAAAAAGATCGCAGCCTTCGGGAGCTCCTACGCGTTGCTCGCATTACTCGCAACTGTACGGATAAGTCTGTGCCTAGCTGTAACAGCGGCTTACACCGGGTTTATGGCTAGATAACACTACCTCCCACCCTCCACGATTCTGGTTGCCATCATGTCCTCGCGCGAAAACACCGGCATGGCCCTGGGCCTGCTCGGCGTTGTGATCTTCAGCCTCACCCTGCCCTTCACGCGGATCGTCGTGCAGGAACTGCACCCGCTGCTCAATGGCCTGGGCCGGGCACTGTTTGCAGCGGTTCCGGCGGCGTTGCTGTTGCTGTGGCACCAGGAAAAATGGCCGACCTGGAAACAGGTCAAAGGCCTGACGCTGGTGATAGCCGGGGTGATCCTCGGTTTCCCGGTATTGTCGGCCTGGGCCATGCAAACCTTGCCGGCGTCCCACGGTGCGCTGGTCAACGGTTTGCAGCCGCTGTGCGTGGCGCTGTATGCCGCGTGGTTGTCCCATGAGCGGCCTTCGAAAGCCTTCTGGGCCTGCGCGGCATTGGGCAGCGCGTTGGTGCTCGGTTATGCACTGATCAGCGGTGCCGGCAGCATTCAGGCCGGAGATTTGCTGATGCTTGGTGCCATTGCAGTGGGCGGATTGGGCTACGCCGAGGGAGGCCGACTGGCCAAGGAGATGGGTGGCTGGCAGGTGATCTGCTGGGCGCTGGTGTTGTCGACGCCGCTGCTGATCGGCCCGGTGGTGTATCTGGCGCTGCAGCATCAGGGCGAGGTTTCCGCCAAGACCTGGTGGGCCTTCGGTTATGTTTCGCTATTTTCGCAGTTCATCGGTTTCTTCGCGTGGTACGCCGGGCTGGCCATGGGCGGCATTGCCCGGGTCAGTCAGATCCAGTTGCTACAGATTTTCTTCACCATCGCCTTCTCGGCGCTGTTTTTCGGTGAACATGTGGAGCCGATTACCTGGCTGTTTGCTGGCGGCGTTATTGTCACTGTGATGCTCGGACGCAAAACGACAGTGCGCCCGGCGCGAACTGCCACTGCATGACCCTGTAGGAGCCGGCTTGCTGGCGATGGCGTCCTCGAGATCGCTATCGCCGGCAAGCCGGCTCCTACAGGATTGTGATGTTTACAAATAGCCGTCAGCGCGCAGCAAGGTTTCCAGGCAATGCTCGCTGATGTGATAGAAATCCTTCAGCTCCTGAATCTTCGCCAGCAACAAGGCCGGGGCCACCGGCTCGGCGCGTTTGACCGCCAGGATCATCTTGTTCTTGTTGGTGTGGTCCAGGGAGATGAACTCGAACACCTTGGTTTCGTAGCCACAGGCCTCAAGGAACAATGCGCGCAAACTGTCAGTGACCATCTCCGCCTGCTGGCCCAGGTGCAAGCCGTATTGCAGCATCGGCTTGAGCAGCGCCGGGCTCTGGATTTGCAGGCGGATCTGTTTGTGGCAGCACGGCGAGCACATGATGATCGAGGCGCCGGAACGGATGCCGGTGTGGATCGCATAGTCAGTGGCGATATCGCAGGCATGCAGGGCGATCATCACGTCCAGCTCGCTCGGCGCCACGCTGCGCACGTCACCGCACTTGAACACCAGGCCGGGGTGTTCAAGCCTGGCGGCGGCGGTGTTGCACAAGGTGACCATGTCTTCACGCAGCTCGACGCCGGTCACCTCGCCTTCGGCCTTCAAGGTGTTGCGCAGGTAATCGTGGATGGCGAAGGTCAGGTAACCCTTGCCCGAACCGAAGTCCGCCACGCGCACCGGTTTGTCCAGCGCCAGGGGCGACGAGGTCAGCGCATGGCTGAACACTTCGATGAACTTGTTGATCTGCTTCCACTTGCGCGACATCGCCGGGATCAGCTCATGCTGCTGGTTGGTCACACCCAGGTCGGCGAGAAACGGCCGGCTCAGGTCAAGAAAACGGTTTTTTTCACGGTTGTGCTCGGCCGATGGCACTTCGCGCAATTGTTGAGGTTTGCTCTTGAACAGCGATGACTTGCCCTTTTTGCTGTATTCGAGCTGGGCTTCGTCGGTCAACGCCAACAAATGCGCATTTTTGAACGACGCTGGCAGCAGCTCGGCAATGCTCGCCACGCCTTCGGCCAGCGGCAGGTTCTTGGTGATGTCGCGGGTCTTGTAGCGGTAGACAAAGGACAGGCAAGGCAGCGCCTTGACCGTCACCGGTTTGATGATGATCCGCTGCAGGTCCGTTTCATCGCCCACGTACTTGGCCAGCACCAGTTTGATGAACGCATTTTGCTCGAGGCTGGTTTGCACCAGGTCGATGAACTGGGCGTGATGATCCGGCGCGAGGCTGGCGGGAGTGGCGGTGACGGACATGGAAAAACGGCCTCAGGCGATGCAAATCGGAGAATGCCGGTATTTTAAGGGGGACGAGGACTTTGGGCACGGGGTTATTTTGCGGCAGGTCCCAGTCATGGTGCCCAGGACCTCAATACAACCGCTGAAAACTCAGGGTTCCACCAGGCGAAGCCTGCGGTTATTCGGCGAGTTGATGATGTGTTTGACGATCAGCCCCACTGGAACCGCCCAAGTCAGGCCATTGGCAGGGTCAGTCACCACGGCGACCGTTTCGGAACTGGCATCGATATCCAGGCGCCGCCGGTCGTTGCACGACTTGAGTACGCCGTAGGCACGGCTGACCAGCCTTTCCGCCAGGTACATCGGTACATCCATATTCTGCAGATGCTTCACCGCGCGACAAAACAGGACTTGATCATCGTTCCCCCCTTCACTTTCATGGCGCCCCAGAAACGCTTGGGCTATAGCCAACAGTTCCTCATTCATATCTGCATTTTCATCGATGACCTTCATGCTCACGTCTCCTGCGGCACGTCTGTGGTGGCAGGACTGATTGCTACGGGCCGGGCGGCACGGCGCAAATCGGGTCCGGCGCAAGGCAGGCGTACGGCCGGATTGGGCATGCCACTGGGCGAAAGTTCATGGGTCATTTCAAATTCGGCACGCACGGACCAACCGCAAGCTTCCGACGTGCATTGCAGATACGCCACCCGCAGGAAAATATGTCGGCCTTCGCTGGTGCGGATGCGCATCCTGTTCAAGCAGTGCGGGCACACCATTTTATAAGTACTCATGCTTGATTCCCGACGGTCATTGGGTGGCAATCAACCTGATCAAACGCAATACTGCTTGAGAGTTTCATCGCGGCGCTCCGGTCTTGCGAACAGTGTCTGCCAGACATAAGGAAGTGCATCGGGCAGTCGCGTAATGGGTTCGAGCCATGCTCGTAGGAAATCACCCTGATAGCATTAGGAAGTTTCGACATCGTATTCTTCTGACTCATCTTTGATGATTGATTAGTTACAAGAAAAAAAGTACTCATTACGCATAAATTAGGCACTCAAAAAGCATATGTCAAAAGGAAGAGGCTCAAATTGCGTAGCAAAAAATCACAAGCTGTTCTGGCTCGTTTAAAGCAAATTACAGGTACTAAAACCGATGTTTCTTTATCTTCGGCGCTACAGATCAGCCCGCAAACCCTTAGTAGCTGGAAAGGCCGCGACAGCACGCCGTACTCATTATGCGTAGAAATTGCTCAAACTCGGGGTATCTCCCTTGACTGGTTGCTGCTGGGCGAAGGTCCGATTTTGAGACAAACAGTTACTAATTCTTCGGAAGCCAATCAGGAAAGCACAACACGGGAAAACACCATTCTCACGCTCTGGCGGTTGCTCGACGAAGATGATCGCTGCGCCATACAACACGCACTCGAGGAAAAGCAACGACTGCGTGATATGGAACTCAGGCTTTCCGAAATGGCCTCCATTCTGGCAACACTTAAACCTTCGAATGAAACTTGATGACCTATGTAATCCGAAGTTTCATAGTTTCAAGACATGCCGCGCCCGCCACCCACACCAAAGCAACCCATTCATGGCCCCTTATCTTCGCCTTCGCAGGTGTCGAATGATTTCGCCGATACCGACGCTATCGATCCATTGCATGAACTTGATGCTCATAGGAATAACAACCAGTGCGCAAAGAAAGGCTGTCACGCCTGCTGTCAGAAAAGGCACCAGCGGATGTGCGACAGGCGTGAAGAGGTAACCGACACCCGCAGACAGCGACCAGGAACCGATGCGTTGCCAGGCCTTGAAGTCAGTGCGAGTGGTTGTAACCAGCCACGCGCCGAGCATTGCACCAAACAGTACCTCGCCATCAACCACTGGCAGTGATGCAATCCCCATTCCCAACATGAGCCCACTGATACCGTTGTAGGTCGAATCAGTCAGGCTCATGTGCACCTCGCGCAACGACCGAATCCACGATGATCGCTCCCGACTCGATCGCCTTGAGCAAGGCAGAACTGCGAGTGCTGACGTCGAACTTTCGGCGAATATTGGCGAAGTGAAAATTAACGGTAGATTCCGAGCAATTCTCGATCCTGGCGATTTCCCAGGAAGTCTTGCCCTTGAAACACCACATCAGGATTTGTGTTTCTTTCGCCGTCAGCTTCGCCGTTGGTGTACTTCCCTCTCCGCCGGGTGCTACCCGCGCCAAAGAGTCATTCGATTGTTGGGTTGACATAAGAATCCCTCTTTGCGGGAACACCCGTCGCTGGGCGTCCACTGTTAGAGAGAAATACTGACGATCAAGCCGAACCCGAACAATCGACGGGAGTTGTAGCGGCGAGCGCTACATAACGCGATGAAAAGTCTTAGCCGAGTACTACCAACCGGTTCGGCAACTCATTGCGCGCATGGGTCACTGGCACATGCACTTTGAGCAATTCGCCACAGGCTTCGATGCAGCTGACAAACCCTTGCAGCGTCTGCCCCTGCTTCACCTGTTGGGTGAACGTGGCGACAATGGCGTCCCAGTTCTTGTTGTCCAGGCGACTGGAAATCCCTTCATCCACCAGGATCTCCACATAACGCTCGGCCTCGGAGACGAAAATCAGCACGCCAGTGCTGCCCTCGGTGTGGTGCAGGTTCTGCTCCAGGAACTGCCGGCGCGCCAGGTTCGAGGCGCGCCAGTGGCGCACCGAGCGCGGGATCAGATGGGTGGTGACGTTCGGCAGGCGGAACACCAGGCACAGCACAATGAATAGCGCCCATTGCACCATCAGCAGGCTGTGCAGGGTCAGCCAACCGGTGAGGTAATGCACGACGCCCGGCACCAGCAGCGCCAGCAGGCTGGCCCACAGCAACGGGATGTACGCATAGTCGTCGGCGCGGGCCGCGAGCACGGTCACCAGTTCCGCATCAGTATCGCGCTCGACCCGGGCAATTGCCTCGGCCACTTTGCGTTGTTCGTGTTCAGTCAGTAATGCCATGTCGTGAAGTGCCTGCTCGTTTTTATTATCACCAGCCGCCGGACGAACCGCCCCCGCCGAAACTGCCCCCGCCGCCGCTGAAGCCTCCACCTCCACCGCCGCCGCCAAATCCACCACCGCCAAAGCCGCCCCCGGATCCGCCGGAGCCGCCCCGGCCGGCAGGAAGAATACCGAGCATCTGGCACACAAAAACAGTCAGGATGAACAACATCAGCAAAAACACGAACAACCCGGGATGCCGCGAGACGAAATCGCCCCCCGGATCGCCTCTGGATTCATACGCCGTGGAGGGTTCGTCCAGGGGGTTGCCGCCCAGCACCACCAGCATCGCCGCCACGCCGTCACTGATGCCCTTGCTGAAGTTGCCGGTCTTGAACGCCGGGGTAATGACCTGGTTGATGATCACCGAACTCTGGGCATCGGTCAGGCGATCCTCCAGGCCGTAGCCGACTTCGATGCGAAGTTTACGCTCGTCCCGGGCGACGATCAGCAAGGCGCCGTTGTTCTTGTCCTTCTGCCCGATGCCCCAGTGGCGGCCGAGTTGGTAACCGAAGTCGGCGATGTCGGCGCCTTGCAAATCCGGCAAAGTCACGACCACAAGCTGCTCGCCGGTGGCTTGCTCATGGGCCTGAAGTTGTTGGCTGAGTTGCTGGCGCACCGATGGCTCGATCATCTGCGCATTGTCGACCACCCGCCCGGTCAGCGCCGGGAAGCTCAGCTCGGCCCGGGCCGTGATCGTCACCAGCCAGAACAACAGCAACAGGACTGTTTTAAACACACGCATTAGCAACCTCTTCCGTCCCAAGCCTGGCCCTGTAGGAGCTGCCGCAGGCTGCGATCTGTTGATCTTGACCTTTAGCGCTCGCGAAAAAATCAAAGTCAAAAGATCGCAGCCTGCGGCAGCTCCTACAGGGTTGATTCAGAATTTGACCTCGGGGGCCTTTTCCGACCCCGGTGTGGCTTCGAAGGTCTCGCGCACCGGCAGGTCGCTGTACATCACGCTGTGCCACAGGCGACCGGGGAACGTGCGGATCTCGGTGTTGTATTTCTGCACCGCGAGGATGAAATCACGCCGGGCCACGCTGATCCGGTTCTCGGTGCCTTCAAGCTGCGATTGCAAGGCGAGGAAGTTCTGGTTGGCCTTCAGGTCCGGATAGCGCTCGGAGACCACCATCAAACGACTCAAGGCGCCACTGAGCTGATCCTGGGCCTGTTGGTACTGCTTGAGTTTTTCCGGGTTGTCGAGGGTCGAGGCATCCACCTGGATCGACGTGGCCTTGGCCCGAGCTTCAATGACCGCCGTCAGGGTCTCTTCCTCATGTTTGGCGTAGCCCTTGACGGTTTCCACCAGATTGGGAATCAGGTCAGCACGGCGCTGATACTGGTTCTGCACCTGGCCCCAGGCGGCCTTGGCCTGTTCGTCGAGGGTCGGGATATTGTTGATGCCGCAAGCGGTCAGCAACGTGGCCAGCATCAGCAGCGTGGCGACCTGCAGGCGCGAACGGTAGATTGGACTTACATTCATCAGGCTGAAGCTCCCTTGTACATTTCATGAAAAGACCGACCGTGAAACCTACTGAGCCGGCTCTTGGGGCATAATCGCCCGCGCCTCTGGATTGCAACGGGCCGATGGGCTAAAAAGAGGCCCTGCGCAAAAACGCATCCGCCATCTGGCTGTGGTTTTTTGGCTCTGGTCTTTTGAGCGGGCACCCGAACAACAATAGACGCTCCCTAAATTTTGGCTGGCCGGCGTGTGCATCGCCGTTTGGGCCCTTGAGAAAACTATTCATGAAGAAGCTGTGTTTGCTGGGCCTGTTCGTCAGCCTGGCCAGTCATAACGTATTGGCCGCCACGACACCCGCACCCCTGGAGAACAAGGAAGCCTTCGTCAGCAATCTGATGAAGCAAATGACCCTCGATGAAAAAATCGGCCAGTTGCGCCTGATCAGCATCGGCCCGGAAATGCCCCGGGAGCTGATCCGCAAGGAAATCGCGGCGGGCAACATCGGTGGTACGTTCAACTCGATCACCCGCCCGGAAAACCGGCCGATGCAGGACGCGGCCATGCGCAGCCGCCTGAAGATCCCGATGTTCTTCGCCTACGACGTGATCCACGGCCACCGCACCATTTTCCCGATCCCGCTGGCCCTGGCCTCGAGCTGGGACATGGACGCCATTGGCCTGTCCGGGCGCATCGCCGCCAAGGAGGCCGCGGCTGACAGCCTCGACATCACCTTCGCGCCGATGGTCGACATCTCCCGCGACCCGCGTTGGGGCCGTACTTCCGAAGGCTTCGGCGAAGACACCTACCTGGTGTCGCGCATTGCCGGCGTGATGGTCAAGGCGTTCCAGGGCACTGGCGCCAACGCGGCCGACAGCATCATGGCCAGCGTCAAGCATTTCGCCCTGTACGGCGCGGTCGAGGGTGGCCGCGACTACAACATCGTCGACATGAGCCCGGTCAAAATGTACCAGGACTATCTGCCACCGTACCGTGCGGCGATTGACGCTGGTGCCGGCGGAGTGATGGTCGCGCTGAACTCGATCAACGGCGTGCCGGCCACCGCCAACACCTGGCTGATGAACGACCTGCTGCGCAAGGAGTGGGGCTTCAAGGGCCTGGCAGTCAGCGACCACGGGGCGATTTTCGAGCTGATCAAGCACGGCGTTGCCGCCGACGGTCGCGAAGCGGCGAAGCTGGCGATCAAGGCCGGCATCCACATGAGCATGAACGACACCCTGTACGGCAAAGAGCTGCCAGGGCTGCTGAAGTCCGGCGAGATCCAGCAGAGCGACATCGACAATGCGGTGCGTGCGGTACTGGGCGCCAAGTACGACATGGGCCTGTTCAAGGACCCGTACCTGCGCATCGGCAAGGCCGAGGATGACCCGGTCGACACCTACGCCGACAGCCGTCTGCACCGCGCCGAGGCCCGCGATGTGGCGCGTCGCAGCCAAGTGCTGCTGAAAAACCGCAACGAAACCCTGCCACTTAAGAAGACTGCAAAAATCGCCCTGGTCGGTCCGCTGGCCAAGGCGCCCATCGACATGATGGGCAGCTGGGCCGCTGCCGGTAAACCGGCGCAATCGGTGACCCTGTTCGACGGCATGACCAACGCCCTGGGCGCTCAATCGACGCTGATCTACGCTCGTGGCGCCAACATCACCAGTGACAAGAACATCCTCGGCTACCTCAACTTCCTCAACTTCGACGCCCCGGAAGTGGTGGATGACCCTCGCCCGGCGAACGTGCTGATCGACGAAGCAGTGAAAGCGGCCAAGGACGCTGACGTAGTGGTTGCCGCCGTCGGCGAATCCCGTGGCATGTCCCACGAATCGTCGAGCCGCACCGACCTGAACATCCCGGAAAACCAGCGCGAGCTGATTCGCGCATTGAAGGCCACCGGCAAACCGCTGGTGCTGGTGTTGATGAACGGCCGCCCACTGACGATCCTCGAGGAGAAGGAGCAGGCTGACGCGATCCTGGAAACCTGGTTCACCGGCACCGAGGGCGGCAACGCCATCGCCGATGTGCTGTTCGGCGACTATAACCCGTCGGGCAAACTGCCGATCAGTATCGCGCGCTCGGTCGGCCAGATTCCGACCTACTACAACCACCTGACCATTGGCCGGCCGTTCACCCCGGGCAAACCGGGCAACTACACCTCGCAATATTTCGATGACACCACAGGCCCCCTGTACCCGTTCGGTTATGGCCTGAGCTACACCGAGTTCAGCCTGAGCGACATGGCCCTGTCGTCGACCACACTGAACAAGACCGGCAAGCTCGACGCCAGCGTCACAGTGAAGAACACCGGCAAGCGTGACGGCGAAACCGTGGTGCAGTTGTACATCCAGGACGTGGCCGGCTCGATGATCCGCCCGATCAAGGAACTGAAGAACTTCCAGAAAGTGATGATCAAGGCCGGCGAACAGAAGGTCGTGCACTTCACCATCACTGAGGACGAGCTGAAGTTCTACAACACCCAGCTCAAGTACGCGGCGGAGCCGGGCAAGTTCAACGTGCAGATCGGCCTGGATTCCCAGGACGTGACGCAGCAGAGTTTTGAGTTGCTGTAATCCCTGACACACCGCAAAAACCTGTAGGAGCGAGCCTGCTCGCGATGAGGCCATAACATTCAACATCATTGTTGACTGTCAGGCCGCCATCGCGAGCAGGTCGGGTCGCCGCACCGTCGCTCCTACAGTGGTTTCAGGGTGTTTGAAAGTTTGGGTTCAACCCCTTCGATCCAGCAGATTCACCACCACCCGATCCACCCATCCCCACACCCGCTGCTTGATCCGCCGCCACAGTGGCCGGCGCTTCCATTCTTCCAGGCTGACTTGCTGGCTCAGGGCGAAGTCGTGTTCGAAGCTCGCGGCCACCGACCGGGTCAACCCGGGGTCCAGCGCTTCCAGATTGGCTTCCAGGTTGAAGCGCAGATTCCAGTGATCGAAGTTGCACGAGCCGATGCTCACCCAGTCATCGATCAAGACCATTTTCAGGTGCAGGAAACACGGCTGGTACTCGAAGATCTTCACCCCGGCCTTGAGCAGTCGCGGGTAGTAACGATGCCCGGCGTAGCGCACGGACGGGTGATCGGTACGGGGCCCGGTCAGCAGCAACCGCACATCGACGCCCCGGGCAGCCGCCCGGCGCAGGGAACGGCGGACTTTCCAGGTCGGCAAAAAGTACGGCGTGGCCAGCCAGATCCGTCGCTGGCCGCTGTTCAGGGCGCGCACCAGCGATTGCAGAATATCCCGGTGCTGGCGGGCGTCGGCATAGGCCACCCGGCCCATGCCCTCGCCCATCGATGGCACCCGAGGCAGGCGCGGCAAGCCGAAATGCGAGGCGGGACGCCAGGCGCGACGATGGCGGTTGGCGATCCACTGGCGGTCGAACAGCAACTGCCAATCGAGCACCAGCGGCCCGGTGATTTCCACCATCACTTCGTGCCATTCGCTGACGTCTTCCCCCGGGGTCCAAAACTCGTCGGTGACACCGGTGCCGCCGACCACTGCCATGCTCTGGTCCACCAGTAACAGCTTGCGGTGATCGCGGTAGAAATTGCCGACCCAGCGCCGCCAGCTCAGGCGATTGTAGAAACGCAGCTCCACCCCGGCGGCCATCAGCCGCCGGCGCAAGGTCAGGGTGAAGGCGAGGCTGCCGTAATCATCGAACAGGCAGCGCACCCGCACCCCACGCTCGGCGGCCTGTACCAGGGCCTGGACCATGGCTTCGGCACAGGCGCCCGCCTCCACCAGATACAACTCCAACTCAACCTGTTCTTCGGCGCGGGCAATCGCCACCAGCATGCGCGGGAAAAACTGCGGACCATCGACCAGCAGTTCGAAGTGGTTGCCTTCACGCCAGGGAAAAATCGCTCCGGCCATGTCAGCGCGCCGTAAAAATCAGCACCGCACCCACCGGCACCGACAGACTGATCGCCGAGAGGCCGGCCATTTTGCGCAACGTCTCCAGACCAGGCGTCAGATCGAAATCCTCGGCATTGATCACCAGCGGTTCGAGGGTCACCACCTGGAAGCGCCGGTCATCGAGACGGGTCGCCAGCAGTTCGGCGGGGTATTCGTGTTGTTTGCCGTGCAGGTCCACCATCAGCAGCAGGCGCAACTCCAGCTGTGCGCCGGGAGCAAGATCATTGATCGGGCGCAGATCGATTTTCGTGGTGATCAAGGCGTCGGGAAACCGGTCGATCTGGAACAGTTCCTTGCGCATGCGCTCATCGCGCAGCGCAATGCCGCTGTTGATCGACTCCAGCTCGACTTCCACCTGCGCCAGTCCTTCGGGATCGACCTTGCCGTGCAGCACCAGAAAGCGCTGCACTTCGCAGACATTGGCGTTTTTGGTGCTGACGAACGACAGGCGCGAAGACTCGCCATCCAGGTACCAATCGGCACGGGCCGACAACGCAGCACCGGCCAGCAGCAGGAAAGCGAGGGGTTGAAGGGTGGAGCGCTTGAACATAGAGACTCGTGGGGCAGATAAACCTGTGCTGAACCTTAACCGGCCTTCAGCGCATTGCAAGCCATCCGTTACCCCATCGCCACAAAAGCCCTCCTCTCACCCAGGCACTTCATCGCACTCAGGGCTGCAAGCGACAGCCCTGGCGCTCGCCGATCCACACTGCGCTGTTGCTGCGGCCCATGCCGCTGACCGTTACCCGCTTGCCAGCAACATCATCGGTAAAGTCGCTGGCGGGCAGCCACTGTTGCACATAACCGTGGCAGTACTCGGCGTCGTTGTTCATCACGTAGCGGCACGAACAGTATTCCTTGGCGGTGTAGGCGCTGATGATGTCGGGGAACGCCCACAGCGCCACCCGCTCGTGCCAGAACCAGCCGAGCAAGGCGATCAGCAGGATCAACAATAGGGAACTGGCCGGTCGACGGCGAATGAAACCGGTCATGGCTGCACCTTCCCGGCAAAGACCTTGAGCGCGAGTTGGAGCAATTGGTTGTGCCGGTAGCTGCCGTCGCGGTCATCGCCATAGCGGACGATCACCAGGTGTTCGCTGGGGATCACATACATTGCCTGCCCCCAATGACCCAATGCGGCGAAGGTGTCGGCGGGGGCATCGGGCCAGGGTTGTGCCGCGCCCTCGACGGCTCGATTGAGCCACCATTGGCCGCCGGGTACGGCATCGTCTTTGTGTGCGTGATAGTGAGCGAACGGCTCGCGGTTGAACGCCACCCAATCCTTGGGCAGTAGCTGCTTGCCTCCCCAACGACCTTCGCGAGCCATCAACAGACCGACCCGGGCCAGGTCCCGTGCAGTGAGGTAGGCATAGGACGACGCGACGAAAGTGCCCGTGGCATCTGTTTCCCAGATCGCGTGGCGAATGCCCAGCGGTTCGAACAATGCAGTCCACGGAAAGTCGGGATAACGGCCGGGACCGACGATGGTTTTCAGCGCGGCGGACAGCAGGTTGCTGTCACCGCTGGAGTAGCGAAACGCCTGGCCTGGCGCGGCATAAGCATCATGGGCCGCGGTGAACGCGGCCATGTCGTGGTGACCGCGGGTGTAGAGCATGGCCACCACCGAAGACTTCAGCGGTGCGTATTCGTAGTCCTCCTGCCAATCCAGGCCCGAGGCCCAGTGCAGCAGGTCGGCCATGGTCATGTCGGGGTGTTTTTTCAGGGGCGGATAAAACTTCGCCACCGGGTCGCCGAGCTTGAACAAGCCTTCGCCATAGGCCACGCCGAGGATCGTGGCCATCAGGCTCTTGCTGATCGACCAGGTCAGGTGCGGCGTCTCGGCCGTCGTCGGACCGGCGTAGCGTTCGTAGATCAACTGGCCGTCGCGGATCACCAGCAAGGCATCGGTACGAACACCCTGGCGAGTGGTGTCATCGCGGGATGGGAAGGCGTAGGCCTCCAGGGCTTGCAGCGCCGGGCCGGTCGGCGTCGGGGCGGTCGGCCATTGCTCGGCGGGCCAGTTTTCGGCCTGGACCGTGAAGCTGAGCAACAGCAGGAAAATAAGGGACAAGCCTTTAGGCATGGCGGGGGCTCGGAGATTGAACTTGGTGAGCCTAGTCGAGGTTGATGACAGTTCTGAAATTTGTGTTGTCTGTGAGGGCGCTTTCGCTGGCAAGCCAGCTCCTACAGGTGCTGCGTCGAACACAACATTTGTATACGACACAGGTCCTTGTGGGAGCGGGCTTGGTCCGGGCGGCGATCCGACGAAGAGGCCGGTCAGGGCAGCGAAGATTCCGCCAGTGCCTTGGCCAGCCGCTTGCCCCGCGCCCCCGCCGCCAAATCCATCACCGCCTTGTCCCGCTGCCACATCGCCGGCCACTGCGCAGGCCCGCCAGCCATTGCCTCGTCCACTTCAGCCTTGAGCCCTTCGAACTGCGCAAATAACCCGCCAAGCACCACATGCCCGGCCAGACTGGTCGGTGGCTGGCGACTGGTTTCCGCGCACCCGGCCAACAACCCCAGCAACCGCAGTTGCAAGCCTTGTGGCCAATCGCATTCCTGGCCGACGCCATACAACCACGCCGTCATGGCGCTCAGTACGTAGATGTCTTCCAGCGTGCGGAACGGTTTGACGTACGCGTCCCAGCCATCCCCGGCGAGCAATTCGCACAGTGCGTTATCCAGAAACAAGCAGCCGTGGCTGATGTCCGGCATCAACGGAATCGGCGCCAGCTTTTCCACCCGCACACCCGGCTCACCACGATAGATCACCGCCAGGCTCAAGCGTGGATCGACACCGGGCTCCTCGCTGCGGGCCGCCACCAGCAGCCAGTCGGCGGCATTGCCGGCAGTGACGAAATCCTTGCGTCCGCTCAGACGCAAACCGCTCAGTCGGGTTTGCATGTCGGCCGGGCGCAGACTGCGCTGTTCGGTGGCGCACAGCGCGCCGAGGCTCAGCGGCGCACTCGGCCAGAGCATGCGCAAGGCCGCTTGATACCCCACCAGAAACGCCAGCCCCGGCGTCGCCATCAACCGCCCGCCAAGCACGGCCAATTCGAACGGCGTGACCGCTCCCAACTGCTGCAACAAGGTCGCGAAACCTTCAGCCAGATCCGGGTTGGCGGGCAGGCGATCACGGCGGTTCAACAGGATTTGCCAGGGCATAAGAGGCTCCTTGTGGGCTGTCATATAAGCATCACCAAAGCTTAATGGCGATGACACCGGGGCTACATAGCCTGACTTTGCACAACACGGCTAGGGGGCGTTCTCAATTAGTTTCCCTACCGCGCCGGGTTGTGCCTTAAAGCTGGCCATGCTGCGTTGCAGGCCTTGGAAAGGGAACAACCATTCCCAGCGGCCTACGCCTTGCCTGGCCAGCTTTAAGGCGACAACGCGGTGGGGAAACTAATTGAGAACGCCCCCTAGACAAAGAAAGTCGATTCGCTGTAGCCCAAAGACGGGTGAGCAGCCCGCACGGAGATTCGCCATGACTCAGATCGCCCGCATCAGCGACACCGGCAACGAACGCCGCCTGCAAGCCGAACGCCTGGTGGGTGCCGAGGCATTGCAGGAGGCCCAGGCCTTGCGCTTCAACGTGTTCAGCGGCGAATTCAACGCCAGGCTCAAGGGCGCTGAATTGGGTCTGGACATGGATGACTACGACGTTCACTGCGCCCACATCGGCGTACGTGACTTGAATACCGGACGTCTGGTGGCGACCACCCGTTTGCTCGACCACACCGCTGCCAGCAGCCTGGGCAGGTTTTACAGCGAAGAAGAATTCAGCCTGCACGGCCTGGTGCACCTGCAAGGCCCGATCCTGGAAATCGGTCGCACCTGCGTCGACCCGGCCTACCGTAACGGCGGTACCATCGCCGTGCTCTGGGGTGAACTGGCCGAAGTCCTGAACCAGGGCGGCTACAGCTACCTGATGGGATGCGCGAGCATTCCGATGCAGGATGGCGGCGTGCAGGCCCACGCGATCATGCAGCGTCTGCGCGAACGCTACCTGTGCACCGAACATCTGCGCGCCGAGCCGAAAAACCCGCTGCCAAGCCTGGACATCCCGTCGAACGTGATCGCCGAAATGCCACCGCTGCTCAAGGCCTACATGCGCCTGGGCGCGAAGATCTGCGGCGAGCCATGCTGGGACGAAGACTTCCAGGTCGCCGACGTGTTCATCCTGCTCAAGCGCGACGAGCTCTGCCCGCGTTACGCCAAACACTTCAAGGCGGCTGTGTAATGAGCCGGTTGCGGGTGTACGCGCGAATCGCGCGAGTGCTGTTGGTGGTGACACTGGGCTTGGGCATGGCCAGTGTGTTCGGGGTGTTCGAGCGCCTGGGCCCGGCCCATTCGATGGCGCGTCGTCAGCGCTGGTCGCGGTTTTTCATGGCCCGTCTGAGCAACGCCCTGCCCTTTGACGTGACCGTCCATGGCGAGCTGCCGAAGACACCGATGCTCTGGGTCAGCAACCATGTATCCTGGACCGATATCCCGCTGCTGGGCATGCTCACGCCACTGTCGTTCCTGTCCAAGGCCGAAGTCCGCACCTGGCCAGTGGCCGGCTGGTTGGCGGCCAAGGCCGGCAGCCTGTTCATCCGCCGTGGCTCGGGTGACAGCCAGTTGATCCGCAAGCAGATGACCCGTCACCTGGAACAAGCCCATCCCTTGCTGATGTTCCCGGAAGGCACCACTACTGATGGCCGCTCGCTGCGTACCTTCCATGGTCGCCTGCTGTCCGCCGCCATCGATTCCGAAGTGGCGATGCAGCCGGTGGCGATTCGTTATGTGCGCGACGGTGAGCCTTGCGCGCTGGCGCCGTTCATTGGCGACGATGATCTGCTCTCGCACTTGATGCGTCTGTTCGCCAACGACCGTGGTGGCGTGGAGATTCATCTGCTCAAGCCAATCGCTTGCGAAGGACGGGAACGCGCGGCGCTGGCGTTCGAGGCGCAGCAGGCGGTGCAGAAGGCGTTGTTTGGTGAAATTGTCGAACCGCAACGAGCACCAATGCGCCCTGCAATTGCAGCGTAAACACATGCCCCCTGTAGGAGCGAGCCTGCTCGCGATAGCGGCTTAACATTCAACGATGATGCTGAAGGACAGACCGCAATCGCGAGCAGGCTCGCTCCTACAGGGGTTTTATGGTGTTGGATAGTTCCGGGCAAATGCCTGCAACTGCGGATAGAACAACCGAAAATCCTCGCTCAACGGTTCATACAACCGCCGCAACTCCTGCATCGCCGCCGCCAGTTCCTCCGGCCGGGTCAGGCGCCGCGAGATCCCGCGCAACACCTGCTCCAGTACCTCGAATTCCTGATACGAACCCAACCAGTCATTGGCCACCATGTGCGGCGCTATCTTCGCCAGCCGCTCCGGCAATTGCCGTTCGCTGGAAAGCACCCGGTAAACGTCCGAGATGAACAACGCCAGGGGCCGGTCGGCATACAGTGTCCAGTCCCGGGCCAGGCAATGGTCGAAAAACACGTCGAGCACGATCCCGGCGTAGCGACGACGGGTCAGGGAAAAACGCGACAACGCGACGTCCACCAGCGGATGGCGATCGGTGAACACGTCGATGCTGCGGTGCAGCTGGATGGCCCCCTCGATTTCCGGAGCGAACTGCCCTTGCAGCCGTCCCTTGACGAAATCGCCATACAGACTGCCGAGCAATTGACCTGGACGCTGACCACCGAGGTGAAGATGTGCGAGATAGTTCATGGGCGCAGCTTAGCACCGCCATCTTGTCTTGTTACACTCAACATATCGTTATAACTCGATATACCGAAATGCGAGCTGGTCAGAGCCAAATCATATTTGTATATCGCGAAATACCGATTTAAAGTTCGCCTCATCGCGATATAGCGTTTTAAACATCACGAGCCCACATCATGACCATGAATCTCGACGAAATAATAAAAGCCTTGGCGCACCCGGTACGGCGAGACATCCTGCACTGGCTCAAGGACCCGAGCGTCGAATTCCCCGACCAGTCCCACAGCAACGAGCACGGCGTTTGCGCCGGGCAGATCGATCAACGTTGCGGCCTGTCGCAGTCCACGGTGTCCGCACACCTGGCGACCCTGCAACGCGCCGGCCTGATCAGCAGCCGTAAAGTCGGCCAGTGGCACTTCTTCAAACGTAATGAGGAAACCATCCAGGAATTCCTCAAAACCTTCAGTAAAGAGCTCTGACCCTGTGGGGGCGTTCTCAATTGGTTTTCACACAGCGCCGGGAAAACCAATTGAGAACGCCCCCCACGTCAGTCGGCCGACAAGGAATTAAACAATGCCCCTCTCGCTACTCATCCTGGCCTTGAGCGCCTTCGCCATCGGCACCACCGAGTTCGTCATCATGGGCCTGCTGCCCAACGTGGCGGCTGACCTCGGTGTGTCGATTCCCGGTGCCGGCTGGCTGGTGACCGGTTACGCCCTGGGCGTGGCCATCGGCGCACCATTCATGGCGCTGGCCACCGCCCGACTGCCGCGCAAGGCCGCCCTGGTGGCGTTGATGGGCATTTTCATTATTGGCAACCTGCTCTGCGCAGTGGCTAGCGACTACAACGTGCTGATGTTCGCCCGTGTGGTCACCGCCCTGTGTCATGGCGCCTTCTTCGGTATCGGTTCAGTGGTAGCCGCCGGCCTGGTGCCTGCGAACAAACGCGCTTCGGCCGTGGCCCTGATGTTCACCGGCCTGACCCTGGCCAACGTCCTCGGCGTACCGCTGGGCACCGCCCTCGGTCAGGCAGCCGGCTGGCGTTCGACCTTCTGGGCCGTGACCGTGATCGGTGTGATCGCACTGATCGGTCTGATCCGCTTCCTGCCGGCCAAGCGTGATGAAGAAAAACTCGACATGCGCGCCGAACTCGCCGCACTCAAGGGCGGCGGGATCTGGCTGTCCCTGAGCATGACCGCGCTGTTTGCCGCCTCGGTGTTCACCCTGTTCACCTACGTCGCGCCGCTGCTGGGCGAAGTCACCGGCGTCTCGCCCCGTGGCGTGACCTGGACCCTGATGCTCATCGGCCTGGGCCTGACGGTCGGCAACATCATCGGCGGCAAGCTGGCCGACAAAGGCATGGCCGCGACGCTGATCGGCGTGTTCATCACCATGGCCGTGGTGTCCACCGTGCTCACCTGGACCAGCGTCGCGCTGATCCCGACCGAAATCACCCTGTTCCTCTGGGCCACCGCGTGCTTCGCCGCCGTACCGGCGCTGCAAGTGAACGTGGTGACCTTCGGCAACGCCGCACCGAACCTGGTATCGACCCTGAACATCGGCGCTTTCAACATCGGCAACGCCTTGGGTGCCTGGGTCGGCGGCAGCGTGATCGCCCACGGCTTCGGCCTGACCAGCGTGCCGCTCGCGGCAGCCGCACTGGCGGTACTCGCCCTGCTGGTGACCCTGATTACTTTCCGTCAGAGCGGCAATCCCGATCTGGCCCCTGCTACCAACTGATCAACCATTACCTCACGAGGGTTACACTAAATGACGACTATTTTCGATCCGATCAAACTGGGCGACCTCGAGTTGGCCAACCGCATCATCATGGCGCCACTGACCCGCTGCCGCGCCGACGAAGGTCGCGTGCCCAATGCGTTGATGGCCGAGTACTACGTGCAACGTGCCTCCGCCGGGCTGATCCTCAGCGAAGCCACTTCGGTGACGCCGATGGGCGTCGGCTACCCGGACACCCCGGGCATCTGGTCCAACGATCAGGTACGTGGCTGGTCCAACGTGACCAAGGCAATCCACGGTGCCGGCGGCAAGATCTTCCTGCAGTTGTGGCACGTGGGTCGCATTTCCCACGGTTTGTACCTGAACGGTGAAGCCCCGGTCGCCCCGAGCGCCATCCAGCCAAAGGGCCACGTCAACCTGGTTCGTCCGTTGGCCGACTTCCCTGTCCCGCGCGCCCTGGAAACCGCTGAAATCGCCGACATCGTCGACGCTTACCGCGTCGGTGCCGAGAACGCCAAGGCCGCCGGCTTCGATGGTGTGGAAATCCATGCCGCCAACGGTTACCTGCTCGACCAGTTCCTGCAAAGCAGCACCAACCAGCGCACCGACAACTACGGCGGCTCCCTGGAAAACCGTGCCCGCCTGCTGCTGGAAGTGACTGACGCCGCCATCGAAATCTGGGGTGCCGGCCGCGTGGGTGTGCACCTGTCGCCACGCGCCGACTTGCATGACATGGGCGACGACAACCTGGCCGAAACCTTCACCTACGTCGCTCGCGAACTGGGCAAGCGTGGCATCGCCTTCATCTGCTCGCGCGAGAAAGAAGGTGCCGACAGCCTCGGCCCTCAACTCAAGGAAGCGTTCGGCGGCCCATACATTGCCAACGAGCGTTTCACCAAGGACAGCGCCAACGCGTTGCTTGCCAGTGGCAAGGCCGATGCCGTCGCCTTCGGCGTACCTTTCATTGCCAACCCGGACCTGCCAGCGCGTTTGCAGGCTGACGCGCCGCTGAACGACGCGCGTCCGGAACTGTTCTACGCCAAGGGCCCGGCCGGTTACATCGACTACCCGACGCTGTAATCAGCAACCGTGGAAATACAAAAGCCCCGATTCGAAAGAGCCGGGGCTTTTTGTTGAGTATCGAGCCCGAGCCTTCGGCAGCTCCTACAGGGACCGTGCAATGAAGGGGCCTCATAAAGGCGACACAAATTCCCTACAAAATACTGAGCTTGCTACCTGTTATCCCGCCAAGGGTACGTATATAAAAGCACCCCATTACGGCACATCGAATGACAAAAAAGGCCCTCGGTTGACACACGCGGACCCAATTACGAATTTTGTTTCATTTGCGCAGGCTGGGGCTCAAGCGCAGCATATCCAGCCCGGTATCGACCCAACGCTCGGCTTCGGTGTGCAATTCAAAACTGTCGGGGGCCAGCAGCCACTGGTACAGGATGCCATCAATATAAGCATGCAAGCTGATCGCGGCGCGGGCGGTGTCGAGGTTTTCCGGCAACTGGCCACGATTCACTGCATTACTCAGGGCCAGGCCGATCCGCACATTGCATTCGAGGCTGGCTGATACCCGTTGTTGGCGCAGGTCGCACATTTCATCGGTGAATTCGCACTTATGATAAAGAATCTCATTGATGCGGCGGGTTTTCGGGTCCAGCGCAATTTGATGAAACAAATGAATCAACAGTTTGCGCATGCAGCCCAGGGGATCGAGTTCGTCTTCGCTCTCGCTGGCCTTGGCCATTTCTTCCAACGGCTCATGCAAAGTGTCGAGCATGGCCTGCACCAGATCCGCCTTGTTGCTGAAATGCCAGTAAATGGCCCCGCGAGTGACGCCGGCCAAGGTCGCGATGTCCGCCAGGGTCGTGCGCGCCACGCCCCGCTCGAAAAAGGCCTTTTCGGCCGCCTCGAGAATTTGTGCGCGGGTTTCCTGAGCTTCCTCTTTGGTACGACGGACCATGGCAGTACAACCTCAATCAGGGTGCTTCAGCGATGTCTGAATATCAGCTGAATAAAAGTGGGGCGAACGTTCTGGGGGTTCGTCCCCGGCCTACAATTCCAACCTTTCAACGGCTTGTGTAACGGCTTGAGTAACGACGTTGATACGCAGCCTGGGTATTTACAAACAGCCATGTACGTAAGTATATTCATTAGCAAGCTACTTATCCACTCTGCAAACATTTTTCAACCTTCCACCTTTCTAGTGCGCTCCTTGCGCGCCTGACCCGAGGATTTTCATGCAATTCAAGCCAGCTGTTACCGCTCTGGTCGCCGCCGTCGCCTTGGCATCGCTACTCAGCGGATGCAAAAAGGAAGAGGCAGCACCGGCCGCCCCACCGCCTCAGGTCGGCGTCGTGACTCTGCAACCGCAAGCTTTCACCCTGACATCCGATCTGCCCGGCCGTACCAGTGCGTTCCGCATTGCCGAAGTCCGTCCTCAGGTCAACGGCATCATTCTCAAGCGCCTGTTCAAGGAAGGCAGTGACGTCAAGGCCGGCCAGCAGCTCTATCAGATCGATCCATCGGTCTATGAAGCAACGCTCGCCAGCGCCGAAGCCAACCTGCGTTCGACCAAATCGATTTCCGACCGCTACAAGCAACTGGTCGACGAGCAAGCCGTAAGCCGTCAGGAGTACGACACCGCCGTGGCCAACCGCCTGCAATCGGAAGCCGCGTTGCAATCTGCCCAGATCAACGTGCGCTACACCAAGGTCTATGCCCCGTTGACCGGCCGTATCGGCCGCTCCTCGGTGACTGAAGGCGCGCTGGTCAGCAATGCCCAGGTCGACGCGATGGCGGTGATTCAGCAAATCGACCCGATCTACGTCGACGTGACGCAGTCCTCGGTCGAGTTGTTGCAACTGCGCCGTGAGCTGGAAAGCGGTCGCTTGCAAAAGGCTGGCGATAACGCGGCATCGGTCAAGCTGACCCTCGAAGACGGCAGCGAGTACAAGCTGGACGGCAAGCTGGAATTCTCCGAAATTTCGGTTGACCAGACCACCGGTTCCGTCACCCTGCGCGCGATTTTCCCGAACCCTGATCACACCCTTCTGCCTGGCATGTTCGTGCACGCCAAGTTGCTGGCCGGTGTGAACAGCGCAGCGATCCTGGCCCCGCAGCAAGGCGTGACCCGCGACCTCAAGGGTACCCCGACCGCACTGGTTGTCGGCCCGGACAACAAGGTCGAACTGCGTCACCTCAAGGCCAACCGCACCGTCGGTAACCAATGGCTGATCGAAGACGGCCTGAAGGCCGGCGATCGACTGATCACCGAAGGTCTGCAATTCGTCAAACCCGGCATCGAAGTCAAGGCCAGTGAAGCGACCAACGTAGCCGCAAAGAACCCGGCCCCCGCCCAGGCAGCTAATACAGCTTCTGGCGGTAAAGGGGAGTAAACCATGTCGAAATTTTTTATCGACCGTCCGATTTTCGCCTGGGTAATTGCCCTGGTGATCATGTTGGTCGGGGCTCTATCGATCCTCAAACTGCCGATCAACCAATACCCGAGCATTGCGCCGCCAGCGATCGCCATTTCCGTTGCCTATCCGGGTGCTTCGGCACAGACCGTACAGGACACCGTGGTGCAGGTGATCGAACAACAGCTCAATGGTATCGACCACCTGCGTTATGTCTCGTCGGAAAGTAACTCCGACGGCACCATGACCATTACCGCGACCTTCGAGCAAGGCACCAACTCCGATACCGCGCAGGTTCAGGTCCAGAACAAGCTGAACCTGGCTACCCCACTGCTGCCGCAAGAAGTGCAGCAGCAAGGTATCCGCGTCACCAAGGCGGTGAAGAACTTCCTGTTGGTGATCGGCGTGGTGTCGCGTGACGGCAGCATGACCAAGGACGACCTGTCCAACTACATCGTGTCGAACATGCAGGACCCGATCTCGCGGACCGCCGGTGTCGGTGACTTCCAGGTGTTCGGTTCCCAGTACGCCATGCGGATTTGGCTCGATCCGGCCAAGTTGAACAAATTCAACCTGACCCCTATCGACGCCAAGACCGCCATCGCTGCGCAGAACGTCCAGGTGTCGTCCGGCCAGCTCGGCGGCCTGCCGGCCCTGCCCGGCACCCAGTTGAACGCGACGATCATCGGCAAGACCCGTCTGCAGACCGCGGAGCAATTCGACAAGATCCTGCTCAAGGTCAACAAGGACGGTTCCCAGGTTCGCCTCAAAGATGTCGCCGAAGTCGGTTTGGGGGGTGAGAACTACAGCATTAACGCCCAGTTCAACGGTGCCCCGGCATCCGGCCTGGCGGTGAAACTGGCTACCGGTGCCAACGCTCTCGATACGGCCAAAGCCCTGCGCGCGACCATCGACAACCTCAAGCCGTTCTTCCCGCAAGGGATGGAAGTGGTGTTCCCGTATGACACTACTCCGGTGGTGACCGAATCGATCAAAGGCGTGGTTCACACCCTGGTCGAAGCGGTCGCACTGGTGTTCCTGGTGATGTTCCTGTTCCTGCAGAACTTCCGTGCCACCATCATCACCACGATGACCGTGCCGGTGGTATTGCTCGGTACGTTCGGGATCCTCGCGGCAGCCGGTTTCAGCATCAACACCCTGACCATGTTCGGTATGGTGCTGGCCATCGGCTTGCTGGTGGACGACGCCATCGTCGTGGTGGAAAACGTCGAACGGGTGATGAGCGAAGAAGGCCTGTCACCCAAGGAAGCCACCAAGAAATCCATGGGCCAGATCCAGGGCGCACTGGTGGGTATTGCCCTGGTGCTGTCGGCGGTGCTGCTGCCGATGGCGTTCTTCAGCGGCTCCACCGGTGTGATCTACAAGCAGTTCTCGATCACCATCGTCTCGGCCATGGCCCTGTCGGTACTGGTTGCACTGATCTTCACCCCGGCGCTCTGCGCGACCATGCTCAAGCCGATTCCGAAAGGCGAGCACGGCACCCCGAAACGCGGTTTCTTCGGCTGGTTCAACCGCAACTTCGACCGCGGCGTCAGAAGCTACGAGCGTGGCGTGGGCAATATGCTCGCGCAAAAGGCCCCGTACCTGCTGGCCTACCTGATCATCGTCGTCGGCATGATCTGGCTGTTCACCCGTATTCCAACGGCGTTCCTGCCGGAAGAAGACCAGGGCGTACTGTTTGCCCAGGTGCAGACCCCGGCCGGTTCCAGTGCCCAGCGCACCCAGGTGGTCGTGGACGAGATGCGGGAATTCCTGCTGCGTCCGGGCAAGGATGGCGGTGAAGGCGATGCGGTGAACTCGGTGTTTACCGTGACCGGCTTCAACTTCGCCGGCCGTGGCCAGAGTTCGGGCATGGCGTTCATCATGCTCCGGCCGTGGGACGAGCGTAACGCCGACAACAACGTGTTCAAGGTAGCGGCCCGTGCCCAACAGCACTTCTTCACCTTCCGTGACGCCATGGTGTTCGCCTTCGCGCCACCGGCGGTACTGGAGTTGGGTAACGCCACCGGTTTCGACGTGTTCCTGCAGGACCGCGCCGGCATCGGCCACGACAAACTGATGGCTGCACGTAACCAGTTCCTCGGCATGGCCGCGCAAAGCAAGATTCTGACTCAGGTGCGTCCGAACGGCCTGAACGACGAACCGCAATACCAACTGGAAATCGATGACGAGAAGGCCAGTGCCCTGGGCATTACCATCGCCGATATCAACAACACTCTGTCGATTGCCCTGGGCAGTAGCTACGTCAACGACTTCATCGACCGCGGTCGCGTGAAGAAGGTTTACGTGCAAGGCCAGCCAGGCGCTCGAATGAACCCTGAAGACCTGCAGAAGTGGTACGTGCGCAATAGCAGCGGCACCATGGTTCCGTTCTCGGCGTTCGCCAGGGGCGAGTGGATTTACGGTTCGCCGAAACTGGCCCGCTACAACGGCGTGGAAGCGATGGAAGTCCTCGGAGCCCCGGCGCCTGGCTATTCCACCGGTGAAGCCATGGCCGAAGTCGAAGCCATCGCGCAGAAGCTACCGGCGGGTGTCGGTATTTCCTGGACCGGTCTGTCGTACGAAGAACGTCTGTCCGGTTCGCAAGCACCCGCGCTGTACGCCCTGTCGCTGCTGATGGTGTTCTTGTGTCTGGCGGCGTTGTATGAGAGCTGGTCGATTCCGATCGCGGTGATGTTGGTGGTGCCGCTGGGGATCATCGGTGCATTGATGGCCACCAGCCTGCGCGGTTTGTCCAACGACGTGTACTTCCAGGTAGGTCTGTTGACGACCATTGGTCTGGCGGCGAAAAACGCCATTCTGATTGTCGAATTTGCCAAGGAACTGCACGAACAAGGGCGTAGCCTGCGCGATGCGGCAATTGAAGCCAGTCGCATGCGTCTGCGACCGATCATCATGACCTCGCTCGCCTTCGTTCTGGGTGTGGTACCACTGGCGATATCCACCGGCGCGGGTTCCGGTAGCCAGCATGCAATCGGCACCGGTGTGATCGGCGGTATGATCACGGCCACTGTGCTGGCGATTTTCTGGGTCCCGTTGTTCTTCGTCACCGTGTCGTCCATAGGCCAGCGCAAAATCGCCGACCAGGATGACGCCACTGAAACTCCTCAAGAGGCTGGCTAATGAGCAAGTCGCTACTCTCCCTGGCAGTCGCCGCCTTCGTGCTCGGTGGCTGCTCGCTGATACCTGATTATCAGCAGCCCGAAGCGCCGGTGGCGGGCCAATACCCGCAGGGCCCGGCGTACTCGCCGGCCCAGGCACCGGCGCAAGCGGCTGCCGAGCAAGGCTGGAAGCAGTTTTTCCATGACCCGGCGCTGCAACAGCTGATCCAGGTGGCCCTGGAAAACAACCGTGACCTGCGTGTCGCGGCCCTGAACATCGACGCGTTTGCGGCCCAGTACCGCATTTCCCGTGCCGATCTGTTCCCGGCCGTTTCGGCCAACGGCACCGGCAGCCGCCAGCGGGTTCCGGAAAACTCCTCGCAAACAGGTCAGTCGGGCATCGTCAGTTCCTACTCGGCCACGGTCGGGGTCAGCGCCTATGAACTCGACCTGTTCGGTCGGGTTCGCAGCCTGAACGAAGAGGCGCTGCAGAAGTACTTCGCCACCGAAGAAGGCCGCCGCAGCACGCAAATCAGCCTGGTGGCCAGTGTCGCCAATGCCTACCTGACCTGGCAGGCCGACAAGGAACTGTACAAGCTGACCCAGGACACCCTCGCCGCATTCGAGGAGAGCTACAAGCTCACCGCCCGCAGCAACGAAGTCGGGGTCGCCTCGGCCCTGGACCTGGCGCAGTCGCGCACCTCGGTGGAAAACGCCCGTGCGCAACTGGCCAAGTACACCCGTCAGGTCGCCCAGGACGAGAACATCCTGGTGCTGCTGCTCGGCACCGGTATCCCGGCCAACCTGCAAGCGGCCAAACCGCTTGACGACGACCTGCTGAGCGACGTTCCGCCCGGCCTGCCGTCGGACCTGCTGCATCGTCGTCCGGACATCCTTCAGGCCGAGTACAACCTGAAGGCCGCCAACGCCAACATCGGCGCGGCGCGGGCTGCGTTCTTCCCGAGCATCAGCCTCACGGCCAATGCCGGCACTCTGAGCCCGGACCTGTCCGGCCTGTTCAAGGGCGGTTCGGGCACGTGGCTGTTCCAGCCGCAGATCAACCTGCCGATCTTCAACGCCGGCTCCCTGAGCGCCAGCCTGGATTACTCGAAAATCCAGAAAGACATTGGCGTGGCGAACTACGAGAAGTCCATTCAAACGGCCTTCCAGGAAGTTGCCGACGGCCTGGCCGCCCGCCAGACCTACGTCCAGCAGTTGCAGGCACAGAAAGATTTCGTCAGTGCCAACCAGCAATACTACCGCCTGGCCGAGCGTCGTTACCGCATCGGTGTCGACAGCAACCTGACCTTCCTCGATGCCCAGCGTCAGCTGTTCAGTGCGCAACAGGTGTTGATCACCGACCGTCTGGCGCAGTTGGTCAGCCAGGTCAATCTGTACAAGGCACTGGGTGGTGGCTGGAACGAACAGACGGCGAAGAACGAGCCGTTGAAAGAAGAAGCGCCGAAGATGAAGTATTTCTGATAGCGCTGTGAAAACAAGGGGCCCACCGATTGGTGGGCTAATGAGATGGTCACCCCCACACCCTGCGAGGGCTACGCTTTCGCAGGGTGTTTTGTTTTCGGAGGCCATCATCATGATCCAGTCAGCACTGATCGGTATCGATCTCGGCAAACATAATTTCCACCTTCACGGCCAGGATAAATCAGGCCGCGAGGTGTTTCGCAAGAAGCTCTCTCGGGCGCAGATGATGCAGCTTTTCGGCAACGTGCCGAGTTGTATCGTGGTGATGGAAGCCTGTGCGCCTGTGCG
>NZ_JBFUAE010000020.1:0-88029 GCF_056406435.1 Pseudomonas sp. P1_C12 | reverse complement strand
GATCTGGAGATTACTGAAGATTAAGATCAAAAAGATCGTCCGAACGCGGCCCGAACCTTCGGCAGCCCCTACAGATATTTCGTTATATGTGCTCCCCGGGATTGCGTGAAGAACCAATAATAAGCCGGGGGATGGAAACATCCCCCCCGACTTATATTCGGGAGGGTGCCATGGCAGCTGTTACCGATACGCTTAAGCTGTTTCTCTGCGGCGACGTCATGACCGCCCGCGGCATCGACGCAGTACTGCCGCATCCTGGCGATCCGCGGCTTTACGAAGCTTACGTCAAGAATGCCGGCGATTACGTCCGGCTGGCAGAACGAGTCAATGGTTCGATTCCCCGCCCAGTCGATTTCACCTATGTCTGGGGCGCTGCGCTGGATGAGTTCGAGCTTCGCCAGCCACACGCACGCATCATCAATCTGGAAACTGCGGTGTCCCGCCGCGGACGACCGGAGCCAAAGGGCATCAATTACCGCATGAGCCCGGAGAACTTCCCGGTCATTAGCGCAGCCGGCATCGACTGCTGCGTGCTGGCCAACAACCATGTGCTGGACTGGGGGGCTGCCGGCCTGGCCGATACGCTAGATACCCTGGCGAGCAATGGTATGTGCAGCGCCGGCGCCGGGCACAACCGGCAATCTGCCGAAGCGCCCGCCGTGTTGCTGCTGCCTGGCGGGCGGCGCTTGCTGGTGTTTGGCCTCGGCGCACCCGACAGCGGCATAGCGTCAGACTGGGCCGCCACGGATAAGCGCGCGGGCGTCGCGCGGCTGGAGGATCTGTCGATGCAAAGCCTGCGCCCTGTGGCCAAACGGATTCTCGAGGGCAAAAAACCGCGGGATCTGGTGGTCGCCTCCATTCACTGGGGCGACAACTGGGGGTTCGATATCCCGCGCGAGCAAGTCCGGTTCGCCCACGCCTTGATCGACGAGGCCGGAGTTGACGTGGTGCACGGGCATTCCTCACACCACGTCAAAGGCATCGAGGTGTACCGCGACCACCTGATTCTCTATGGCTGCGGTGATCTTCTGAACGATTACGAAGGCATCGAGGGCTACACAGCCTTTCGCGGCGACCTGGGGCTTCTATACTTTGCCTCGCTTGACCCGGGCGGGCACCTGCAGTCGCTGGACTTGATACCCACCCGCCTGTGTCGCTTTCGCATCTGTCGCGCCGAAGGGGATGACCGTCAATGGCTGCACGACACCCTTTCTCGCGAGTGCGCACGTTTGGGCAGCAGCATCCAGCCGGGTGCGAAAAATGCCTTTGAGTTGCGTTGGTGAGCCCCTTTGGCGGCTCGACACTCGATTGCTTCGGGCGGCGTTCCGACGATGGACTGAAGGACGGCGCGTTTATTCAGAAACACGCGTTATCGTTAACGTCTATCGCGAGCAGGCTCGCTCCCACAGGGGCGCAGCGTTTAGGTATTAAGCCCGAAGCCTTACATCGTCAGTTGCTGAAGGCTGCAGCAACGAGAACAGGTTCTTGGGATCCTGCAGCTGTGGTACCAGCTGAATGTCGCTGCCAATGTCGAGCGTTCGTGCAACATCCAGCACATAGCGCAAGGCGGAGTAGTCCTCGATGGCGAAGCCGACCGAGTCGAACAAGGTGACTTCCCCGGCATGCTGGCGACCTTGGGTCTGACCATTGATGACTTTCCAGAACTCGATAACCGGTGAGTCAACGGGCATCTGCTGTATTTCGCCTTCAATGCGGCTTTGCGGTTCGTACTCAACCATGACCCGCGCACGCTCGACGATGTCCCGGTGCAGTTCGGTCTTGCCGGGGCAGTCGCCGCCCACTGCGTTGAGGTGCATCCCGGGCTCGATCATCTCAGGGGTTAAAATAGTTGCGTAGGCCTTGTCGGCCGTGACCGTGGTCACGATATCGGCCCCCCTTACCGCTTGCGCGACGGTGTTGGCAACGGTCACCTGAATGGCGGGGTAGGCCCGCAGGTTGGCTACCAGCTTCGCCGTCGCGGCAGGATCGATGTCGTAGAGACTGATTTCAGTAATGCCTAGCAGTGTATGAAATGCCAGGGCCTGAAATTCGCTTTGTGAGCCATTGCCGATAAGTGCCATTCGGCGACTGTCCGGTCGGGCGAGGTAGCGGGCTGCGAGCGCAGAAGTGGCAGCGGTGCGAATGGCGGTCGTCAGCGTCATTTCACTCAGTAACACAGGTTTGCCAGTATCGACGTCTCCCAGTGCACCAAAGGCCATGACCGTCAGCATGCCATTGTGGGTGTTCTTCGGATGTCCATTGACATACTTGAAGGCGTAGAGCGCTGCATCAGACACGGGCATCAGCTCGATGACGCCCTCGGGTGAGTGGTTCGCCAGGCGCGCGCATTTTTCGAAATCCGGCCAGCGTACGTAGTCTTGACGGATGTACTCGGCCATTTCGATCAGGCAACGAGGCAAGCCTTTTTCCTGGACGAGGCAGCTCAGATCATTGACGTCAATGTAACGGGTCATATTGGGTTCCTTTGGGCGATTTTTGGTGTGCCGGTCTGGACTATTGTCGAGGCAATTCAGAGAAGATTTCGGCCAATACTGACCCTGGATACAGCAAGAGAAGTCGAAAAACAGCGAGCGCACAGCGCAATCGGCGAAGTGACAGTCACCGCAGTATCGTCATGCAGATGAAGAAGGCCGCAAAGACAAGCACATTCCTGTGCCGCTCCCTTAAAGCGGGGACACAGTGACTTGCTGCGACGACAGCATCGGCTGTGAAAGCCATTCGTTCAGCACAGGCACGCTGTTTGAACCCGGGGTTACGACACCAGCACCGTCCCGGCAATTGGCATTCTGATGGTCCGTTTCAAGCGCTTGTCGTTCGCCGCTTGAGATGGAGTACAACTCCGACGACTGGCTGCTTCCAGTCGAAAACAACAACAAAAACGGCTGCGGTGAAGACCGCATCGACTCTCTGCCCCTGTCAAAAAAGTGTGGTCCGACGCAAGCGCCGGATCGCTATAAATCAAAATAATCCGGGACTCTAGAAGATGAACATCAAATGGCTGACTTTGCCGGCACTCGCGTTGCTCTGCTGCACCACGGGCGCCAGTGCCAAGGAATGGAAGGAGCTGCGATTTGGCGTCAACCCAAGCTACCCACCCTTTGAATCCACCACGGCCGATGGTGGGGTCCAGGGCTTCGGCGTGGATCTGGGCAATGCAATATGTGCCGAGCTGAAGCTGACCTGCGTGTGGGTCAGCAATGATTTCGACGGGCTGATTCCGGGGCTCAAGGCCGGCAAGTTCGATGCCATCGAATCTTCGATGACCGTTACCGACGCGCGCAAAAAACAGATCGACTTTACCGATCGCCTGTACGCCGGACCGACCGCCATCGTTACCCGCAAAGACTTCGGACTGCTGCCGACCGCCGAGTCGCTGCGCGGCAAAACCATCGGTTACATGCAGGGCACGATTCAGGAAACCTACGCCAAGGCCAAACTGGCGCCGGGCGGGGTGAAACTGCGGGCCTATCAGAATCAGGATCAGGTCTATGCCGACCTGGTATTTGGCCGTCTCGATGCGTCGATCCAGGACAAGCTGCAAGCACAGATGAGTTTCCTGACCTCGCCACAAGGGGCGGACTTCCACAACAGTGAGGGCATCAGCGACCCGTTGGTGCCGGCAGAAATCGCCATTGGTGTGCGCAAGGACAACGAAGAGCTCAAAGGCATGCTCAATACCGCCATCAAGGCCCTGCACGACAAGGGCATCTACGCGCAGATCCAGCAGAAACACTTCGGTGATCTGGACCTCTACAACAACTGATCCTCGCGCCCCGGTCGCTGTGTCGCAGCGACCGGGGCGCATCAAGACAGGTGACTGGCGTGAATTCCTTCCTGAATATTCTGGGGCTCGACTTTTCGGCCCTGCAAGGCTATGGCCCTTTGTTGCTGCACGGCACCTGGGTCACCCTCAAACTGTCGGCGCTCGCGCTTCTGGTGAGCATGGCGCTGGGGCTGCTCGGCGCGGCGGCCAAGCTGTCGCCGCTGAAGCTGTTGAATCTACCGGCGACCTTTTACACGACGCTGATCCGTGGCGTGCCCGACCTGGTGCTGATGCTGCTGATTTTCTACAGCCTGCAAGGCTGGCTCAGCGCCCTGACCGAGGCCATGGGCTGGTCGTACATGGAAATCGACCCGTTCGTGGCCGGCATCATCACCCTTGGTTTCATCTACGGTGCGTAT
Source organism: Pseudomonas sp. P1_C12 (assembly GCF_056406435.1). Classification (NCBI taxonomy): domain Bacteria; kingdom Pseudomonadati; phylum Pseudomonadota; class Gammaproteobacteria; order Pseudomonadales; family Pseudomonadaceae; genus Pseudomonas; species Pseudomonas sp. P1_C12. Next base: position 83,826 of record NZ_JBFUAE010000020.1, on the reverse strand, counting down.
TTCACCGAGACCTTTCGCGGGGCGATTCTGAGTGTGCCGCGCGGGCAACAGGAAGCCGCGGCGTGCTTTGGCCTGAACCGCTGGCAGCGCTTTCGATTCGTGGTGTTCCCGCAAATGATGCGTTTCGCCTTGCCGAGCCTTGGCAACAACTGGCTGGTGCTGCTCAAGGCCACGGCGCTGGTATCGATCATTGGTTTGTCGGACCTGGTCAAAATCGCGCAGGAGGCCGGCAAAAGCACGTTCAACATGCTTGATTTCCTGCTGCTGGCCGCAGCGCTTTACCTGCTGATCACCAGCGCTTCGAACTACGTTTTGCGCGTGTTGGAACGGCGCTACAACCAGGGTGTACGGGGGATGGCGCGATGATCGAGTTGATTGCCGAATACTGGAAGCCCTTTCTGTTCAGCGACGGCGAGACCCTCACCGGGTTGGCCATGACCTTGTGGTTGCTGGTGGCGAGTATTGCCATGGGCTTTTTCCTGTCGTTGCCCCTGGCGATTTTGCGCGTCTCGCGCTTGGGCGTTTTGCGTTGGCCGGTTCAGTTGTTTACCTACATCTTTCGCGGCACGCCGTTGTATATCCAGTTGCTGATTTGCTACAGCGGGATCTACGGCATTGCTGTGGTCCGTTCGCAGCCATTGCTCGAAGCGTTTTTCCGCGACGCAATGAATTGCACTTTGCTGGCGTTCACCCTCAACACCTGCGCCTACACCGTGGAAATCTTCGCCGGAGCGATCCGCAGCATTCCCTACGGTGAAATCGAAGCGGCACATGCCTATGGCCTCAGTGGCTGGCGCCTGTACCTGCAACTGATCCTGCCTTCGGCGCTGCGCCGCGCGCTGCCGTACTACAGCAACGAAGTGATCCTGATGTTGCACGCGACTTCGGTGGCGTTCACCGCAACGATTCCGGACATCCTGAAAGTCGCCCGGGACGCCAACGCCGCGACTTTCATGACCTTTCAGGCCTTCGGTATCGCCGGTCTGCTGTACCTCGTGCTGTCGTTCGGGCTGGTCGGCGCGTTCCGCCTGGCGGAGAAGCGCTGGCTGAGCTTTCTCGGTCCGGCTCACTGATTTCCATCATTTATCCAGAGCGGCGCCGATAAGTGTGCCGCTCCAGGAGTATTCGCATGTACAAACTAACGGTTGAAAATCTGTATAAACGTTTTGGTGACAACGAAGTGCTCAAGGGCGTCTCGTTGAACGCGCGGGCAGGGGACGTGGTGAGCATGATCGGCGCCAGCGGTTCGGGTAAAAGCACCATGCTGCGCTGCATCAACTTTCTGGAACGGGCCGACGAAGGCGCTATTGCTCTGGATGGCGAGCGAGTCCTCACCCGTCAGGGCGTCGGTGGCATGCGTGTCGCCAACCCGAAGCAGTTGCAGCGCTTGCGCACGCGATTGGCGATGGTGTTCCAGCATTTCAATCTGTGGAGCCACCTGACCGTGCTGGAAAACATCGTACTGGCGCCGTGTCGAGTCCTGGGTATGAGTCGCAAGGCCGCCGAAGAGAGCGCACGGGCGTATCTGGACAAGGTCGGCTTGCCGCAACGGGTGGCCTATCAGTACCCGGCGTTTCTGTCGGGCGGGCAGCAGCAACGGGTGGCGATTGCCCGTGCCCTGGCGGTGGAACCGGAAATCCTGTTGTTCGACGAGCCAACCTCGGCGCTCGACCCGGAACTGGTGGGTGAAGTGTTGAAGGTGATTCAGGCGCTGGCCGAAGAAGGCCGGACCATGTTGATGGTGACCCACGAAATGGGATTTGCCCGGCAGGTCTCAAGCCAAGTGTTGTTCTTGCATCAGGGGCGGGTCGAAGAGCAGGGCGATGCTACGATACTCGACCGGCCAAACAGTGAACGTTTGCAGCAATTTCTATCGGGTCGTTTGAAGTGAGGCAAGGCGTACATGGCGGATATCCGCGATCTGTCGATCGTGCTTGATCGTATCGATCAGGCAATCATTGAAGTGTTGCGCCACGAAGGGCGCATCACCTACCAAAAGCTGTCCGAGCGCGTGCACCTGACCCCCAGGCCTTGTCTGGAACGGGTACGCAAGCTGGAACAGCTTGGGGTCATTCGCGGCTATGGCGCGATTCTCGATGAGAAGAAACTGACGCCGGGCTTGTCGTTGCTGGTGCTGGTGGCGTTGTCGAACCAAAGCGGACGCGCGGCGCAAAAGGCCTTCGAAGCCAAGGTTCGGGCCTGCCCGCAGGTGCTGGAATGTCGCCTGATCAGTGGCGCGTTCGACTACAGCCTGCGCATGCGCTGCCGTGACATGGAGCATTACCGGGTGTTGACCGAGGTCTGGTTTGACGACCCGGATTTGCACATCGACAAACTGGTCAGCCACCCGGAGCTGGCGATGGTCAAGACCACCATGGAGTAAGATCAAAAGATCGTCCGAACGCGGCCCGAGCCTGCGGCAGCTCCTACAAGGATACGCATTCCAAAGTAGGAGCTGCCGCAGGCTGCGATCTTTTGCTTTCCGGCCCTCACCGAATCGGCTGGGCAACCAGCAATCTTCAGCCGTTTTCATCAGCGCAAAAGCCTTTATCAACCGGGTTTTTCCCACCTCGAAACAGACAATGAGCCTCTCTCGACCCTCATTGAGTCTGTGCCCATGCAAACCACCAATACGGTATTAATGATTCGCCCGACACGTTTTTCCTTCAATCAGGACACGGCGGCGAACAACCGTTTCCAGCGTCCGGCAACCGTTGCCGAAGACGTACAACTCAAGGCCCTGGCCGAGTTCGATGGCTATGTTGACGCGTTGCGTCGGCACGACGTTGAAGTCCTGGTGCACAACGATCGCGAAGCGCCGCATACCCCGGACTCGATCTTCCCCAACAACTGGTGGAGCAGCCACCCGGATGGCACCTTGGTCCTGTATCCGATGCAGGGCCACAACCGGCGTCTGGAGCGGGACAAAGGTGTACTCGACGGGTTGCTGGGTGAATACCGGGTCGAGCAGTTGCTGGACCTGTCCAGCCTCGAAGAACAGGAGGTTTTCCTCGAGGGCACCGGCAGCATGGTCCTGGATCGGCAACAGAGGATCTGCTACGCCGGGTACTCGACCCGCACCCACGCCCGGGCCCTGGATCAACTGGTCACCCATCTGGGCTATGAACTGTGTGCGTTCAACGCGGTGGACCGCCAGGGCGTGGCGATTTATCACACCAACGTCATGATGAGTGTCGGCACCCGTGTGGCGGTGGTTTGCCTGGCGTCCGTGCCCCATCCGGGTGAACGTGCGGCGCTGCGTAACCGGCTCGAAACCAGCGGCAAACAGGTCATCGCCTTGAACTGGGCGCAGCTGGAGTCCTTTGCCGGCAACATGCTGGAAGTGCACAACGCAGCGGGCGAGCCGCTGCTGGTGATGTCGCGCACAGCCTGGCAATCGCTGGACGCCGATCAGCGTCGCTTGATCGAAGCTCACACCACGCCGTTGCCGGTGAACATCGACACCATCGAGCGCATCGGTGGCGGCAGCGCGCGCTGCATGCTGGCCGAGGTGTTTCTGCCCAGGCATTCGTCCAGCCAGGAACAAGTGCGATGATCGTCCGCCAGAGTTTCGCCGGCGCTTCGGTGACCAGGTCATTGCGCAAATGCGCGATTACTCGGACGAAGAGGGGGTTTCACCGTTCTGAGAAGCTCTGGGACGGCACTCTTGTTTGATCCATAACCGTCAGTTTGCCGATTGCCGGATCATTGCGGCAGTGGCGCGAGTTGCAGTCGGTACGCTGATTGTCGACGCTCAAGTCGCCAAGGCGTTGGACTTGAGTGCGGGGGGAGCGCGGTGAATGGAGCTTGCGCCGGCTGGACTTCGGGCGGCTCTGGATATGATAAACCGGCTTAGCCGCATAGCCTGAACCGCCGTATACGGACCCGTACGTACGGTGTGAGAGGACGGCGGATGTAAATCCGCCTCCTGCTCGATTTCTACACGGAGCACCTGTTTGCCACTGCCCAACGATTGCTTGTGGCCGACTTCTGCCTTCCACGACCGGCTGAAACCGACCCATTGCAGACGCTCAAGCGACAGAACACAGATTTACTTTTTTCACTTTCACGCTTTGTCTTTCACTCAGAAAAGTGGAGGCAAGCCGGTACGGGGCACGCCACAATTCATGCTGACTAAAGAACAGCGTCACACGGTCGGAACTGTTCCACCATCAATCACATATTCGGCGCCAGTAATGGAGCTCGCAAGCGGCGAGACAAGGAATGCGATGAGATCAGCGACTTCCTTTGGCCTGGCGGGGCGTCCGATCGGGATACCTCCCAGCGAGCCCATCACGATTTGGCGGCCACCCTCATAATCGGTGCCGTTCTGCCTCGCGATTTCCTTCACAAAGGCGACTGAGGCCTCCGTCTCCACCCATCCCGGTGACACCCGGACCACACGCACGCCCTTGGGGCTGACCTCTTTGGAAAGACCCTTGCTGTAGTTCGAAAGCGCGGCCTTGGCAGCGGCATACGCCAGGGTGGATTCAGGTAGCGGCAGCTGGTTCTGGATAGAAGTGACATGGATGATGACGCCCGAACCCTGCTTGAGCAGCATGGGCAGTAGTGCTCGGTCGAGGCGAACTGCCGAGAGCAGGTTCAGGTCCAGAGCCCGCTGCCATTCCTGGTCATCGAGCATCGCGTAGCCACCGGCGGGAGCCGATGATCCACCTGCGACATGAACGATGATATCGAGCCCGCCGAGACGATCATGGACGGCATCAATGACGCTGGCACATCCCTCGCTGGTGGTGATGTCCGCCGAGACGAAGATGTTCTCGGGCAGGTGCTCGGGACGCGAACGCGCCGCTACCAGGACTTTTACGCCAGCCTCGCGTAAGCGGCTGACGACGGCGTCTCCAATGCCCTTGGTTCCTCCGGTGACCAATGCCTGGCGGCCTTCGAGTTCCAGTGCGATGCTCATCAGCGGATCTCCAAGGATGCGATCTTGCTGTCGTCGAGTACAAAGGTGTAGGTGAGCTCGACGGGGCTACCAGGAAAGTTTCCGCTTAGCCGAGCGAGCAGGGTGACGGTCAGTCCTTTCTGCGAGCTACTCAATGGCTCGATGCTGTATTGATACTTGGCCTGCGAGGCTTGCTTCCAGGCTTTGATAGCCTCCAGTCCCTTGTAGGCGTGGCCTTCGTCGCGCACGGTGGCGTCTGTGGCGAAGCAGCGCTCCAGTATCTCGATGTCGGTATTTTTTTCGGCTGCAAGGTAGCTGGCGATTGATTCAGGCAATTCGATTTTCATGGCGTATTTCCTCGCTGATGTGAGGATGGCTTCACCCACATGCTCGCTGTAGGCTTACCAAATGGCAAGAACCCACGAAAAAGTAAGTTAGGTAAATATGAGAGAGATTTATACCCCGTCGACCGCGGCCTGCAGCGTGGAAGCAGTGCTCCGGCAACTCGAAGGCCGCTGGAAATTGGTGATCCTGTTCCACCTCTTCGGTGGCCAGGTGCAACGCTTTTCCGAGCTGGAAAAGCTAATCCCCGAGATATCCCAGAAGATGCTCGCTCAGCAGTTACGCCAGTTGGAAGCGGATGGCATCGTGCATCGCACCGCCTATCCGCAAGTACCGCCTAAAGTGGAATATCGCATGACAGAGTGGGGCCAGGCGCTGTGTCCGGCATTGGATGCACTGTTGCAATGGGCGGAACTTAGGGAGACGCTCAATCCAGATGCTTGAGCCCCCGAGGTTTCGCAGCCTCACATGAGAGGCTGCTATTGGCCGAGGCTGTGTAAAAACGTTTTTGATCGTAATAGGTGGCTGGATTCGACACAAAAATTGCGCTCCTACGCAAATTTCAGGTCTGCTGAGTTGCCGAGTGCCAGCAATCCTAGAGCTCCACTTTGTTGTTCGCGGACTGCGTCAAAAACTCGGTGATCAGTGACGTAACCTGCTGTTGGATTACCTCGCGCGGGCGAGCATTGTCGCCATCCCCGCAAATGATGCCATCGCCAGGAATGTCCTCTTCGAGCAATGCCACTGCACCTGGTTTGCAAATCGGCAAGAAGCTGAAATGGCTGGCGTCACTGATCTCGATATAGCGGCTGGACGCTTGGGGCAGGCGTGTAGCCAGGTTGGCGGACTCCAACTGAGCAGGCAGTTCCACCGACGGTGCGCCGGCAGCGATAACTAGCACCGGCACCGGCAGTGCCGCAAGGCTCTCATCGGTCATCCCGCGAGAGAGTCCCAGGTCCAAAGAAACCACAGCGGTGACGCGTTGATCGCGCAAATCGCCGGCCAGACCAGCCTTTAATGCCGGAGTACTCTCAGGGTTGATCTTTTGATAATTTGTGCAGCTGGATAACTGCGGATGGAGTTTGCAGTCACGGGCAAACAGGGCCGGGTCGAAACGAGCACCGGCGATCTCCATTGCAGTCCAGCCGCCGAGTGAATGGCCCACTACAGCAATTTGACGCTTTGCGACCACGCCAAATTTTTCAGGTTGAGTGGTGACCGCCTCAATGGCCCGATGCAGGTCAATGGGCCGCTGCCATAACTGCGCCGCCGCTTGCGGGCTGCGATCATGGGTCGTGGTGCCGGGGTGGTTGACCGCTGCGACAATGTAACCCTTATGGGCCAATGCACTCGCCAACCAGTTCTGATTGTTCCAATTGCCTCTGAATCCATGGGAGAGCACCACCAATGGGTGCTCGCCAGCAGAGGGTGGCGCGTTGCGAACCGCAGAAGCACCGACAAACGCCACATCGTCGCCGATCAACTGTGGGGTGACGGTCGTTGTACTGGGATACCAGACGACCATCTCCAGCGGTCGCTCATTGTGTGGGTCCGGCAGGGTGGAGGATTGGAAGCCGACAGAGTTGACGTCAGCGAGAGCGCTGGTCGTCAGACAGGTTAAAAGCAGGGCGCCGAGAGCTGTTTTCAATGGGGTTGTCTTCCTTGATTTAGATAGGGGTTCAGAACCTGAAACCCACTGATAGCGTGCATCACATCTCGCAAATTATAGAAAGCCAGCGCCGTGAGCAGGTGAATCTGCACCGACATTAAAGCCGATACTCCGACTGACATGCATAGTTTTCGTTATCTGCATTGACCGGTCAGCAGCCGGGCTTTCGGGGCAAGTCCGAAGGGCCGCTATTGGCCGATTCTGTTGAAAAAGTCGACCATGGTTTCCGCAGCAGAAAAGTATGCGTCCGAGATTGAAATCTTTACTTTCGGCAGAGGCTTCCGGACTCAGATTTCACATAGCAGTGTGCAAAAAAGGCGTTTTAACCAGTCAATGACCAGGCTGTTTGGGCGAACCGACTTTTTCAACAGAATCGGCCGTTAACTGCCTGCTAAGAACTGCCATAAGCGCCCCATTCATGGCTTGAAGGTCGCCTGTTGCTCACGGCCCCAGGGCCTGATCCGCGCTTTTTCACCCCACCTGCCACTTTCGCCACAATCGGCGTGGATCTAAAGTCAGGGGCGCACCTTCAGGGGACTTCCAGTCATGTACAGCTCGCTTGCCATACCGAGCACCGCTCGCCAATTGCATGACCGGATCTATGCTGGCGAGATCATTCGCTTCACTGACCTGCAGCCCATGACGGCGCTGGTGGAATATACGCGTGCGTTCCTCGAAGACGCGCTGCATCCCTGGTCGCCGCAACAGATCCATCGCTATTTGAGCCACCCTGAACAGACTGAGCGCTTTGCGAAAATTCAGAACGACTTCGCAGGCTCGGCTGAGGTCCAGCAGCGCTGGCAGGACGTCGTGCAAAGCCTTGGCATCGCTCCCGATACCCTGGCGTGCGATCGCCTGCATTTGCGTTTTCAGCCGCATTGCGAGCCAGGGCAGTCGATACCGCGTGCCCGCACGACGGCCACCATCGCGTTTCACCGCGATACCTGGGGGTCGAATATCTATGCACAAACCAACTGGTGGGCGCCCATCTATCCCATCGCGGCAGGGCGTACCGTCGCCTTGTATCCAGGCCTTTGGCAGCGACCGCTGGGTAATTCGAGCGCAGATTTCGATATGCGCACCATTTTGCAGCGATCCCATCGAGACGGCCGCAATGCCGTGGATGCCGACGAAGCCATTCCGCATCTGCTGGAAGCGATCGACCCGCGGGAGGGGATTGCCGTCGATATCGCTCCGGGGAGCCTGATCGCCTTTTCCGGGGCTCATGCCCATACCGGCGTCGGCAATAGCACCGGGCTGACACGCATCTCTTTCGAGACCCGATCAATACTGATCGCCGACCTGTTGGCCGGATTGGGAGCGCCCAATGTCGATGGTCACGCGCCGTGGAAGACTATTGGACTGTTTCGCCGAATGAACGATGCACAACGCCTGAACGAGATCCTTGGCTGCGGCTTTATCGAGCCCTATCTGCGGCCAGCAGAGCCCTAACGCTGGCGCCGGTAAGCACCGAGATGAGCCTTCACGTGCTGGCCTACAACCTCAAACGAATGATGAGCATCTTCGGCATCGCAGGACTGCTTGAGGCGATCAGGGCGTAAATCCGGCCGCTTGTTCGCCCGTGAGTAGCCGTTTGGGCCGCTGACGCAGCCCAAACGGCATTACGAACATCTATGTAGCTGACCAAGGTAATTCGCGCTTCCACCCCGCTGATTCCACAGGCAACCCTCGCGACTCTCAGCCTTCAACGCATTCAGCGTGTTTTCACACAGCCTGGACCCAAAGCAGCCCTTCCCTTGATGTATGTTTGTTGTCGCCATATGTTATTGGCATTCATGGAGGATTCTGACTGATGGCACGAGTGGGATTGATACTGACACCCGGTTTTGCGGACTGGGAATATGCTTTCATTGCTGGAACTGCGTCCCCGTTTTACGGGATCGACGTCAGGTTTTTCGCTTCTGCTACGGGGCAGTTCCGCTCGCAGGGTGGGTTGGCTGTAACTGTCGATAGCAGTTTGCAACAATGTCTGGACTGGAAACCGGACGTTGTCGTCGTCATTGGAGGAATGGTCTGGGAACGTGCAGAAGCACCGGATATTCGAGACTTTCTTCATGCTAGTCGTTCAAGTGGAGCGACAATTGCCGGTATCTGTGGGGGAACGCTGGCACTTGCGAGGGCCGGGCTTCTCGACACGGTTCCTCATACCTCGAACAGCGCTGACTTCTTACAAAAAAATGCCGTAGGTTATGAAGGGCGCACGCTTTATCGAAGCAGTCCAGTAGCTGTGGTTGCAGACCGCATCATAACTGCTCCAGGCCCAGCACCCGTTAGCTTCACCTGCGCAGTGTTCGAAGGTGCCGGGCTATCTTCAGAGATCATTTCTCAGTTCAGGTCAATGTTGGCAGCGGAACATCGGTGACCACGTCGTCCTGCAAAACAGCCGATCAGGTGATGTGTTCGAGTGGCTGCTTTTGGCCGATTCTGTTGAAAAAGTCGGCCATGGTTTGCGCATCGGAAAAGTACGCGTCCGAGATTGAAATCTTTACTTTTGGCAGAGGCTTCCGGACTCGGATTTCACGTAGCAGTGTGCAAAAAAGGCGTTTTAACCAGTCAATGACCAGGCTGTTTGGGCGAACCGACTTTTTCAACAGAATCGGCCGATTTCTGCCTGTGGCGACCGGCTGAAAACGACCCAGCAGCCTGTCAGCATAGGCAGAAATCGGCCAATAGCGATCTAAAGTTTCTGGAACCTCAACCATAATCTGCCAATCGATCTAATACGAAAGGGGAGAAGTTAGATGGTGATTTATGACGGCGGCCGATTGCTTCCTGAGCGTGGGGCTAACGTCAGTCAGTGCGGTGCGTTTCAATGGCTGATCACAATAGGCACGATCGATTGTCTGGCCCGAGTGTCCGCTAGTCTTTCTTAGTGACCTGTAAGCCACTTTCGGTATTCGCGATCAATCCATTGAGCTGAATAACTGCTTTGAGTTTTTCGCGTTACACACCGCATCTGCTTCCGCTCGCGTTGGAAATGAAAGGGGAAGGCGACACTTTTCCTTGTTGTCGTAGATGTTGAAGCCAGAAGACACTGTGCTGGAATAGAAACGGGCACCGTTACGTACTGACCCTGTCTCAGTAGGTATCACTGGAATGACATCAACCAAGCGATACCCGCTTAACCAAAATTGGCATGAGGAGAAGCTTGCCCACCTAGGCACGTACTTAACGCGATGCATTCGTCAGGCGAATATGACGTGTGCGTATTGTCGATTTCCATTCATAATACCCATACATCAATATCTCCCCATCCACACCGAAACACGAGAGGTTACGGTCATGTTTGGGAAGATCTCGATTCTTGCAACTGTTCCAATGGGCCTGGCTCTGATTGCCGGCGCCTTGATTCCTTTACAAGCCTCCAGCAATGGCGCCCTTGGCCGCGAGCTCGGTCATCCACTCTGGGCTGCCCTTACTTCGCTGATCGTCAGCTCAGCTGTGCTGATCGCCACCATCGTGGTTCTTCGCATACCGCAGCCAAACATTGCGGGAGCGTTGCAGGGGCCTTGGTGGCTCTGGATAGGCGGATTCAGCGGGGCCATTTACGTCGCAATGGCCACCTTCCTGCCCCCAAAGCTTGGCGCTTCGAACTACATCTTGTTCGTGATGGTGGGTCAGGTCATAGCCGCGATGCTAATCGATCACTTTGGCCTCCTCGGCCTGACCGCGAAGCCAATCAACTTGGTTCGGGTTGCAGGGGTGCTGATCATCTTCTTCGGATTGATCGTGGTTCAAGTGGGCTCAAACAAAGAGCCCGCTAATTCCGGAAAGTTGATTCAGACCGCAACGGTCAACGCGAACCTCAAATAAACCAGAGCCTCCCTTTCGGCTGGTGGTCGCTCTTGGTAGCCAGCCCTTTTTATTCAGGTCGACCCTCTAGTCGAACCAACGCACGCGGCTTGTGTGCGAATAGCCGAGAAATCTTTCTCGGCTGACATGAGGTGCATATGAACGGAAGTTCAGCACTATATTTTCGTAGAAAGATCGGAGTGTTATTTATGAATATCGTGAAACTGCAATTCAGTGATGGCCGTCCGAACGCTGTTGGCCTTGAAGAAGTAAACGCCGTGCTTCGGAGCGTAGGTGTTCGTGCAAGCACCGTGAGCATTCCGGACGCAGCCAAACCCATTTTGAAAGCATCGCAGTCCCGCACTGTCACCGAGGCCGAGCAAGAAGAACTGACCAGGCTCTTCAGCCTGAACCGCGCAGAGTTGCTTGAGCAGATCGAACTGGCTGGCCGTGTGCCCGAGACGCCACGTGGCGGCCTTCTTTCCACCCATCAGCCTGGCGTTGCCCCCTATCCCAAGGTCTATGACATGCTGGCCATCCCTGACGAACACCGTGCCGGCGTTCTGGAGAGCTTCGGTCGCTTCCACGTCAACATGGCCGAGAACGGTGTAGGTATCGATGAAGTGATGACCGTCGTATCGGGCGGCCCCTTCACCTGGATGTTCGTGCTGCCCGAAGGAGTTGTAGTACGGCTCACCGTTGGCCCAGCCAGTGAGGAAACAGCGATTCGCTTGAGTTATCCAGGCATGGGCATTCACGCCGGATACATGGATGCGAAACAGGGCTTGATCGTGGCATATGCTCACGGCCCCGAAGAGTTCGTAGTCCACTACGATGAGCCTACTGCGCCCCATGCGTATCTGTTGAACACCAATCCCTGGGTGGACTTCTCCGGCGACATGCCAACTCTGTTCGACAAGATTCACTAAGTCTAACGCTCACGAGCCTCCGTACCATTTGGCAACGGAGGTTCGCTTTCTGCCTCAGGAGACGATTGAATGTCTATTTTCAAAGTTCAGCACATCGACCACGTTGTCCTGCGAGTTGAGGACATGGAGCGGAGTGTCGATTTCTATACCCAGGTTCTCGGATGCTCAATTAAGAAGCGCAATGACCAGTACGCCATGATCCACCTTAAAGCGGGAAGCTCGATGATCGATCTGGTGGACGTTAATGGCCCCTTGGGTGCCATGGGCGGCGGGGCGCCAGGGAAAGAACGACGTAATGTCGATCATTTCTGCCTTCGAGTCGAACCCTTCGATGAGCAGGCGATCCTTGCCCACTTGCAAGCTTTTGACATCGTTGCTGATAAGGCGGTGACTAGGTACGGGGCCGAAGGCGTTGGTCTATCGATTTACTGCTTCGATCCTGACGGTAATCAGGTTGAGCTCAAAGGCCCCGCTGAGTCGGGAGCTGCTTAAGTCAAGATTCAGGTGCTCTGGCTGCACTTCAAGATTGCTTCCCTGATCCACCTGTTGGCAGGGTCTGCGTCTTTACGGGCATGCCATGCTTGTTGATAGGACAGGACGGGAAGATCTAGAGGAGCATCGAACGTTCGGAGTGTTGGATATCTGTCGAGCCCACTGACGGCCCAGCTCGCAACGGTCAGGATAAGGTCTGTGCCGGCAATGAGTTCGATTGCGGCGCTCCAATGAGGAAGTGCCACAGCGATTCTTCGACGCAGTCCCATGCTTGCCAGCACTCTTTCGATCTCGTCATTCGCATCAGGCCGAAGGGCAAGCATCACATGCGGACGCTCCAGCCATTCCTCTAGCGTCAGGCAGCCACATTCCGGTAGGGCGCTTTCGTCGGCGAGGCTGACAAAATGCTCCGGGAAAAGCTCCTGCACATGGATGCCATCCGGATACTCCGGAAAGATACCAAGCGCCACATCGAGCTCACCATCAGCTAATTGGGCCATCATGGTTTCACGACTCGCTTGGCTGACAGCCAGATCCACTCCAGGCGCTACATTGCGAACATGCCGTACCAAGCCAGGCAGTACCCGGCGAGTGGCATAGTCGGACAGCGATAGCCGGAACCGTGCTTGAGAGCTGCTGGGGTCGAAGTCAGAAGCCCCCAGCAAGTCATTGAGGTGCCTTAACGCCTGTTCAAGAGGCCCTAGCAAGCTTTGAGCTCTGGCGGTGAGCACCAATTGCCCTTCGCGACGAATCAGCAATTGATCGTCAAAGTGCGCTCGAAGTTGAGCCAGGGCATGGCTGACAGCTGGCTGGCTTTTATGCAGTCGAACCGATGCCCGAGTCACGTGCCGCTCCAACAACAATGCATGAAGGGTCAGCAATAGATTTAGGTCGATTCTTCGTAGCTCTTCCAGCATGGGCTCGAATCTGTCAGGTGCGTCAGGACAGCGTACCAAACTGTCGTAAGCGATGACAGATCACTCTACAGGAGCAGGGTGACTACTCCCGGAGCATTACCGCAATTTCAGGAGCTAGTACCAATGCGCCCTTGTGGCGGGAAACGACAGGTGTCTTACCCGGACGGTTACAGCGCTGCTTGCTGCTGTTAACGAATATCAGCGCCAAGCTCTCGGCGGGTCCGCACTTCAGCTGCATTGAGCGCCCCCAGAGAGGTAGAGGCAGTACTCGACCGTGGATTCAGCCGGTGGATGCAACACACTGGATTCTGTGTAAACAGGAGTGTTACATCGACTGGTTGAATCCACATCCCATACGGACGCTCACACTCGAAGTCAGCGGGTTGAAGCCGTCATGCTGTCGTATGATCCGACTCCCTACGAAAAGCAATTTACACCTGAGGCGTAACAGGTAGTCGCGATTGCGCAATCAACCACTCGATGAAATTGCTCACTTCCTCACGATCGCGATTACCTTCGCTGCACACGCAGTAATAGTTCTGCAAAGCTGGCACGGCAAGGGCGAGAGGCTGTACCAGTCGGCCTTCATCCAGATCGCGGGCGGACACAACCTCGTCGCTGAGTGCCACGCCGTACCCATCGCGAGCAGCTTGCAGAACCATGCCGAAATCATCGAAGTAAATATCCGAGTCACTCGATTGTCCAAAGCGTGCCTCGGACAGCCAGCGTCGCCACTGGGCGCCATCGTCTTCATGAAGCAATCGATAATGAGCCAGGTCGGACACGCTTCGAATGGCCTTGGGGCCGCGCAATAGTTGGGGGCTACATACGGGTGTCATGCGGATGCCGTGCAGTAATCGCCACCAGAAGCCAGGCCAGGGAGGGACGCCGTAAATCACGGCCAGATCGGCTCGTCGCCAATCAACTGTATTGAAGTAACTTGCGGTGATGACATTCAACTTGATGTGCGGATTGTCATCCATGAACGCGAAAAGCCGCGTGGCAAGCCAAGTGACGCCATGCACGCTGGGAATAGAAAGCGTCAGTTCGATTTTCTGCCGTTCTCCCTCATGTTCACTGGACAGCTGTCGCACCCCATCCTGGATTTCGCAAATCGCGTTGGCTACCCGATGTTGCAAGAGACGGCCATTGTCGGTCAGGACCAGTCGTCGACCTTGCTTCTCGAATAACTCCTTACCCAGCCCACTTTGCAGAACCCGAAGCTGCTGACTGATTGCGCCCGTGGTGACATGTAACTCCACCGCCGCCGCGGCAATATTCCCCAGTCGTGCGACACATTCGAATACCCGAAAACTATGGAGAGGTGGGAGCGCCATTGCCGTGCCTATATTTCAGTTTTTCTAAAGAATAACCCTATAAAAAGTTTAGCTTGTTTGCCCTCTTTGTCGCCAGCACCATTGCCCTGCGTTACCGCATTCCTCCTCTAAACCACTAAAACAACAAGAGAAATGTCATGAGACAAGTAGCCGCAATTTTTCTGGGTTTGGGTATGGCCAGCAGCTTGGCCGTTGCAGCTGATCTGAGCAGCACGAAACCTTCGTTCGCTCAGGGCGACACATTAAAAGTCTGTACGGCCGGCGAGTTTCCACCGATGGAGTTCTACGCCAAGCCCGGCGACACCCAGATGGTTGGTTTTGAGGTGGATGTCATGGCTGCGCTGGCCAAACACTGGGGCGTAAAACTCCAGTTGGTTGTGGGCGATTTCAAAGGTCTGTTGCCGTCTCTCGACTCAGAACGTTGTGATGTCGTTGCCAGCGGCATGACCCTTACCAGCGAACGTTTGAAGCGCTACGACGGTGTTGGCTATTTCAAATCGTCCAAGGTCATGGTGACGTCGGCACGGGATGAGCAAACCCGCAAACCGGAAGATCTGAGCGGCAAGGTGATCGCTATCGAGGCGGGCACCACCTACGAGGACACGGTAAAGGCTCTCAACAAACAGCTGGTAGAAAACGGTCGCAAGCCCATCAGCATGCAGACGTACCCGTCGGCTTCGGCGGTCATCCAGCAGGTTCTCGTAGGGCGAGCAACCGCGACGATCACCCAGGATACAACGGCGGCTTATCGCAGTACCCAGGTACCTGGGCAACTACAGATTACCTACACCTATCCAGACGCTGACCTGTTTGGACTTTACCTGCGCAAGAACACTGCCGATTTGCAACAACTCAACAATGCGCTGGGTGCCTTGCAGCAAAGTGGTGAACTGAAAACGCTGCTCGCCAAGTGGAATCTGCCAACCCAGTCGACAGACGTCCAATTGGCTCAGCAGTAAGGGTGAGCGTCATGGTGTTTGATTCTTCGTTATTCCTGGACGCAGTATTCGGCTGGCCGCTGGCTAAAGGGGCGTTGCTGACCCTTGTGTTGTCGGTTGGCGTGATGGCGTTGTCGATGGGTGTTTCGCTGTTCACCGGCTCCTGTGCAACTTCGTCGCGGCGCGGCGTGCGCTGGTCGATGGCCAGTTATGTGTGGTTGTTCCGTGGTGCTCCGGCGTTGCTGGTCTTGCTGTTTATCTGGAATGGGCTACCGCAACTGTTCCCCAGTTTTCGTGGTGGCTGGTTCACGCCTTTTCTGGCGGCATTCATTGCTCTGACGCTGATACAGATCGCCTATCTGACCGAGATATTTCGCAGTGCATTTGCTGCGGTGAGCAGCGGCCAGCGCGAAGGCGCAGCGGCATTGGGCCTGCATCGATGGCAAGTGTTCATGCTGGTGGTGTTGCCGCAAGCCTTACGTATTGCGCTACCTGCTTTGGTTAACGAGTTCATCTCGCTGCTCAAGGCGACTTCCCTGGCGACCATCATCTCTTTGAATGAATTGATGACCACCACCCAGTTTGCAATTGCCACGAGTTTTCAGTTCCTGGAGTGGTACAGCGCTGCGTTGGTTTACTACATGTTGCTGGTCTCGGTATTGACGGGCTTGCAGATGCGCGTCGAGCGCGTTCTTTCCAATGGCTACCGCTAAGGGCGGTTTTCCGGGCAAAACAGGAGACACCATGAAACTGTCCATTGATATGCCAGTCGCGCTTGCCAAGACTCAGCCAACTGCGGTGGAAATTCGGGGGCTTGGCAAATGGTACGGGACGTTCCAAGTACTGAAAAATGTTGATCTGGATGTCCAGCAGGGCGAACGGGTGGTCATTTGCGGGCCCTCCGGTTCTGGCAAGTCCAGCCTGATTCGCTGCATCAATCGCCTGGAGGAACACCAGGAAGGACGCATCGTCGTCGACGGCGTGGAACTTACCGGTCAGCTCAAACGCATCGACCGGGTGCGTAGTGAAGTGGGTATGGTGTTTCAGCATTTCAATCTATTTCCTCACCTCACTATTCTTGAAAACTGCACCCTGGCTCCACGTTGGGTACGCAAAATGCCTCGTCGAGAAGCAGAGGAACTGGCCATGCATTACCTGGAGCGGGTACGCATCCCGGACAAAGCCCACTGCTATCCCGCCAAACTGTCGGGAGGCCAACAGCAGCGAGTTGCCATTGCACGAGCCTTGTGCATGAACCCCCGAGTGATGCTGTTCGATGAACCAACCTCAGCGCTGGACCCGGAGATGATCAAAGAGGTGCTCGACACCATGGTTCAACTGGCGGAAGAGGGGATGACCATGGTGTGTGTTACCCACGAAATGGGCTTTGCTCGCAAGGTGGCTGACAAAGTTGTCTTCATGGATGCAGGTCAAATCGTCGAGTGTGGTTCGCCTGATCAAATATTTACCCAGCCGAGCCACGAACGAACCCAGCGCTTTCTTGGCCAGCTTCTGCATTGAGGTGCTCCATGAGGGATGAATGGTACGAAAGGCAGGACCTGGGCGATGGCATCACGTGCTTGAGCGAGCCTTATGTGCACCGCTACTTTGCCGCCAACCTCTTTCACGTGCGAGGGCGCGATGCCGATCTGGTGATTGATTTCGGCATGGGGTTGGTTCCGTTACGACCAGCCCTGGCTCTAGAAGAAGGTAAGCGGCTTATTGCGGTGGCGACCCATATTCATGCCGACCATGTCGGCGGTTTCCATGAGTTCGAAACACGACTCGGGCACCCAGCTGAGGCGGAAGATTTTGCCCGCATGGTTGATCAGGACACCTTGGCTCATGTGTTTCGCAGCTTGCCGGGCGCAGTGACGCAATCACCTTGCCTGAACTGGTCGCCGGAGCACTACTGCATCAGGCCGGCTCCATTGACCCAGACCGTAGAGGAGGGAGACATCATCGATCTGGGAGACAAACAGCTACGGGTACTTCATTTACCCGGTCACTCTCATGGCTCCATCGGCCTACTCGACGAATCTGCAGGTGTGCTTTTCAGTGGTGATGTCATCTACATCGGTGGATTGGTCGATAACCTGCCCTGCTCGAACCAGGCTCTTTACCGTCAGACGATGCAACGCTTGATCGATCTGGAGGTGCAGTGCATTCACGGAGGACATGGCGCAGTCATGTCCTCCGAGCAGATGAAGGCTATTGCGAGGCAATATCTTCACGGCACATCAGCCAAGGCAACGATCTGATCGGGCGGGTTATCGAATAGAGTGTTATATCCGTCTGGAGCATCGTTTCACCGTAAACGATTGCCCACTTTTGGCCATTGCTGCCGTTCATGAAGGGCAGCTTCTGGCCGATTATCGCCTGTTGCGATGGGCTGAAACCGACCCATAACTGCCTGTCGCAGTAGCCAGAAATTAACCGCCCGGATCTATACCCAGGTGCAGACGGATTCTAGATTGCTTGTATCCCCCCAGGGGGGATAAGATTCGCGTAATTCTCTAATCGCGAAGACTCAAATCATGAGTGAGCACGAACACGCGCACCCACACGTCCACCAAAGTCATGAGGCGATCATCAAACGCCTCAAGCGGGCAGACGGCCATTTACGCGCAATCATCACCATGATCGAAGAGGGGCGTGAGTGCGTAGACATTGCCCAGCAGCTGCATGCTGTTGAAAAAGCGGTGTGCCAAGCCAAGCGCACGCTCATACAGGATCACATTGATCACTGCCTGGAGGACACTGTCTCGGCGTTGAACAATGGCGAGCGCGCACCACTGGAAGCCTTCAAGCAAATCACCAAGTACCTCTAGGTCTGACATGCCCAATTTCGCTGAACTGCTGCAACAAGGCGGGGCTCACGCCTGGCTGTATTTCCCGAGCGCCATTCTGCTCGGTGCCTTGCATGGCCTGGAACCAGGCCATTCAAAAACCATGATGGCGGCCTTTATCGTGGCCATCCGCGGCTCGGTCAAACAGGCCGTTCTGTTGGGCTTGGCCGCGACGCTGTCGCACACCGCAGTGGTCTGGTTGGTCGCCATCGGCGGCATGTACCTGGGCCAAGGCCTCGACGCTCAAACCACTGAGCCGTACTTCCAGATGGCGTCCTGCGCACTGATCATCGTGATTGCGCTTTGGATGCTGTGGCGTACCTGGCGCGGTGAGCAGATGTTCAAGTTCGAGCAAGGTGATGACCACCACCACAGCGAACATGACCATGACCATGACCATGACCATGACCATCATGATGAAACCCACCGAATCGATACCGGCCATGGCCGTGTCGAACTGTCGATATTCGAAGTAGACATGCCACCGCATTGGCGCCTGAAAACATTGACCGGACATGCCTGGGCTGCCTCAGATGTTCGCCTGATGACGACTCGTCCAGACGGCAGCACGCAATCCTTCTCTTTTGTCGAGCGCGAAGGCTTCCTGGAGTCGGCAGTCGATATCCCGGAGCCGCATGAATTCAGTGCTCGCTTGAGTCTTGGGCATGCGGGGCATTCCCATGATTACGATCTGGAGTATCAGGAGCATGATCACGGGCATGCGCCTTCCGGGCCGGAAGGCCTGGAGTTGTCGATTGATGGCTATCAGGATGCGCATGAACGTGCGCATGCCAACGACATCCGCAAGCGCTTTACCAACCGTGAGGTCACCACAGGCCAGATCGTCATGTTCGGTCTTACAGGCGGTTTGATTCCGTGCCCTGCGGCCATCACCGTACTGCTGCTGTGCCTTCAGGTTAAAGAAGTGGCGCTGGGTGGGATGCTGGTTCTGTGCTTCAGCATTGGCTTGGCGATTACCTTGGTGGCGGTGGGAGTGGCGGCGGCTATTGGCGCTAAACAAGCTTCCAATCGCTGGCCATGGCTGGGCTCCGTGGCTCGTCGAGCGCCATACCTGTCGAGCGTGTTGATCATCGGTGTAGGTCTGTACGTAGGCTTCCATGGCTGGATCGGCCTGACCGCATAACGCTGTGTAACCGGGACTCTTCACATTTGCGCAGGCCAGTTATGCGTTTCACCTTGGCACTCCTTGCACCATGCGTAGAGTGCGTCATACAGGATCAGGCCGTGTACCAGCATCTCATGGTCATTCGCAAAGCACTTCGACAGTCCCAGTGAGATGGCGTACAACCCCGCCGATTGCGGCGTTAGATCCAGGCGAGAGGTATCAGCGCCGCGCACGATCCTGGCCAGATGCTGCAAGGCGGGTTCACTGAGCCGGTACTTCTTTAGAAATGCATCGAAGCTGCACAGCTCGCCCTCATGGGTCAGCTCAACGCCGGGAATGTCGTAAGGTGCAGCATTTTTCTCTGCGGCTATCCGCAGCACATCAGCGCTGGGCACATACAAAAACTCGGGTTGCGGATCGATAAAACGAGCGATCAACCAAGGGCAGGCGATGCGGTCGATCTTGGGTCGTTCACGGGTAATCCATCTCATGGAACACCTCCTGCCTAGCTCGGTAGGCTGGGTGATCTGGCGAGCCCGGTGCCCGCCATAGACTGTTAACCAGCTCGTGTTTTCAGCGCAACAGATGCACTGCCAAGCCGACGAGTGCGCAGGTCATCAGCACCTGAATAACGCCCCGCTTGAAGCGGAACAAGGCAATTGCCGCTGCAATGGCGATCAGGGCTGAGGGCCAATCGAGGTTGCCGCTGAAGCCCTTCGGCCATAGCACGTGATAACCGAAGAAACACGCCAGATTGAGGATCACGCCGACGACTGCCGCTGTAATGGCAGTTAGCGGTGCCGTGAACTTGAGTTCGTTGTGGGTCGACTCCACCAGCGGGCCACCCGCGAGGATGAACAGGAACGAGGGCAGGAAGGTGAACCATGTCACCAGGGAGGCGGCGACAGCCCCAGCCAGAAACATTTGATCGGCACCGAACACTTGCGAGACATAGGCCCCGACAAAGCCGACGAAAGCCACCACCATGATCAGCGGCCCTGGTGTGGTTTCGCCTAACGCCAATCCGTCGATCATTTGTGTCGGAGTTAGCCAGCCATAGTGACCAACCGCGCCTTGGTACACATATGGGAGTACCGCGTAGGCCCCGCCAAACGTCAGCAGCGCCGCTTTGGTAAAGAACCAGCCCATCTGGGTCAAAGTGCCTTCCCAGCCAAAGAGTGCGGTCAAAATCCCCATTGGCAATGCCCATAGTGCGGCGCCAATCAGTGCGAGCGATGCCAATTTCAACCAGCTGAACCGGGCATGCTCCGGGGACGGAGTGTCGTCATCGATCAAGGCCGGGCCGAAGGATTTTTTTGCGGCGCTATGGCCCCCGGCTCTGAATTTTTCGGGTGCCAGGCGTCCGCCGACATAACCGATCAGTGCGGCACCCAGAACGATCAAAGGGAACGGCACATTGAACGCGAAGATTGCGGTGAATGAGGCTGCCGCTATCGCCCATAGCCAATTGTTCTTCAATGCCCGAGAGCCTATTCGATGGGCCGCCTGCACGACGATGGCGGTCACGGCAGGCTTGATGCCATAGAAGAGCCCCGCAACCACAGGCACTTCGCCGAAGGCGATGTACATCCACGACAAAGCGATCAGGATGAACAAAGAGGGCAGCACAAACAGCACGCCCGCAATCACCCCGCCCCAGGTTCGATGCATCAGCCAGCCGATATAGGTTGCCAACTGCTGAGCCTCTGGCCCAGGGAGCAACATGCAGTAGTTGAGGGCATGCAGGAATCTGCGCTCGGATATCCAGCGCCGCCGCTCTACCAACTCCTGATGCATGATCGAGATCTGTCCTGCAGGCCCGCCGAAGCTGATGAAGCCGAGCTTCAACCAGAACCGGAACGCTTCACGCAAACTGATCGCTTCCGGCCTCAACAGCTCGTCTTCAACCATTGGTGCCAAATCCTTACTCATTGGGTTGTTCCTCTTTCACAAACCCGGCGAGCAGACCGTCGAAAATGCCGCTCGCAGCGACCAGCAAATGGTCGTCGTGGGTAATGGTTTCGCGCAGTCCTGCCAGCACACGCTCGACACCGGCAGCCTCCACCGGCTGAATGCCTCCGATATCGAGGTAGTGCACCAGGGCCGCAATGCGGTTCAGACCGGACTCTTGAAGCTCAAAACTGGCTTGCAGGGTTTCGAAGCTCACGCGGTTGCCGACATGACTGAAAGTCGCCTCATCGAAATCGAAGCCCAACGCATCGGCCGGACAGTCCTGTGGCGTGTCCAGCCAGAGGATCTGAGCATTGGGGTCAATGAAGCGACGGATCAGCCAGGCACAAGCCAGGCGGTCAACCCAAGGACGCTTGCGGGTTGCCCAGAGTCGCCCCTGAAAGTCGTCACGGTTGAGCACCGTTATGGGTATGTTGTGGCTGTGCGGTTCGTCTGGGGACAGGACTCTGCTGACTGCTGTCTCCAACTCCTGCAAAGCAGCGTCGATTTGTTGCTTCGGTTTGCCTGGGAAGTAATCGATGTTGGTCAGCAGGTCGTAGGTTTTACGCAGTTTGCGAACCTGTTTCGTGAGGGCCAATGCGTTTTCAGGATTGAGCTGCCCACGGCATTCTTCGATCTCTGCGTGTAGCTTGCCGTAGTCCTCGCTGCGGTCGAACAACCCGACAAAACGCTCACCGTCAGGATCCATGACAGGCAGGATAAATGCGGTGCCATTGATGGCCAGGATGTCCCGTTCGACAGCTGCGAGCGCTTCACGACAGACACCGGTATCAGGCAGCAGATAGGCGCCATCACGCAGAACCGCCGCACCAGAAGCTTTCAGTGCACGCCAAGCGCGCATGCGCTCGGTGGCATTCGCTGTCGGTAAGCCAAGAATCAACGCTAGCCAGTTTAACATGTAGAGCTCGCTAGTTTTTTTGTAGTGATGTTTACAGTAGCGCTGATTCGGGCGGTCGAAAAGCCCCCTTCATGACGTAATACTGTTCAGTTAAGCGAATGTGGTCCTCTGTAGGAGCAAGCTCGCTCCTACAATTTCCTTAACTGAACAGCATTGCCTTCATGACGGAAATTTTGGCGAATTGGCTTGAGACGGGAGTAAGCAGGGTGTGCGATATGGGCACTACCAGAAAGGCATTGATTTTTAGAAATGGATTTCAGCGGTCTTGAGGCCCAAGTCTCGAAGCTCGGCGATCAGGTCATCCAGATGCCCGAAAGACTCCACTTCCTCGTTGTCATCAACCAGGAAATAACTTCTCCCGGCGTCCTTCTTGAAGAACACGATCCACTCCTTGGGGTTGGTCGGATTCGCGATCACATGGGTGTCAAAGGTCACGCCTTCGGCGTGTTTGCTTTTCACGGTTTTACGATTCATGTCAGTCACCACGCTACGCGCGCTCTCAAGATTCTCTATTTGCAGTGCATGCCCGCCCAGCTCCATCTGAACTTTCACTATAAACATCTCCAGCCGCACGAAGCGGTGGATCAAGGGCATTTAAATTATCACTGTATGTTAATATTATGCACATGCATCCACTCAGGAGCTAGCCATGATTGCAATAGGTGAGGCATGGAAGGCGGGGTTGTTGGGGCGAGAGCATTGGCTCCGCAATTTGGTGTCTGGCGTGATCGTCGGGGTCGTGGCGCTCCCCCTTGCAATGGCGTTTGCCATTGCATCTGGCGTCAAACCTGAGCAAGGCATCTACACCGCAATCATCGGTGGTCTGCTGGTTTCACTCTTTGGCGGAAGCCGCTTGCAGATTGCCGGGCCGACAGGTGCGTTCATCGTGATTCTGGCGGGGGTCACGGCCAAGCATGGTGTTGACGGTCTGCAAATCGCCACGATGATGGCGGGGGTCATGTTGTTATTGCTGGGGATGGCCCGCCTCGGTGCAATCATCAAGTTTATCCCTGACCCGGTGATAGTCGGATTCACTGCGGGCATCGGCGTGATCATCTGGGTCGGACAGTGGAAAGACTTTTTCGGTTTACCGAAGATCAGTGGAGAGCATTTCCATGAAAAGATCTGGCATTTGCTCCAGGCGCTCCCGGATCTTCACATGGCCACGACCCTGCTGGCGGTACTTAGTCTTTTGCTGGTCACAACCGCGTCCAGAATTCCCGGACTCAAACGGGTACCTGGCCCATTAGTCGCAATGGCAGTAGCTACAGCGATACAGTCAACCTTTCATTTCGAGGGGGTAGCCACGATTGGCAGTGCATTTGGGGGCATACCTCAAGGCCTTCCAGCGTTGAGCCTGCCTGAAATCACGTTGTCTCGCGTCATCGATTTGATTGGTCCGGCGTTCACTATCGCCATGCTTGGAGCAATCGAATCGCTGCTGTCCGCAATGGTGGCCGATGGCATGGCGGGCACCAAGCACGATTCCAATCAGGAACTGATCGGTCAGGGAGTGGCTAATCTGGTCACGCCATTGTTTGGCGGTTTCGCAGCTACCGGAGCCATTGCCCGTACTGCAACCAATATCCGTAACGGCGGCACGAGCCCGCTGGCCGGCATTACGCACGCGGTCACCTTGGTGCTTATTATTCTGTTTCTGGCACCTCTGGCCTCAAACATCCCACTGTGCGCTCTGGCCGCCATTCTTTTCGTGGTCGCGTACAACATGAGCGAGTTGAAGCACTTCAAACGCATGGTCCAGCGGGCTCCACGCGCAGACGTAGCTATTCTGCTCATCACTTTCAGCCTCACAGTGTTCAGTGACCTGGTGATCGCCGTGAATATCGGCGTCATTCTTGCGATGCTGCACTTCATGCGCCGCATGGCCTCATCTGTGGAGGTGCAACAGGTAATCGAGCACGAGCTTGAAGAAGAGCTGAGGGCCAATGGCCACACTCGCCTGCCGCCAGGGACATTGATTTATACGATTGAAGGGCCATTGTTCTTTGGTGCGGCTGAGACCTTCGAGCGAGTCTTGGCGCAGACCCATACCGATCCACGTCTGCTGATTATTCGCTTGAAGCGTGTACCGTTTATGGATATCACTGGCTTGCAGGTGCTGGAGGAGGTCATTCAGCAACTGCACAAACGCAACATCGTGGTGAAACTCTGCGAAGCGAACACGAAGGTGCTCCACAAGCTCGATAGGGTAGGTATCTTGCAAGAAATCGGCACGGAGCATTACCACGCCGACTTCAACACCGCGCTGGCTAAAGCGGTCAGTATTGCAGAGGGCCCGTCGACCCTCTAGGGGCTTACCGCCCGTATCAGGTTATGACTTGGTAGTGGCAGCATGCTTACTTTTGGTCGAATAGCTGGCACCGTGGGTGTCCAGGTAGTCACGAATCAGTTGACGGACTACCTGCGAAGGCGTCAGGTCTTGTGCTGCACAGAGTTCCTCGAAGGCTTTTTTCTTGACGGGATCAATGAGCACAGTGAGGCGCGCAGTCTTGCTTTCCATAGGGTATTCAATCGCTCAAGTCGCTAGATGTTAATCAAATTGTAATTGCCTTGTCCCGTGCTGTCACTGTGCTGCTCGTTACTTCGACTTTACCCACAAGAAAAGATTTGGCTCTCACGGTGGGTGATGAGTCGGATCTGCTTCGACTCAGCGTGGATAATCCCCATCCCCTGCCATATGTCCGGCTTCCAAAGCCCGGACGACAGCATCGCGCTCCACCAGTTTTCCGCGTGCGCAATTGATGAGGTCGGTGCTTCGCTTCATTTGGGCAAGTGTGTTTTTGTTGAGTAGATCTTCTTTGGAGGGGTAGAGCGGAACCTGGAGACTCACGATATCGACGGCCTTGACCAGCGATAGCGCATCCGGATGAAAGATCAGGTTCAACTCACGATCAATCGTCGAGCCGCGCTGATCGATCCAAATACCGATCTCTTCAACGGCACAACCCAGGGCCATGATGTTCTGTTTAAGGCGGTGGAGCAGGGCGGGGGGAAGGTCGTTTGGCATGGCCGGTCCGCTACCGGTGCCACCTTCCTGTGGCTAGGGAGACTGGGGCAATTAACTGTACGCGTCCGGCAAAGTCATCTGGCTGACTCCGCTAGTCCAGGGATGGTGTCCACCTGATTTTCAGGAAGGACAGCTAACCCTTGGCCGATGAGAATAACGAGACATTCGTTGTTAGATGATTGCGTTCGCGTGAACATTTTTACCTGCTTGTGCAGCAGAAGTTGGTAAGGAGTCTAAAATTGAAATTCCATAGGTCGGTCCGTAATGATGCGAGGGACCGTTGGCATGTAGGCGCCTCCAACACCGGACCGGTGTTGGCTAAATGGATTTAAAATTGGAGGGAGCCATGAGCAATCTCATCGCCACCGGCGAGCCACCTGAAGCCGTTCGCCTCATAGTCAAGATTTACGCCTACTTGGTGCTCGCGGGATTTGCGTTGGTTCCGGCCTATCTGATTGGCTACTTATACTTCTTTCAAGACCCCAGCCTTACATTCGAGAATCACCTGTTCCATATCGTTGCGATCACGACAGCCACCTTGGCAGGCTTGTTTGTTACTTACGTAACGTGGCGCTGCTATCAGTCATCGGGAGATCCGCTGCTGCGATGGATGACGCTTGGTTTTCTCGGTTTTGTACTGATCTACGCGTTGCATGGTGCGTTCACTGGGCAAGCGCACCACAATATCTGGCTCTTCCTGCTCTATGGACCGGCCTCTCGACTGGTCATGTCGATTCTGCTGTTAGTTGGAATGCTGTCGTACCACCGCCCACCAGATGTCGCGGACCAACGAATGAAGGCCCGCCCGTGGTTGACCTGGATAGGACTGTTCCTGCTGGTTGACGTGGCAGTGGCGTACGTTGCGTACTCGTCGATCGCCGGCAATCTCGCGGTGCGCCTCTCGATGGAAGGTGGTTCCCTCGTTCTTTCCACATTGACCGTGATAATGCTCCTGCTGCGCCGTATCCGTTCGCCGCTGATGATGATTTTTGTCATCTCGGTTACCGCGTTCGCGCTGTCATCTTTCGCCTTCATCCTTGCACGTCCGTGGAACCATATGTGGTGGCTCGCTCATGCGATCTTCGCCGGTGGATTTTTCATGTTGAGCTATGGGGTAGTGCAAGCGTTCCTCACCACGCGGTCGTTCTCGAAGATTTACAGCCAAGAGGAGTTAATGGTGCGTCTTGCCGAAGCGATGGCGTACACCGAGAGCGCCCTGCAGGAACTCCAGCGCACCAATCAAGAACTCGGGCACCTTGCGGCGACCGACCCACTGACAGGTGCTGATAATCGGCGTCGGTTCATGGAGCGAGTCGAAGCCGAAATTGGCCGGACCGCGCGCGGCGGTGCGCCGTTCTCCGTGTTGGCACTCGATCTGGATAATTTCAAGTCCATCAACGATCGCTTCGGGCATCAGGTTGGCGATGACATCCTGAAGAGTTTCGTGGAGATATGCCTCGATTCGATCCGGCCATATGACGGCGTAGCCCGAGTGGGCGGGGAAGAATTCATGATACTGCTACCTCAGACTTCACTTGAGGGCGCGCACGTAATCGCTGAGCGTCTGCGAAGCACCGTTGCAAATAGTTCTTCTCATGGCCTGCCGCGGTCAACCGTGGTCACAGTTAGCATCGGCGTATCGCAATCTGGCCGCGACGGCGACACTATCGAGGTAATTCTGCGTACAGCCGATCAACGCCTGTATCACGCTAAACACGAAGGCCGTAACCGTGTGGTCACTACCGTCAAAACCAGCCTCCAACCTCTGCCCTGACCATTATCTCGACGTCGCTGAAAGCGTCGGCACCGATACCCAGCTTTGCGTCACAGGATCGGGCGTTGTTCGATCTCCACATTCTGAGCGCACCATTCACAACATACGACCGCTTTTGGCCGAGAGCGTGTAAAAACACAACTACGCTCAAAAGCCCTGTATCGAATGATTATTTCGTTGTACGTTGAGTCCGCGGGAGACCTTGATCTGAAAGACCGTCCCTAGCCACAACACTCGCAAGGAATGCAGATGATCGATGGTCCCGCCGTTTTGACAGTCTTTTTGGTTTACCTGGCCGGTGTCGTTATTCCAGGGCCAAATTTCGTTGCAGTAGTCCACAAAGCGGTAGCTGCTACGCGGTCAGAAGCTTTGGCCTTGGTAGCAGGCATCGTATTGGTCAATTTATTCTGGGCCACCTGTGCAATCGCAGGTATTGGCGTTGTATTTGCTGCGTTCCCTTGGGCGGCGCTGATCGTAAAAATTCTGGGGGCAGCCTATCTGATGTGGTTTGGATTCCGACTGCTGCTCAAGGCCGGGAAGAGCGCGCTTGCCCCCTGTAATAATGCTGTCGTCGGAAACTTTCGGCAGTCATTTATTCAGGGGGTCGTTACGAACATTGGCAACCCTAAATCCATGGCCTTCTATGCCGCTATTTTCTCAGCGGCAGCCCCCACCCACGTTTCACCAAGCACGTTTTTGTCGATGCTGGCAGTCGTAGTGGTGGTTTCGATGACTTGGTATGGAGTGGTCGCAATCGCTCTTTCGCAACCTGAGATCGCTTCAGCGTATCGAAGGAGGAAAAAAGCTATTGATCGATTATGCGGTGGTTTGATTTTGTCTCTAGGGATCCGGCAGCTGGTTCAATAAGTCTACGATTGAGTATCTATCCAGCCCGAATACCCTTGCTATGATTTCTGAGGATTTCATCGCAAGGATCGCCCATGAAGCGCTTTATTCAAGGTGAACATCGGGGGTCAAGGCACCTTGCTTCCGTCGAGCCTCGACGATTACGTCAGCGACACCAATCCGGTGCGTGTAGTCGACGTTTTCGTCGACGAACTCAACATTTGATCGTTGCGCATGAGGTCACCAACGTCGGCTCCGACTGCGCCATTAAACCGCAGCGCACACCGAGCACGGAGCGGCGAGTCCGGCGCTGGGAGCATGGAGCCAGCCCGGATGAAGTGAAGGTAAAGCTGGGGGAAATCCTCCAAGGCGCTGACCCTCCACATTCTGAGGCGGCGGTTCAAACACTGTTACACGACGCCGGATTCGGGGACGCGACTCGTTTCTTCCGCAGCCTGTTCTGGAGTGCTTGGTTGACGTGCAAAATGGTTTGAACCTGGACGCGACAGACAGTTTCTGGCCGGTTTCTGCCTACCGTGACGGGCAGAAACCGACCCAGGCTGCCGGTCATTTGTGTCTACAGCAGCAAGGACGATTCAGGTTGAAAATATGAGTACCGAAAGTCCTCACACCAACGCCGAGCGTCTTCGTATTCCTCGCATTGTCTGGACGTTGGGTTTTGTCAGCCTTTTCATGGACCTGTCTTCTGAGTTGGTACACAGCTTGCTGCCGGTGTTTCTGGTTACGACATTGGGTGCGAGTGCATTGACCGTCGGGGTGATCGAGGGGATTGCCGAGTCGACCGCCATGCTCGTCAAGATTTTCTCCGGTGCTTTCAGCGATTTTATCGGGCGGCGCAAAGGATTGCTTTTGCTTGGATATGGTTTAGCCGCGTTGTCCAAACCCCTTTTTCCTCTCGCTCACTCGGTTGAAGTTTTCTTTACAGCGCGTTTTCTGGATCGAATTGGCAAAGGCATTCGAGGGGCACCACGAGATGCTCTGATCGCAGATGTGGCGCCACCAGAAATCCGTGGCGCCTGTTTTGGGCTGCGGCAGTCGATGGATACCGTCGGGGCTGTTCTTGGCCCTGCTCTGGCCATCGTGCTCATGTTATGGCTCGCAGATATACAGCTAGTCCTGTGGTTTGCAGTTATTCCGGCAGCAGTGGCGGTGGTTCTCATTGTCACAGGAGTAAAAGAACCCACACACCTCCCGACCGAACACACATTTCGATCTCCAATTCACTGGAGAGTCCTTGACGACTTCTCTTCCGGGTATTGGTGGATCGTCATCATTGGAGGGGTGTTTACGCTGGCTCGTTTCAGCGAGGCATTTCTTGTACTACGAGCGCAACAGACAGGCCTGTTGGTCGCCTGGATTCCGCTGGTGATGGTGGTCATGGCGCTTTTCTATACGTTGTCCGCTTACCCGGCCGGCTGGCTATCCGATCGGATCAGTCGAGCGAAGTTGCTCTACGTGGGGATGGTCTTGCTCGTCTTGGCGGATCTGCTACTGGCTCAATCCAGTTCTGTAATCATGATGATGCTGGGCGTTGCCTTGTGGGGGCTTCATATGGGGTTCAGTCAAGGCATTCTTGCGTCGTTGGTGGCCGACAATGCCCCCCATGCACTCAAGGGCACCGCGTTCGGTATTTTCAATTTGGTCAGTGGTGTATGCATGCTGATCGCCAGTGTTCTTGCGGGCTGGCTATGGCAGCACTTTGGGGCAGGCAGCACGTTCCTCATGGGGGCGTTGCTTGCCGCAACGGCTCTGCTCATATTGTTGTTCAAGCAGCAGTAAGGTGTCCCGTGGTGTATTCACATCGGTCAGTGTCGACGTCAGCGTGACAAGGGATAGGGGATGATAGGCACGCACTTCCAAAACGGAGCCTATCCAAAGCGGTGAAGTACGCCCGTTCGTGAGCTCGAAATCGACGACCCACACTCGAAGCGGTTAAGAAGGGAGAGGAGTGTTTTTGGGTTGAAAGCATTAATAATCGACCGATTAATAATAGTCTGCGCTCAACACGAACGGCTTGTCGATGGGCGTTGAAAAGGGGGGGTAGGTCAATCACATGAAGGACAGGTGCCGTATGGGCATCGACCTGGAAAGGTGAGTGCGGGCAATTTACGCCAATGATGCACACGGGAGGCGTTGATTGCGCCCAGGCAGCTTT
Organism: Pseudomonas sp. P1_C12; assembly: GCF_056406435.1. Lineage (NCBI taxonomy): Bacteria > Pseudomonadati > Pseudomonadota > Gammaproteobacteria > Pseudomonadales > Pseudomonadaceae > Pseudomonas > Pseudomonas sp. P1_C12. Next base: position 53,815 of record NZ_JBFUAE010000020.1, on the reverse strand, counting down.
TGCGCACGACGCAACATGACGTTGCGCCATGTCCATATTCTCTCGTTGGGGCGTGCCGCCTATTTTGTGACCTGACAAACATCAGGCGGGTGACCTTTATTGGAAAGTCACCGCTGTCGAACCTCAGGAGTTCATGGCATGAGCGTTTCAACAAGCGGCACAGCAGCGGCGATAACAAAAGCTTCAATGACGAGGGGAATGGTGCTCCTCTTTGCGTTTTGTTGTGGTGCGATCGTGGCCAACATCTATTACGCGCAACCCATTATCAGCTTGATCGCCCCGGATATCGGCATGTCGAATGGCAGCGCTAGCTTTATCGTATCGCTGACTCAAATTGGTTACGCACTCGGATTGTTTTTCCTGGTTCCCTTGGCGGACCTCATGGAAAACCGCCGACTGATGATCGCGACGATCGTGGTTACAATCTTCAGCCTGATCGCCGCTGGTTTGGCCAGGCAGCCGAGTGTGTTTCTTGTCGTCTCGGCACTCATCGGTTTCAGCTCGGTCTCCGTGCAAATGCTGATTCCATTGGCCGCGCATCTGGCGCCGGAAGAGTCTCGCGGCCGAGTGGTGGGAGGGATCATGGGGGGCTTGCTGTTGGGGATCCTGCTTGCGCGGCCGCTGTCGAGCCTGGTTGCTGACCATTTTGGTTGGCGGGCAGTATTTATCGGCGCGGCTGCGTTGATGCTCGTCATCTCCATGGTGATCGGGATGACCATGCCGAAATGGCAACCGACCCATCGCGCGTCGTATGGTCAGTTGCTGAAGTCCCTTGGACAACTGTTTTGCCGCGAGCCTGTATTGCGTCAGCGAGCGCTCTATCAAGGGTTGATGTTTGCCGCGTTCAGTTTGTTCTGGACTGCTGTCCCCCTGGTGTTGAGCCGGGAGTTCGGCCTCACGCAAAGTCAGATTGCGATTTTCTCTCTGGTCGGCGCCATCGGCGCAATCGCCGCACCTATCAGTGGTCGACTCGCCGATGCAGGGTACACTCGACGAGCCTCACAGTTGGCCATGATATTGGGCGCAGTGAGTTTCCTGCCGGCCTTCATCAATCCTTTTTACGGTGTGATCGGGTTAGCGGTTACGGGTATCGCGCTGGATTTTGCCGTGCAGATGAACATGGTGCTTGGGCAACGAGCCGTCTACGCCTTGGGCACTGCCAACCGAGGCCGTCTGAATGCGTTGTACATGATCAGCATCTTCATTGGCGGGGCGATCGGCTCCTCGGTGGCCAGCTCGCTTTATGAACACTTCAGCTGGTTGGCGATTGCCGCCGTCGGAAGTGCATTGTCACTGGCCACTCTGACCGCGTTCTTGATGGTGTCCCGTAGAAGCGGGCAGACCCACTGAGTAAATCCGTCGCCTGGACAAGTGATTGGGGAGGGCGCCCCAAGTTAGTTATCAAATCCAATCAGTGAAATAGGCGCACCGTTCCCAATCAGCGCCCGGTAACTCAAGGAGTGTCATGGACAAGCTGCTCGCATTGAAAATGTTCGTCCAGGCGGTGGATTCGAAGGGTTTTTCTTCTGCCGCACGACAATTAGGCATGGCTACGTCATCTGTAACTCGGATGATCGATGGGCTTGAGGCTGAACTGGGCGCTGTCCTGCTTAACCGCTCCACCCGTCAAATCTCATTGTCAGATGCCGGTGCCGCCTACTATTTGAAAGCGCGGGAGGTGCTCAATGCTGTGGCCGAAGCGGATGCCTCAGTCACTGACCGTGGGGAAGTCCCTGCAGGGCATCTGCGTATTTCTGTGCCGGTGGCGCTTGGACGTCGTCTCATTGCTCCGCATATCGCCTCGCTGTTGAAGCGTTACCCGCAGTTGGTGTTGGACATGACACTTTCTGACGACATCGTCGAATTGCTCGGCGAGCGCGTTGACCTATCGATACGGTTGGGATCGGCAGCAGCGATGGATGGTGTGGTCAGTCGTACCATCGGTCATTTTCGGCGTCGGGCGGTTGCCAGCGCCGCGTACTTGAATACGCATGGCTTTCCCGAACAGCCTCTGGACCTGCTGCAGCACGAGTGCATGCGCTTCAGTTACGGGTCAAAGCAGCAGGTTTGGACGTTCCAAAAGGACGGTGAGGAGACGCGAGTACCCATTGAAGGCCGCTTCAAAAGCAACAATGCGGAGGTTTTGCGCGAAGTTGTACTGGCCGGCGGTGGGGTGGCGCTGTTACCTGATTGGCTTGTCGACGATGATATCGACAGCGGCAACTTGACGTCGTTGTTCGAGTCTTTTGTGATCAATCCCAACGATGCAAGTTCGGCCATTTCCGCGCTGTATCTTCCCAATCATCGCGGCTCCAAACGCGTCAATGCTTTTATCGATTTCATCTGTGAATTACTGGGGCCTGAACACCTCCCCAGGAATTGATCTGCTGGCGTCCTCAGAAGCCGGGGCGGGTTCATAGCCAGCGCATTCTTTTGTTTTGTATGATGCCTCGATGAAGCTCTAGTGAGGCGTTATGCAAGACTCAAAAAACGTAGACGAGAAAGCGCCGGAAAAATCAGCGAACTCACAGGGTACCGTCAAAGCGGCGACTCGGCGCCTTTCGCCAGAGGTCCGGGAAAAGCAGATCGTGCAGAAAGCCATCGAGCACTTTGCGACGTGCGGATTCTCGGGAAGTACTCGTGAGCTGGCGCGGCAACTGGACGTTACCCAGCCGTTGCTCTATCGCTATTTCCCCAGCAAAGAAGCATTGATTGACCGTGTTTACGACGAGGTATATCAGTGGGATGCCTCTTGGGAGACGATGATCAAGGATCGTTCGCAGCCCCTTCAGGCTCGCCTGGTTCGTTTCTATACCTCATACGCAAACGTGATTCTGCGGCGAGAATGGATTCGCATTTTCGTTTTCGCCGGGTTGACCCGTGAAGGCATCAACGATCGGTATCTGGCCAAATTGCGTGAGCGAGTCTTCATTCCTGTTATTGCGGAAATTCGCCATGCCCATGGTCTGGCGCCTTCCTCCGGTGAAACGATCAATGAAAAAGAGCTCGAACTGATCTGGAGTTTGCATGCCAGCATTTTCTATATTGGCGTGCGCAAATGGATCTACGATCTTCCAGTGACCGAGGACATTGACGCGCTGATAGAGCAGATGGTCGATGCGTTCCTCAATGGCGGTCCCCATGTATTGGCTCAAGTCGACAACGACCTCGGCGAAATGCCTCGCTTGAATTGATTTTTCCGCTTGCCCACCTAATGACATCCTGCTGCCACCCTTCTTTTTTGTCGACCACTCATCACCTGTTTCAGCCTTTAGCTGGATAGGTGGTGGGAGGGCGCGCACCCCGCTATTTCGCTCTGAAAAGCCCTTTCCAAACACCTGGAACTCGCCCTGCCGAGACGACACCACGACGTGGTTCAGGGGCAGTCCTCAAAAAATTTGGTCCTCCGGCTATTTACTTCAATTTCGTCAGGCCTTACTGTTTATCGACTGATAAATAACTACAAAAACAGTTGGAGGCACCATGCAAGTCCGAAAACTCGCTCATTACTCGATCCGGTCGTTCGACCTGGAAAAGTCCAGCCAATTTTATGAAAGGGTGCTCGGTTTCACCCCCGGTTACCGGCCGCCGTTCGACTTTCCTGGCGTGTGGTTGTACATGGGAGGGGATGAGCAAGACTTTGGTACGGTCCACATTATCGGGATCGATCCCTCCAACCCCGAGGGTTTGAAGAAGTATCTCGGCGACAAAGAAATCCCGTTGAAGGGCACTGGAACCGTTGATCACATTGCTTTTCTGGTAACAGGCCTGGTTGAGTTCTGGAGCGTCTTCAAAGCGCAAGGCATTGCCTGGCGTGATCGCACCGTTCCGAGCCTGGGCCTGCATCAGGTCTTCATCGAAGATCCTTCAGGTGTCACCATCGAACTCAACTTCCCGGCCTCCGAGATTGAAGCCGTCGGCTCCTACACCGCCTATGCCGCTGCGACTGTGGAGGTGCAGCCATGATTAATATGTCGAACAAGCGCCGCGCTATTGTCGTAGGTGGATCGCTGGGAGGTCTGTTTGCAGCGAACATGTTGCTACGCAAAGGTTGGGATGTAGAAGTCTTCGAACGTGTTCCGGACGAACTCGCTGGACGTGGCGCAGGGATCGTTACACATCCTGAATTGTTCGAGGCGATGGCTGCTGCGGGTATCCCACTCGATGCGTCGGTAGGTATCGATGTGCTGTTGCGCGTCACTTTGGACCAGGACGGCGATGTCGTACTCGAGAACGCGCTCCCGCAAACGCTGACTGCGTGGGGGAAGATGTACCAGGTTCTTCGCGCCGCTTTTCCAGACTCGCTCTATCGTTGCGGTGGCAGCGTCGTCTCGGTCGAAAGCACGGAGTCCCATGCCAGTGTCACATTGGCTGATGGCACAACTCATCAAGCGGACATCATTATTGCTGCCGATGGATTCCGGTCGACGATTCGCCAGCAGCTTTTACCTGACTTACACCTACAATACGCCGGCTATATCGCATGGCGCGGGTTGGTCGATGAAGGTGTTCTTTCCGACTCCGCCCACGCATCGCTCTTCGATAAATTTGCGTTCTGTTTACCCCCGCGCGAGCAAATTTTGGGGTATCCAGTTGCTGGCCAGTCGAACAGCACCCTTGCAGGAGAGCGTCGTTACAATTTTGTCTGGTACCGCACCAGCGGCGACGATGAGTTGAAGGATCTGCTCCGGGATGAGAGCGGTAAACAGTTTGAAGGTGGAATTCCTCCGGCACTGATACGTCGTGATGTGCTCGCCAATATGTATAAGTCCGCCGATACGCTACTTGCCCCGCAGTTTGCCGAAGTCGTGAAGAAAGCAACGCAACCGCTGTTCCAGCCGATTTACGACCTGGAAGTGCCGAAGATGAATTTCGGACGAGTCGCTCTGCTCGGCGACGCTGCATTTGTGGTCCGTCCTCATTGCGGGATGGGTGTCACCAAGGCGGCCGGTGATGCCTTGGCAATCGTCGAAGCACTTGAGCGACATGCATCCGTTGAAGATGCCTTGGTGGACTACAGCGAACAACGCTGCCGTTTCGGCGCCTCGATAGTTCAGCACGCCAGGCATCTTGGCGCGTATATGCAGGCGCAATTGAAAAGCGAGGAAGAGCGCGAAATGGCTGAGTTGTACCGGACTCCAGAAGCCGTGATGCGTGAAACCGCAGTGCCCGTGAAGTTTTAATTCAGTTACACGCCCTTCGCAGGAGAGAACCATGGAACATGCATATCCGCAAGACGGTGGCCCGGCCGTGTCCGCTGAACAGCTTGAAGACACTATTCAAAATCCGATTCTCGAAAACCCGCAGTTTCGTGCATTGGTAAAACAGCGACGAATATTTTCGTGGAGCATGACTGCTCTCATGCTGGCGGTATATTTCGGCTTTATTCTTTCGCTGGCCTTTATTCCTGCCCGCTTGGGTACACCTATCACCGAAGGTCAACCCATGACGTGGGGCGTGCCGATTGGCTTCGCAATGCTCGCTTTTACGGTTCTTCTCGTTGCTGTCTACGTATGGCGCACTAACACCTGCTACGACCCAAAAATAAAGACAATCATCAGGAGCTTCAAAAAATGAAGCGTCTTCTTATTACCTTCTCGGCCATCCTTACTTCGGCAACTGTATACGCGAGCGATGTCCCTGCCGCGGTGCCCAAACATAACCCCATTGCCATAGGCATGTTCCTGGCGTTCGTCGTATTCACTCTATTTGTCACACGATGGGCCGCGCGTAAAAACAATTGTATTGCCGATCACTATGCGGCAGGCGGCAAAATTACCGGTTTCCAGAATGGTTGGGCCATCGCCGGAGACTACATGTCCGCAGCGTCGTTACTGGGCATCTCCGCCCTGGTTTTTACCAGTGGCTTCGATGGGCTGATCTACTCAATCGGCTTTCTTGCAAGCTGGCCGATCATTCTGTTCCTGATCGCGGAGCCATTGCGCAACCTTGGGCGCTACACCCTGGCGGACGTTCTGTCCTACAGGCTGAAGCAAAGACCCATACGAGCTTTTGCGGCGTCCAGCTCTATCGTGATCGTGCTGCTTTACCTGGTCTCTCAACTGGTAGGCGCTGGAAAACTGGTGGAACTGCTGTTCGGCTTTGATTACACCGCGGCTGTACTGCTCGTCGGTACGCTGATGGTCATCTATGTGTTCTTTGGCGGAATGCTGGCAACTACCTGGATTCAGATCATCAAGGCAGTGTTACTGCTGACCGGATGTGTTTTCATGGCTCTCATGGTGTTATCCGAGTTCGGATTCAGCCTGAACCAATTGTTCGCTCAAGCCACTCAGGTTCATCCATCCCATGGGGCAATCATGAGCCCCGGAGGTTTGATTACCGACCCAGTATCCGCCATCTCCCTGGGGTTGGCACTGGTCTTCGGTACGGCGGGTCTTCCACATATTCTCATGCGGTTTTTCACGGTCGGTGACGTTAAAGCCGCGCGCCAAAGCATTCTTTATGCCTCCGGTCTTGTCGGCATAGGGTATGCGCTGATTGTCATCATTGGCTTTGGCACCATCGCCCTGGTTGCGAGCAATCCTGCCTATCACGATGCATCAGGTGGAATATTGGGTGGCGTTAACATGGTTGCCATTCACCTCGCCCATAACGTCGGCGGTAATGTCTTCCTTGGATTCATGTGTGCGGTATCGTTCTCGACGATATTGGCGGTAGTCGCAGGGTTGACCCTGGCTGGCTCGTCAGCTGTTTCTCATGATCTCTATGCACATGCTTTGCGCCGCGGCACCGCCAGCGACCGTGACGAAATGCGCGTCTCTCGTGTTACGACCATCGTACTGGGTGTGTTGTCGATCATCCTGGCGATTGCATTTGAAAAGCAAAACATCGCCTTTATTGTGAGCTTAACGTTCTCCATCGCCGCAAGTTCCAACTTTCCGGTACTGTTGTTATCGATCTACTGGAAAGGCTTGACGACCCGTGGCGCCGTAATTGGCGGATCGTTGGGGCTGGTATCGGCAATCACCCTGTGCATTCTCAGTCCAACCGTTTGGGTCAAGATCCTTCATCATCAGCAAGCCTGGTTCCCTTATGAATATCCGGCCCTGTTTTCAATGGCCGTAGCATTCATCGGTATTTTCTGGTTTTCCATTACCGATCGCTCCGCCAGTGCCATCAGTGAGCGCAATCGATTCGAAAATCAGTTGGTCGACTCTGAACTGGGTACGCCGGCAACATGGAAGGCTCAACTCAAAGCTGATTGATCCATGTAGTGGCTGCCTGCAATAAATAATTTATGAATAACAGCGCTCATGCTCCGTGCGCTGTTTGGAAATTTGTGCCTGAAAAATCGCTGAATAGTTAATACAAAAATAATAACCTCAACTTTGGTGCGCATAAATGAAATGTTCTTTTACCGTTGCGGCTGCCATGTGTGTATTGGCGCAGCAAGCCCATTCGGCTGGTTTCATTGATGATAGTAAGGCTGCGCTTAAACTGCGTAATTACTATATCAACAGCGATTATCGTGACTCTGCAACACCCGCGCAGAAAGCCGCCAATCAAAGTTATCAAGCGGAATGGGGACAGGCTTTCCAGCTGGAATTCATCTCCGGATACACCCAAGGCCCTGTAGGGTTCGGTGTCGATGCTTTAGGCATGTTGGGCGTAAAGCTCGATTCAAGCGCCGGCAAACATGGCAATCCAACGGGTACCAACTTCGGTGGTGTGGTGTTTCCAAGCGACGGCAACCATGCGGTTGACGATTTTTCCAGCCTGGGATTGACCGGGAAAGTGAAGATATCCAAGACCGAGTTGAAGCTTGGTACTCTGGTCCCGAAACTGCCGGTTATCTTCAGTAATGACGGGCGTTTGCTGCCGCAAACCTGGCAGGGAACCCAGGTTACCTCCGCGGACATCAAGGATCTGACCCTGGTAGGAGGGCAAATTGACGGGGTCAAGGGCCGGAACTCCAGCAATAACGAAAACATGTCAATTGCGGGTGCCAACAATCCTGTCACCGGTCGCTTCAGCAATAAATTCATTTATGCGGGTGGCGATTACAAACTGACCAAAGATCTGACCTTGCAATATTATTACGGCAACCTTGAAGATTTTTATAAGCAACACTTTCTAGGGCTGATTCATAACTGGGCAATAGGTTCGGGCGTTCTGACCAGTGATATTCGATATTTCAATAGCCAAGATGATGGTGCAAACGGCCATGACCCTGCTTACTTTACGACAGGCTACTACGGCGGTAATACGATAAAAGGCAAAGTCGACAATAACCTGTTCAGTGGATTATTTACCTATGCCGTTGCCGGTCACTCCTTCGGAGCCGGCTATGAGGTCAGCAACGGAAAAAGCGATTTCCCTTATTTAAACCAGGGTGACGGTCCAACCACTTACACCATCACGGAAATGCAGGTTCAGAAGTTCGTGCACGCTGGCGAGAAGTCCTTGCAAGCACGCTACGCTTTCGACTTCGCGAAACTGGGCTTGCCCGGTGCGACGGCGGGGGTTGTATACGTTAAAGGTGATGACATCAATACCATCGCTTCCAGCAATTCCAGTGAGTGGGAACGCGATATAACGCTGGCCTATGTCGTGCAATCGGGACCGTTAAAAGGCATTAGCGTCATGTGGAAAAACGCAATGGTACGAAACAACATCCCAAACACCCGCCAACAAGACGAAAATCGGATAATCATTAATTACCGATTGGCATTGTTTTAGGCGTTATCCGATAGAACGGAAGTGAAAGTATATTCAGCGGGTTAGCGGCCCGCTTAACTGACAGGCAGCGCTTTCAGGAGTGTTGCGTGTACATGCCGTTCTCTTCCAACGGCATGTTTTATAGAAGAGAAACATTTCCCTTGATTGGGGTAGGGCGGTGCAAGTGATCCTTCACCGCCTTTTTTTATTCCGAGTGTGCGATAGGCGACCGATTCAGCACGTCAGGATCGCTCATGATCCCAACGCTTCCTGCCAGCCACGTCGAGCCAGCGGAAGATCAAGCAAACGCTTGCCGGTGGCAGCGCTGATGGCGTTGCCCAGCGCTGCGGCCATGGGGCCCTGGACGATTTCCGCGGCACCGAGAAATGGCTGATCCGGCTGATCGATCATGTGGATCTCGACCTGTTTCGGCACCTCGGGAAAACGCATGATCGGATAGCCACTCCAATCGAAGCTATGCAGGCCACCGGCGTCATAGAGGATTCGTTCATAGAGCGTCCAGCTGGCGGACTGCACGATGCCGCCCTGAATCTGATTGAGCAGCCCATCGGGGCTGACAATTTGCCCCACATCGACGGCGGCAACCACCCGATCAATCGTCACTTGCCCGGTCTGGCGCTGTACATGCAACTGCACGGCGATGGCGCAGTAACCCATGATATTTTTATAGCGTGCGAAGGCGAAGCCGATTCCACTGCCGGGGCCTGTTGCTTTTTGCGGCCAGCGGAACGCACTGGCCACGCGATCCACCACCGCCCGTGCTCGCGAATCGCTCAAGTGATTCAGGCGAAACTGCACCGGATCCACAGCGGCCCGAGCCGCCAGTTCATCCACCGTACTTTCGATGGCGAACACGTTGATATGAGCACCGAGCGAACGCATGGCCGAAGTCCTGAATGGCATGGTCAGCACAAAATTCAGGTCAGCCTGCAGGTTGGGTATCTCATACAACGGAACCGCGTTACGGTCGCCGTCACCCTCGGGTTGGGCGATCGGGACTGAAGGGGCAGGGGTGAAGGGTTTGGCCAATAGCCACGCCGGTAACAGACGCCCGGCATTGATGATGCGTTCGTTGTGCGGAGTACTCCAGAGCTCGTATTTCCAGTCACGAAGACGCCCACTGTCATCCAGTCCCGCTTCCACTTCGGCCAGCATTGCCGAGCTGTAGGGCTCCCAGAGATTTTCCTGTTCGCGCATCCATTGCACCCGTATTGGTTTGCCAGGCAGGGCCATGGCGATCAACGCGGCATCGGCGGCGGCGTCATCGGCGCCGTTGTGACCATAGCAGCCGGAGCCTTCAGCATGGATGCAGCGTACCTGCTGCACAGGCAGACCTAGCATCTCGGCGATGCCCATGCGCAGAGGATAAACACCCTGGGTGTGGGTCCAGACGGTCAGCGTCCCATCCTTGAACCACGCCACAGCGCAAGACGGCCCAATGGAACCGTGCATCAGGTATTGCTTGGTCACCCGTGCCTTGTACGCACGCGACTCAGGTTGCGTGAGGTTACCCTTGGCGCTCACCGGGTAGCGCCGCGCTGGCAGCTCGGTGAGGAGTTGATGGATATGTGTCGAGTCAGGTAGCGGATTACCTTCTGTCCAGCGGGCAGTGCCGTAGCCCTCGCGCATCGCTTTGACCGCCAGCCATTCATCGGAGGCGACCACGGCGAGGTAACTGCCGTTACGGACCAGCTTCACCACACCGGGGAGTTTGTTGAGGGCGGCCTCGTCAATGTCCAGTAGCTGACTGCCGCGCCGGGGGGGACGTATCACGCGAGCATGCAGCATATCGGGCAGGCGCATGTCCTGCACATAGGCCGCACCGCCGCTGACCTTGGCCGGGATGTCCAGCCGAGGCAATGATTTGCCGATCAGGGTGAAACTGCTGGCTGGCTTGAAGGGGGAACTCGCCGATGCGAAGCGATGCAATTGAACCCCGACCACCGCTTGTATGTAGGTCATGCTGCGGCCTTGCCCATCGTAGATCACAGCGTCCCGCGTGCTCAGGCTGTCGATGTTGCATCGCCATTGGCGTGCCGCGGATTCGAGTAACAACTGACGCACCTGGGCCGCGGCGTTGAACAATGCAGTGCCGCTGTCGACGATCGTATGGCTGCCGGCGGTATAACCCTCATTGGGTGTCAGCGCAGTGTCGGCAGTGAGAAAACGGATGAGACCAGGTGATACTTCCAGGCGTTCAGCGGCGATTTGCAGGAGCGCGGTCTTGACGCCAGTGCCCAGCTCCACTTTTCCGGTGTAGACGGTGATGCCGTCTTTCGCGTCTATGCGGATCCAGGCGTCCAGATTGGGCGTGGCCCGCAGGCTGCCTGGCAGATCCGGCGCCAGGATCGCCGTCCCCAAGGTGTCCACTTCGGTGTCAGCGAAGGCACGCGGGATACCCGGGAGCATTGCGAATCCCATCACCAACGTGCCGTTTATCACGAAGGCGCGGCGGCTCAGATCGACGTTTTGCGCAGAGGATTTCATACCTTGTCTCCCTGCGCGATGACCGACTTGATAGCGGCAAGGATCCGCACATGAGTGCCACAGCGGCACAGGTTGGGAGCCATGTGGCGACGGATCGTTTCATCGTCCGGATGAGGGTTCGCCTCCAATAGAGCCTGCGCTCGTACGATCATCCCCGCGATGCAATAACCACACTGGGCCGCCTGTTCGTCGATAAAGGCTTTCTGCAACGGCCCCGGGTTGTCGGCGCTGCCCAGACTCTCCACTGTGCGCACTGATTTGCCCGCCAGCGCGCCGCAGGGTGTCAGGCATGAAAAAACCGGTTTATCGTTCACTAAAACGGTGCAAGCGCCGCACTGACCCAAACCGCAACCGAATTTCGTGCCATTGAGCCCTACCTGGTTGCGCAGGGCATACAGCAGCGGCATGTCTTGCGGGATGTCCAGTTCATGCGTCTTGCCGTTGATGTCGAGTGTGATCACGGTTGCTACTCCTGAGCCCGAATGCTCTTGATTGTCTTGTCGAGGTCCGTCCAGGGTCTGGTCGGGCAGCTCTCGTTGCGCAAGTACTCGGCAATTGCGGCGAGGTGGGAGTCATCCAGACTGTCTGCGAACGCAGGCATGTAGTGGCTGGAAGCGGCGGTGGACATCGGGATGCCCTGCAGGATGGTTTGGATCAGGTTACGTGGCGAGTCCGCCGTCACTGCGCTGGTGTTTGCCAGAGCGGGCCTCGATTCAATGGCGCGCATGGGGGCGGCGGAGCCGTGGCAACTTGCGCAGGCACCGTCGAACAGCGACGCACCCGGCAACGCCTTGGCACTGGGCTTGGCCTCAGGGGAGCAGGGCGGTAACGTCACGTCCGAAGAGGTTTTTTTGAGGTCAAGAATATAGCGGGCGATGGTATGGGCATCTTCCACCGGCAATTGCGCAATGCTCAGGCTGACCGGCAACATCGGGCCCGCCGCCGCACTGTGATCTTCGGCGACCTTGCCCGTCAGATAGGCGACCAATTGGGCTTCATTCCAGGGGTGTTGCGCTTCGGCCATCCCGCGCAGGGAGGGGGCCGTCCAGCCGTCGACGATACTGCCGTTGAACAGTTCGCTGCTCTTCTCGCCGCCTATCAGATTCAGGGGCGAATGGCAGGATGAACAGTGTCCCGCGCCTTCGACCAGATAGCGTCCGCGGTTCCATTGCGCTGACCGGTCGGGAAGTGGTTCCAACGGATCCCCATGCAGGAACAGCAAGTTCCAGAAAGACACCAGCGCACGGAAGTTCATGGGGAAAACCATATGGTTTTCAGGTGCGGTGTATTTGACCGGGTCCACGCTCATCAGGAAGGCGTAGGCATCCGCGATATCGGCATCACTCAACTTTCGATAATGCACGTACGGGAAAGCCGGATAGAGAAAGTGACCGTCGCGGGCGATGCCTTCACGCATGGCTCGTTCAAAGGCCTCCAGCGACCACTTGCCGATACCGGTTTCCCGGTCCGGGGTGATGTTGGTGGTGAAAAGTGTTCCGAAGGGCGTTTTCAATGGCAATCCGCCCGCCATGTAATCGCCTCCTGGCCGCGTGTGGCAGACCGCGCAGTCTCCCGCTTCGACGATGCGCCGGCCTCTGTCCAGGGTTTCGCGTCCGGCACTCTGAGGCTGGCCGGCAGTAGCTATTTCCGGCCTCCACATCATCCAGAACGCGAACCCTATCCCCACCACGCCAAGCGCCAGAACGGCACCGATGATCGTCTTGCGCTTCATCGCCTAACCTCTCGAACTGAGTAAACGACAGATTTTTCAATCCGCCGCGTGCGATTGGCGTACGGCGACTTTCTGCTCAGAGAGCTTAAACAGGGCGCTTGTGATGGAGTACCCCATCAAGGCGCAACGCTACATTGCGCCGGGCGCAACGACGGCAGTGCGCCGGCGCGCAGATCACCTCATCGTTGCGTTTTGCGAAAAGCAACGTTGCGTGGCAGGCGGATTCTCCGGGGGGCGCCGGACGCTTACCTTGGGGATGTGAAAACATTCAACCAAGGAGACCGTCATGAGTTTGCACTCATCCACTATTCAGGTGACTTACGACTTCATCTGCCCATGGTGCTGGATCGGTGAGGTGAATCTCGAACGCGCGCTTGCCGCTTCGGTTTTTTCAACTGACCGCCAAATCAGTTTCCTGCCTTACCAATTGAACCCGGACATGCCTGTTCGAGGCATGGATCGTAAAGCCTATCGCTCTGGCAAATTCGGCAGTTGGGCGCGCAGCCAGGCCATGGACGCGCAGGTCACCCACGCCGGTAAGGCCGTCGGCCTTGGCTTCCATTATGAGCGTGTCGAAACAACCCCCAACACCATGGCAGCGCATCGGTTGGTATGGCGGGAGCAACAGGCGGGTAAAGACGCTTCATTCCTGGTCAAGGCCATTTTCAAGGCGTACTTCGGCGAGGGGCGGGATATCGGCGACCTTAATGTGTTGGCCGATATCGGTGGCGAAACAGGGCTGGACCGAGGGGCCATTGTCGACTTTCTCAACACCGATGAAGGCACTGCTGAAGTCTTGAAACTCGAAGAGCAAATCAAGGCGTCCGGGGTGCGCTCGGTGCCGAGTATTCAGATCGCGGATGACGTGATCAGTGGCGCGCAACCCACCGAAATAATGATCCAGATACTGAAACGAAACCAGGCAGCTTGAGCCGCTTGTTCAATCCCGATCCATTCAGGAAATCATCATGTCTCGTCACTTGTTCAGCCCAATCAAACTCGGCCAACTCAACCTCAATCACCGTGTCGCCATGGCCCCTCTGACTCGCTCACGGGCGGGGCAGCCCGGCAACGTACCGACATCGATGAACGTCGAGTACTACCGCCAGCGCGCCAGTGCCGCGTTGATCATTACCGAGGCTACTCAGATTTCGCAGCAGGGTCAGGGTTACGCCTGGACGCCCGGCATCCATAGCGACGAGCAGATTCACGGCTGGAAAGCGGTCAGCGAAGCCGTGCATGCAGAGGGTGGGCGCATTTTCCTGCAGCTCTGGCATGTGGGGAGGGTGTCACACCCCGTGTTTCAACCCGACGGCGGCTTACCGGTGGCACCGACCGCACAGCCGGTCCCCGGCAAGACCTTCATCCTGAATGAGAAGGGTGAGGGGGTGTGGGGTGATGTACCTGTACCTCAGGAACTGGACATTCCGGGGATCGAAGCGATCGTTTCCGACTTCCGCAAGGCCGCGCGCAATGCGCTTCTGGCCGGTATGGACGGCGTGGAAATCCACGCGGGCAATGGCTACCTGCTGGACCAATTTATCAACAGCGATAGCAATCAGCGTAGCGATCGCTACGGTGGAAGTATTGAAAACCGTGCGCGGCTACTGCTCGAAGTCGTGCAAGCGGTGACCGAAGAAATAGGTGCCGAACGCGTTGCTGTGCGCCTGACACCGATGGGACGTTTCATGGGGATGGGCGATGACACCCCGGAACAGACCTTTGGCTACATTGCTTCCCGGCTCAATCAATGGAATCTCGCTTACCTGCACCTGGTGGAACCGATGATGGTCGGCACGGTGCTCGATGAAAGTAATGATCCGCGCTGGGAAGCCATCATCAAACAGCTGCGTACTGACTTCCACGGCGTTCTGATGCTGGCGGGTGGTTACACCGGAGAAACCGCTGAACTGGCCATCGCGCAGGGGCGTGCCGACCTCATCGCTTTCGGTCGCCCGTTCATTGCCAACCCCGACTTGCCCGCCCGCCTGCGCGGGCGTACCGAGCTCAACCTGGCGGACGGTAACAGCTTTTTTGGTGGCGATGCCAAGGGGTACATCGACTATCCGGCGCTGCCATAACGCAGCTCAAAACCGGTTGGTGTGGGAATCACCACTCTGCAAGGAGAAGGGTAATGAAGAGTCCGGATGTACCAAAGGCCCTGGTCATCGGTGGTTCTCTGGGAGGACTGTTTGCCGCCACGGCGTTGCGGGCGATTGGCTGGCAAGTCGATGTTTTCGAGCGATCCCCCGCGGCAATGGATAGCCGTGGCGGTGGCATTGTTCTGCAAGCGGATGTCTTGCAGCATTTCCGCTATGCGGGCATCCAACATACCCGTGCGCTAGGTGTCCGGTCCCATGATCGTTTGTATCTGGATCGAGCCGGTACCGTCGTGCATAAAGAACCGACTCCGCAAACGCAGACGTCCTGGAACACACTGTACGGCTCGTTATTTTCTGCATTTCCTGTCGAGCATTATCACCGTGGCAAGACGCTGGTGGATCTGGCTCAGAATGAGCACCGAGTGACCGCGTTTTTTGCCGACGGCAGTCGTGCCCAGGCAGACCTGCTGGTGGGGGCCGATGGTGCGGGTTCATCTGTGCGAAATATAGTGTTGCCCGGGGCGCAACATAGCTATTCGGGCTATGTGGTTTGGCGTGGACTTGTCGATGAAGACCGACTTCCTGACTTCGCCAAGACGCAGCTTTACCAGGATTTTGTTTTTCAACAGGACCCTGGATCGCTGATGTTGGAATACATGGTGCCGGGCTTGAACGGCTCCGTTGATCCTGGCGAGCGCCGGTTCAACTGGCTGTGGTATTTGAAAGCCGCGCAAGGGCCGGAACTGGACGCCG
Source organism: Pseudomonas sp. P1_C12 (assembly GCF_056406435.1). Classification (NCBI taxonomy): domain Bacteria; kingdom Pseudomonadati; phylum Pseudomonadota; class Gammaproteobacteria; order Pseudomonadales; family Pseudomonadaceae; genus Pseudomonas; species Pseudomonas sp. P1_C12. The sequence continues at coordinate 38,038 of NZ_JBFUAE010000020.1, read as the reverse complement.
TGCTCACTGATCGCGACGGCCAGCGGCGTAGCCACTCCATTCCACCGGGGGCTTTGGCTGCGGAGCAGGAGGCTTACATACGGGAAATGGCGGAGCGGCATGCGAACCCGGCTTTTCGCGAATTGATTCGCCAGACCAAGGACATTTTTGTCCAGGCGATCCTTGATCTCAACGTTCCTCAAATGGTGTTCGGACGTGTGCTGTTGACCGGCGATGCCGCTTTTGTGCCGCGACCTCATACCGCCGCAAGCACGGCCAAGGCGGCCCGCAATGCACTGTTCCTGGCGCAAGCAATCGACAACATTGGCGACCTCGATAAAGCCCTGCAGGCCTGGCAAAAACAGCAACTTGCAGAAGGCAGGCGCATGGGGGACAGGGGGGTGAGCATGGGCAATCGGATCATGGGCATCACTCCATCCTGATTCAGCGGCTCATATCGGGCTTGATCCACTACTGATTGAGCACAGCCATGCAAGACGTACGACGCCTGGTCATGCACAGTCGCTACCTTTCCTTTTTTATCCCGGACGCCGTTTATGGATAAGTTGCTGGCGCTCAAAATGTTTGTCGAAACCGTACGCTGTGGTGGTTATTCGTCAGCGGCGCGCAAACTTGGTATCTCCACTTCGTCTGTGACTCGGCAGGTAGCGGGGCTGGAAAGCGAGCTGGGCGCCAGCTTGTTGAACCGCACCACGCGCAACACAAGCGTCACGGTGGCGGGGCAGAACTATTACGAAAAGGCAGTGGTGATCCTCGAGGCCATCGACGAAGCGGATTCCGTCGTGACCGACCGTGGCAGCAAAGCTCAAGGACGCTTACGGGCCAGCGTCCCGGTGGAGTTCGGCCGACGCATCATCGCTCCTCATCTGGGGCGACTGCTGGATCGTCATCCTGGCCTGGAGATCAGCCTCTCGCTGAGCGACGAGGTCAGTGACCTGCTCAGCGAGCAAATAGATGTGTCAGTGCGTCTTGGTTCATCGGTCGTCAGTGATGACATCGTCAGCAAGCGCCTGGGCGATTTCCAGCGTTGGGTTGTGGCGAGTCCCGAATACCTGACGCGTACCGGACTGCCCCGACACCCCCGTGATCTGTTGGAGCATCAATGCCTGCGTTTTGATTACTGTACGGGCCACCACAGTTGGACATTCCAGGGCGATGAGGAAATCATTCGCTTGAATGTGCAGGGACGGCTGCAAAGTAACAACGCCGACATTCTGCGCGAGGCAGCGTTGGCCGGGGGTGGGGTGACGCTATTGGCTGATTGGCTGGTGCGAGACGATGTCAGCGCAGGTCGCCTGACGCGCGTGCTGGAGCAGTATGAGGTCAACCCTGGCAGTGCGAGCACTTGTATCAATGCGCTGTACCTGCCCAATCATCGTGGTTCCAGTCGCATCAATGTGTTCATTGAGTTTCTTCAGGAAATACTCGCCCCCTGAGCACGTCCTGTGCATTTGGCAAGCCAGCCCGGGCGTCATCGGTGTCATGGTTTCAGCTGAGCCGAATGTCCAGTGCGCGAAGATAGGTCTGCAAGCCGGCATCCTGAGTGGGGATCAAAAATGCTTCATGATCCGATTCGTTGAAATGAGCGTGCCTCAGAACCTGCAGTGGGGATCTGTCTCAGTACACCATTTAACTTATGGGCGATGACCGATGTTCATAAGCGGCTGTAACCCTGGATTTTGAGACCCGTTAGCCAGAAACCGGGTTAGAGTGTTCATCAATGTCTGTTCATAAGGGCCCTCCACTCGATTCGCGTAGTCGCGCCAAGCGGTTCCAGCGAACGAACAGGGCAAAAAAACCGTATATCAATCGTTATGTGAAAAATGAATCGTCCGCTGTTTGTTTCTCTAGATGGGCCCAAGGGAGCCGGCAAAACCACACTTTTGGAAGCCGTTACGAAAGTACTGAGGGCAGACAACAAAAAGGTGATCCGACTTTGCGAGAAAAAAAGCGATCCCTATAGGGGTGAAACAATGACCCTTGTGAACAAACTCGTCAGAAATCCCACCCGGGATTTGGAGTTGGAGGTTTGTGAGCGCTTTGCTGATAGCCGTACCTGGATTTCCCAGCACGTGCTGGCTAAACAGCCACCAGGCAGCATTATCTTGATCGATCGCTGGTACCCGTCTGATGCCGCGTTTCGCCGGATAGTCCCGTTTGCAGAGATTCTACAGTTGAACATCGATCGAAACGTGCGAGTGCCAGACCTGCATGTCGGGGTTGTCACCGCCCCTGAAATTTCATGGGCGAGGGCAGCGGCACGACGGCGTGGGCTGAGCAGTACTGTGATCCATAAGCTGGAAGAACATGTTGCTTGTACCAAGGCGTTCGAGCGAGCGATTGCAGATCACGGCTGGGTTTTATGCCGTAATGAAGGAACGATCGAAGACGCAACGATGCAGGTGATTTCTGAGATCTATAGCGTCCTTCGATGCCCCGTAGGCGAAGTTCGCTGCGCCGGCCTTGATGCGGTTGAGATAGCCGTAGATATAGATCGTTAGCAGGATCGAAGGGTTGATTTGTCGCCGCAGCGGTAGCCGGCTGATGCTTTGATCAGGGTGCCTGTCATCGAACTCTGAGCCGAAGTTTGCTGGAGCTGGGGTATTGAGTTGGCTCGAACAGGGATCGGGGATTGGTAGTGTCAGCGTCGTTTATTAACCGGAAACCGCTAACTTATTGATAATAAGACTTTACCGGTCAATTTTTTGCAATTAGCCGGAAAAAAACAACGAATATTTCGCAGTTTTTCCGGTTAATTACAGTATAGAGAGGATCTCTAGATCAACCGGGTAAATCTCGTTCTAATTCAGCCGCTTAAACTCTATGTAGGCATCTTTATCCGCACAAGCCGTAAGCCGTTCGCCCCATTAATGGCGTCGATGCTCACTCTCACGTCAATGAAATTCACTCAAATATCGGTGAAGTAACATTGGCTTCATACCAAGGGATAACACCGGCAGCGTACAAGCCTGAAACGTCAAACCATTTTCAGCATCATATTTTATTTTTTTGCAGCGATAACGGCATATTACGAGGTGGCGTTAGCGGCCGGGGCGAACACCCCGGCCATTGTTATCACTGGTCTTCACCTTTGGAATCAAGCTCTATGCGGGCTTTGCCCACGTCCTTTGCGCTTAGGCGTGGTGCACTGTTATCCAGGCTGCGTCCGGGACATTGTGGAACGGCGCCCAACTACGGCTGGGCGCCATTTGACTCAGCCAATGTGGTGACTCTCGGCAAGGCCATAGACGGATGTGTCGATACCTTCGAAGCGCGCCTTTAACTGCAGCGCCAGATACAGCGAATAATGCCGTGACTGATGCAGGTTGCCACCGTGGAACCAGAGGTTTTCCTGTTGTGTTGGCTTCCACATGTTCCGCAGTTCGCCCTCGTACGGGCCAGGATCATTCGTGGTTCCAGAACCCAAGCCCCAGCAGCGGCCGACCTTGTTAGCTACTTCCTGGGAAATCAGCTTCGCCGCCCAACCATTCATTGAGCCATAGCCCGTGGCGTAGACGATCAGATCTGCCGGGAGTCGGCTGCCATCGTTGAGTACGACGGCATCTGCTTCGATGCGTTCGACACCCAGGCCAGGCGCGCTCTTGAGCTTGATCGTGCCATTAGCGATCAGTTCGGATGCGCCGACGTCGATGTAGTAACCAGAACCACGGCGTACGTACTTCATAAACAGGCCAGACTCGTCGTCACCGAAATCGAGCATGAAGCCGGCCTTGGCCAAGCGCTCGTAGAAGTCCTTATCACGCTCCTTGATCGCGTCAAAGATGGGTTGATGAAAGCTTGGCATGACTTTGTAGGGGATAGAGGCGAACAGCATGTCGGCCTTGTCCGTGGTCAAACCCGTCTCCAGGGCGTCTTCCGAGTAGAGCCCGCCGAAGACGAAATCCATTAAACTGTCGGAACGCACGATGTGGGTGCTCGAGCGTTGCACCATGGTCACCTCGGCACCGTTCTCCACCAGGTCGGCGCAGATATCGTGAGCCGAATTGTTCGCACCGATGACCACCGCGCGCTTGCCGCTCCAGGCGTCTCCGCCGGGATGGCGACTGGAATGATGCTGCTGGCCATGGAAAACCTCGGCACCCGGATAACTAGGAACATTGGGTACGCCTGACATGCCGGTAGCGAGGATCAACTGGGTAGGCTGTAGAGTCACACGCTCGCCATCGCGCTGCACTTCAACCTTCCAGGTGGCACTTTGCTCGTCAAAGCTGGCGCTCACGCATTCTGTACGCGGCCAATAATTGAGCTCCATGACTTTGGTGTACATTTCCAGCCAGTCGCCAATCTGGTCTTTTGGGGTGAAGACTGGCCAGTGATCGGGGAAGGGCAGGTAAGGCATATGGTCGTACCAGACAGGGTCGTGTAGGCACAGCGACTTGTAGCGACCGCGCCACTGATCGCCAGGACGCTCGGCTTTGTCGACGATCAGAGTTGGCACGCCCATTCGCTTGAGCCGCGCAGCGAGCCCCAGCCCACCCTGGCCGCCGCCCACAATCAGGCAGTAAGGTTGGGTGTTGATGCCTAGCGAAGCTTCTTCATCACGACGGCGCTCTAGCCAGTTGCGTTTGTCGGCATGGGCGTGACCATGATTGGCACCCATTGGACGACGGCGGCCGCTGGGTTCTTCAAAGCCTTTGAGCTCGCGCATGGTCGTCAGCAGCGTCCAGCACAGGCCCTCCTTTAGACGCACGTAGCCTTTACCTCGCGCCGCATTGGTTTCCAGGCTGATCCAACCTTCGAGCACACCGTTATTCAGCGTCGCCTCACCTTCCAGTTTCCATCGCTCAGGACGAGTCCGGTCGAGGCGTGTTTCGAGCATGTCTCGGATGGCAGGCTTGCCTTCCAAGGTCACTAAGTTCCAGCTGAAAAGTAGCAGGTCACGCCAGTGACACTCTTCGGCAAATAATTCCAGCGCACCGTCCAAATCACGTTGGGCGAGACGCTCGCCGAGGTTTTCGACCCAGGCCGCGAGTTGAGCAGTTGGCGTTTGCAGAGGTGTTTCGATAGCGATGTTCATGGAGCCTCTCCCGATCTTGTTGTTTTTGTAACAACTTGCCCTAGAGCAAGGCCCGGGCCATCTTCATGAAAGCCCCGTTGCAGAGCGGCTGCCACAGTAGTATTCAGGCTTTGACTCGGATCTATGTCACGATTTTGGGAACGGCGGATGACAGAGTGTCACGCGGCGCAAAGAGCGCTCGTTGCAGTCTTTTCATATAAGCTGCGAATAGCCCCGTGTCCTAACCGTAGCGGAGAACAAGAACAATGAAGCCGGCCTTGATCAACGCCCATGCACAACAAGTGCTACAAGCCGTGCAGGGCACTCCCGCCAGCCACGGCCATACTGCTGACCTGGCCATCACACGATCTTGGCGCCGGTGCCTGGATCAGCATCAGCTCGATCCCGCCAGCCGCCGCGCGCCTAATGTAGTTGAGCACCCACGCTTACAGGATCACCGCGCGCCACTGGAACACATCATCTCCGTGGCGCACTGGCAGATGAGCAGTTTGCACCAACAACTCGGGCGTGACGGCCACGTGGTGCTACTCACCGATGCCCGCGGTGTGGCGATTGACAGTGTGTTCAACGAAACCGAACGAGCCGAGTTCCAGCGTTCCGGACTGTGGCTCGGTTCGGTATGGAGCGAGGATTGCGAGGGTACCAACGGTGTCGGCACCTGCTTGGTCGAGCGACAGCACGTAACCATCCGTCGTGATGAACATTTCCGTGGTAAGCACGTCGGCTTAACGTGTTCGGCTAGCCCGATATTTGATGCGAACGGAGAGTTGCTTGCCGTGCTCAACCTCTCCTCTGTGCGGGAGGAACACAGTCTTCAGCAACGCTTCAAGGCCATGGCGTTGACCAACCTGTCAGCCAAGTTGATCGAGAGCTGTTTTTTCTTAGGGCATGATCCGCAGCGATACTTGCTGCGCTTCCACCCTGAGGCAGGCTTCGTTGGGCTGCTGGGTGAAGGTCTGCTCAGTTTCGACGAGAGTGCCCGTATCTGTTCAGTTAATGATGCTGCGCTGGATCTGCTGGGCCTCAGTCGTGACCAGGTGGTTGGGCAATCTCTGACGATGCTGCTGGAAACACCTATCGATCAGGTGATGAGTCAGGCCAGCTCTCAGCCGAGTGTCTGTTGGCCAATGCGGCTGGTGGACGGACGCCTGCTCTACGGACAGTTGCGAGAACCCTTACGCCAGGTGCCTTTAGTTACTCCTGCAATCCCCAAAATTAACGACGTGCACGTGTGTCTGGAAGACCCGCGCCTGCAACGCGGCTTTGCTCGCGCATTGCGTGTTTTGGAGCGTGACGTTCCGGTGTTTTTACAGGGCGAAACCGGTACCGGCAAAGAAGCTTTTGCTGCGGCGCTGCATCGTGCCAGCTCCAGAGCGAACCAGCCGTTTGTGGCGATCAATTGCGCGGCCATTCCAGAAACGCTGATCGAGAGCGAGCTGTTCGGCTATCGCGGCGGCAGCTTCACCGGCGCACGCAAGGACGGGATGATCGGTAAGCTGGAGCAGGCCCATGGCGGCATTCTATTTCTCGATGAGATCGCCGATATGCCACTGGCGTTACAGACTCGCCTGCTGCGTGTGCTGGAGGAGCGTCAGGTGGTGCCGCTAGGCGGCGCGACGGCACGTCCGCTCGACGTACGCCTTATCAGTGCCAGCCACCAGGATCTGCACGCCTGTGTGGCCGAAGGGCGTTTTCGCGAAGATCTTTTCTATCGAGTTGCAGGGTTCGCCGTGCAGCTCCCGCCGCTGCGCGAACGATCAGACAAGGGCAGTTTGCTCGACCTATTGCTGCGCGAGGAGACAGCAGGGGCAAGAGTTCGGCTGGAAGCGGGTGTCAGAGAGCGCTTGCTGGCGCAGCCTTGGCCAGGCAATGTTCGGCAGCTACGTACGTGTCTGCGCACACTGGTAGCGTTGGCTTTGGAGGGGCGTGTCACCCTGGACGATTTGGCGGAGTTGCTGCCGGCAGCGCCAGCGACAGCCGCGCTGGCCGAAAATCCGCTTGGAGTATCCGAGCGGCAGACGCTGCTAACGTTGATTGAGGCGGAACACTGGCATATCGCCCATGTTGCCGCCCGCCTAGGGATCAGCCGCAATACGCTCTATCGCAAACTGCGCCATCACGGTATTTCACGACCCGGTTGAATGCAGAATGACATCGTCGCGTTTCCTGCCTCTGTGGACTTGGACTGAGGCGATAGAGGTCGAGCAGGAGAGGGCGCTAATGCTAGAAGCAACCATGTGTTCGTGCACGACACGATGCCAGCTCCGTATGACACATATGTGGCCTTCATATGGGATTTAGCCAAGGTATTCTTGCCTCGCTGGTAGCTGATAAAGCGCCCACGCCAGTTTCCTAAAGTCGCTACTTCGGGCCAACTGGGCCCGGCTAAGCTTTTGGTGTTCCTGATGGAGGTACAGATGGCGTCCTTCTGGACGGTCATAAGTAGTACGGCCTGCCCATCCGAAATGCCCCTGGCGATTAAGCGCAGCACGCATTGAGCCATCACTCAATGCTCATGGGCATGTGAATGGATGGTCAGGGCACCAGGTACCTTGGTGCGTTCGAGCCCCCCACGCTCCAGCCACCGGAGGGTCTGCTCATAGGCGCGCTGCAGCAAAGACTCGGTCTGGTCAAAGTTGAACACCGAGACATCCACAGGGCACAAGGGCGGGACGATGTGTAGGCTGGTGAGAGTGCGGAAGTGTTCGATGTCACTCACCAACTGGCGCATGCTCATCAGGTTGACGGTATGTAGGGCTAAGGCGATCAAGCCTCGGGGCGGTTGTGGTAGGGCGCAACTCATTCCTGTAGGAACCACCACTACGTTGGTGGCGCCCAGGGCTACGGCAGTTGAAATAGGTGTATTGCTTGCCACGCCACCGTCAATCAGGAATTGATCGGCAATCTTTACGCAGGGGAATACCAGCGGGATGGCAGCGCTGGCCAGTAATGCCTGTCGGAGTTCGCCACTGGACAGAACGGTCTCGGCACCGCTCAGCAGGTTAGTGGTGACAATGTGCAGGGGCAACGCCGCATCCTCAATGCGGTGTATAGGCAGTGCCTGATCCAACAGTTGGTTCAAAGCCGCCGGCTGCAACAGAAAGCTACGCCGTTTGATCAGTCCTCTACAGGTATCGAGCCAGGACAGGGGAAAGATGTCTGTTTTACGTAGGCCCCGCCAAAAATTTGCGAGCGCCTCGACGCCTTCGGAATCGGGTCTTGCGGCAAAATAGGCACCGTTGATGGCACCCACCGAAGCGCCCACCACCATGTCGAATCGAATGTTGGCCTCGACCAAGGCCCGCAACATACCCACTTGGACAGCACCCAAGCTGCCGCCGCCAGCGAATACGATTGCGGTTTTGGTCGCCATGGTCGAAGTCTCTGTGCAGAAATGTATCGAATCAGTGTAGCTGGCGGGTCGGCGTTACTTCCGGGTGCTCGCCAAATGATCGAGACGTCGCAAGCTTGGAGTTCCGGACGATACTGAATCCCAATGGAAACGGGATCAATGCGCAACGGAGCGCGGTTCTACTGCGAGACTCCGTCCATAGGAATGAACGTCTATGACAACGAAGAGAAACTACGTCTCAAGAACACCTATCAGGCTCAAGAGGAAGCCGAGGTTGAGAGTCAGCGACTTAACCTGGAGCGCCTTCAAAACGTACTTTTGGAACGGGAAACCAGCCGGAGCCGGTGATTCAAAACCAGTTCGTGCAGCTGAAACATTGACGAAACATTCCGGCCATATGATTCGCACCACCGAAACCTAGGAGGGTTGGAGATGAATCGGCCATCAAGAAGCATGCGCAAACTGCTCGATGCTGTCGCCACCAACAATGAGAGCGCGGCGCTGGATGTGATGCGTGCGGCCGAGCAACTGCAAGACGAAGTGCTTCGCCAGCGGTTACTCAACCTGATTCATCGGCTCAACCAAGACGCCAATGAATTGCGAATGGCGCGGGACGATATCCAAGGCGGATCCATCAAGTTTGCGTGACGTCTTCACCGGCGGGCGAAGAAGTAGATACGCGCTCACGTCAAACCAGGGTCACGTTACCGAAACATCGGTGGACGTTTCTGACTCATTATCTCCAATAGATGGCATCGAGAAAGTCTGCAGTGTTTTGTAGGTACATATTCGCGAGCGCGCCTTCCGCTTGGAATGGCAGTTGCCCGTTAGAGTGTGGTGTCGGTCATGATATTGACACCTACATGAGGGAGGATGGTTTTAGAGTCATTGATCCGTGCGTGATTTGACTTACCTCGCCAAGGGACAGATTGAAGGCATCACTCATGGGCAGCCAGCACTCCACTGACGCGAATTTCAAAGACCTTAAACGACGGGCGACAGTCATCCTACGCCAGGATGAGCAAATCCTTTTTGTGCGCAAACGCAACGCCAAGTGGAATCTACCGGGTGGACGAGTCGAACAGGGCGAGACGCCTTTGCAAGCGGCCTTACGGGAGATGGCAGAGGAGACAGGATTGGCTATCGATCAAATCTCTTATGTCTGTGAGTACGAGGACGACAAGGTCATTCATTTTTTGTTCGAGGCCCGGCGGACGTTCAATCAGAAGCCTCGTGCCTGCAACGAGATTGATGATTGCCGCTGGTTCAGCGCAAAGGATTTGGACAAGCGTTCTGTTCGGGGGGCAATCAGGTCGTTGCTCAAACACTTCGCGTCTGACTCGGGCCATAACTTGGCAACTCACGCCGCTGGTTAGCGTCCACGTTGAACGAGTATCGAACCTGGGAGTGTCTACCAATGGGCAGCGACTATCGGATTGAATCTCAGCGACTTGAACAGGACTTTGCAGATGCCTACGCCGCGTTTCGCAAGCACATCGAATCCACGCCGTACCCCTCTAACGAGGATGATTGGGCTGAACATGATCGCTACCGCAATGCAGTAACCGTAGCGAGCGCGGCATGGAGCAGGTACTGCTTCGACAACCAGCACCTGCGCTGATGCGCTGCATCTGTACGGCACTTAGGCGTTTTCAGAGCCCTTATCCCTCAAAGCGAACGAACTGGATGCTGCCTCAATACGCCCTTGCAGCTGAGCAACATAGGCCTGCGCTTCTTCCAGGTTCTGAAATGACACAGCTTTGTCGTCGAGCCAGACCTTGCATCCGCTTCCTTGCTCATTCACTTCGATTTTGACATTCATTGGCAGAGTCCCTTTGCGTTTAGTGCGGCAGAGAGTAATGCATTTTGAAGACGTATCAAAATGAAACAGAGGCTCTAGATCAATGCTTTCAGTTGTTTTCAGTTTTATGTTGGTTTAGGCATCCAACAAGACATCATTGCACCTTCTGGCGTTCGCTACCTTCGCTTGGATACCGTCAAGGTACTGGGATTTCAGCTCTTTTGTTAACGGCCCCAGGATGGGGTTGGCTTTGAACCGGGCCAACAGATGCTCAATCACCCGATCTACCTTGGCGTAGGCAGCAGTGACGCTTGAAGGCACCAGCGGATCAAACTGAATCCCTTCCATCTCGATATCGAGTCGTTTCAACACGAGTTCGGCGTCCAGGATCTGGTGCCGTATTTCAGCCGGCGAGCATTGCATCGTCGACTTCCTTGTATTGCCGTAAGTACAGACACGCCTCTCGTTAACTGCAGTCGGGTGACGCAGTCAGGGCATGGCAGCCGCTGTCTTAAAAATGAAACAAAATTGTCGCGTAGAAATATTACTGAAATGTTTCAATCCTATGATCGAGGGGGATCTTTTTCAGGTTACCTCCCTCATGCGTCGAGCTGTGTTCAATCAAAAAGGGGGCGTTGGCAAATCCAGCATCGCCTGCAATCTCGCGGCTGTCAGCGCTGCTGAAGGCTACAGGACGTTGCTGGTGGATCTCGATCCCCAGGCTAACTCGACCCACTACCTGACGGGGCTGACAGGTGACGACATCCCCATGGGGATCGCTGATTTCTTCAAGCAAACCCTGTCCAGCGGCCCGGCCAGCAAGAGGAGTCGCGTGGCCATCACTGCTACCCGCTATGCCAATCTGCACCTGGTCACGGCCAGTCGCGAGCTTGCTGACCTGCAGTCAAAGCTTGAGTCCAAATTCAAGTTCAACAAGCTGCGTCGTTTGCTGGTAGAGCTTTCCGAAGATTACGAACGTATTTATATCGATACGCCGCCTTCCCTGAGTTTCTATACGTTCAGCGCATTGATCGCCGCCGACCGCGTGTTGATTCCGTTTGATTGCGACAGCTTCTCTCGACAGGCGCTCTACAGTGTCATCGCACAAGTGGCCGAGTTGCGAGCCGACCATAATGAGTCGTTGATCGTGGAAGGCGTGGTGGTCAACCAATTTGTGGCACGTGCCAGCTTGCACCAGATGCTGATCGACGAGTTGGTGGCCGAAGGCTTGCCCGTGTTACCGGATTACTTGAGCAGCACGGTCAAAATGCGTGAGTCCCATGAAACGTCGGTGCCCATGATCCATCTGGCGCCACGCCATAAGCTGTCATTGGAATTCGTCAGCCTGTTTTCCGCTTTGGAACGAGCCGGTTGATCGCAACAGCAAGGTTGAAAGTTCAGCGTCTGACGAGGGGATAGCGCGCCTTGGTTCCCCATCTGATTCCGTGCGCTGAACATAAAATTGAAATCGAAATGCCAGTACGATAGCTCGCGCGCAATCGCTAGCTCTTACTTCGAATCAACTCCTGTTTTCTTGGCCGCCTTTGGGACGGCCATTTTTTTGCCAGAGATTTTTGGATGCAGCATTTTCAGCTTCTGCATTTCATTTTCAGCTTGTTGAAGTTCTCCGACGGAAGCCTCCGCCCACAGGTGCTCCAGCGACTTAAGGTCAGGCTCAAGTTTTACCTTGAGGCACCACTGGAAATGGTCATGCCAGGATCCCAGTGCTGATTGCACCGCCTTCAAGGATTTCGCCGCCGTCGTCGACAGCGGGGACAATTCTGGGAATGCTTCGGTAAGGTAGCGAGTGCGCTTTACCAAAATTCTTAATTCGTGCCGGTCAAACTGCTCATCGTCCAAAGCGCGATGGAGCTTATCGATTTGCTTGGTCAGCGCCTTGACGATGACCTGTTTCATTACCCTTGAATCATTGCCTGGCGCTGATGCCCTGAATGCAAAAGGCCATTGATCCAAGGTTGCGAACAATCCATCCAACGCGGGATCATTGAGTATTTTTCGATAATCTGTTTTTAAGCGAGAACGCCTGGTGGCCGCCGCTTCAGGCATGCCCCGAAGCTCAAGTTCGCTGGCCATTACTTCCAGATCCCGCGTCGGTGTTGTCAGCCGACCCTGTCGATGAATGCCATCAGATTCGCCTGTGCCCACGTTCGTAATCAGTACAGAGCGTAGATCTTTACTGGGAGTCGGTGATGCAGATTGTTACTGCCATATTGCCGTAGTGAGTCAGAGTGTATCCATTACAATTTTTTGAGTGCATTGGTTGTTGAGTTTTACGATGGGCCACAAGATTTCTCTGGTACGAGGCTCACAATGCACATCGCCATCCTTACCTTTGAAGGTTTCAACGAACTTGATTCGCTCATCTCGTTCGGCATCCTCAACCGGGTTCAACAGCCAGGTTGGCGAGTGTCTATCGCCAGCCCCACGGACAAGGTGCTGTCGATGAACGGCCTGATGATCGAGGCGCAGATGTCGTTGGAGGACGCATGCGTCGCGGACGCTGTGCTGGTGGGTAGTGGGAGAATGACCCGGGACGTCGTCGCGAATGCCGCGCTAATGTCTCGCCTGAAACTTGATCCTGCGCGCCAACTCCTGGGCGCCCAGTGCTCGGGCACGCTCATACTTGCAAAGCTGGGCCTGCTGGACGAGGTTCCGGCCTGCACGGATCTGATCACCAGGCCATGGGTTGAAGAGGCCGGTGTGGCGGTACTCAATCAACCGTTCGTGGCCAAGGGCAATGTCGCAACCGCTGGCGGGTGCTTGTCGTCGCAGTATCTGTCCGCTTGGTTCATTTCACGTCTTGCAGGTGTGGAGGCCGCACGCAGTGCGCTTCATTACGTTGCCCCGGTAGGTGAGAAGGATATTTACATAACGCGTGCGATGGAGAATATTTCGCGGTTTCTTTAATGCGAGCAGTGACCGCTTCTGGCCGTTTTCTACCTGAAGCGACCGGCGGAAACCGACCCGAGCTGACGGCCAAATGCGGTCATTCCAGCTCTGTTTGCGCGAAACCTTGGAATTGGCCGACACGCCCTCATAACAATGGCTATACCCAACGTCCCCGAGAGGAAGGACAGACCATGACCAGACAAACCGAAACTGCCATTCTCGCCGGCGGCTGCTTCTGGGGCATGCAGGATCTGCTGCGGCGCTATCCCGGTGTGCTGCGCACTCGGGTCGGTTACACCGGCGGCGATGTGCCGAATGCCACCTACCGCAACCATGGCAATCACGCCGAAGCCATCGAGATCGTCTTCGACCCTGCCGTGATTAGCTACCGGCAGATCCTTGAGTTCTTCTTCCAGATACACGACCCCAGCACGCCAAATCGTCAGGGTAATGACCTAGGCCCTAGCTATCGCTCGGCGATCTACTATCTCAGCGAACAGCAACGTGACATCGCCGAGGACACCACAGCCGATGTCGATGCTTCACACCTGTGGCCAGGCCGAGTAGTCACCGAAATCGAACCGGCAGGGCCCTTTTGGGAAGCGGAACCGGAGCACCAGGATTACCTCGAACGTATACCGAATGGCTACACATGCCACTTCATCCGCCCGAACTGGAAGCTCCCCAAGCGCGCCTGAGAGTCGCGCTTGTTAGGCGCAGAGATGACCGCTTCTTGCCGTTAGACGCCAGTTGCGATGGGCCGGAAAACGACCAAAAATTGCCGATAAAGATCTGCAGATATCGGCCAAGAGTGGTCGAACCATGGATGGAAAACAAATCTTCCCTCTCAATTAACAAGACGGTGTCACTGACAGAATCTGTACGAACGCCGGCTGTACCAAGACAACATCCAGCCACAGCCACTAAACTGCGGGCTGGAGCTGGGTGAGGGGGAGGGTGTTGTATGTACATAGGTGAGCTTGCCAAGTTATCGGGGTGTACTCCCAAAGCCATTCGTTTGTATGAGCAGTTGGGCCTGCTGACCCCACAACGCCTTGGCAGTTATCGGCTGTACTCGGCCCATCACTTGACGCTGGTGCAAATGATTCGCACCGCCCAGGTGGTCGGGTTCAAACTGGGGGAGATGAGCGAGCTGCTGGCAGCCAAGCAACATCAGGCACCGTTTCCTCTGGCGCTGGCCAATCAGGGCATCGAGGTCAAGCGCTTAGAGCTGCAAGCGCAGATCTTGGCGTTGCAGAATCGGGAGCAGCAACTAACGCTGTTGCAACAACGTTTGCCTCGAACAGCGCGATAGCCGTCAGCTCGAAAATCCGCGCTTTCGCGCTAGCTTGGGCGAGCTTTTTGTCGGTCACCGTTTCGAACACCCAAGTCACCTTCAGCGTTTGAGCAAGGGCGTTCAAGTCAGTTGTGTGGGTGAGCCAGGTAAAGCCTTTGATTTCACCTTTTGCGGTTTCGCAGGCATCGGTAAGCGTTGTAACTAAACGGCGCTCGATCCGCGCAAGTTCACGTTTACCCAAGGGCATAGCGGGCTCCTTTGGAAAGGAAAAAATGGGAGGTACTTTGCACCGTCTTTAGGGAGAAAGCAGCAAAAGGACTCAATGAGTGACCTTTCCCTGAAAGTCAGGCGGCTCGAAAAGGTGTTTCTCTCCTTCATTTGCTTAGCATGGCGGAAGAGGGCTGTGATGATGCGTTGGTCGGAGTTGGACAGGCAGGCCGCCTGGCGTTGGAGTTTGTCCGAGAAGCAACCTTTGCACATGACGCAATTGAGATTGCTATAGAAAACGTACGTCGAGCCATACCTAACGCGCGCTTGATCGAGTCAGCTCTCGCTCCATGACTGACTGCAGGCACCATAGACTTCGCGGATGCCGAGCGTCCCGCCTCCCATTACCTGGTGGCGCTTGCGGGGCGAAGAGAGGAGAGGTGGTGTTCGAGTAATGTTGTGTTCGAATCGTCGTTTGCGGTGCCCACAAATAGAAAACCCCTGAAGCCATAAGGAATCAGGGGGTTTAGAAGTAATGGTGCCCAGAGACGGAATCGAACCGCCGACACGGGGATTTTCAATCCCCTGCTCTACCGACTGAGCTATCTGGGCCGCGGCGGAATTAAACGTTTTTTACGGCTGAGGCGTCAAGCACGAAATCAAAAAAAACCAATGAATACCTATGCTTACGATTTCCCGTAATGTGGAAAACTCAAAAACCGTGAGTTGGAGGTGGTTATCTGGCTCAGGTCATGAGCGAGTATGAAGTCACCCGTGCAAGGACTGGGTTCGAGGTGTCCCTTGGAAATGCTGGGCACGAGAGTAGAGACAGAAGCAGTCCTCTATCTGATCGGTCGACTAGAGAGGGGGAGGTGTTTGAGCTCCATCGCGCTGCACTTGGAAGCTGAGGCTGATTGTTACTATCGCACCTTCGGGCCGAAGAGGCCCGGCTCGACGTAACGCATCATCAAGCTGGAAAGCCGAGGTCGGAAACGAATGCTGTCTTCGACTTTATCGGTCAACTGGAGAGAGGAGTCGTCATTTGAGTTTCGTCATTCGCTTCATTCAAAAGAGACGCTGATCGTTTTATCGCTCTGAATCGCCCCGGGTTTCATAGACACCTCTTTGCCTTAAACTGAGGCCAATTAGGAGGTGCCATGAGCCCCGAAGAATTCAAAATCCAAGCGGTCAATCAAGTGACCGAAAAGAAGCTGCCTGTCGCTGAGGTAGCGGCACGTCTTGGTGTGTCGACACATAGCCTCTATGCCTGGATAAAGCGCTACAGAAAACCTCAAGAGGAGCGGCAGCAGGAGGATGATCAGCATGCTGAACTGCGACGCCTGCGAGCTGAACTCAAGCGCGTCACAGAAGAGCGAGACATATTAAAAAAGGCCGCCGCGTACTTTGCCAAGGAGTGCGGCTGAAGTACGCCTTTATCAAGCAGCGCGCGGGCGACTATACGATTCGACGGCTTTGCCTGACGCTGAAAGTCCATCCCAGTGGTTATTACGCCTGGTTGTCTGAGCCACAATCTGCGCGCACCAAAGACGACCAGCGACTGTTGGGTTTGATCAAGCATTCATGGCTGGAGAGCGGCGGCGTTTATGGCTATCGCAAAATCCATGACGATCTGCGCGAGGTCGGTGAAGATTGTGGTCGGCATCGTGTGGCGAGGCTGATGCGTCTTGAAGGTCTGCGCTCTCAGACAGGGTATCGACGCCGCCCTGGAAAGTACGGCGGTAAGCCAGCGGTCGCCTCACCCAATTTGCTGAAACGCCAGTTCGATGTCGTGGAACCCAACAAGGTTTGGGTCACCGACATCACCTACATTCGTACGTATGAAGGCTGGTTGTATTTGGCTGTGGTGCTGGATCTGTTTTCTCGTCAGGTCGTTGGCTGGTCAATGAAGTCGCAGATGACCAGTGATTGGGCCATTGATGCGTTATTGATGGCGGTTTGGAGGCGAAAGCCGAAGCAGGAGGTGATGGTTCACTCCGACCAAGGCAGCCAGTACAGCAGCTCCGATTGGCGCAGTTTTTTGAAGGCGAACAATTTGGTGGCCAGCATGAGTCGCCGAGGCAACTGTCATGACAACGCCGTAGCCGAGAGCTTTTTCCAGCTTCTAAAGCGGGAGCGAATCAAGCGGAAAATCTATACGACGCGGGAAGATGCTCGTAGTGATGTGTTTAAATTTCGAAATCGATTGCGATAGATCTGCGGAGCAAATGGAAAAGGCAGGCTAGAGGGGTTGAGTTCATCGGAAGGCTGTCCATTTAATTTTCAACACTGACAGATTGGTAGCTTGAAAGAACCTTTGGTAGAAGTTCCACCCAGACATATAATTTAACATAATATACATTACACGCAATGCCATATTGCCGAATTGACCCTGACACACAGATCTTGAAGCACGCAACCACCTCATCCAAGCGTCAGCTTTTCGATCAGCGCCCAATGCTCGGGAAATTGCTGACCGAGCTCTTGCCGGTCGCCCATTTCCATATCCGCGAAATCAAATCCTGGCGAAACCGCTTCACTGATCAAGCCGAATCCTGCAGCGCCTTGCATCACCTGCGAAGCTTTCCAGATTCCACCGGGCACGTGCAGCTGCAAGTATTGTCCGGCGAGAACGTCGTGACCCATCACGATGGTTTTCAACGTGCCGTCCGGAAAAATCAGCGTGTACTGAATCGGATCGCCCAGATGATAGTAATGAACGATGTCTGACTGGTTGAGATGGAAATGACCTATCGGAGAATCCTCGGTCAACAGATAAAAAATCGATGTCATGCAATGCCGTTGGCCACCCGCAGTTACAACCATGTTCTGGTCGTCCGATTGGTAGGTTCTGCGAAAGAATCCACCTTCGATATGGGGCTCAAGACCCAGGGTCTTGATCATTTCTCCAATTTGCAGGGTGCTTTGATTCATTTGCCGCGCGCCTCTCATTGGTGATTTTAGTGACACATTCGCAGCATTTATAAACATAACTCGACTAAATAGTGCTTTAGTCGAGTTGGCTTTTACTCTGGCTCGAAGCCGTACCAGAAAACCGCTCGACTTCCCCGCCCCTCAGTCTCAGCTAAGTTTCGCTGCGTATCGTCTCCCTTGCGCAAGTTCGGCGCTGCACAGGAGAGGCAACCCGCCCATGAAACCCCATACAGCCGGATGGCTCAACAAAGTACCCGAGGTGACGCTGTCATTCTGGGTGATCAAGATCCTGTCCACGACGGTGGGTGAAACCGGCGCGGACTTTCTCGCTGTCGATGCTGGCCTCGGCCTGGGCTGGACCAGCCTCGGCATGGCGACATTGCTGGCCATCGCCCTGTTCATACAGATGCGCAAAACCGCCTGTTCGCCCTGGATCTACTGGCTGACCGTGGTGCTGGTGAGTATCGTCGGAACGCAGCTTACCGACATCCTGACCGACGTTCTCGACGTCAGCCTGTACACCAGCACGGCGGTGTTTTCTGTCCTGCTGGCAGTCAATTTTCTGGTCTGGTACCGGGTGGAACACAACCTGTCGATCCGCGAGATCGTCACTCCTCGACGGGAATGGTTTTACTGGACGACCGTGCTCTGCACCTTTGCCCTCGGTACGGCGGCTGGTGACCTGGCCACCGAAGCACTGGGCCTGGGCTTCACCCTCGGCGCCGTGATTTTCGCCGCGCTGCTCGCTGCAACCCTGGTGGCCTGGCGCCTGGGCGCCAATGTGGTACTGGCCTTCTGGATCGCCTACATCCTGACCCGTCCGTTCGGTGCTTCTCTTGGCGACTTGCTGACCCAATCCAAGACCTACGGTGGCCTCGGCATGGGCGCCACCTGGACCAGCGCGATCTTCCTGTGCGTCATCGTCCTGCTGGTGGCGGTCGCGCAGATCAGCGTCGGCAACCGCAAACCCGTCACTCAGTAACGCTTATTAGTCCATCAAGGAATCGTCATGCGCCCTTTTCAACACATCATTCGCCACGTCGCCATTGTCTCGTCGATTTTTCTGCTTGGCATCGCCACCGGCTGCTCGAAGCCCGCCGACAAGCCCACTGCGGGCGCCCAATCCGGTGCGATGAGTGCACAAACCCAATCCGGTTCAAAACTGGGTGACCTGTCCGAGTTTCGCAACATCGCCGCCGACGTTGCCACGATCGTTGATAAAAACGACCTGCCGGGCGCGAAAGCCCGCATCAAGGACCTCGAGAGCGCCTGGGACTCGGCCGAAGCCGGGATCAAGCCTCGTGCCGCCAGCGACTGGCATGTCGTGGACAAGGCCATTGACCGCGCGCTCGACGCCTTGCGCGCCGGCAGCCCGCAACAGAGCGACTGCAAGGCCCGCATGGACGAGCTGATGAAGGCCTTCGATTCGATGAAAAGCGCGTAATAACCGAGCGGACAAACGCCGGTACAGGTGCTTCAATACAGGCGCGACGGTCATCACCGCCGCGCCTTTTTTCGGAGCGGGACATGCGCATATTGCTGGTCGAAGATGACCCGATGATCGGGGACGCCATCCAGGGCGCACTGAGTGATGCGAGCTACGCGACCGATTGGGTGAAAAACGGCCTTACCGCACTCTCGGCGCTGGAGACCCAGCCCTACGACCTGGTGCTGCTGGACCTCGGGTTGCCCGGCAAGGACGGGCTCGATGTCCTCGACAGCATTCGCGCCCGCAACAACCCGGTGCCTCTGCTGATTATCACTGCACGGGACAGCCTCGACGATCGCCTGCGCGGCCTCGACGGTGGCGCCGACGACTACCTGCTCAAGCCCTTCGACTTGGCCGAGTTGCTGGCCCGCATGCGCGCCGTGCTGCGCCGTAACGGCGGGAGCGCCCAGTCATTGCTGGACAACGGCGTGGTGGCGCTGGACCTGGTGTCGAAACAGGCGAGCACTGCCGAAAACCCCGACGTGCAACTGTCCAGCCGCGAGTTCGCCCTGTTACAGGCCCTGTTGATCCGCCCGGGCGCGATCCTCTCGCGCAGCGAACTCGAAGACCGCCTCTACGGCTGGGGCAACGAAGTGGAAAGCAACGCCGTGGAGTTTCTGATTCATTCGCTGCGGCGCAAGCTGGGCAACCAGGTCATCAAGAACGTCAGGGGTATGGGATGGATGGTTTCAAAAAGCGCTTGATCGACTCGGTGCAGGTACGGCTGTCGGTCGCGCTGTCGCTGGCCATCCTGATCGTGGCGGTGCTGGCCGGGGTGTTTGCATTCGTCTCGGCCCTCGACGAAGCCCATGAAATGCAGGATGAAACCTTGCGTCACGTGGCCGTGCTGTTCGATCGGCAGCAGATGACCCTGCACTACCTCGCTGCCGAAAAAATCGCCGGCGACGACGAAGAATCCAGGGTCATCGTGCAATACCTGGCCGACAGCAGCAAAGCCGCCGGCCACACTGACGACAGCGTCATACCGCTGCCCTTCCCTACGACGCTGGCCGATGGTCTGTCGACCTTGAATATCGTCGGCGAAGACTTTCGTATTCTGGTCAGGACCACCGCCCGGGGCGAGCGCATCGTCGTCGCCCAGGAAGCCGATGTCCGCGACAAAGAGGCACGCGAGAGCGCCTGGCGCAGCCTGCTGCCGTTTCTCATTCTGTTTCCGGTGCTGTTGCTGGTGGTGAGCGATCTGGTGCACAAGCTTTTTCGCCCCATTGCCACCCTCTCCGATGACATAGACCGACGCGACAAACACCCCCTGCACCCTATCGACGAGAACCATCTGCCAAGCGAGATCCGCCCTTTCGTCGTGGCCATCAATCGCCTGCTGGCACGGGTTGCACAGTCCATGGAAACCCAGCGCCGCTTCATCGCCGACGCCGCCCACGAACTGCGCTCGCCCATGACAGCCCTGTCCCTGCAAGCCGAGCGACTGAAAGCCACACCCATGCCGACGCAAGCCGTCGAGCGCCTGCTGCCGCTGTCTCGCGGCATAGAGCGCAGCAGAAAGCTGATCGATCAATTGCTGGCCCTGGCCGCCGCACAATCGAACGCCGAGCGGCCGCAGACCAGGGTGTCGGTGCATGAGGTCTATCGACGGGTGCTGGAGGACCTGTTACCACTGGCGGAACGCAAGAACATCGACATCGGTGTTGATAGTAGCGAAGACGTGCAGGTCGTCATCAACGAAATGGACCTGCTGATCCTGGTCAAGAACCTGGCAGACAACGCAATCCGCTACACCCCTTGCGGCGGACGCGTCGACCTGTCGGTGGAGCTCGCACAGGAAACCGTGATCCTTCAGGTCAAGGATTCCGGCCCTGGCATCACCGCCGATGAGCAACTGCGCGTGTTCGACCCCTTCTATCGCAGTGTGGGCACCGAAGAGGCAGGCTCCGGGCTGGGCTTGTCCATCGTCAGGGCCATCGCCGAGCGCACCGACGCTCGCGTGCGCCTGAGTTTCTCGGACGAGACGAACAAGCGCGGGTTATGTGTCTCGATCGAGTTGAAAGGAGGCTCAGGCTAAATGTCTATGTATTACAGTGTGTCAGTGCGACTTCTCGATACACTGACTTTCATCCGGGCCTGCGATTCGACACAGGCCGGATACATTGCCGCGTTTCAATGCAAGCCAGGTTTGAAGGGGCTCGGACCGGACCCCTGACCCATGGCTGGTAATGGAGACATCCCATGAAGATGGCACTGCGCAACAGCAACCCCCGCAACACTCGCCGCCACCTGGTCGGCCCTTCGATCCTCGCGCTTACGCTGTTCGGCGTGCTCGGCGCGGCCCACGCGCAAACGGCCGCCACCACGCAGCCAGCGGCGACCCCTGCCGCTACCACGCAGGCGGCGCCCCTGCCCTTCGGCCCGCTCAAGCATGTCAACGCCGGACTGCTGAACGTGGCGTACGCCGAAACCGGCCCGGCCAACGGGCCGGTGGTGATCCTGCTGCACGGCTGGCCGTACGACATTCACAGCTATGACGAGGTCGCACCGTTGTTGGCCGCCAAGGGCTATCGGGTGCTGATGCCCTATGCACGCGGCTATGGCGATACGCGTTTCCTGTCCGTAGAAACCGAGCGCAACGGCCAGCCGGCTGCGCTGGCCAGTGATGTCATCGACTTCATGGATGCCCTGAAGATCAAACAAGCAGTGCTCGGTGGCTATGACTGGGGTGCGCGTTCGGCCGATATTGTCTCGGCGCTGTGGCCGGAGCGGGTCAAGGCACTGGTCTCGGTCAGCGGTTATCTGATCGGCAACCAGGCAGCCGGCAAGAACCCGCTGCCACCCAAGGCGGAATTGCAGTGGTGGTATCAGTTCTACTTCGCCACTGACCGCGGACGCGCCGGTTACGAGAGAAACACCCACGACTTCGCCAAGCTGATCTGGCAACTGGCTTCGCCGAAATGGGCGTTCGATGACGCCACCTTCGACCGCAGCGCCAGGGCACTGGACAACCCGGACCATGTCGACATCACCGTGTTCAACTACCGCTGGCGCCTGGGCCTGGTCCAGGGCGAAAGCCGATACGAAGCGCTGGAGCAGAAACTGGCCACGGCGCCGTCCATCAGCGTGCCGACCATTACCCTGGAAGGCGATGCCAACGGCGCGCCCCACCCTGCCCCCGAGGATTACGCCAAGCGTTTCACCGGCAAGTACCAATTCCGGCTGATCAGCGGCGGCATCGGCCACAACCTGCCGCAGGAAGATCCGCAGGCGTTCGCCAAGGCGGTGATCGATGCGGATCATCTTTGAGGGCCGATCCGGCATTCGCCTGCTGTTGCCGAATAACCACCTTCGTGGGCACGGTCCCTTGTAGGAGCCAGCTTGCTGGCGATGGTCGTAAACGATAACGCGTGTGAACTGGATAAACGCGGTGCACTTGAGTCCATCGCCGGCAAGCCGGTTCCTACAGGGTATGCACCTGATCAGTCATCCAGCGTTCAATGCCCCTTTCAGCCTTGTTCGGGTAGGTCCAGCCCAGCGCCACAATAAAAGAAGGTTCTCTTGATACTGTAAACCGGACATCGGCTCCCCCCGGCATCCGCTTCCGAAGCAAACCTCAGGTCGACGACTGACAGGCGCCCTTTTCCGGTACCAGACGAATATCGACACGACGGTTGGCTCCCCGCCCCGCCTCGGTGTCATTGCTGGCTATCGGTTGACTGGCGGCAGCCCCCCGAACGGCAAAGCAACTGGCCGGGATGTCACCCATGCGTTGCATCCAGTCGTGCACGCTGGCGGCGCGGGCCTGGGACAGTCTGATGTTCTCTTCAGGATTGCCCGTGGCATCACTGTGCCCGGTGATGACAATCAACAGGTCTGGCTGAGCCTTGATGTCGACCAAGGCATTGATCAGTACCTTGGTCGAGCCGGGCTTGAGCGTGGCACTGCCTGCCTCGAACAGTGACAGACTGCGCAGATGCACGGGTTCGCCGATGTCCTGCTTGTGCTGGAAAAAGGCCAGATGGCGGGGCCCGCCCTCAGTAACCGAAATTGTCACCCAGCCCTGCCACCACAATCCACAAACCAGAATCAAGGTGGTGGCCACAGCAGACACCCACAGACGGATACGCCGCGTTTTTTTTCGCTGTTTTGAACCCGATAAATCGGGCAGCGGTGGGCTGGGAATGATTATCACCGGCATGAGATATTCCGGCACGTACTCCCTGATCGAAGGCAGCCCCGGTGCGTTCGACAAGCGCCTTGCCTGCGTCCGCTGCAGGAAATTGCCGACTTGTTGAGCCAATGCCAGCAGCGTTTGCGGAGCAATCAGCCCCCTGCATTCCAGGCGCGCGTTCAATCGCTCAAGCTCGGTGCCCAACTGGACAAGCGTCGGCAAGTGCCGCGAACTGATGGCCACACCCCGCAGCAAAGCCTGCAGTTGACCGAATAGCCAGGCCAGAATGTCCAGGCGCGCAGACTCCAGAGGTGGCCACACACCCGCCCAATCGCCGAGCAATGTCTCGATCAGTGACACCCCTTGCACCATGCCATCCAGGCCATAGCGTTGACCGTTTGCCAACGCGAAAGCCGCAGCGCTTTGCAGATCCGCGCCATTTTTCTGGAACAACGCCAGGCACAACTGCTCTATCCGGCCCCAATCCAAGTCCGGACACGCCGGATGGCTCAGATGGGCCAGTTCATCGCGAAGTGCGACAAACTCGTCAAAGTCCCGTGGATCACCACCTGCCCGCACATGAATCGCAAACAACCCGGTCATTTCCTTTCCTTCCTTTTGCCTGTCCGATGTCACGGCGTCGACAGGTAGCTCTGCCGTTTGAGGTGACGCATGAGTACCTTGCCTTCAGGCGCCAGAGTGGTGCCGAAGGTCACCCGTTTGCCGCCTTTGAGTTGCATGTCGAGGGCATACTCCAGATGGCCCGGCAGCACCTGTGCCAACAAATCGATGCTGACTGCGGCCAAACGCGGTTCGTACTTGAGCAGGGTCTTGCTCATCGTCTTCATCAGGTCATGGGCCGTGGCGGGCAATCCCTGCAGGATCACGCCCATGTCCGGCAAGCCGTAGTCCGGCAGGTGGCTGAGCGTGCCGGCGCGGCTATTGAGGATGCGTTGCAGATTGTCCAGCACCGACAGGATTTGCTGGTCTTCTTCGCCGACTCGATACAGTTCCAGTTCGCCATCGAAGTTCTGCAGGAGCATTTCATACAGCGAAGGGTTGAGATCGGTCATTGCCTACTCCTTCGCCAATGGCCGCAATGTCAATCGGTTGTCTCCCAGCTCGATCACCCGAGGCTGGTCCGGTTCAAGGTCATTGCGGGCCAGGGTCAGGCGCCAGGTGTTCATTCGGGTGTCCGGTTGACGGAACAGACCGACCACCGTGACGAATTTTGCGTCCCTGTTCATGGGCACGCTCAGTAACGCACCCTCGCCGGGTTTGATCACCACGGCATGCGCGTCCAGCAGATCGGCACTGAGTTTGCTGTCGCCATGGCTGAGCAGGCTGTCATAGCTGGCCTGCTCCACGGCTTTGCGGTCACGCAATTGGTACACCCGCACCAGGGTCGGAACTGACAATGCACTCATGTCCGTTTCATCGGTGTTGTTCGCCGCTCGACCGGAAAAGTCCAGGTGCAGCGTCGTGACCTGCTTGTAGAACACGGCCCGTGCCGCCGAGGCGGTGCTGTCCGAGACGGTCTGGGTCAACCCGCAACCGCCGAGCAAGGTGCCCAGCGTCACCCATGCCAATGAATTACCCAGCGTACGCAACATGCTGTACCTCCCTGTTCCGTGGATTCTGCGAAAGGCCCAGGTAGCGACCAAGGTTGATGGTGATGGTGTCGTGCTGCGCGGTTTGACAGGCGTCACTGCCCTGCGCCAATACGCCGGTCATGCCAAGCAATACCTGCGCATGGCCCAATACCGGCGCTGGCTGGCTGCGCATCGGTAGCTGCAACTGCAGTTGCGCAGTGCAGCGCCAGCCCAGGTACACGCGCAGCAACACCAGCAGGTCACTGTGCAACTGTCCCCCCGGCAACCAGCCGTTGGCCTCGCGGGTGTCCTCGGTGAAAAGTCCAAGGAGCAACTGGCTGTTGGCGTCGTGTCCGGTATGGCCCAGTGGCATGCCTTGGGACAGGCTGACGGGGTGGCTTGCGGACAGACCGGCCGGTTGCAGCAAAGGGACTTTGCGAGGCCAGTGTGGAGTCACCCGCGCTTGAGTGTTCGGTGCCAGCAGCCTGACCAATGCGCTGATGCCTTCGGCGTTTCGGGTTGGCAGACGCATGACACTGAGCAACGCGAGAAAACGCGAAATCGGCGTGGCGATCCGCCCGGCGGTGCCGGGTATGCCGAGGCCGATCAGGCCGAGCAAACACTGCGAGGTCTTGTCGGTCGCGCCGGATTCGAATGTGGCCGGGTACGAGTACTTGCGCCAGATCCGGTAGAACTGGGTGAAGATCCGGTGGTTGAAAATGTCGAGGAACGCTTCCAGTGCCTCGTGCCCTTCCCGGCGTTGGGCAATGTCGTCGACGAACGCCGTGGGCATCGGTGAATCGACACCGTACAAACCCAGCAAGCGGGTACGCACCGTGGCCGGGCGTTGCGGATGTTCCTCATCGACCTCGATGGACTTCAATTCGCCGGCCGGAAACCCCATGCCGGGATCCGGTCGAAACCGCACCGGATCATCCGCCACACGCGCGGTACTCCCCAAAGGCGGATGCCCGGGCAATGACTGTTCCAGCAACTGACAGAAACGATACAGACTGGCCTCGGCCACCCGCCCCTGCAGCGTTTGCAGCAAACCGCCGGCTTTCAACCGGGAATACGCTGACTGTGGTTCTCGTTCCATCGCAAGCACTTCCCGGTCGGTTGAAGGATCAGCGTGAGCTGGTTGAACAGGTGAATGTCGGCATACAGGCCGAAGAAGCGATTGAGCATTTCGCCGAACAGGCTGATATCGCCTTCGCCACAGAAGCCGTTGGCGTCGAGGGTCACTTCGATATCCACCCCACGCAGCAGAAAACCCTTCTCGAAACGCTGGATCAGGTGATGCCTGACCTCGACGATCGCTTCCAGGCGCCGCCGGTTCAGTTCACTGCCCGTCCAGTCATACAGCGCCAGAGTGCCTCGCAACACCTCGGCACTGTCGAGCATCGGCAGGAAGTTCGAACCCAGGTGACTGAGCACCCGCCAATGGAAACGGTCACGGTTCGGCGGATAGCACGGCAAGGTGGGTGCACACAGGTTGCGTACCCGCAAGCGGGACTGAGCGGACTGCGCGACGGTATCGAGCAGCGTGCTTTGCAGGGCCTTGCGCGGCAGTTGCCCGTTGGTACCCGTCAGTCGCAACGACAGGCCTTCACGCTGAAACAGCCGGTCCTGATCGAAGCCTTCGCCACCCAGAATCAGCCAGGTGTCATGCAAACCATTGGCGCCCTGGCGCAAACGCGTATGGAAATAACGCTCTGGCGCCTCGTCACGCAGCATGCCGCCCTTGTGGCGAAAACTGCTGAATGGCACATAGTCATGCCGCTCGGCGTTCTTCGAAGACGTGACCTGATCCACCGAATAGATCTCGGTGTGACCGTCCTGCAGACGCATGGGGCGCAGCAGGTAGTCCGTTTGCAAGGGGGCGAGTTCCAGTGGATCGGCTTCCAGCGCAAACAGATTGATCACCGGTACGGCATGCAGGCGAATGTGCTCGACACTCAGATCGAAGCCATGCGGCCATGCCTCGCCGAGGACCACGTCCAACTCGAACCAGGGTGTACCTGGCTTGAGGTTCAGGTGCTGCAGTCCGCAAAGGGTCACGAACATGAATTTTTCGCGGAACGTGAAGTACTCCAGCAACAACTGATAGCCGCTGAACGCGCTGTCGCCCTTGGGCCACAGTCGATCTTCGTCGGCAAATCCCTTGGGCGCAAAATGGCCCTCCAGCGCCTGGCGATCCGAATCACCCGCGCATCGCACGTACAGCGCCTGAGCCTTGAGGGTCAGCGCTTGATGCAACGCGCTGGCCAACGCCGCATCGGCATTGAGATACAGCGGCAGGCAGCTCAGGTCGACCTGGCTCCAGTCGGTCATTGTTCCGCAGGCAAAGCGCAGGCGCAGCACCGAGCGCCCGTCCGGCTCCTGGGCATGTCGTACAGACGCCATGGCCAGCGGGTGCAATGTCAGGTCCTGGGTGGTGGTGTAACTGCATCGGGTGCGTTGCGGTCCGATGGGCTGCGACAGCACTTCAAAGCCCTTGCCGATTCGTTCGCTGAGCTTCATCTGTGCGAGCTCCGGCGCCAGTTCGACGATCGACAACGAAGCGATGGTGCGCAGGTAATGGGGCCACAGCAGGCTGACCAGCCCTTCGGTCAACTCCGGCAAGTCATCGTCGAGTTTTTCACGCAGCCGTCCCATGAGGAAGGCAAAGCCTTCGAACAGACGCTCCACATAAGGGTCTTGCGCCCCTGGTTTATCCAGGTTCAGTTGCGCGGCCCGGTCGGGGAACGCCTCTGCGAACTCCTTGCCGGCCTCGCGCAGGTAACGCATCTCCGCGTCGAAATAACGCAGCGTCAGATTTTCCGTGTTCACAAATAAATCCTGATAAATGAGGTTCAGCCGCAGAGCACTGCGGCGCGTACCGGATCGATGGCTACCAGCGCCGCTAGCAACGCGTCCATGCGCCGGGCCAGCGCGGGTTTATCCGCGTCATTGCGTTGCGCTTTGAGGCGCAGCAATTTGAGCAGACGGGCCTTGACCTCAAAGTTCAGGTCCGGCTCCCACTCCGCCAGAGCCTGGCGCTGGGCGATGGCATCCAGTTCACCCAGCAGGTGAATGGCCAGGTCGCTCTTGCCGTACTGCTCGGCCACCCGCGCCATCAACAGGCGCAGCAGCCAGCGCTGACGGCCTGTGTGCACGTCGGGCCGTGCGGCCAGCCAGGCCAGCGCCGCCTCCACCCCATCGCTGTCGGCGTGCGCCAGAGCCTGGGCTTCCAGGGACAGGATCCCGGTATCTGCCTCGATGGCTGTCGTCGCCGGAGCAGGCAACCACTGTTGGGTCTGATTACCGCTGACATGCTGAGCGATCCACTCGCGAGTGGTCTCGTCGGCGAACGGTGTGCCGTCGCTCCAGCACAGGGCTTCCAGGCCCGGGAGCCGCTCAAGGAACATCCCCAGGTCGCGCTTGGCCACATCGGCCCAGCTGTCCAGCGGCGCGGATTGCTTTCTCAACGCCTGGTACACATACCACTGCAGATCCAGCCAGAAATGATTCACGCCCTCGGCGAACATCCCTTCGACCTGATCCAGCAGTTCCTGCCAGTTCTGCTGCAGGTGCAGTCGCTTGAGCTGTGCCTTGTAGTCACCACGTGGGGGGGCCAGACGGGTATTGCCGTTGATGTCCTGAGGCGGCGGCTGATGCAGCGTGTCCCAGCGCAGGCTTTTCATCAGCCGATGGGCCGCCAGCCAGCCCTGGGGTTGTTCACGCAGATAGCCCGCCAGGGCCCGGCCACTGTCCAACAGATCGCGCCCGGACTTGATGGACGTGACACCCGGCACATCCGATGGGGTGTTTGCTTCATGACTGGCACTGTTCTGCGGCACCAGAGCATCCACCCCGCCGGACTGCGCCAACCGTGCAGACAACGCGGCATACAGCGCGCCCAAGGCCGGGCGCTGATCCTGCGGCCAAGCGTCAAGCCCCTGCTCCAGCCAGGCCAGCGCCGCGACCGTGCGCTCAGCTTCACTGCGCACAACCTCCGGATACAGCGACAGGCTGTCCAGCACCTTGCTGCCGGCCAGCCACTCCAGGGCCATCTTGCGGCTGTTGGCCCGCACAGGCAGCACCTGCTGCGGGTAATGCCCGACCAGCGCGGCCAGCAGGCCAAGGCCATCGGCGAGTCCGGCCTCGCCGTCTTTGTGCAAGCGGGCCCACAGGTAGTAAGTGGCGACGCGCAGGTCCTTGCAGCTTTGCCGCAGAAGTTTTTCAGCCAGTTGCGCCACCCGCTCGGCGTCCGCGCCGGACAACTTGTTGACCTCTTCGCGCATGCGCTGGAAATCATCGTCGTAACCGGGATCTTCACCCACAGGGGCATCTGCGCTGATGGGTTGCAACCAGGCTTGCCAGCGCCCTGAAGTTTCCCGGGCCAGTGCCAGGGCATCGCGCTCGCCCAGGCAACTGCTGATCAATCCTTGCAAACTCATGGCACCTCCCCGTTCTGTGCATAAGGCTCGGCGTTGTTGCCCTCGCCGAGAAAAATCTGCGTCGGCAGCTTGAAGCCACGCAACTTGAGCAGCGCCAGCGGTCCCGCGCCCAGTTCGGTGCGCAGGTGCCAGGTCAGGCCCAGGCCGTCCGGGGCCTTGAGCACCATGCGGTAGTGGCTGTCGCCGTCGTCCAGCGTGGTAACCCGAGCCTGTTCCAGCAGGCGGATCAAGCCCCAGGTGCCCTGATAGTCACCGAACAGACGCTCGCCGGCCTGCACGCTGGTCCAGGTCAGGCTCACCCCCGGACGGTCGCTGTAGCCTGGCCAGCTGAAGCGCTGCCAGCTTTCCTTCTGGTTGAAGTAGTGGTGTTTTTCGCCGTTGAGGATGAAGGTGGTCTGCACCACGTCGCGCACCGGCTTGGCCCGCAGTTCGAACCCCAGGCCGAGGCCGCCGTCGGTGAACAGCACATCGGCCAGGTGGCTGAGTTGGTTGAGCGCCGCGAGAAACTGCGGGTTGATGCGCAGGCCCTGGCTGTGCCGCGAATCGGCCACCCAGCGCTGGCCTTCCTTGCGCAACACACCGCCCAGTTGCTGTTGCAGGAACTGCTCGATGCGTCCGGAGTCGGCACGGATCATTTGCCCCAGCATCGGCAATGACGCATCGCTGGTGGTCGCCACGAACGGATAACGCCCGGCAAACGCGCCGTGCCAGTCGCTGACGATCGCCCGTTGCCACTGGCGGTTGAGGCTCGCCGCCGACGGTTGCAACACCCGTTGCCAGGCCTGTTCCAACGGCTGCACGAACAGGGTCTGGCCGACCCCGCCCCACTCCGCCCCCAGGCTGGCGGCGATCAGGCTGCCGTAGGCGCGGGTGTCGGTGAGGTCGACGCTTTTGCCCTGGAACACGGTTTGTGCCAGGGCCTGGGTCATTTCCTGCGGGTCGGCGGCGTTGCTCACCTGCTGCAGTTTCAGGCGTACCCGGGTGACGCGGGTGAGGAAGGCCTGCAGGCTCAGCCGGTCGTTGTCGTTCTTGCCTTCGGCCTCCTTGCCCAACAGGGCCAGCAGCGGACCGAAGGTGGCGTCCAGCGGGCCGCTCGCACCGGGGGCCTGTTGGTCGATCAGCGGCACCTTGTCCTGGGCTATCAGTTTCTGCGCGGAGTGGATCAACGACGCGCCCAGGGCCGGGCCGCGAGTGCCGGCCTGGCCCTGGTACGCCAAGGTGTTCATCAGCGCGATCAGCGGCGACTGGCGCACGTCGCTCATCAGGGTCAACTGGTCGATCACCTGATCCAGGCTGCCTGTCGGTTGCCAGTTCAGGCGATTGAGCAAGTCCAGCCAGGCGCTGGCGTAGTCCTGAAAGTAGCGCTCGGTCAGGCGTTCCTTGAGTTGCTCCGGGCTCAAGTCGGCGGCGAGGCTGGCGGGATTGTCGCTGAGCACCCAGTCAATCTCCTCGCGGCGAGCCTCAGCGACCTCGTCGATGGCTTGGCGGACCTGGCCCTCCCAGGCTTGGCGGGTGAACACCCCGGGCACGCTGGCCGTGGTGGCGAACAGAGCGCGGGCGTCGGAGTCGCCGACCATCTGCTGCAAGCCCAGGGCCGGGTAGTGATTGGCCGCCGCATCGAGCACCCGGCGGTACAGGCTGGCTTCGCCATTGCGCTGGCCCAACTGGCCGAGCAGTACCTGGCGGGCCTGGGCCACCAGTGTCGGGTCGGCCTCGATGCGCCAGGCCGGATGGGCCGCCAGGTGCTCGGCATAAAACTGCCAGAGGCCGGGTGACAGGCCCTGCCAGAGCCCCGGCGTCATGTCGGCGCGCTGCGCCTGAGTCTCGACCAGCACCTTGGCGAGGAAAGCCGCGTCGGCTTTCTCCGGGCGCGCCAGCATCAAGTAGGCCTTGAGCTGCGCGTAGGCGGCCGGGGCACGCTTGGCGCGTTCGGGGCTGGCGGGTGGCAGCTGGATCAGAGCCTTGAGTTGCTGCTGCAGCTTGGTCACGGCCGGGTCGCGCAGCAGCCGCTGGTTGGCCTCGACGTAGCGCGGCCACAGCACGGCCAGCAGCACATCGTTTTGATTCAAGCCAAAGCGCTGATACCAGGGCGCGCCGTGCGCGGCGCGGTAGTCCAGGCGCCCCAGTTCACGGGTTAACTCGTTGAACGCCAGCAGTTGTTCGTCGGGGCTCTGCGACTGTTCGAGAGAGACCAACGCGGTCTGCACCTGGGCAATGTGCAGGCGGTTGCCGATGAACGACAACAACAGGCCGGCACCCCAGACCAGGGCCACGGCCAGTGCCAATCCATAAGCCACGCGCGGCGTGCTCCAGCCCAGACGACGGCTCGGCAGTTTTTGCTCGCCGAGCACGCCGTGCCAGGCCGGGTCCATGGGCCAGAAGTGCTCTTCCGTGCCCTGGGTTTTACCGGGCAACGGCAGACTGAACCACAGCCCACGCAACGCCACATCCTGCCGGAAGCTGCCGAACCATGGCGCCAGTGCCTGGCGCCAACGGGCCACGCCTTCGACCTGCAGGTCTCGCGCCAAGCGCAGCAGGAAATCATGATCGGGTCGCGTGTTCATCTGCGCCCAGCCTTCGCTGCGCAGCGGCGCAAGCAGACTGTGCAGCGACGTTTCCAGGGCCTGCGCGCTCAGGCGTGACGGCAGCGCGCAGCCGACCGCCTGGCTCGGGCGCTGGTCCTGCTTCCACCCACTGGCGCAGACCTGCCACAGGTGCAGCGGCAACGACCAGCCCAGGGTGCGCGCCAGGCCCTGCAGGTGATTCACGCCGCGACGCATCGACCCGTCGTCGGCGCTCTGCGCGGTGTTGAGCGCCCAGATCACGCCGTCGAGAGCACGCCAGCGGGTCAAGACGCGACAGCGCTCAAGCACCGCATCGTCCAGTTTATTTTGCACACTCCCGCCCCAGAGCAGCACGGTGTTCTGGTCAACCAGCCAATGGTCGCGGGTCAAGCCGGGGGCGATGGCGTCGATCTGCTCGGGTTCGCCGACGATCAGCAGGAGGCGGATTTTTTGGCGCCAGAAGCGGCCGTGGCGCGCCCGCAGCGAGGCTCTAATCCTGGCAGACCATTGTTTGTCCTGAGCGCCAGTCGAATTTGCAGAAGGCATTTGCCCAGGCTGGGGCACATCATCCGACTCAAACGGTTGATAAGAAGCACTCCCTATCCACTGGCCAAACAAATGATACCCACCCTGGAACACCATCACGACAAGGGTGGTCGCCGAGCTTACCGAAAGCCAAAGTGTTTGCCGGGTACTACCCGATGCCATGCCCAACGACTCGGGGTGACGCCAGAGCAGCACACTCAAGACCACTCCAGCGAGCAACAACACACTCACCAGCACACCCAACCCTACAGAGCGTCGAAACTGCATTCGATATTCCTATTTCAAAAGGGGTGACACGGGCATCAACACCGTGCTCCAAAGGCCATCGGCGGCAGCACCGCCACTGAAAATGAACTGCGGTCCGGCGCCGCGCTCAATGGTCTGCGCCGCGGCGGCAACAGCCAGCCAAGGTGATGCTTTCCCCGCTTGTCCAAGCAACGTGTCGAGGTTGCAAAAATTCTGCGGCGGCTTGACCGGCATGGGGACGTCAAGCATCACGCTCTCGACATGGCGTGGCGCGCCTACCCCAGCCCGCCAGGCCTGTTCGATCGAGTGTGCTTGCAGCGGCACCCAGTCGAGGGCCTGACGCGCGGAACCAAGCAAACCGGCATCGGTGGGCTCGCGCTGCTGTTCAGGGCGGTGGAGATAGGCAACAGGCGGTAAGACCGACTGCGTAAGCCGGTTGCCGAACAACAGCCCAACGGCCACTTCTGCCGTGCCTTCGGGCTGGTCCGGTGCGAGCTGCACTGCCAACACCATCAGCAACGCCTGATCGTCAATGCGCTGATCCAGCCAGCGATCCACCGCGGCCAATCCACTGCCCTCGACGGGGACCGTCGATTGACGGATGCCGGACTCTCGCCATGCCTTTTGCCATGCTGGACGCCATTGGTCCTCGGGCAATCTGCAGTCGACCTCCAATAACAGGGCCAGAGGCTTATCGTCAGGCGCTTGTGAAAGGATTTGTGCCAAGTCAGCGAGCGCCTGGGTCAATACACTCAAGAACACCGCTTCGAGGTCTTCATCCGGGTCTTCAAGCAAACGGCTGTGCCTCAACGGTGCACCGCCCATCCTGAACGGTTGCGCTTTCAGCGCCTCTGTCCCGCTCCGCAATGCGTCGAGTTGCGACGCGGGCTCGGCCGCTGGATCCCGCAGTGCGGTGTAATAGCTCACCCCTAAAACCTGCTGCGAGCGTCGACCTTTACGAAGCCTGCGGCTCAGGTCTTTTTCGCGGGCGTCATCCCAACCATCGGCAGCAGCCTGTTCGCCGATATGTAATAGCACTCGCCCGAAGCCCAGTACACTCCAGCCCAGGAACGACAGGCCTAAGGCCTGGCTCCAGAAATCATAAGGCCGCTGACGCCATGGTTCGTCGCCGAACAACAAGCTCCCTCCCACTCCGAGCAAAAGACACAGTAAAAGCAAACCGAGCCAAAGCCAGAGGCGAGGTCGTGCAGGGCGTAGCGCGGGAGGCGGTAGATTATCCAGTCTGACGGACATGATTAACTTACCCCTGCGTCAGGTAGCAAGGACATTAATGCAGAGCAACTGGAGCAAGAATGACCATCACACATAGTCGAAGAGTTGTCTTTAGACACGGCGTGACCCTTGGTGATGATTGTCACCAATGCAGATTTTCCTTTCATACATTACTCCTTTCAAAAAAACTCAACACTGTGCTTAACCACACAACCACACACTTAAAATCCAAACACTTAGCGAACCCCCTATCAGCGACCCACTCACACCGACCTCAAAACAAACAACACCCCTCACAACACCCCGCCCACTTAACCAACCAACTTTATTTTTTACATTGCTTGAAACTTCATACGAGCCAAGCAGCTCCTTTTTTCTTCCGCATAAACAACCTCCGTCAATTCACAGTTCTTTTCATAATATCCGACCTCTTCAGGAGAACAATCATAAGCTTCAATATATGACAAAACCTCCTCCCTCGTCCTTGAGGAAATCCCGCCAATTATAGAGAGCGAACTATAGAAACCATCACCTACCGTACCTATCTCCAAGTAAATCAGCTCCACCAACCTTGATGACGTCAAGGAAACAAGACACCCTACTTTCTCAATTTCAGACTCTTCACCCAGAGAGAAAGAGCCATAAGCGCTACTGCAATTGAAGTCTCTATATTTAATCCACGCTCGCTCCCCTTCCAAAAGCAATTTTTTATTTACAAACTGAGGACTCGACACCAAAATCCTGTATTGCTCATTAAGCTTCTCATCAATTCGCTTATATGAGGCAGTTGCGCACTTCAAAATCTCTCTGGTTAGTGAACTATTTGGATTGCAGTCGCTATCAGCATTAGCCAGCGAAGCCCAATACATAGCAGCACAACACACCATCAATCCCAGCAGTCGCATTTCAAGCCCCTCTCAAAAAGTTTAGCTTCTTCTTCTCTACGAACTATCAAACCTCTCAGCCCCACCTTTCCTTCCCATAGTCTTTTCATGGAACGAATCCTAAATGGAATTTTCTCTGGAACAAGGCCCAATAAGTCATCACTTATCTGTTTCATCTCCAAACGGGAATCGGCATTTGGCTGAGTGAAAGAATTCCCCCTATTAACCACAATAGATAGAAGTACGCCTTGACAATGCGGATGCAAGGCCAATACGCCGGGGTAAACACTTATCACCAACTGCGCATAACGCCTTTTCATTCTTACTGCAAGAACAAGGGCATTTTCTTTACTTATTGATATATGACCAACAAAGCCCAACGCGCTCCTAGCTTGCTCACCTTGCTTTCCGACAACAGCTATCAAAGCCTCAATATCCAACTGACTATAGACGTCAGCAAGATCATGACGAACTTGCGCTATCGTTTGCTGCCCCAAGTCATATCCATAGCCAACAGTAACTCCACTTGCACCTGCTGGCACATAGGGATATTCACTATATCCCTCCTGTTCCAAAATCAACTCAAATGACTCTTTAGAGACTACAAGTAAACCATCCGCGCTCTCCAGCTTGTAGGTTTCAACAGTACATTCTTTAGGACATTCACCTTTAAACCTAACTGCCAACCCAACCGGATGAAAGTGATACGGCCTCCCCCACGCCGGCAACCCCACGGTCTGCGCCACCTCACCCCACCAACTGATCTGCTCGATCCGCTGCTTCTCCGCCTCCCAGTTCCAGTGCGGCGTCGAGCCGCTGTGGCCGAGCAGTTCATCCAGTGCGTCCCATTTCGGCGTCTGGTGAAACCACTCGCTTTCCTTGCGCAGGATCATCTGCGAGATGGCTTGGGCCAGCGCCGGGAGGCGCAGGGCTGCCTGCAGTTCTTCGGCGGTGATCTTGCCGTCGCGGTTGCGGTCGATGATGGCGTACAGACGGCTTTTCATCGGCCCTTGGTTGTTTTTCTCGGCCAGGGGCCGAAAGCGCTCGCGTTGTGCGTCGTTGAAGCGGCCGACGGCACTGAAAAACGAGGCCATTTCGTGGCGCGGCGTGCTGTAGTCGAAAATCACGCCATAACCTTCCCACGACCACGGGCTGAGCCACGGGGTGACGCCAACTTCTTCGCACACCCAGCCATCGAGCAGGTTATGGTCCGCATCGTGCAGCAGCCGGTTCAGGCGATACCAGTTGCGGGCCTTACGGTACCCGGTCGCCGGCACGTGGATTTTGCCCTCGGACGGCAGGCTGTCGAGCACGCTCTTGGGGACTAGCAGGTCGGCGGCGCTGCGTGGGCTGGCGTCACTCGATGCCTGCAGGCGGGCGGCCGTGGCCGGCTCTTCATGCGGCACCACCGGCGTGCCCTCGACCAGCTTCAGCCAGGTGCGCTCTTTCGCCGGCAGGCGCTCGGCCCAGGCCCGACTGGCGTCGAGGAACAGATCGACGTCATCGCCGGTGAACACTTCCAGGTGCAGTTTTTCCTCGGGTCGCTCCGCGCGCATGTCCTGATACTCGCCGAGGTGCCCGATCAAGGCGCCGGCCTGGATCGGCACCGGCTGGTCGAGCACCACGATGCGGTCCGTGGCCTGCGGAGCGAGCTCGCTTTCCAGGGAGGCGAAATGCACGTATTGGTTGACGCGCTCCAGCTTGCGGAAATCCCCTTCGCCGCTGACCGTGACGACCGAGCCGGTCGGCAGCTGTAAAAGGACCTCACTGGTTAGGCTTGGCTGCGCGCGAACATTCACCGACGGTTGCGACGAGGTGACGCGGTACTCGCTGCCGCCGACGGGTTGCAGCAGGCTGGCGGCGAGGTAACCCGCCAGTGAGCCCTCGGCAGTGATCAACTTGGCGGGACCCTGGCGGTTTTCCAGGCGGCGGTAAGCCCCCGTGCCGCTGACGGACACTTCTGCACCGCGCGGCAGGAAGTCAATGACCTTGCCTTGTGAAGGTTGGTGACGCACGTTCAAGCCGTATTCCAGCGTGCCGGGGCGAATGTCTTTGGCGGTCTGCGGGACCCGCAGGATCGGACTCGCGGGCCAGTACGCCGGGCGCTCGAGGGCGTCATCTTTCTCGTATTTCGCCCAATCCTGCAGGTGCATGTACAGGCTGTAGAAAGTCAGGCTGGGCGGTATGTCCGCGCTGCCTTCAATCCTGGGTGGCTGCAGGCGATGGCGCACCAGGACGAAATTGCGCGAGAAGGGTTTGTCGACGGTCATTTGACCAACGTAATAACGCGTAGTCGGCGCGTGCGTGTCGATGCGGTACGCCACCACTTCACCGTCGGCCAGGCACCGCACGCTGGACTGATCCAGGGTGCCGGCGGTGCCCCCGTCGAAATGGATGCCGCCGTGGAACAGGCCGCTGCGGCCGACCGGGTAGTAACCGCCGGCGGCCTTGGCCAGGTGAGTCAGCTGCTCCAGTGGGTTACGGGTGTCCTTGGACCGCTGCTTGTCCTTGAACGGATGGCACCAGTTTTTCAGCGGCACCGGGCTCGCGGGCGTTGCAACGAACCGGGTATCGGGCGTCGGCAGAATGGGTGCGCGGGGTACCGCAGGCAGCGTAGGCTGCGAATACCTGTGCAGGCCGAACAGTCGGGCAAGCAAGCTGGCCATGTTGTATGTCGCTCCTTGTTATGCAAAAGGGATCAGGCAGAAAAATCCGAAAGGTCCGAGGACGTGGTTGGGTGCTCGGTCAATCGAGATTGCACCGGCATTTCCAGTGTTTGACTGGCCGCTCCGCTGTACTCGAAGTGCGCCGCCTTGACCTTGTGATCGCCGGCGGTCCCCGACTCGATGCCACACGTCTCCAGGCGCAGGTAGCTGCCGCCGCCGTTGAGGACGATTTTCTTTTTCGCGGTGATGTGGATTTCATCTTCGGTGCTGGTGATGTCCAGCCCATGCCGGGCGATCAGTTCCAGGCGGTCGTTTTGCGCCTGCACGCTGACCGGGCCCTGGTTGGCGATCAGCTTGAAGCCGAGCTTGCGCACGAACAGGCTCAGGCCCTGGCCCACGCCGATGAACAGGCGCTTGACCACACTGAGGTCGGCTTGGCCGCCGGCGTTGAGCATCAGGTTGTCGTGTGCGGCCAGTTGCAGGTGCTGGCCGCTGGTCAGGGCGATGCCCTGGGGCGCGCTGAGCAGCAGCACTGCGGCTTTCAGTTCGTCGAGTTGTTGGCGCATCAGCGCCAGTTGCGCGGGCACATCCGCGGGGTCGGCGTGGGCGGTTTGGGCGTCCGTGGACAGCTGTTGCAGTTGTTCGCCGGCCTGTTGCAGGCGGCCGACGGCGGCGGCCATGTCCAGCACCTGGCCCTGGGCTTTG
>NZ_JBFUAE010000019.1:0-110370 GCF_056406435.1 Pseudomonas sp. P1_C12 | reverse complement strand
GGTTGAGCATCCCCACCACGACGGTGCCGCTTTTAATCAGCGCCAGCTCGCTGTCGCTGGGCGCGACCACCTTCAAAATCAGCTCTGCACCAAACGCGTCATTGGCGCTGCCAATGGTTGCGCCTGCCGCTTCATAGGCACTGTCGACTACGCTGGCATTGACGCCGGCGCCGCTTTGTACAGTGACCTTATGACCCTGGCTGATCAGCTTCTTGATGGTTTCCGGGGTTGCAGCAACCCGTGTTTCACCGGTCTGGGTTTCGAGAGGAACACCAATGTGCACGTCAAATCTCCTGCGTGATCTTATTGAGTAAACCCATGCACTACGGATGAATGGGGCGGCAGGGACGGCCGATCAGCACGATTGCGCCAAATCGGAACGATCAATCATTCGAACACTGGCAAAAGTCGATTCGTTTCGTGCCTGGTCGAGTGCTGTCAGTGGTCTGGTCGATGACTGCTGCGTAGTCGCAAGCGTTGCCGCTATGCGACTCATTTCAGAGCCGGAACGCTCGTCGCTGGGTGGAACACCAAAGTACTCGCGATAGCATTTGGAAAAGTGGGGTGTGGACACGAAACCGCATACATACGCCAACTCTATGATCGACAATGATGTTTGCTTAAGCAGTTGTCGCGCTCGAACAAGACGTAACCTCAAGTAGTAGCGTGACGGCGTACAGTGAAGGTATTTCTGAAATAGCCGCTCCAGCTGTCGACGTGACAGATCAACGTATTCTGCAAGCTTATCCAGGTCGAGCGGTTCCTCGAGGTTGGCCTCCATCAACGCAACGATCTCCTGCAGCTTGGGCTGATGAGTTCCCAGCACATGCCTAAGCGGAACACGCTGATGGTCCTGTTCGTTGCGTATGCGCTCGTAGACAAACATTTCCGAAATGGCAGCAGATAATTCACGACCATGATCGCGACCGATCAGGTGCAACATCATGTCCATAGGGGCCGTTCCGCCGGAGCTTGTGAAGCGGTTTCGGTCGAGGGTGAACAGACTCGCACTGATGCTGACTCGCGGAAATGCTTCCTGCATGGCGGCCAGAAACTCCCAGTGCACACTGCACTCATAACCATCGAGCAGCCCGGCTTTGGCCAGTGCCCAACTGCCCGTGCACACGCCTCCCAGCCGTCTGGATTGACGCGCAAGGGCTTGCAGCCAGGTAACGTGCTCGCGGGTAATCACGCTCTGGATTCCAACACCACCGCACACGATTACAGTGTCCGCCACTAATGGATTGCTCCACGAACCGTCCGGCGTGATCGGCACGCCGTCACTGGCCCAGACAGGCTCTCCACCGGGGCTGAACGTATGCCAGCGATATAGCTCTCGCCCCGACAACTGATTGGCCATGCGCAGTGGCTCTACGGCTGACGCCAGGGAAATCAGTGTGAATTTATCCAGCAGCAGAAAACCAACTGATTTTGTAGCGGTACCGTCGGAAACGGTGGAGTTCGATGACATCGGAGGTCATGTCCTCACAAAGAGCGATTACGGCCGCAGACACAGGGGCTTGTAATACCCCCCAGCCTCGGCGTAGGGAGTATCAGGTTCGGCGCAAATACCTCCTTGGTTTTATCCCACCGACGTCGCCCTTGCATCCCGCGCAGGCTGACGCGATGTCACAAGACCGATAAAGGAAATCGCCAGCGCCAGGCCAATGGTCGAGCTCACTTCGCTACGGTGCTCTGGGGTTATCATCATGACCGCCAACGCTGCGCAAATGAACGCGATCACCAGCCATGTGAGCCACGGGAACAGCCACATACGAAAGGCCAGTTCGACATTCTGCCGATGTAGCATCCGGCGCATACGCAGCTGCGACACCGCAATGGCCAGGTACACCAGCAAGGCAATCGCACCGGAGCTGGCCAGCAGGAAGTCAAACAGCCCGGCGGGCATGAAGTAGCTCCACACGGTGATCGCTGCGCCCAGCACGGTGCTGGCGATGACTGCTGCCCGCGGCACGCCCTCGGAGGAGGTCGCCTTCAGCGCTTTCGGCGCATCGCCACGACGGCCCAGCGAGTACAGCATTCGCGAGGCAATGTAGATCGAGGAGTTCATGCAACTGGCCACGGCGATCAGCACCACCACGTCCACCATGAACTTGGCGTGGGGAATGTTCATGATTTCCAGTGCGCGCTGGTAAGAGCCTACCGAGGCCAGCAGCGGATCGTTCCAGGGCACCACGGAGATAACCACGAAAATCGACAACAGG
The DNA here is from genome assembly GCF_056406435.1 of Pseudomonas sp. P1_C12. Classification (NCBI taxonomy): domain Bacteria; kingdom Pseudomonadati; phylum Pseudomonadota; class Gammaproteobacteria; order Pseudomonadales; family Pseudomonadaceae; genus Pseudomonas; species Pseudomonas sp. P1_C12. The sequence continues at coordinate 108,145 of NZ_JBFUAE010000019.1, read as the reverse complement.
TAGAACACGCCGATGCGCCAGATCACCGAACGCGTGGCTTTGGCAATGTTCTGCGACGGGTTGTCGGATTCGGCGGCGGCGATGGTGACCGCTTCAGTACCAATGAAGCTGAACATGATGGTGATGAAAGCGCCGACTACCGCCGACAGGCCGTTGGGGGCAAATCCGCCATGCTCGGCCATCAGTCCGCTCAATCCGCTGACTTCCCGATCGGGCACCCAGCCCATCAGCACGGCAAAACCCACGCCGATGAAACCGATGATCGCCACCACCTTGGCCATGGCGAACCAGAATTCGAATTCGCCGTACTTGGAGACACTGAACAGATTGGTGATCACCAACGCAATGATCGACACCAGGGCGAACAGCCAGGCATCGATCTGGGGAAACCATTGGTTCAACACATGGCCGGCGGCCAGTGCTTCAATAGGGATCACCAGCACCCAGAACCACCAGTAGAGCCAACCGATGGTGAAGCCTGCCCAACGACCTATTGCCTGGTCGGCATAGGTGGAGAACGAACCGGTGTCCGGGTTGGCCACCGCCATTTCACCGAGCATGCGCATGACCAGAACGACGAGCAGGCCTGAGAATAGATAGGCCAGGAGGACGGCCGGCCCGGCAGCGGCAATGGCATGTCCTGAGCCAACGAATAAACCGGCGCCGATGATACCGGCGATTGACAGCATTGTGACGTGACGAGGCTTGAAGCCCTGCGCCAATTGGCCATTCGAATCCTTGGAGCTCGGGCTAATCATTGGTTTTACTCTTTGGCGATCGACATTCAAGCGTTCTGAGTGAGGGGTAGGCGATCAGGGGCTTGCTGTTGCCCCTCCTGAAAGCGACAGTCCTCAACGCTACTGTTCTATATGCTCTGTCACCGCGATGTGGCCACCGCAGTGAAAAGTTGCGCCACCTTACCCGGCTTGTCCGACAATCCAGATACCTGATCGCGCCACCTCCGTGCCTGATATCGACACGGGAAAACTTTGCACTCGCCGTTGATGCCGAGGTTTTGGCAGCCGCGCGCGATCAAGGAAAACTCACGTTATCGGAGTATTGAATGCCGATGTCGCTCCTGAAAGAGATCGTTTCGCTGCCGCAACTGACCTGAATCTGCGCAATCACAGCCATTAAAAAAAGCAGCCCTTTGGCACCGATAACATCGTTTCTCGGCGGCGCTGCTTTTCACTATATTGGCCGCCAGATCCGGTGAGTGACTCAACATTCGCCACCCTCAGTGCGAGTAGTCTTTATGAATAAAAAACCAGGCAGCGCAGGGTTTGTTAATGCGGGTGCGGGAACCCGTGCAGTGTGGGGCGGGGAGCAAGTCAGGCATCCCTACAACGCCACTCAAACGCCCATCGTGGTCAGTGCCGCCTATGGTTATGACGACATCGATGTCTGGTACGACGTTGCGTTGGGCAAGGCGCCCGGCTTTATTTACAGCCGCATGAGCAACCCGACAGTCGAGACCCTCGAGGCAAAGATTCGCGAGTTGGAGCAGGCCGAATCTGCCGTGGCGTTCAGCAGCGGGATGGCGGCGATCAGCAGTGTGCTTTACACCTTCCTGGCCCATGGCGATCGGGTGGTGTCGACCAAGGACAGCTATGGCGGCACCAACAAGATTTTCGAAGAGTTCCTGCCGCGTACCGGTGTGAACGTGACATTGTGCGAGACGTTCGATCACGAAGAAATCGAATGCGAAATCGCCAAAGGTTGCCAGTTGGTGTATCTGGAAACACCGACCAACCCGACGCTGAAAATACTCGATATCGAGCGTCTGGTGGCTGCGGCCAAGCGCGTCGGTGCCATTGTGGTGGCGGATAACACCTTCGCCACGCCATTGAATCAGAACCCGCTGGCGCTGGGTGTGGACGTGGTCATTCACAGTGCCACCAAGTTTCTCAGCGGCCACGGCGACGTGCTTGGCGGCCTGGTGTGCGGTAGTGAATCACTGATGGCCAAGGTGCGTCATTATCGGGAAATCAACGGTGCGGCGCTCGACCCGTTCTCCGCCTACATGATCATTCGCGGCATGAAAACGTTGGTGCTGCGCATGCGTCAGCAGCAACGCAGTGCCCGTGCTCTGGCAGAGTATCTTTGCGTCGAACCGTTGGTGGAGTCGGTCAATTATCCCGGCTTGCCCGGCCATCCGAATCATGCGGTGGCGTGCGCGCAAATGTCCGGTTTCGGTGCAATCGTCAGTTTTGTCGTGGTGGGCGGCATGGACACGGTCAAGGTGCTCTTGCCACGACTGCAATTCGCCCACTGCGCGGGCAATCTCGGTGCGGTGGAAACCATCTACGGTCCGGCCCGCACCACCAGCCATGTCGAGAACACGCTGGAGGAACGCCTGGCCCTGGGTATTTCCGAAGGGCTGGTGCGGATCTCTGTCGGCATTGAAGACACCGACGATCTGCTCGACGACCTGAAACAGGCGTTCGCATTTGTCAGGGAGGCGGGCAACGGACCCGCACAAGCAAACACGCAGCTTTCAATCAATGAAAGTTGCGCCGAAGTTGCAAACTGAAGCGTTAGCGTTAAACCTCACTGCAAGGATGTGAGTGGGGCGTTCATGAAGTGGAATAATAATAAAACTTAGTGGCGATCTGTTTTTTCTCTGCCCAGTCAGTCATCGCAGACGTTAATTCGAGCCCTAATAACTTTCATGAGAACAACCATGTCCATAAAAGAAGAACAACTTCATTCGCGTTCCGGTTTTAAACAGGAAATGCAAACACGGCATATTGTCATGTTGGCATTGGGCGGCGTCATCGGTACCGGACTGTTTCTCACGTCCGGGTACACGGTTAACCAGGCCGGTCCCTTGGGCGCGGTGATCGCTTACATCATCGGCGCACTCATGGTGTACATGGTGATGATGTGCCTGGGCGAACTGGCGGTACAGATGCCGGAAACCGGTTCATTCAGTACGTACGCCACCCGTTTTCTCGGGCCTGGTACCGGCTATACCGTGGCTTGGCTGTATTGGCTGACCTGGACGGTGGCCATCGGTTCTGAATTCACCGCCGCCGGTATCTTGATGGCGCGTTGGTTCCCGGATACACCGGTATGGATCTGGAGTGCGCTATTTGCGGGCTTGGTGTTTCTGACCAATGTGATTTCGGTGCGCCTGTTCGCTGAGACCGAGTTCTGGTTGTCTCTGGTTAAAGTGGTGACCGTCATCGTGTTTTTGATGATTGGCGGTGGCGCGATTCTCGGTCTGCTGCACATCGATCAGGGCCACAGTATCGGGCTGAGCAACTTCACTCGCGAAGGACTTTTTCCTACCGGAGTCATGCCGATAGCAATGACGTTACTGGCGGTGTCTTTTGCGTTCTCCGGCACTGAGTTGATCGGTATTGCCGCTGGGGAAACCAAGGACCCGCAGCGCAACGTGCCGCGTGCCATTCGTACGACGGTGCTGCGCCTGGCGATCTTTTTCGTGGGGACCATTTTCGTCCTGGCGACGCTATTGCCTCGAGAGCAGGCCGGCCTGGTAGAGAGTCCATTCGTCACTGTATTTACCTACATCGGGATTCCATATTCGGCAGACATCATGAACTTCGTGATCATCAGTGCCTTGCTGTCGGCCGCCAACTCCGGTTTGTATGCCGCGTCACGGATGCTCTGGACGCTGAGTGACCAGGGTCACCTGCCCAAGCGGTTCTCGGCCCTGACTCGCATGGGTACGCCGCTCAACGCCATTATCGTCAGCATGGCGGGTGGGGCTGCCTCGTTGCTCAGTAGCGTGTTTGCCGCCGACACCATCTATCTGGCGCTGGTGTCGATCTCCGGATTGGCGGTCGTGGTGGTCTGGATGAGCATCGCTGCGAGCCAGATTGCTTTTCGCCGTCACTATGTGGCCAACGGCGGTGACATCCGCGACTTGAAGTTCCGTGTCCGGGGTTATCCATGGGTGCCGCTGGGAGCGCTGGTCTGCTGCAGTCTGGCGTGTGTCGGGATTGCGTTCGATCCGGAGCAGCGAGTGGCGTTGTACTTCGGTTTGCCTTTCATCGCCTGGTGCTATTTCGTGTATTACATTACCCGCAAAAGCCGCGAGCGACGCTTGTCGGTTGCCCCCTTGGCACAACCGTCCGACGCGTTCTAGTCAGCGTCGACGGGATGGGCAAGCGTGCTCGGTGGAGGGGGCGTCCAAGAGGTTCAAGCCATGAAGCAAAAGACGCTACCCCCATTGAACTGGCTGCGGGCATTCGAGGTGTCTGCCCGCTGTTTGAACTTCACCCATGCTGCCGAAGAACTGTTTTTGACCCAGGGGGCAGTCAGTCAGCAAATCCGCCAACTGGAAAGCCATCTTGGAGTGGCTTTGTTCAAGCGCTTGCCCCGTGGCTTGGGACTGACCGAGGAAGGCCAGGCGTATCTGCCGGTGGTGCAGGATGCGATCACGCGACTGGCAGTGGGGACCAACGAAATTTTTGGTCAGCACAAACGTCGGCCGATCAAGGTGCGTGGCAGCCTGGCGTTCTTCGTGCATTGGCTGGCGCCCAAGCTGGCAGGGTTCAGCCAGGCGCATCCGCATGTCGATATCCGCTACATCAGCAATATCTGGGTCAAGGAACTGGACGGGGAGGATGACATGGAGATTCGCTGGGGCCACGGTCAATGGCCCGGCCTGGTGTCGCAGCGCCTGACCTGGGACACGTTGTTCCCGGTCTGCTCGCCGGACCTGATGGCAAGGTCGCCGCTGACGGTACCTGCGGACGTGTCGCACCATTCGCTGTTGCATGTTCTGGGCTACGAAGAGGGTTGGGGTTACTGGTTGAACATGGTCGGTGCGGACACTGTCGATTTCTCGACCGGCATGCAGTTCGACACATTGATCTCCACTTTGCGCATGGCCGAGTTAGGGCAGGGGATCGCCCTGGCGCGGTCCTCGATGGTGGAGGAGATGCTTCAGGATGGACGATTGGTCGAACCCTTTACCCAGCGTATCGAAGCCAGCGAGTCTTTTTACCTTGTGCGCGGTTCCGGGGCCGAGCAGCACCCCGACGCGGTGATGTTTTCCACCTGGCTGGTCGAGCAGGCACATCGTTTCAAATGAATGGCCGGAGCCAACCATGCGTTATGTGAGTACCCGAAATTCGGCCGTGCAGGTCGACTTCGAACAGGTCGTATTGTCTGGCATTGCCGAGGACGGTGGGCTGTTCGTACCGCTCGAACTGCCGCTGTTTGAATCGCAGGATATCGCCAACTGGTCGACCTTGCCCTATGACGAACTGGCCTACAGGGTGATCAGTCCGTTTGTGGGCGAGGCGATCCCCGAGACAGACCTCAAGCGCATGCTCAAAGAGGCTGGCAGTCAATTCAGCCATCGTTCCCTGGCGCCTTTGCATCAGGTCGATCGTAACGAGTGGGTGCTGGAACTGTTCCACGGGCCGACTCGCTCCTCGAAGGATTTTGCCGCGCAGTTGCAGGCGCGGCTGGTGCCGTATTTTCTGCACAAGCGCGGGCGCCGCGGGGTGGTGATCGGTGCCACCAACGGCGATACCGGGCTGGCGGCCATCGAGGCGTTCAAGCACTGTGAGGACACCCCCGTGGTGGTGTTTTACCCAGAGAAGGGCGTACCCCTGGACCAACTCCAGCATCTGCGAGCAGCGGCGCACCCAAGGGTTCATCAGTTTGCGGTGAATGGCAGCTTCGACGATTGCCAGACCATCGTCACCCGGCTGTTCCGACAATGGCCGTATGCGCAGCACGAGGCGATCAGTTTCAACTCGAGTAACTGGGTCAGTGTGTTGGCGCAACTGGTGTTTTATTTCCACGCCGTGTTGCAACTGGGGGGTGGTCAACGTCCGATCGGTTTCAGTGTGCCGGCGGCGAGTTTTGCCGAGGTGTACGCAGGCTACATCGCGCAAAAAATGGGCCTGCCGATCACCCAGATGATTGTTGCGACCAACCAGAATGACGCGTTGCATCAGTTGTTTCAGAAGAACCACTACAGCAGGTCACGAGCCAACAAGACGCTTTCGCCTGCCATGGACCTGTCGATCTTTTCCAATCTGGAACGGTTTCTCTGGGAGCTCTACGGGCGTGACGACCAGGCGGTGTGTGCCCTGATGGAGGGGTTCGAGTCCAGCGGCGAGATGGTCATCGCCAACGAGTTCTGGTTGCAGGCGCGGATGATCATCGACTCCTATGCGGTCAGTGATGAGCAGACGCTGACGGAAATCACCTCGCTGTATCGTGACACGGGATACGTCATCGACCCGCATACAGCCACTGGTGTGCTGGCCGCCCGGTTGTATCGGCGAAGCCTGGTGGCGCCCATGGTGACCCTGGGGGAAATCTCACCGGTCAAGTCGGCGGCACTGCTTGGCCAGTTGGGCATCAGTGTGGCGGGATCGCAACCTGAGGTCGCGACGCAAGGACAGGCGCAGGTTTACCGGATTCAACCGGACGATCTCGACACCATCCATGAGCTGCTCAGCGCGCAGTGAAGGCGCGGCAACAGGAGGCCAAGTGAAGCGAATTCTGGACCCCCTCGATGAACACATCATCGCGGAGCTACAGCTCAATGCCAGGGCTGCACATGCCGAGCTGGCAGCCAAGGTCAATCTGTCACGCAATGCGGTGCGCCAACGTATAGAAAGACTTGAACGCGACGGGGTAATACAGGGATATACGGTACGCACGGGGGAGGGGCGACAAGCCACTTCGAACATCAACGCGGTGATTTTCGTTTACCGCTACGACCGGATGCGGGGTGCGGAAGTGCTGCAAGCGCTGCGGGCCATTCCGGAAGTCATCCAGTGCGATGTCATGAGCGGTGAATTCGACCTGATGCTGCGGGTGGGCGCTGCGAGTCCGCAGCGGGTGCACAAGGTCTGGACTGAAATTGCCGCGTTGCCCGGGGTGGAAAATACCGTGACCTCCTTTGTGCTGTCGTCTGTCGTATAGCCCATTTTTCGTACCGCTAAAAGCCAACGTGTGTTGGCTTTTTTTTGCGTGCATCGCGAGCATTTGCGCTGTTTATCGAGTGGTTGCGCAGGCATTAAAAGTCAAAGGATCGCAGCCTGCGGCAGCTCCTACGGGTTTTGCGTACACGCGCAAAATGACGGTTGTAGAGGACCCATGTAGGAGCTGCCGCAGGCTCGGGCCGCGTTCGGACGATCTTTTGATCTTCTACTCAGGCGGATCGACCCGGTCCAGCGCGTGGTTCACCGCCAGTTCGCCCAGCGTGATGACTTGCGCGATGCCCAACAGCGTATTTCGACTCGATCCCTGCGTCCGGTCCGCCAGATCCATCGTCATGACATTGGCCGAGGCCAGCGACTCGCAGGCGTGAGCCAACAGGGTTTCGGTATCGAGTTGCGGATTGACGATGAACATGCTGCAGAGTTTGCGGGGAGTGGCCTGTAAGTCGGCGGCAGAGGGGATGCGTTCGGAAGATATTGCCGGTTCATTGTTCGGGGGATTGGGTGTGACCTTGAACATGATTTTCTTTTCCTGTTGTAGTGCAGCCACGCCGTCGCTGCTAAACGAGGGGTGGCGGCTGTACGCAGGTTAGCAGACCGGGGAAAAGAAGAAAGCCGGCGCGCCCAAGGGCGCCCTACGCACAGCCACCATCAAATGCAGGTATGGAATACCTGCCTGACGGACACTCGTACGATCTTCAAATACCACGGGCTGCTAAACCCGATCACTGGGAATCAGTGACGCGGGCCAAGTTACCGATGGCTTCCAAGGCGCACAAGCCGGCGGATTCTGGCGTACCTGTAGGCAACGACGCAAGGCGTTGTAGCTTTCATCGAGTAACACTGACAGGCGTTAAACAAGCTCTATTCAATGGCCAAATCGGTGGCGCGAGCTTGCGCAATAACCTGTAGGAGCGAGCCGGCTCCGGGCGGCGTTCCGACGATGGTCGCCAACGATAACGCTGAAAGCCTGACACCCCGCGGCGTTCTCCGGCTTATCGCGAGCAAGCTCGCTCCTACCCGATTCTGAAGCTTTGTCCCGGCACTGGTCAAAACGCCCATAAAATAGAGCAAATTGGCCTATTTCACTGCCCTGGGCCCAGCCCTAACCTAGTGCCCAACAACCCATCACCCGGATCAAGGGCATAACAAAATGACTGAATACAAATTGGCGCTGGTTGGCTTTGGTGGTGTTAACCGGGCATTGGCTCAGCTGATTGCCGAACGTAACGAACAGTGGAAAACAGAACTGGGTTTCACCCTGAAAATCGTCGGTGTGACCGACTTGTTTCTCGGTTCGGTGATTGGCCGCGAAGGGTTGGATGCCAATGCGCTCGCCCAATTGCCGGCAGTCAAAGGTGCATTGGCGCAACTGTCGGGTGGCGACGTCACAGCCCTCAATGAAGCGGTGATCAAGGACTCCGGCGCGGACATTATTGTTGAAGCCACCTTCACCAACCCGGTGGACGGTGAACCGGCGACGTCGTTCTGCCGTTGGGCGCTGGAGGGCGGCCAGCATGTCGTCACCACCAACAAGGGCCCCATCGCCTTGCACGGCGCGGAGCTCAAGGCGCTGGCTCGACGCAAGCATGTCGCCTTTGAATACGAAGGCTCGGTCATGAGCGGCACGCCGGTTATTCGCCTGGCCAGGCAGGCGCTGGCCGGCAGCTCCATAGTCGGTTTTGAAGGAATTCTGAACGGCACGTCCAACTTCGTACTGACCAGCATGGAAGGCGGCCTGGGGTTTGCCGAGGCCGTCAGCAAGGCTCAGGAGCTGGGTTACGCCGAAGCCGATCCGACAGCGGATGTCGAGGGTCATGACGTACGCCTCAAGGTGGTGATCCTGGCGAATGAACTGCTGGACGCGAAGCTGACGGTCAGCGACGTCACGTGCAGCGGCATTTCGTCCCTGAGCCTTGGCGACATCGAAAAAGCCCGGCAGGACGGCGCTCGCTGGAAGCTGATCGGGTCGGCGATGCGCCATGCCGACGGCTCGATCAGTGCCAGTGTCGAACCGCGGCTGTTGCACAGCGATCATCCGTTGGCCAGTGTTGGCGGCGCAACCAACGCGGTGTCGTTTACCTCGCAACTGCTCGGCGCGGTAACGGTTTCGGGGCCGGGAGCCGGGCGTACGGAAACAGCGTTTGCGCTGCTCTCGGACATCGTCAGCATCCATCAATCCATTGCACGCAACCAGGAGTAAGACTGTGAAATTATCGCGCCTGGTTCTGGATATCGTGGAGTCGCCCATTGAAGTCTTTAACGCCTATGACGGTTCCGTCATCGGTAGCGTAACGAATGTCTGTGCGTCGCAAGTTCCGCAGTTGTTGGAGACCGGGCGCAGTGGTGCACGAGCGTGCGCGGCGTTAGCGCGTCATCGTCGGGCTCGCATTCTTGAGCAAGCCGCAATCAACATCGAACGTGATGCCGGTGTGTTTGCCAGGCTGATCGTCGACGAGGCCGGGAAGACCCTCAAACAGGCGGAAAAGGAGGTCAAGCGTTGCGTCAACACCCTCAAGCTGTCGGCCGAGGAGGCCAGGCGCAATGCCGGGGAGGTGGTGCCTTTCGACGCTTATGAAGGTTCCGAATCTCGTCAGGGCTGGTTTTCCCGTGAACCTCTGGGTCTGATCGTTGCGATCACGCCGTACAACGATCCGTTGAACCTGGTGGCGCATAAACTCGGTCCGGCCATTGCGGGCGGTAACGCGGTGATTCTCAAACCCTCCGAGCTCGCGCCATTGTCGGCCATTAAACTGGTGTCTTATCTGGTCGCAGCAGGCTTGCCTGAATCAGTGGTCACAGTCGCCACCGGCGGCGCGGAGCTGGGCAAGGCGTTGGTCGCCGCCCGTGAGGTGCGGATGATTTCCTTCACCGGCGGTTTCGTCACCGCAGAGCAGATTGCCCGCACGGCCGGGTTGAAGAAACTCGCCATGGACCTGGGCGGCAATGCGCCGGTAATCGTCATGGGCGACTGCAACCTTGAGGCCGCTGTCGAGAGTTGCGTGTCCGGAGCCTTTTGGGCAGCGGGGCAGAACTGCGTAGGCACTCAGCGCTTGCTGATTCAGGCGTCGATTTATGACGCGTTCCGAGAGCAACTCGTCAGCCAGGCCCGTGCGCTTGTGGTCGGCGATCCATTGCTGGCCGTTACCGATATCGGCCCCATGATTACTGCGCAAGCCGCGCAGAATGCCGAGCAAGTGGTGAACGAGGCCTTGCAAGAGGGCGCCACGTTGCTCTGCGGCCATCGGCGTGAAGGATCGTGCTACGCCGCCACCGTGTTGGAAAACGTCGATCACGCCAGTCGACTCTGGCGCAATGAAGTCTTCGCTCCGGTGGTGGTACTGCAGTGCTTCGAGAGTTTCGATGAAGCCATCGCGTTGGCCAATGAGCCCGAATACAGCCTGCATGCCGGGATCTTCACCAATGATCTGGCAACCGCGATGAGCGCCGCACGGAGAATCGAAGCCGGGGGAGTGATGATCAACGACTCTTCCGACTACCGCTTCGATGCGATGCCGTTTGGCGGTTCCAAGTACGGTAGCCTGGGCCGGGAAGGCGTACGTTTTGCCTACGAGGAAATGACCCAACCCAAGGTGGTGTGCCTTAACACGTTGGGTTAGTCGATTCGCGGCCACGAGCGAAATCAGGTTACTGGCTTCAAGCAATGGCGATTCAGTGATCAAACACTTCACGAATCGTGACGTATTGGAATTTCTTCGGCCCCGGAACGCCATTGGTAAAGGAAAACTGGAGGCGGCCAAATGGATCTAGCCGCCCAGCTTGGCCCAGAATTCTTCGGCAGATGGGCTGATTGGGGCTGTGGGACGCGTGAGATGAATCTCCAAGGGAATATCCCAGCTTTCGTCGAGCGCCCTGACAAGCCGACCGTCAGCCATTTCCTGTTCTGTCAGGCTTTTGGGTAACCACGCGACACCCTTGCTTTCCAAGGCCATGGACATCAGCACTGCTGCAAGGTGGCTACTAAAAAGAGGCTTGAGGTTAAGGTAGTCTTCCTTGCCGTGGAGTCGGTGAGCGACGATGCGGCCTAGACCCGATTCGTGGGTGTATGCCAAGTAGGGCAGTGTTTCTGGTGAGGTACCAAAATTGGCAGAGGCACTCGCCAATGGCACGAGTACATCCTCTCCAACTTTCTTCCCAATGAACTGATCAGGGGCTAGCAAGGGGGGGACGTCGGGATGGCGATGGCAAAGCAGGAACTGAACCTGGCCGTGAATCAGCATCTGCTCACAGACAGCCATGCTATCTGAGTGCAGTCGTACAGCATCTATCGGGGCGCCATTTTCCGTACTTCTCAGCCATCTCGGAAAGAAGGTGAATGACAGGGAGTGAGTGGCTGCGAATTGCAGCGTTTTGGCGGCCATCCCAGCCACCTCCTGTGCCTCTGTGCGCATCCTGTACAAGCGTCGTGCAGCCTCCTGAGCACTGGGCAAAATCTGCCTTCCAGCCTCGGTCAGCGTTGCGCCCTGAGGCGTTCGCACAAACAACTCCACGCCCATCCAATTCTCCAGTGAACGGACTCTGCGGCTGAAGGCCGGCTGAGTGACGTGGCGCGCTTCAGCGGCACGAACAAAGCTGCCGTATTCCGCAAGCGCTGAAAAATCTTCAAGCCAGACGAGTTCCAAGGGCAATGCCTCCTGTGCATAGGGCGCGGCATTAATAGCATTGGGCGGGTGTCATCGCAAAGCATAACGTGGGGCCACCAACAACAAGAGGAACCCGTCATGCGTATCGTAGACATCCGTGAAAAAACTGTCTCCATCGCTTCTCCAATCGCCAATGCCTACATCGATTTTTCGAAAATGACCTGCTCGGTTGTCGCTGTTGTCACGGATGTGATTCGCGATGGTAAACCTGTCATCGGTTACGGTTTCAACTCCAATGGTCGCTATGGACAAGGCGCTCTGATGCGTGATCGCTTCCTGGCGCGTATCACGGAAGCTGATCCAGATACTCTCATCGACCACGAGAACAACAACCTGGATCCGTTTGCCATCTGGAAAGCCCTGATGACCAACGAAAAGCCAGGTGGCCACGGCGAACGCTCAGTCGCTGTCGGCACCATTGATATGGCTGTATGGGATGCCGTTGCCAAGATTGAAGGCAAGCCTCTGTATCGCCTGCTGGCCGACCGTTATCGTGACGGCGTGGCAGATGACAAGGTCTGGGTCTACGCGGCGGGCGGCTACTACTACCCGGGCAAAGATCAGACCAAGCTCAAGGCTGAGATGCAGAGCTATCTGGATCGTGGCTACGACGTCGTCAAGATGAAGATTGGTGCGGTGCCACTGGACGAAGATATTCGTCGCATCGAAGCGGTGCTTGAAGTAGTAGGGGACGGGCGTCGCCTGGCGGTCGATGCCAATGGCCGTTTCGATTTGAAAACAGGTATTGCGTACGCGGAAGCCATCAAAAAGTACAACCTCTTCTGGTACGAAGAAGTTGGCGATCCGCTGGACTATGAACTGCAGGCCGAGCTTGCAAACCACTATGAACTGCCCATGGCGACTGGTGAAAACCTGTTCTCCCATCAGGATGCTCGTAACCTGCTACGCCACGGTGGTATGCGCCCTGATCGCGATTACCTCCAGTTCGACTGCGCCCTGTCTTACGGACTCGTGGAGTACATGCGCACCCTGAAGGTGATGGAAGAAATGGGTTGGTCTTCCCGCCGCGTAGTTCCGCATGGTGGTCACCAGATGTCCCTGAACATCGCAGCGGGTCTACACCTGGGCGGTAACGAATCGTACCCGGATGTGTTCCAGCCTTTCGGCGGGTTCGCTGACGGGATTCGGGTGGAGAACGGCTATGTCGGTCTGCCGGATATTCCAGGTGTCGGCTTCGAAGCCAAGTCAGCCTTGTACGCAGTGATGCGTGAGTTGGGCGAAGGCTAATAGCCCTTGAACTGCGGCCTTTTTCAAGAGGCCGCAGTTATCAGGCGTCACCCACTGACGTCACGCCACATGCCCATCACAAAAATAAAATGAGGTGCTTCCGTGGAAATCTCCAAGACCCGCTGGTACAGCCAACTGTATGTGCAGGTGCTGATCGGTATTGTAATCGGTGCAGCAATTGGTCACTTTGAACCGCAATTCGGAGCCAGGCTTCAACCTTTTGCAGACGGCTTTATCAGACTCATCAAAATGCTGTTGGCCCCTATTATTTTTGGCACCGTGGTTGTCGGTATCGCCAAGATGGGCAGCATCAAAGAGGTAGGGAGAATTGGCGTTAAATCGCTGCTCTACTTCGAGATTCTTTCAACCATCGCCCTGGTCATCGGCCTTATTGTGGTTAACGTCGTAAAGCCAGGCGTAGGGATGAACATCAATGTTGACGCACTGGATGGCAGTGCTATCGCCAAGTACAGCCAAGCTGCCAGTGAGCAGGGTGGCACCGTCGATTTTTTCATGAACATCATCCCGCAAACTTTTATCGGTGCGTTCTCGAATGGCGTCATGCTCCAGGTCATCCTGCTTTCGGTCTTGATGGGTGTTGCCCTGGTTCAAATGGGTGAAACCAGCAAACCGCTGATCAATACGATCGACCTGTTCCTGCAAGGGCTGTTCAAAATCGTGGCAATGGTCATGCGGCTGGCTCCAATTGGTGCCGGTGCCGGTATGGCTTTCACTATCGGCAAGTACGGGATCGGTACGCTACTGTCGCTCGGCCAGTTGCTGATTGCGCTCTACGTCACCACCCTGATCTTCATTGTGGTGGTGCTTGGAACGGTTGCTCGATGGTCAGGAATGCCTTTGTTACAGTTTCTCCGGTACTTCAAGGACGAGATCCTCATCACGCTCGGAACCTGCTCGACTGAGGCTGTGCTTCCGCGAATGATGGTGAAACTTGAAAAGCTGGGCTGCAAGAAGTCGGTGGTGGGCATGGTGCTGCCAACTGGATACACCTTCAATGCGGATGGCACCTGCATTTACCTCACCATGGCGGCGATTTTTATCGCACAGGCAACCAATACGCCGCTGACGTTTATGGATCAGATGATTCTGTTGGGTGTTTTCCTGCTGACCTCGAAAGGCTCGGCTGGCGTGGCGGGTGCCGGGTTCATAACACTCGCGGCAACGCTTACAACCATCCACTCCATTCCGTTGGTAGGCCTTGTACTGCTTTTGGGCATCGACCGGTTCCTCAATGAAGCGCGAGCTGTTACCAACCTGATTGGCAACGGTATCGGCACCATCGCCATTGCCAAGTGGGACAACTCGTTCGATGTAGAAGCCTGTGAGCGTGAAATTGCCGCGATGAAAAACGCAAAGGCGGAGCGTAGAGCGTTAGCAACGCAAAAGTAATCAACATCGCTTACCCGGTCATTCCTCTTCGGATAGGGCGCAATGACCGGTAGCTATTCGATGCCTCGTTCACATAGAACCATTCAAGCGAAGTTCTCAGTTGAATTGCGATGGAGCCGAAAAAATGATTGAGCGATCCCATCACGAACTACGCAAGGCGTTCGGTGATTTACTTCATGGAACAGTCTGTAAATTTGCCGCATCAGTGTTCGATCCGATCTCGGTTCGAATGGCCTCTGACCTTGGCTTTGAGGTCGCCATCCAGGGTGGATCCGTCGCCTCGCTTCAAGTGCTCGGTGCCCCGGATATCTCGTTGCTCACTCTTGATGAATATGCGGAGCAAGTTTCCAGGGTCGGACGGGCCAGCCAAATCCCAATCATTGGAGACGCTGATCATGGGTTCGGCAACGCGCTCAATGTAATGCGAACGGTCACCGAGTTGCAGAAGGCCGGTGTTGCCGCTCTTACGCTAGAAGATACTCACCTGCCGGCCAAATACGACGAGCAAGCGCACGTGCTTATCGAAATGGAAGAGGCCGCAAGCAAGATTTACGCTGCGCGATTTGCCCGGTCAGATGATGCCCTCAGCATCATCGCCCGTACGAATGTAGCCGTTTCCACTTTGGAAGATTCCATCGCACGCACTACGGCCTATCAAAAGGCTGGGGCCGATGCGATTTGCCTTGTCGGAGTAAAGGATTTCCAACACTTGGAGGCGCTCACCTCGCATCTTTGCGTGCCAATCATGCTGATTAATTATGGAAACCCTGCACTGAGCGATGTTCAGAAGCTGAGCGCAGCCAATGTGCGAGTTGTGGTCAATGGGCATGCCCCCTATTTGTCCGCAATCAAAGCGTCCTACGAGGCGCTACGCGAACAAAGCGGTATGGAGGGGCGCGAGCTTTCCCTCCCTGAGCTGCTTTCAAAATACACGCTCTCGGATAATTACCGTGAGTGGGCGAAGACCTACTTGAAGTCAGAACACGATTCGAATTGAGCTTGAAACAGGCGAAATAAAGCATCATGAAAAAGACCATCCTGGCCTTCAGCCGCGTCTCACCCAGCCTGCTTGAACCTTATAAAGATAAATACAACGTCATCATCATGAGTCCCGAGCTTGGTGACATGGATGCCCAGTTCGAAGCTGCCATTTCCAGCGCCCACGGACTGATCGGCGGCAATCGTCGTCTGGGTGAAGCTGAGCTGGCTTCGGCTGAAAACCTTGAGATCATCTCGAGCATATCGGTTGGCTACGACAACTATGACCTCAGCTTTCTCAATGGCCGAGGGATCATGTTGACCAACACGCCGGATGTCTTGAACGAAACCACGGCTGAACTCTCCTTGAATGTGTTGGTGCTCCGCAAGACTCCCGGTCTTTGTCTCATAGAGGTTGTATTCCTTTCAGGAATGCAATACATAAAGATAATGAATTTTTATTATCGCTGTTTATGACCTAACTTGATTCAAGGACATGGAGAACCGCCTTGAAATCATTACCTCTCAACCCAGCTGAAAAATTTGATACCACACGGGCCAATGAGTACGGACGACAGAGCCGTATTGCATTAGCAGGGTATGACGCCTGTCACGATCTTGCTGCATGCATGCTGGCGGCAAGCCTCAGCACTACAGGCTCGGCGAAGATACTGGTAGTTGGCGCTGGTGGGACGGCGCAGGAAATCATTGCAATGGCAACCTTGGAGCCCAGTTGGCGCTTCACTGCCGTTGATCCATCCGAGCCAATGCTGGCGGCTGCGAAGCACCAGTTAAAGACGAACGACTTGCTTGAAAGAACGGACATGCATCTTGGACATATTGAAGATCTGGTAGCAGACCAGTCCTACGACGCAGCCACTTTGATCGGCGTCCTGCATCATCTCGAGGGTGATGATGCCAAGCGCCAACTTCTGCATTCCATTCGGGCTCATCTGAAGCCGGGTGCGCCGCTGATTGTCGCAGGAAATCAGTACGCCTATGCCAGCCAACCGCTATTGCTGGCTGCTTGGGGCCAGCGGTGGCGGCAGCAAGGAGCCAGCCCGGATGAAGTGAAGGCCAAACTGGGGAAAATCCTCCAGGGCGCTGATCCGCCACATTCTGAGGCGGCGGTTCAAAAACTGTTAAACGACGCGGGATTCGGGGACGCCACACGTTTCTTCAGCAGCTTGTTCTGGGGGGCTTGGTTGACGTTCAAAATGGTTTGAAGCTGGACGCGACAGGCAGCTATTGGCCGATTCTGTTGAAAAAGTCGGCCATGGTTTCCACGGCAGAAAAATACGCGCCTGAGATTGAAATCTTTACTTTTGGGCAGAGGCTTCCGGGCTCGGATTTCACGTAGCAGCGTGTAAAAAAGGCGTTTTCACCACTCAATATTCAGGCCATTTGGGCGGGCCGACTTTTTCAACAGAATCGGCCGATAGCAGTCTGTCGAATCAGCTTGAGCTTAGCTTGAATGAACACGCAGTCACATTAAACAAGCTCTCCAAAGCCCCCCAAGGAGCAGCCATCGGCAGCTCCTTGGGGATCTCCTTTGTCATTCAGATTGTGCCAGGCATAAAAAACTACCCTCAGGCCTGCGCAACTCATCGAAATGAGCCTGATAGGTGCTTATCGATGACATTCACTCCTCTGAAACCCCTGGGTGCCAAGCAGGACGCGGTGCTTCAACAGGCGGGGTTCCGTCGTGAAACATCGTCTTCAGTTGAGCACGCAGTTCTGGTGAGTCGGTGTGCTTGTGAACACTGACCGCATGCTGCGCGGCGGCCTCGAGCAGTTCGTTTTCAGAGTCTGCGGACAGTGCGATTGAGCAGTGGGAATCGCTCGGAAACTCGCGGCAGTCGATGTATTTACGCGCCATGAATGTTTTCCTCTCTACGACGAAGGCAGGCTGTGGCCTGCGTGAACGATCGCTCGACGCGTCTCCCATACATCAAACACGACTGCATGCCACATCGAGTGTGCCGATCGTTAAAGTATAGGCCCACCGATGTCAGGGTAGTTGTGCCAGACATGGAAAACGGCCGCGCGGAAACAGGGAACAGATCACGATGGCTCGGTATTTACCTGAAATCGTGCTCTGTCCCTTTTTATGCTGGTTACGTGGCAACTACTAATGACTTCACATGGCCGATTGCTGCCTGTAGTGAAGGGCTGCAATCGACCCTGGACAGAGTCGATCAGGCGAGGGCTTGGAAACTCCAGTCCTCGGCTTGGACGACTCGGCAGAATGGCCCTGCCAACGTCGCATTGTGGTGGGCAATGATGGCCTTTGCTTCGAGTGAAGGGGTGTCAGAGCAAGTATGTCCATCGGCGATCAGCACAGCATCGAATCCACAATCGCGGGCAGCCCGGCAAGTACTATCTACACAGTATTGAGTTTTCATTCCTGTAACGACGATGCCATCGCAGTTACGCAGGCGTAGTTGAGCAGCCAGATCGGTCTGGGTAAACGCGTTGGGTCGATATTTTTCAAATATCACTTCGTCACCTCTCAAATCCAATTCCTGGACAAACTCGGTCAGCGGGCTACCACGTTCTATCGGCGACCCGGCTGGGCCCAAATGGCGGGCGAGAAATATGGGCGCGCCCATTTCCCGGGCCTTGCTCATCAGGCGATTTAACGTGTCGACCAGAGATTCACTGCCCCAAGGTTTATCCGGGCCGTGAACGAGTCCTACCTGCATGTCGAGGATCAAGAGTGCGTACATTGTGCGTTTCCTTACGTTTGAGCCAGAAACGCCGGGGCAAAAAAAAGACCCGGTCATTGCTGGCGGGTCTTTGGGGGTTATGCATTGTTTCAACTCGCACAACCTCTCACGACCCGCCTCGAGCGGTCGTGAAAGTTGTGGTCGATTTGATGCATGGCTTAGTCATGGCGTTGACCATATCTTTGGGGCGCCGGCCGTGCAAGTGAACATCCCGAGAATGAAAGTGATTTCATGGGGCAGCAACGTCCGCTATTGGCTTCTCTGCCGGTCATGGCCACGAAGCAAGCGTTCCTGTAGCCGTTTAACGCGGTACCTGATTTTAATGCTGCACGTTCTTCTTCAGGCTTTCTGGGCTGCCAGCGCATAGACCATCCATCACCAGGTTCATCAATCTGGCGAGACGTGAGCGCCATTCGCTCTGGGAATCTATTTGCCATATTCCGGCAATGGCTAGAAAAAAGTCGTCGTTAGTAATCCCGCTACGAATCGTTCCGGCCTTTTCATTAGCCCTCAAAAGCGACTCGGCTGCTGTCTGGACTGGCGCGTATCCCGACTTCCCCGGGAATTCGTAAATAGACGCTGCTTGTCGTATCGCTGTCGCGAGTCCCGCCTTTGTCATTGCATATTCAGCGAGGCAGTCCATCCATTCTCGAAGGGCCTCCTTAGGTGGTTTTGTCGCGAGCAGATATTCCGCCAACGAGGCCACTTGCTGCATTTCGAATTGATAGACCTCGAATACCAGGTTCTCTCTGGTAGGGAAGTGGCGATAAAACGTTCCCTGTCCTACCCCAGCCTTCTTCGCAATCGTACTCAGCGGAACCGCAGGATCGCTAGTCAGCTCTACCACCGCGACCTCCAGTATCCGTTCCCGGTTTTTCCTGGCGTCAGAACGCATCACCAACTCGTCAGGCATGAGCAAAGTTTTCCCTTCATTCCATTGCTAAGCGGACAGTTGTCCGGTACGTTTTGAAAGTGGACAATTGTCCGCTTACACATCGTTTCTGGAGTTTACTATGAACGGCACTGGCAACACGATTCTGGTTACTGGCGGCACCTCAGGCATCGGCCTTGGTCTGGCACTCAGGCTTCACAAGGCGGGCAACAAAGTAATCATCGCGGGACGTCGCAAGTCTCTGCTCGACAAGATCGTGTCGGAACATCCGGGTCTTGAATCAGTGTTGCTGGACGTCTGCGATCCACAATCCATCCAGCGCAACAGCGAAGCGCTGGCGATCAGCCACCCGAATCTGAACGTTCTCATAAACAACGCAGGCATCATGCATTGGGAGGATCTGACTGATCCGGAAAACCTGAGCACTGCCGAAGATATCGTGACAACGAACTTACTTGGCACGATTCGCATGGTGTATGCATTTACTCCCCAGCTGATCAAACAGCCCAGCGCCACGATCATGAACGTCAGTTCAGCGTTGGCATTCGTTCCGCTGCCTGCAACACCGACCTACAGCGCAACCAAAGCCGCAGTTCATTCGTTCACTCAAAGTCTTCGAGTTCAGCTG
Organism: Pseudomonas sp. P1_C12; assembly: GCF_056406435.1. Classification (NCBI taxonomy): domain Bacteria; kingdom Pseudomonadati; phylum Pseudomonadota; class Gammaproteobacteria; order Pseudomonadales; family Pseudomonadaceae; genus Pseudomonas; species Pseudomonas sp. P1_C12. The sequence continues at coordinate 88,658 of NZ_JBFUAE010000019.1, read as the reverse complement.
GAAGCCTCGTCAGTTGAGGTTATCGAACTTGCGCCGCCGGGGGTACGTACCACGTTGCTTGGGCAGGAAAACGACGAACACGCCATGCCCTTGGAGGCGTTTTTGGATGAAATCTTCGAACTGCTCGAGATCTCTCCAACCCCACGCGAACTCGTCGTCGAGCGCGCCAAGCCATTACGGTTTGCTGAAGCGAGCGGTTCACATGATGAGGTGCTGAAAATGCTTGCAGGATACAAACCACCGGCAGAATGACGTTTACCGTGTGGGTATCACCTTATGCCGTCCAGGCAGGCAGATTGCTTCTGCCTGCCTCGAGCCCCTGGATGATTGCGCTGCGCAATCTCGTGCCCGAAGGTTTGGCTACCAGCAGAGCACTCTATTAGAGCCTGAAACGCTGGCCGGCGCTGTCGCGGCACCTCGTCGCCTGGAAGGAATAGGTGACTCTTCGATGGATCGCTACGGAGCGGAAAGCGGGCGGCGACGCAGCGGGCGAGTGGGATTGATCAGTTGCTTGCGCATAGGTGGCAACCGGATAAATTACTTAAAAATGTGATGACCGACTCGCTGCCGCATGACCCGGCGCCCGCCTCAAATCACAGGGGCTGTAAGGCAGAGTCTACTTGGCCAGATTGGCCATTCGTCGAGGGCAGACGGCATCGGTTGACAGTAGGCATTTCTAGCTGGAATATATAGTGCACTATACAATAGCGAACTATCTAATGAGCTCGAATCGGAAACGGGTGGGTACCCAGCTGTCTTTTTCACTTTATGCGGCGGCAAATCGGGTGGTGCGATTGCACAAACCTTATCTGGAACCGTTGGGCCTAACCTTCCCGCAGTACCTGGTCATCCTGGAGCTTTTAAACGGCTCGCCACTTTCTGTGGGTGCTCTTGGAACCCGCTTGGCGATGGACGCTGGAACCATAACGCCATTGCTGAAACGGCTTGAGGCTGCCGGGCTCGTCACTCGCACACGGGATCCCGCCGACGAGCGCCGCGTGATGATCGACCTGACGCCTGATAGCCGCATGTTGGAAGCCGACATTCGGGGAATCACTAGCAAAATCAAGTCAGCTTGCCAGCTCGATGAGCGGGGTATCGATGAGCTTCGTCAAACACTCGATGCGCTCGGCCATCCGGCAACCGACTGAACGTTTTTACACGTGCTCAAAGAGGAAATCATGACCACTTCAATGGCTAGGTTCGATGCTGATACAGCGCTGGATGACACCCTGCAATTTCAGAAGACGGCCCGTACACGGCGGTCTTTTCGTGGGTTTTTAGACACCCCTGTGCCCGACCAGATCATTCAAGAGGTGTTGAAGGATGCCCAGTGCGCTCCCTCCAACTGCAACACCCAGCCGTGGGATGTTCATGTTGTTCGTGGCCAGAAATTGAAAGAGCTTTCGCAAATTCTCCACGCGAAAAATACTGCAGGCGAATTCACCCCAGACTTTTCGTTCGATATGGGTGCTTTTTACGGCCCCTATGGAGATCGCAAGAATGCACAGGGCAAAGCCTACTACGAGGCTATGAACGTTATGCGCGAAGACAAGGAGGGGCGGCGGCGAGCGGCAGCCTTGAATTTGTCCTTTTTCAACGCCCCCCAGGCCGTTTTTTTATTCATGCCGGTGTTTGGTGACAATGTTCGAACTGCTGGCGACATTGGCATGTATGGCCAGACTTTCCTGCTGTCGCTTGCTGCCCGAGGGGTAGGCGGCATTCCGCAAACCTCGCTTGGTTTCTATGCAGCTACGATCCGAGAGGCGCTAGGCATTTCTGAAGAAATGAAAATGCTGTTTGGGATGTCATTCGGCTACCCGAACGAGAGCGCTCCAGGCAACCGCATGCATATGGATCGTGTGCCGGTTACCGACAGCGTTACCTTTCATTCTTGAAGAGTCGTATTTTCCTGAGTCAGGCGACATGCGTGCACACCTCAGATCGCGGGGGCTTCGCGACACACTTGATTCATTCGCACACCCAGCCAAGCAGTAACTTGAATATTGTTTGTAGGTGAGGAGGTTATTGAAATGAAAATCGGAATTATCGGCGCCGGCAACATTGGGGCTACCCTTGCCCGTAAGCTCGCTGCGTGCGGCCATGAAGTCAAACTGGCAAACTCGAAGAGCCCTCAGAGCATTCAGAACCTTACCAACGAAATCGGTGTACACGCGGTGACCAAGGAAGATGCTGTGTCCGATGTGGATGCCGTTATTCTCTCGATCCCCTTCGCGAAGTACCCGGATCTTCGGCAAACGTTGAGTAGTATTCCCGAGAAGGTCGTCGTCATTGACACATCCAATTACTATCCGGGACGAGACGGGGCGATCAAAGAAGTGGACGACGGCAAGCCCGAGAGCGTTTGGGTAAGTGAGCAGATTGGCCGCCCGGTCGTTAAGGCATGGAATGCCGTCCTCGCAGCTACCCTTGCCGATAAAGGCCAACCAGCCGGGTCTTCAACGCGTATAGCCCTACCTGTAGCTGGGGGGGACACCACCGCTGAGGCAATCGCGCAGGATCTTGTTGAGGATACGGGCTTTATCGCGCTTGCCGCTGGCAACCTTGAAGATTCGTGGCGTCAGCAACCAGGTACACCTGCTTACTGTACCGAGTTGACATTGCCGGAGCTGAAATTGGCGCTGTACGCGGCAGACAAGGCACGGGCGCCACAAAACCGCGACGCACTGATCGCCAGGTTCATGGCTCCCGGCAGTCAGTTTACACATGAGCAAATTGTTGCCACGAATCGTGCAATGACGGCCTGATCACGCAGTTTTAGCAATCGCTCAATCTCAGCGCCAGCTACCCCTCAATAGATATAACTGAAGTGGATGCCGTTAAACGCGATTCAGTCATGCATGGATTCCGCTTCATCCAGGTGATCGATGTGCTTGAAGCGCTCAACCAGAAAGTCGATCAGGCTGCGCACTCGCGCCGACAGGTGTAACTGTTGCGGGTAAACCGCGAAAACATCGGCGCGGGTTGGTGTCTGGTCTTCCAGCACTAATCGCAAGCGGCCACTGCGCACATAGCGGGCGATATCCCATTCTGCTCGCAGCAGAATTCCGTGGCCTTCCAACGCCCAATTCAGGGCCACCTCACCGTCATTGCAGCCCAATGCACCACGGACTTTGATGTTTTGTGTACGCCCACCGTGAGTAAAACTCCACACCCCGTAAGGCGTTTCGTTTTGCCGCAGAAAGATGCAGTTGTGTAGCTGTAAATCCGTGAGGCGTTGCGGCACGCCGTGTTTTTCCAGGTAGAGCGGTGAGGCGCATAACAGGCGACGGTTAGAGGCGATCTTGCGCGCGTGGAATGCCGCGTCGGGCAGGGTGCCGAAACGGATTCCCAGATCGAAACCGTGGGTCGCCAGATCCAGCGGGTGATCGCTGATTTCCAGCTGTATTTCCACCTCCGGGTACTGCGCGAAGAACGCGCCGAGGGCCGGGCCGATGTAACGACGGCCAAAGCCCAGCGATGCGTTGACCCGGATCAGACCTTTAGGTGTAGCCCGACTGCTGTTGATCAACTGCTCGACCTCATCGATCTGCGTCAGGATCCGGGCGGCATGGGAAAAAAGCAGTTCACCTTCTGAGGTCAGACTCATTGAGCGCGTGGTGCGATTCACCAGGCGGATGCCCAATCGAGCCTCCAGCACGGTGAGACGCTTGCTCACCGCCGGTGGCGTGATGCCCAGCTCGCGCGCGGTCGCGGCGAGGCTGCCTTTGTTGGCCAGAAGGTAAAAAAATGACAAATCCAAGGTTGGGTTCATTCGTAACTCAAAGCTATTTATGTAGTGATTTTGAGTAACTCACACCTATTTGTTCACTACATATACTCCGCTCACACCCTGATTGAACAGCCCGTTCGACAGGCAAAACAAGAACGTTACGAGAGTGGAGTTGACCATGAGCGCATACAAAATTGCAGCGGTACCAGGTGATGGCATCGGTGTTGAAGTGATCGCCGCTGGCGTCGAGGTGCTGCAAGCCCTGTCGAAAAAATCTGGCTTCGACCTGGACTTCAAACATTTCGACTGGAACTCGGATAACTACCTGAAAAACGGTTACTACATTCCTGAAGGGGGTCTGGAAGAACTGAAAACCTTCGACGCGATTTTTTTTGGTGCCGTGGGAGCACTCAACGTACCGGATCACATTTCCCTGTGGGGCTTGCGCCTGCCGATCTGCCAGGGCTTCGATCAGTATGCCAACGTGCGTCCGGCTCGCGTGCTGCCTGGGGTGAAAAGCCCGCTGCTCAATGGTGACCAGATCGACTGGGTGGTGGTGCGGGAAAACTCCGAAGGTGAGTACTCCGGCAACGGCGGTCGTGTGCACCGGGGACTGCCGGAAGAGGTTGCCACTGAAGTGTCGGTATTCACCCGTGCCGGGGTGGAACGTATTCACCGCTTTGCCTTCGAACTGGCGCAAAGCCGCCCACGCAAACACCTGACCATGGTCACCAAGTCCAACGCCCAACGTCATGGCATGGTGTTGTGGGACGAAATTTTCTACGAAGTGGCCAAGGATTTCCCGGACGTCAAAATTGACAAGGAACTGGTCGACGCGGTGACTACGCGCATGGTGCTCAAACCCTCCACGCTGGATGTGATCGTCGCCACCAACCTGCACGCTGACATTCTGTCCGATCTGGCAGCCGCGTTATCCGGCAGCCTGGGCATCGCACCGACCGCCAACCTGAACCCGTCGCGCAAATTCCCCTCGATGTTCGAACCGATCCACGGCTCGGCTTTCGACATCACCGGCAAAGGTGTGGCCAACCCGATTGCTACGTTCTGGACGGCGGCGATGATGCTCGAACACCTGGGCGAAGCCGCTGCGGCGAAACAGCTGATGTCAGCCATCGAAGCGGTGACCGAAAGCGGTGTGCATACCCCAGATTTGGGTGGTACAGCCACCACCCGCCAGATCACGGATGCGGTCATCGCATTGATCAACCGCTGATATTTTCCAGCGATTCAAAGTAGTACTGCGGCACAACTCCAAGGGGCAGATCGCTGGATCTGACTCCTTGGCATTTCCTGACAACAATAAAAAATCAGGGCCCTGTCATGAAAAGAATATTCGGCAAACTCTATGTGCAAGTGCTGATCGCCGTGATCATCGGCGCCATCGTCGGCGTGTTCGTTCCCGAAACCGGCGCTGCGCTCAAACCCTTGGGCGATGCCTTCATCAAATTGATCAAGATGCTCCTCGCTCCGGTGATCTTCCTGACCGTAGTCACGGGGATCGCCCGCATGGAAAACATGAAGGAATTAGGTCGAGTCGGTTTTCGCGCCTTGCTCTATTTCGAAGTCGTGTCGACGCTGGCGCTGGTGGTCGGCCTGGTGGTGGTCGATGTGTTCAAACCCGGCGCCGGCATGAACATCGATGTTGCTACCCTCGACACTTCCAGCCTGGCCACCTACACCTCGGCCGTGAAACATGCATCGTTCATGGACTTCGTCATGAACATCATTCCCGACACCATCGTGGATGCCTTCGCCAAGGGCAATGTGCTGCAAATCCTGCTGTTTTCCATCCTGTTGGGAATCGCCTTGGCTCATGTGGGGCCACGCGGCAAAGCGTTCGTCGATACGCTGGATAGCCTGATGCAAGGCATGTTTCGTATCGTCAACATGGTCATGCGCCTGGCGCCGATCGGTGCATTCGGTGCCATCGCCTTCACCATCGGCAAGTATGGCTTCGGCTCGCTGTTCTCTCTGGGCAAGCTGATGGCCTGCGTTTACCTGACCTGCGCCGTGTTCGTGATCTTTGTGCTAGGGCCGATCTGCCGCTACAGCGGTTTCAGCCTTTGGAAGTTTTTGAAATTCATCAAGGAAGAGCTGTTCACCGTACTGGGCACCAGCTCTTCGGAGTCAGTACTGCCGCAGATGATCTCGAAGATGGAAAAGGCCGGGGTGTCCAAGCCCGTCGCCGGGATGATCATTCCGTCCGGATTGACCTTCAACCCCGACGGGCAGGCGATCTACTACACCATCGCCGCGATTTTCATCGCCCAAGCGACCAACACGCCGCTGACCCTGACCGATCAGTTGATCGTACTGGCGGTGTTGATGTTCACCTCCAAAGGTTCGGCAGGTGTCACCGGTTCGGGGTTCATCATTTTGGCCGCCACCTTATCTTCCCTGGGCACCATCCCGGTGGCCGGCATGGTGTTGCTGCTGGGTGTCGACCGGTTCATGTCGGAAGCGCGGGCCATTACCAACACCATCGGTAATGGTGTCGGCACCATGGCCATCGCCAAATGGGTAGGGGCGCTGGATACGGTGAAAATGCACAAGGCGCTCAATGGTGAGATCGAAGAACAAAAGCCTGAAATTGTGCAGGCGGAGACTATCTATGTCCCTTCACCGGTGACGGGCAGTCCCTTGCCGTCCAGCCTCAAAAAGGCCTCTCGGGCGTAAGTATGTGGCGTTGAAATTAACACCATGCTTGATCGAGTATTTCGCTCAGAGAGATATGCCGCATTTAAATCCGGCACGGCTTCACGCGTGGCTCAGCAACGCTCGAGTCTTGGCTGACCAAGTGATTTCGGCTGGAGTACAAAAGGGCCCTTCACAGGCTGTGTGAAAACACTCTGGCGAAGGCACCAACAAACGCCCCGACATGTTCGGGGCGTTTGTTTTTGTGCTGGAAAAAAACCTTTCAACCAAATTAACTGAATCTTATAGCGATGCCCTAACCACCAATGGACAATCAACTGGCTGGGCTCCCGAGACGTCGAGGGTCTCGATCAGGTGCCGGGCAGCCTTGCGACCGATCTCGTAGTACGGCAGTTGCACCGTGGTCAGCGGCGGGATGAACAGCTCGGCAATACCGATCATGTTGTCGTAGCCGAGCACGGCGACATCGTCGGGAATTTTCAGGCCACGGCCCAACAACAGCTGATAGGCACAAAACGCGATGCGGTCGTTGCCACAGATCAGAATGTCGAATTGGGGACGACCCTCAATGATGTGCCGGTCGAGGATGGCTGCGGTTTCACCATAGGCGTCATGATCGGAAAGGTCGTATTGCAGGAGTGCGTCAGGCAACAGCCCGAATGCCTGACAGGCACGTTGCAGACCTTTTTGTCGCAGGTTCCAGGCCAGACTCTGTTTTGGCAGATTGATGCACAGAGGGCGCCGATAGCCCTGGCTCAACGCGTGATGTACGGCTCGATACTGCCCCGCTTCGTCGTCTGGCACATAACTCACCAGGCGACTGTCATCGGCCAGGCAATTGGCGAGTACCAGGGGTTTGCTCTTCAATCGCTCGGGAATGCTCACCTGGCGAAAACCCATGGCGCTGAAGATCAACCCGTCGGGGCGGTGCGACAACATCAGGTCGATGTTCTGGTCGGTGGGCGGGTTGCTCAACAGGTTAAGGATGAACACATTCCAGCCGGCTTGCTGCGCGGTCTGTTCGATGGACAGCAGCAACTCGACGGCGAACGGTGTGGTCGCGGTGTCCAGCGCGAACACACCGATGGTTCGCGACTGGAGGTTGTCGCCGCGCATCTTGCGCGCCGACAGGCTCGGTACGAATTGCAGTTCATCAATGGCGCGACGCACCCGTAGAAGGGTTTCGGGGCTCAGTTTTTCCGGATTATTGAGCGCTCGAGAAACCGTCATCAGGGACACGCCGGCCAGCTGTGCAACGTCTTTCACTGAAGTCATGCGAGGCGAGCCCGGTCAGGTTGACGCAGAATCATGACACAGGGCCCGGGCTTCTCGCGACTCGAATGACGTTGCTCATAACCATCCAGAATCGAGAGGCCATGCCTTGGGAATCGAGACACGCCCGCCACTCCCGCTGGCAAACAGCTTCACGCCCAGACTGTCGGGCCGCGGATAGAGGCGACTGCTGAGACTGAAGCGCCCGTTTTCGTCGAACACCTCGATGGACGAGCGATCGAGGAACACACGCAGTTCCAGTCGCTCTTGTGTCGGGTCTATCGACACGCTGCGCTGGCCTGTGACTTGCGCACCAGAGCGGCTGCGGTCAAGCACCAGACGCTGCAACGCCGCATCGTAGTAGAGCAGGGTTTGTTCATGGCCATCGTCGCTGCAGCGCAACGCGATTCCCAGGTGGCCATCGGTGCAGCCGAGTAAATCCAGGTGCACATGGATTTCGAGCATATCGCCATTCACTTCCGGCACCCGCCGGGTTCCCGACTCCTCCCACCACGGCGTGCCAGGCAATGGCGCTTTGCGCAGAGCGGTGAGCTCCCGTGCCGGATACACGCAAAGGCGATCGGCGCACAGTTCAAGTTCGCGTGGCAATCCGAGCATGCCGCACCAGTGATGGGCCTGGCTCGGCATCGGGCTTTCCCACATGTCGAGCCACGCCCACACAAGGCGCCGACCATCGGCGTCCAATAGCGTCTGCGCTGCATAGAAATCGTGGCCGTTATCCAACTCGATGAAAGGCCCGCCAGTGAAGTTCCACTCGTTGTCGAGTCGGCCCACTCGGTAACCAGTCTGGTACTTGTTAAGCCGTTCGTAACCTTGGGGTGGCATGCCTTGGGGGGAGTACAGCAGCACATCGCGTCCGTTCAGTCGAAACAGATCCGGGCACTCCCACATATAGCCATCACCCTCCCTGCCGCCGGACACATAGTTAAGGAACTCCCAGGCGTGCAGATCCGTGGAACGGTACAGCGGGAGCAGCGGCATATCGCCCAGACGTGCGCCGGCAATGAGGTACCAATAGTCATCCTCCTTCCATACCTTGGGGTCACGAAAGTGCATGATAGTGTCTTGCGGCGCGGTCTCGATGACGGCGCCATGCTTGACGAACCGGATGCCGTCGATGCTGGTGGCCAGGCACTGGACTTGACGGATCGAGCGTTCGTCTCCCACGTCCCCCAGCCAGGTGTGGCCGGTGTAGATCAGTGCCAAGGTATCTCCACACACCACTGCGCTACCGGAAAAACATCCGTCACGGTCGAAGTCATCGCCGGGTGCCAGCGCAATGGGCAGGTGCTGCCAATGAACCAGATCGGCACTCTTGGCGTGGCCCCAATACATCGGGCCCCATTTCGCGTCGAAGGGGTAATGCTGATAGAACACGTGATACTCGCCACGAAAGTACACGACCCCGTTAGGGTCGTTCATCCAGCCCACTTGGGGGGCAATATGATAGCCGGGTCGATAATCCTGGATGACGCGAGACAGGCCGTCACTCAGCGCACGCTGCGCAAGGTCAAGGGAAGAAGGCATTGGATCGCTCAGGGTATTCAAAGACAAGGTCATAGGGCGCGTGCTCGTGCCGGGCTTAGAGAGACACCATCCGGCAGCGTTTCAATGGCGTGTGGGTGGCGCTTCAAGGCCGTGCCGTCGGCGTCGAACAGGTGCAGATTGCCGAACTCCAGCTGCAGCTCGACCTGATCGCCCACTTGCCATCCGGCGTTGACCTCACAACGACAGATCAGTGGCTCGTCCTGACCTGTATCGAGGTGCACATAGGTTTCACTGCCCAGGTATTCGACCCCGGTCACGACGACGCCGGCAGTTCCCTGCGCCGCCTTGAGCGACACGTGTTCCGGGCGAATCCCCAGGCTCAGTGGGGCGTCCACCGCCAGGTTCGAGCTGTCGAAGGGCAGGGCGGTCATACCCAGGACGGGAGTATCGACCAGGCTGGTTTCACCCGGTACATGCAGGCGTGCCGCCAGAAAGTTCATTCTGGGCGAACCGAGAAAACCGGCGACAAAGCGGCTCGCCGGGCGCTCATAGAGTTCGCGCGGTGAGCCGACCTGCTCTACGCGACCGCCATTGAGCACAACAATTTTGTCGGCCAGGGTCATCGCTTCCACTTGATCGTGAGTGACGTAGATCATGGTCGAGCCCAGTCGATCATGCAGCCGGGCGATTTCGTTGCGCATCTGCACCCGCAAGGATGCATCCAGATTGGAGAGCGGCTCATCGAACAGCAAAATGTCCGGTTCCCGCGCCATGGCCCTGCCCATGGCCACACGCTGACGCTGCCCTCCAGACAGTTCCTTTGGCTTGCGTTGCAGCAGTTTGTCCAATTGCAGGATTTGCGCCGTTTTCAGCACGCGCTCACGCAGGCTGGACTTTTCAGTCTTGGCCAGTTTGAGACCAAAACTGATGTTGTCGTAGACGCTCATGTGCGGGTACAGCGCATAAGACTGAAACACCATGCCGACGCCACGCTCGCGCGGTTCCAGGTCGTTGACCCGACGCCCGTCGATCAGCAGGTCGCCGCCGCAGATCGAATCCAGTCCGGCGATCAGTCGTAGCAGGGTCGATTTTCCGCAGCCCGAAGGGCCAACGAACACCACGAATTCACCCGCCGCGATTTCCAGGCTGACGTCGCGAAGAATCCGTGCGCCGCCCAATTGTTTGTTCACGTTGTCCAGTTTCAATTTGATCACGATGCTGTTCCTTGTCTTTGTTGGGCATCAACCCTTTAACGCGCCGGCAGTGAGGCCGGAAACGATTCGGCGCTGGAAGATCAGCACCAGAATCACCAGTGGGACGGTGACCAGCACCGAGGCGGCCATCAACAATCCCCAAGGCAACTCATGGGGGCTGCCGCCGGAAATCAAGGCGATGGCCACCGGCACCGTGCGTTGCGTGTCGGTGAGGGTGAAGGTCAGGGCAAACAGGAACTCGTTCCAGGCTGCGATAAAGGCCAACAAGCCAGTGGTGACCAGTGCGGGCCAGAGCAGGGGCAACAGCACCCGGGTCAGCGTGACCCAGGGCGAGGCGCCATCCATGATTGCCGCTTCTTCCAGTTCATGAGGCAATTGCCCCATGAACGTGGTCAGCACCCAGACGGTGAAGGGCAGGGTGAAAATCGTGTAGCTCAGAATCAACGCCCAGGACGTGTTGTACAGGCCCAGGGCGCGGATCACTTCGAACAGCCCCGACAGCACGGCAACCTGGGGAAACATCGACACGCCAAGGACCATCATCAAGACCGTGCCACGCCCACGGAATTTCACCCGGCCCAAGGCATAGGCGGCGGTCACACTGAGGAACAGCGCCAGCGTTACCACGCACAGCGCAACCACCAGCGAGTTACCGATAGCCCGCAGGAATGAGGCTTGATGGAGTACCGCTGCGTAATTGGAGAAGTCGGGGTTATCGATCCAGTAGCTCACTTCGAACAAGGCGCTGGACGGCTTCAGCGAAGTCACGATGGCGTAGTAGAAAGGGAAGACCGCATACAGCAGCAATACCCCGATCAGACACCAGAACCCGAGGCGCAACAGCGCTTTTTTCAGTAGACGCGGGCTCATGACCGGACCTCCAGTTGACGGCGTCCGAGGTAGAGATAAAGCATGGCGATGACCGCAACCACCAGAAACAGCAGCGTCGAGGCCGCGCTGCCGTAACCGACGTCCTGGAACTCCACCAGGTGCTGGCGGGCATAGACCGACATGCTCATGGTGCTCGACGAGTTAGAAGTCAGCACATAGATCACGTCGAACACCCGCAGCGAGTCGAGGATGCGGAAGATCGCCGCCACCAACAGTGCAGGCATCAATAGGGGAAGGGTGACACGCCAGAACACTTTCAGCGGATGAATGCCATCGACCCTCGCGGCTTCGTAGCAATCGCTCGGCAACATCTGCAAGGCCGCCAGCATCAGTAGCGTGACAAAAGGGACGGTCTTCCAGACATCGACGATGATCACCGCCCACATCGACAGATCCGCATCGGCCGTCCAGGCCAGGGGCGCGTCAATCAGGCCGACGCTCAGCATCATGTGATTGATGATGCCGAACTGGTCGTTAAGCATCCATGACCAGATCTTCGCCGAGACAATCGTCGGAATCGCCCAGGGAATCAGAATCAACGCACGCACCAAAGAGCGTCCGGTGAACTTGATGTTCAGCAGCAACGCCACCAGCAGTCCCAGTACGACTTCCAGTCCTACCGACACCACGGTGAAATGCAAGGTGTTGCGCACAGCGTTCCACCATTGAGGATCGACCAGGATGCCCGACCAGCTGGAACCGTTGTGGAACAGATAATTGCTCAAGCCGACGAAGGCTCCGCCACTCGTATCCGACAGGCTCGCGTCGGTCAGACTGAACCAGAATGTGCGCAGCAGCGGCCAGGCTGCCACCAGGGCCAGACACAACAGCATCGGTGTCAAAAACAGCCAGGCAGCGCGTACTCGGCGACGTTGTACGGGCGTTTCCCTGGTGAGCAGAAGCTCCTCACAGGGGACATGGGTAGAAGAGACAGACATGGTGATTTCCTTCCTTGTGGCTTACCAGTTCCGGCGTTTGATGCGCGTGAGTTCGCTTTCCAGTTCGGCCAGCGCCTGATCGACACGCAACTCGCCCGCCAGCACGCCATGCACTCGATCGAAGAACGCATTGGAGACCCTTGGATAGCGATCGGCAGTGATTGAGGCGGGGCGCATGACCCCATCGTTGAGAATGCTGTGCAGCTGAGCGTAATAAGGCATTGCCGCGAGCAATTCGGGATCTTGATACAGCGACTCGATAACCGGGTTATAGGCGCCTATCAGGGCACGACGTTTCTGCTCTTGGGCACGGGTCAGGTAGCTCACCAGCTCGGCGGCAAGTTTTGGATGGGCGCTGTAACGCGATACCGCCAGACCCCAGCCACCGAGGGTGGAGGCATGGCTGCCGGTCTCGCCGCCGCGGGGCAGGGGGGCGACCCCAACCTTATCCTTTACTGCACTGTCCTGGCTTTGCACCAGGGCCCAGACATAAGGCCAGTTACGCATGAACAGCGCATTTCCCGACTGGAATACGCCACGGCCTTCCTCCTCGGTGTAATTGAGTACCCCACGCGGGGAGATGTCTCCCACCCAGCTTTTCGCCAGGGTCAAAGCCGTTCTTGAGGCCTGACTGTTGACCACGATGTCGCCTCGTGGATTGACCAGTCCACCTTCCGGTTGGCTGCTGATCCACTCCAGCGCATTACACGTCAGGCCTTCGTAAGCGCGCCCTTGAAAGATGTAACCCCATGCATTGGGGTTCCCGGCAGTGCGCTCGGCCTGTTGAATATTCCTGGCGGTAGCGGTCATTTCCTCCCACGTCTGGGGAACCTGCTGGTTGTATTTCTCGAGCAAGTCCTTGCGGTAATACAGCAGGCCCGAGTCGGTGAACCACGGCATCGTCACCAGCCGTCCGTTCACCGTGGCGTTATCCACCTGTGCCTGGAAGTAGCCCTGGGTCGCATTGGCAGGAAGCACCTCGCGCAGATCCATCAGATGTTTGGCCAGCATCCCCGGCCACACCATGTCGATTTGAATGATGTCGATGTCGCTGGACTGCGCACTGAGGATCTGTTGGTAGAACGACAACCTCTCGGTTGCCGAGTTAGGTGTTGAGACCACCTCGACGTGGTTGCCGGTCTGTTTCGACCACGCCTCGACAGCCTCCTTGCAGAGTTGTAACTCCGCACCCACCGCGCCGCAGGAGATCGTCAAATCAGCTGCGTTCGAGAGGGATGGAAGCCCGGCACAAAGGGTGAGCAGTGCTGCTGGAAGAAGAGATTTAAGCTGTTTCATAAAGCCCTCTTTATTTTTGTTTTTAGAAAAGTTAACGTTAACATCGCCAAATGTAGCAGCGTATTAGCGATGAGGCATCCTTTTTTTCGTCGATTGCGACAATTCGCAACTCACGAAAAATGGCCGGTCGCGGAAACTAGACAATAAAAACAAAACAGGAAATCCACATGCAGAAAGCATCAAGCTGGCTACTCGCAGGCGTGCTCGGCACCTCGGCGGTAACCTCTCAGGCCGCGACTCTGGAAGAACGCATGGCCGCGTTTGAAGCCCGTACCAGCGCAGCGGAGAAGCGTGCGGCCGCAGCCGAACAGCAAACCCAGGCACTTGCCAGGGAATTGCAGCAGATCAAACTCGCCACTGCTCCCTTGCCGCCCGCCGCGTCTACTGCGGCAGTAATTTCGGCGCCCGCTTTGGATACCCGAGTGGCAAAACTCGAGGCCCGTCAGCAAAGCCTGGAGAAAGAGGGCAGTACCGGACACCTCACTGATGGGTTCAGCTTCAACGGCTACGCCCGCTCCGGATTGCTGATCAACGATCGGCTGGGTGGTGGTCGTGGTGGCCCTTATGAAACTCCTGCCGGTTCAGTCGGTGGTGCAGTCGGGCGACTCGGTAACGAGGACGACACCTACATGCGTATAGACCTGTCGAAAGAAATCTATGCGCAAAACGGCACCCGTTCCAAATTCACGGTCTCCATCGCCGATGGTGTGGAAAGTTCCAATGACTGGACGGCCGACGAAAGCAAACTGAACGTGCGCCAGGTATTCACAGCGCTTGACCATGTCGCTGCGTTCAAGGGCAATTCAGTGTTCGAGAACGCCACCCTGTGGGCAGGCAAGCGATTCGATAGAGATAATTTCGATATCCACTGGCTGGACTCGGACGTTGTCTATCTGGCCGGCACCGGGGGTGGAATCTACGATATGCAGATGAACAAGAATTGGCGTTCGAACTACTCTTTGATCGGGCGTAACTACGGGGATTTCAGTCAAGGCGATCTTAGTGCCGATGTGGAAAGCTACATCCTGACCTCCAACCAGTTCTTCGAGGATGGTCAGTGGCAGTGGATGTTCAATGCCATCGGCGCAAAGAAAAACGATTTCGCTACCCGAACCAATGCAGCGGGTTTGACGCCTGCGGATTCCGGCTTGCACAGCATGCTGGCCAATCACCAGAAAAACTTTTTCGGCAGAGAAGGCTTCTTCAAAACGGCGCTGCTCTATGGGCAAGGTCTGGGAGCTGAGGTCAAGAACGTCGGCTCGGATGGTGAACTGATTGATGATGCCCGCGCTCTGCGTCTGGCACTTTACGGTGAGACACCCCTTGCGCCTGACTGGCGTATCGGCCCCAGCTTGCTGGCAGAACAGAGCAAGGATAGATACGTCAAGGGTGACGACTACCGCTGGCTGACCCTGAACGTGCGTTTGGCCAATAAAATCAACAGCAATTTCGAGATGGCCTACGAAATAAGCTGGCAAACCATGAACCTCGACCCGAAGGACTATCTACAACGTAATGCGGTCGACGGTAACTTTTGGAAGTTCACTGTCGCCCCGACATTCAAACCTGAGGTTGGAGATCTTCTCACACGTCCTGAATTGCGAGTGTTCGCAAGCTTCATGAACTGGTCTTCGGATCTGGACAAATTCAGTACCACAGACTCCTTTGGCATGACGGACTTCAAAGCCGGAGGTGTATGGCAATACGGTATACAGATGGAAACCTGGTTTTAATATTTGAACGGGTCCGGCCAACACGCCTTCAGCGCACCTGTCGGCAGTTCCCTACGACAAAATATTGAGGAAATGACGATGGTATTGCCTCGCGCAGTAGTGTTTGGCGAAGCCCTGACCGATCTTGTCCAAGGCACTCCTGGACAGTGGAAGGGTTACCCGGGTGGTGCTCCCTGGAACGTTGCACGAGCGCTAAGTCGCTTGGGTGTCAGCAGCGCTTTTGCTGGGTCGGTGAGCATGGATTCTCTGGGTGACGAGATAGTTTCGCAGTCGGAAGCGGCAGCATTGGATATGAGGTTTATCCAACGGGTAGACCGAGATCCTTTGGTCGCCATCGTTCCATCGAGCCGTCCTCCAAGATACTTTTTTGCTGGAGATGCCGATCTGTTTTTTGATCCGGATCTGATGCCCGAAGGATGGATCAACCAAGCAGAGCTTTGTCATTTCAGCTGCATCAGTTTGGCCCGACAGCCACTCGCAGACAAGCTGGTTAAAATTGCTCAGCAGGCCAAAAAAGCCGGTAAACGGATTAGCTATGATCCGAACTGGCGCAATTTAATGGATAGCCATTATCGGGAGCAGACCTTCCCTACGATGACCACCCTTGCTGACATGATCAAGCTTTCCGATGAAGACCTTCGGCAAATTTATCCAGGGCTGACAGAACACCAGGCAATGGATGAGCTTCGCGCTCTTAATCCTCAGGCGCAGATCCTTTTTACCCGAGGAGAACACGGGATGATTCTCCACACCCCGGACAGCCAACTCGATCAGCCGGCGATTGCCGTGAAGGTGGAAGACACGGTTGGAGCAGGAGACGCTTGTATGGCTGGTTGGCTGGCTGCGCAGTTGTTGGGGATCGCGGACTTGAGAGAACGCCTGCAATTTTCAGCGGCTTGCGCATCCATATCTTGCCGCCATGCCGGAGCCCATGCTCCAGCGCTAGCTGATGTGGAAGGTTTGCTGCAGCTGCTGAAACATACTTGACCATGGTTGCCGGCGCCGAGGAGTTGTCTAAGTAAAAAGACGCGGCACCGCCCCTGACCATAAGCGTTGCTGGCTCGGGGTTCTGGGGCTCAATGATTACGCACGAGCGAAAGTTGCTCGGTATGTGCGTTGAGATCATTGCGCAGGTTGGCGAGCATACTCTCTATTGCACGATTGCTGTTGAGCTCGGAACAGGAGATGCCGGTAGAGAAAAGATCTATCCGGCCTGTCTCTGGACTGTAGATACGAACAGTAAGACAGTTGTCAGATGAAACTGAGCATGCGCAATACATCGGGAGAAAGCTTCTCTCGACCAGGTATCGAAGCTCTAGACTGGAAAGCATGGTGGCTACCCTCAACAGGAGCCAACCAAGAGACTCATGCTATAGCGCGTAAAATCAGGAGCGTGTAACGATTACACGCTAGATCACCTTACCCTTGACCTTGGCGAAGAAGGTTACTTTTCAGTCTATGCTTTATCCGGCACCGACCGTTAGATCGTTTGGCAGCAGCCTGCAATCGGCTAGACAGAATCATCAGGGGGTGCAATATGCGCCTGATCACACCCTCGCCGGGCTGTTCATATATGCCCTGTCACACCCTTGTCACATCCACCCAGCATAGTGCGGTCAGCCAAAGGGATTTGGCCCATCTACAGAGAGCCCGGCCGACGCCGGGCTTTTTCGTATCTGCGACATGCTTTTCACGAAATGCTCACGGAATGGAGTGCAGATTGAACGAACAAAAGGATTTGACCCCGTACAGAAAGCCCGCCACTGAGCGGGCTTTTTGCTGCCTGCTACGCTTTTCGTCACACAAAGGAGGCGTCAGCAAGTTGAACAAGGTGCACTCGCCATCGCCACTGCGCAAAACCGGTTATCCAGCGTGAATCGAATCATGGTCTGGAGGCTAAGCCAGTCCCGCGGAACTAGCTTGTGCGTTCCTGAGTTGAATACCTGACGCGACGCTCGCTCAACATCAACGTCGCTATGGCAACCAGCACAGGTACAAAGGCAAGCGCACAGATAACGGTCCAACCGTATCGATTCAATATACCTCCCGATGCAAACGAGCCGAGTACCATGGCGCCAAAGACAATGAAATCATTGAGCGCCTGGACACTGTTTCTTTCGCTTGTTTTATGGCACTGAAGGACGAGCGCAGAGGCGCCGACAAAACCGAAATTCCAGCCAATCCCTAGAAGCACCAAACATAGATAAAAGTGGTAGGACTGCACGCCGGCAAGCCCGACAGCAACAGACGCGCCGGTTAACATCAACCCCATCAACACAACGCGGTTTGCCCCAAAACGGTGGATCAGATTTCCAGTGAAAAAACTGGGTGCGTACATTGCAATTACGTGCCACTGCAATGCCAGATTCGATGATTCCAGTGAAAGATCCTCATGCTTCATTGCTAGTGGGGCCGAAGTCATCAGGAAATTCATCAAGGTGTAAATAATGACACCACAGAGCATGGCGTTGATGAGTCGAGGCTGCCGAACAATCACCGCAAGCGGGCGACCTGGAGTACGAACAGCCGCCTCATGGCGTGGCAAATCGACACCTAGCAGCACCGCCGCCGAAACCACTGCCATTAATGCGGCTGCAACGTAAGTAGCGATAAACAGGTGTGACTCCCATAGGTCCATCGTATAGGTGACCGTCTGTGGACCTAGTACACCCGCCACTAGCCCGGCAGCCATGACGATTGAAAGCGCCCAGGGCTGCCTGTTTTCTGGAACGCATTCTGCGGCGGCGAAACGAAACGTCAGCACCACAGCGGCATAAGCGCCACCAAACAGCATCGCAGCACAGAAGATGAAAAAGGAGGACCAATAAATGCCAATCGCAGCCAGCACTCCCATCAGGATGCCGCACAACGCTCCCAGCATAAACACGGGACTGCGCCCATAGCGCTGCGCAATGGCACCGGCAGGTAGCGTGCAGCTCGCCATGCCCACGACAAAAATGGAGATAGGCAGCGTCGCCAATGCTTTATCCGGTGCAAGCATGTCTCCCACGATAGCGCCGGTTGCGTAGACGATGACTGAGTTACCACCCGCCAATGCCTGGGCGGTTGCCAGGCGAAAAATGTTGCTGTTTCCAGATGTGGCTGACACGACTTCTCTCCCTTGAATGAATCGTCCCTTAATGCAGCTGCAGCGTGCCGATTATCAATGAAAACTAATGGCCGCGCTGCTCCTTTCGATATCCAGGCGCCGGTACCGCGCAGGTCATCGACAAGGGCCTCCCGACAGCGGGTCTGCTAGCCCACGTCATGATGGCCAGGTTCGCCGACCATCTGCCGCTGTATCGCCAAGACGGTTTACTCGGATGACGATGAAAGCGGTGCTGCATTTGGCAGGCATCTCTGCCGACCAGTTGGCGCCTCTTACACACCATCGTACTGATACACGGTCGCACTCCAGTACTGACTGCCGTTACGTTTTTGGCGAGCCCATCCGTCGGCCACCAGTTGATTGGCGATCATTCGATTCATAAAGCCATGGCCGAGCAGCAGAACCGGTCCATCGCTGGCAAGGGACTGCAATCGTTTGGCTGCCGTGCTGGCGCGGATCCTCGCAGTGCCGGCGGATTCGACGTTGCGTGAGTAACCGCACAGCCATAAGACTCGAAGGATAAATGCCCAGGTAAACGGCGATAGCCGTGGCAGTTTCCAATGACCACAAGGTAGTTGTGCTTCGCAGAAAAGTGCGTCAACCAGTGCAGGCTTCAGGCCGAGCGCCTGGAGGGAGGTCAGCGCACGAGGCGCGCTGCTTGAAACAATCACCGTGGCGGTTGCGGCAAGTTGCATGCTGGCATGCGGGACCGGGTGGTGGGTAATTTCGGATCGGTCGTATTGCTCGATCCAGTCTTTCATCTCGAGCGCTGAGATTTTGTCGGTTGCGGCCAGTTTTGGCTGGCCGTGACGCATCAGGATTATTTCCCTGTTCACAAATTTACGTCCTTGTTCTTGCATGTGGTAAATGACCAGGAAGTGCGGTTTCGGGAACTCCAGGTACGCCTCGCGTGCCAGCATCAAACCGCACAATGAGGCTCGAGACTATCGGCTTTGGGGCTAGACGGTAAACCCGTTTCCGAAAGTCAGTTGTCGACCATGACGGATGAGCTTTTTTTCTTCGAGGCACGCGCACTGTGCTTTTCAAACCAGCCGTGATCGCGGTACCAAGCCACGGTATCAGTGATTGTCAGCTCTAGCGCCCGGAAACTCAGGCCAAGCTCTTGTTCACTCTTGCGGTGGTTGAAACAGGTGCGGTCCTTCTCTCGTACCAACAGGCGCAACGTGGCCATGCTCAGCAGAATGGGCTTGCCGGTAAGGCGCGCATAGATCTCCTGCACGGCCGCCAAGGTGTATAGAAAGGGGAGCGGTAGTTGTCGAACGGGTGTCTTTACGCCCGCTATACGTCCTAGAACAGGGACCAGCTGACGCATCGTCATATGCCGGCCCGCCGCGAGATAGCGCTCACCTCGTCGGCCCTGTTTGGCGGCAGCAATCAGCGCCCATGCCACATCACGGGCATCGACAACGGAGAAGCTGCCAGGGATCAGCCCGGGCAACTTGCCGTTCACGACATCGTTGACCAACTGTCCCGAGGAGGTCGGACCAATGTCGGCAGGACCCCACATCCAGCCGGGCAGGACCATGCAGGCATGCATCTCGGGATGTGCTTCCAGGAACGACAAGACGACACGGTCGGCGAGGATCTTGCTGCGGTAGTAGTCATCCGCGTCGGCATCGGCCCGCAGACATGTCTCATCGATGGACGAGCCAGGTGCGCCGTCGAGCACGGCAATGGAAGACGTATGGACGAACCGTCGTATACCGGCGCGATAGGCCTGGTTAAGCAGGCGCCGCGTACCAGACACATTGATCTTTTCGAGTTCTTTCCAGTGGCTGCCGCCCTTGTAGTTGTCGCGAAAGAACGCCGCGGTGTGAAACACCGTATCGCAGCCTTGCAGCGATGCTGCGAATGCGTCGACATCGGCCATGTCACCCACGACCAGCTCCACGCCCGGCAGATTGTTGAACTGCTGTTCACCTTTGGCTCTTGAGCGGACCAGGCCTTTGACCGTATAGCCACGAGCGACCAATTCACGCACCAGGTTGTTGCCCAGCAAGCCGGTTGCTCCAGTAACAAATGCGCTGCGCATGGCTCAACCCTCACCCTGTTCGGCTGACGGCATCAACACCGCACTGTCGAAGAAGACCTCTTCACGGATGGCCAGCCCGTTTCTGAAGGTGAAGTGTGCGGCGTAGCGCACGGTAATATGGCGTCCATGGGGTGCAATCACCCGGTCTGGCAGCACCAAGGGTGCGGCGAAGGTGCCGGTCAGTAAGGCAGTCAGCGCCAAACGATCGTCAGCGACCATGAATGGGGTGAAGGTCACTTGGGCATCGGGGAACGCTTCGAACAGCGCAGTCTCTCGTTTGTGCATGGATTCGCGACCGGTTTGAGTCCCCATACCGTCGAGGTAGATGAAGTCTTCGCAAACCAACGCAAGCATTGCCTCCACATCACGGCAATTGAAGGCTCTTGAAGCACGTTGCGCATAGTCGTTGGGGCCAGTCGTCATTACAGTCCATTCCATTCGTGTCGAGGGCCTGTAGATATACCGTTGTGGCCTCTCCCGAAAAACAGCGACTACTGCATAATGGATTTGCACATATGCAGACCAGGGAGGACAGGACGCATGGCGTTGCAAGCAAATTGGGACGATCTTCGTCTGCTGTTGGCAGTCTCGCGGCGTGGCAGCTTCCTTCAAGCTGGCCAGTTGCTGGGTATCGCGGCGTCTACCGTGTCCCGCCGCCTGACCCAGCTTGAGGTCGCACTGGGCGAGCCACTCGTCGAGCGGGGCGTTGAAGGATGCTGGTTGACCTCGCGGGGCCAATCCCTCGTGGAAGTTGCCCTGGCTGCGGAAGCGGGCTTGAGGCGTCAAACCGCTGCTGGCATATCCGAGCTGCACACAGAGCTATCTGGCAGTGTCCTGGTCAGTGCGGGCGAGGGGTTCTCGTCTTGCGTGCTGGAGGCCGCGAGTCGCTTCACTTCTCTGCACCCGCGTTGCTCGGTGGAGCTGATGGTCACAGCCGACTTTCACAAGATCGTCCGCGGCGTGGCAGACATTGCGGTACGTACGGCTCATCTGGGTGAGCCGTCGCTGATTTATCGACCAATAGGCCGGCTCGCCTACGGTGTCTTCGCTGATGCAGGTTATCTGAAGCGGTTTCCAGGGGTGACCCCGGCCACTGCGGTCAATATTGCCTTGCTTCCCCCGCTGGACATGTTGCCGCAAATGCGTGCGGCAAAGGCCGGTGGTCTGGACCGCGCGCAGATCAGCGTGAATTCGTTCGCCGTGCAGCTCGAATCGGTGAGGCGAGGTATGGGGGTGGCCGTACTGCCCCGTATACTGGCGAAGGATCTGATCGGGTTGTTCCCGGATCTCCACCTTCCAGATATGGAAGTCTATCTGGTGACCCGGCCTCAGGCATTAAAGCAGGCCCACATCAAATGTTTTTTTGCCATCCTGGAGCAGGTGTTGCTCGAAGCCCTATCCATGGAAAATGTCGAAGGTTACCTCTTGGGGGGCGACCGGTGAGTATCGGAGCAATAACGATCTCTACCGCGTACGGGTCACCGTGCAATAGACTGGGTTTTGCGATGAGCGTGGAGCGCTTGTCAAATACCCACTCAAAGGATGAGCACATGAGCCGTACCGGCCATATCTGCCTGATGGCGACCTATAACAAATGGATGAACGAAAAGATCCATGGAGCGGCCAGGTGCTTGTCCGATGATGAGCTCTCAGCTGATAGAAAAGCGTTCTTCAGGTCGATTCTCGGGACGCTAAACCACGTGGCAGCCGGAGACACCGTGTGGCTAAAGCGATTCGCCAAACATCCAGCGAACCACTCGGCATTGGAGCCGGTGAGGCGACTTCCTGATCCGAAAAACCTTGACCAGGCGTTGTTCTCTACTATTCGAGAACTCTCAGTGTATCGAGAGAGGCTTGATCAGATAATCGTCGAATGGGCCAGCTCTATTACAGAGTCCGATCTGGACCACACCCTCCATTACGCCAGCTTGAAGGGTGTCGTGTCCGACAAGGACTTTTACGGTCTGGTGATGCATTTCTTCAACCATCAGACCCATCACCGTGGCCAGGTTACTACGCTGCTTTCACAGGCTGATGTCGACATAGGCGATACAGATTTAGTCGTCCTCATCCCATCCCGATCCGGCGTATGAAGAAAAGCGGGATACCGGTATTGAGAATTCACCGCCAAAAGGGGTAATTCGATTCGGATCGCACTGATTGCATAGCTGTCGCCCTGGCTTGATCCATGACGAACACCTCGCACCGCTGGTGGTGAACGTGCGGTGTCCCACCGCATCGTTGCCTACCTGATAGCTAATCCCGGGGGTAGGGTGACCTTGCGACACAAGCGTCTGGCAAAGCCATCTGGTCATCGCCCAGAAACCAAGGCACGGGATTGACTCCGGTGGCTGGGCCGATGATGGTGCAGTAAGTGGCCCTCATGCGACACTCCCCGCCCTACAAATCAGGGAGCGTGTTGACATGGTGCGTTTGCTTGCGGTTTCAGGGAGTCTTCGTGAGGCCTCCTCCAACTCAGTGCTGTTGCGTGCAGCTGAGGTTCTCTGTCCCAAAGGGCTGTCGATAGCGCATTATCACGAGGTTGGCCAGTTACCTCATTTCAACCCGGATTTCACGGAAAATCCTCCTGAATCCATCATGGGCTTACGCTTGAGTATCGCCCACGCGGACGGCGTTCTGATCTCTTGCCCTGAGTACGCTCGCGGAATTCCCGGCTCATTCAAGAATATGCTGGACTGGCTCGTTAGCTCTGAGGAGTTCCCAGGTAAACCCGTTGCTCTTTTCAACGCTTCACCTCGGGCTTCGCACGCGCAGGCGGCACTGCGGCTGGTTCTGGAAACAATGTCGGCTTGTATCGTGGAGCAAGCATCAATATCCGTAAATTTGCTTTCCACGCAATTGAGTGCAGAGACTATCGCAAATGATCCAACGATCCGCCCACTGATCGTTTCGGCACTTGAAGCATTCAAGCAGCAAATCGATGGAAAAAAAGCGGGCTGATACACGTACGGATCATGGCCATTGAGCCTTGCAGACTGGATCAAACTCATGATCGCCGCCGCCCGTTTTCCGCTGCGTAGAGATCCTGCAAAGAGCCAGTTCTTGCGTCCAGGAGCCCATGGTCGGATCTGATTCTCGGCCCAATTGTTGCCAATGGGAACGGCCCCGTCATCAAGGTAGCGCGATAGCGCTGCCCAGCGTTTCAGGCTGTAATCCAGTACTCTGCTGATAGCCGAAACCGTCATGCACCAGAACTTTCATACGAGTAGCGCGCCGGTTGGCGAACAGATAAGCACAGTGCGGCTTAGCCGCGCCGAATACCGCGATCACCCTGGCCAACGCAGTCTCGGTGCCTGCACGCATGTCCATCGGCTCGGTGGCGAGCCAGATGGAATCGATGCGGATCATCGCAGCAGATCTCGCAGAAAAGTCGCGCAGGCAGCAGCACTTTCGGTTGGCCAGTTCACTTTTGCGAAATTGCACTCCACTTGACCACCCGGTTGCATTCGTTCTGACCACCAATTGCATCGGATTTGACCAGCTTGCTTCGTGGCCATGACCGGCAGAAATCGGCCATAAACGGTCATTCACAGCTTGTGCCCCCCCCCTCAAAAAATGTCGAGGCCAATCACTGCGAAAGGGGTAAATTCTGAGAGTCCTTGCGCGAATCATGTCTATAATTTTCCAGATATCGGCCCCATTGGTCAGTGAATACAAATGCCCGCAGATAACGATTCGCTACCCGGTTCTGACGTTCTCTTCGACGAGGCTGACTGTGGTTTACTGCTTACCGCAGAAAATGGCGAGATCGCACAGGTCAACCTCACATTCTGCCGTTGGTTAGGCTACCGGCGAGAAGAGCTGCTCGGTCGTCACATCCAGGACTTGATGAGCCTCGAGGGAAGGACGTTCCACAAGATGTACTGGGCGCCCCTAATGCAGATACAGGGCGTCGTGGCTGACGTGAAGTTCGATCTGGTTCACTACAACGGACATTCCATTCCATTGATGCTTAGCGCCATCAGCTGTGAGCATTCTGCTGGCGTATTTCATGAAATGACCCTGTTCAAAGCCGCGGATAGCCAAAGGTACGAGCGCGAACTGCTCAATGCCCGAATGCTTGCCGAAAGGCATTTGGCGAAGCACCTCAAGGACCAACGCGCACTGGATATGACCCAGGACAAGTTGCGCATCACGTACGCTGCAGCTGAGGACAGGGCTCTGTTCGCCGAGCAGCTTATCGGGATTGTCAGTCATGACCTGCGCAACCCATTGTCGGCGATAAAAATGGCGGCAGAACTGCTGGGCCGTAGGGCGATGGATGCTAAACAAGCACAAATACTTGGCCACATCACCCACTCGGTAGAGCGCGCACAGCGTCTGGTGGCCGATCTGTTGGATTTCACCTTGACGCAAGTTGGGCGAGGTATCGCAGTCCTGCCCAAACCAGTCGATCTACACGAACTGGTCGCCGATTGCCTGGATGAGCTAGGCTTGGCTTTCCCCGGACATGAGTTGATCCACTTGCGTTATGGGCAAGGTGACTTTACTGCCGACAGTGATCGGTTGTATCAGCTCATCGGCAACCTGGTCGCCAATGCAGTAGCCTACGGTGCTGCCGATAGCGACGTCACCGTTTCTTCGTGCTTCGAAGATCACGCGGTCATTATTACAGTGCACAACTTCGGTACTCCCATACCACTGGAATTGCTCAAGGACTTGTTCGAACCGATGATCCGTGGCAGTCATGACAATGCTGAACTTAGAAGTGTCGGGCTAGGCCTGTTCATTGTTCGTGAGATCGCAAGGGCGCACTATGGCGAAGTGGCGGTAACGTCTTCTCTAATGAGCGGAACGACATTCACTGCCACCTTTCCTCGCATCTTAAATTAGCTTGGATTGCCCCTGACTCACTCAATCCCCCTCCGTTACTAGCCGACGATAACCTGGCGTGACTGGCCGCTGTGGGTTGGTTTCAGCCGGTTGTGGAAGGCAGAAATCGGCCAAAAAGGACGTCCACCCCTGTTTACAGAACCGCCGTCAACCACAGCAACAAAAAAGGCCCTGCTTGGGCCGTTTTTGTATTCAAAACAAAATCATTTGGTCAACCAAGACTCGACAGTCGTGGAGCCGTACTCAGCCTTCCAGTTTTTAAGCGTTTTGTGATTACCACTTTTGGTATGTACGAAAATGCCAGTGTGCGGATTTTTGTAGACCTTCATTTGGTGAGGTTTACGAGTACCGGCTTTGTGCTCGGGAGCACGTTCACGTCGACCAGCCTGTGGATCAAGAAGTTTGATCACGTTTGGCAAGCTGTAGCCGTACTCAGCTAGCAGAGAGCGGAGCTTCGCTTCGAACTCAATTTCTTTCTCTAGACCAGCATCTCCTTTCAGCGCCTCGAGTGCTTGTAGCTGCTCGGCGAGGTTCTTTTCAAGCTGACGGATCTCTGCGAGTCTGGACATAGCAGATCTCTTTAGATAGTTTCCTAGCCGTGACTGAAAATCGGTTGACGCAATAGATATAGATGGTGAATAGCGTCAACGCTATGAACCGTCCCTGATTTCGTAGGCGTTTCTGGCCGTCAAGTTTTGGCCCTATTTGCGCACTATCTCCAGTGACAGTTTTTGCTGGTTTCTGCTTTGCTGACCGACAGCAAAGGGTCGTTCTCTGCCGGTCATGGCCACGAAGCATGCTGGTCAAATCCGATGCAAATGACTGGTCAAGTCGAATGCAAATGGGGGGGGGCAAGTCTGTGAAACTACCTAACTTTGACGGTGCCGCGCGGGTGCTTGATTTCAACGCAGATATTCGATGATGCTGCGTGCGAATTTGCTACGGCCAGCTGCATGGGTAACGGAATGAATGCAGGTTGCAGCGCTGTGCTTTTCTGCGCTTGCACCCGAATCCATTTGTGTACGAGGTTCGCGTTGAGGCTATGGCTGAGTGCGATGCTGGCAATCGAAGCGCCGGGGCGGGCACACGCTTGAATGACCTGGGCCTTGAAGGACTTGGAGTAGGAACGGCGTTGTGGCTGCATGAAAATACCCGCTTAAAAGGCTATAACTGGTGCCCACTTGAATTTAAGTGCACACCATGTCCTGGCCTTGCGGGGCTGGGTAGATGGCTTGGCCGGACGGATACCTTGCGACGATCCTCCAGCGCGCCCGATGTGCCAACCGCAAACAGTCCGGTTTAGCGTCACCCTTCGACGGTCATGCGCATGGCCAAGCCCGCGAGGACCGTCCCCATCAGCCAGCGTTGCACGGTCTGCCACACGGGCCTGCTGGCGAGGAATGTCGCAATGGAGCCAGCCATGATGGCAATCAGGGCGTTGACGCTCACGCTAATGACGATCTGCGTAAAGCCAAGCACGATGGATTGCGCCAGCACGCTGCCGTGGCCGGCGGGGTCGATGAACTGGGGCAGCAGCGACAAATACATGACCGCGACTTTGGGATTCAGCAGGTTGGTGACAAACCCCATCATAAACAGCTTGCGCGGGTTGTCCTTGGGCAGCTCGCGCACCTGGAACGGAGAACGGCCGCCGGGCTTGACCGCTTGCCAGGCCAGGTAGAGCAGATAGAGCGCGCCGCCGAGTCGCAGGGCGTCATACGCATAGGGAACCGCCAGGACCAGGGCTGTGATGCCCAGTGCGGCGCAAAACATATAAACGACGAAACCCAACGCCACGCCACCCAGGGAAATCAGTCCGGCCATTCGTCCCTGGCAGATCGATCGCGAGATGAGATAGATCATGTTCGGGCCGGGAGTCAGCACCATGCCGAGTGAAATCAGGCCGTAGGCAAGCAGGTTGGACAGTTCGGGCATGGCGTAACTCCTGAAGGAAGAGATAACGAATTGAAGCTCCGCTAAATCTGTATAAAACGGTTTTCGCGATCGCTGAGGTATGCACCTGGATGGCGCGGACGATAGTAGGGCGACCAAAGGGAGAACGTTAGATACAGATTGACTGACAAAACGTCATACAGCGGTCGCAGCACTTGATGTCGGTGGCTCGCGCCAACCGAGCGATGGCCGCCGCGCGCGGCCATGGTCCGGTTCACGCTGGACAACCGGTATTGCGCGGTGGCGATGGCGAGCTCACCGGCAGGGTGCCAGCGGCCGTCTGGCGACCGACCTTGAACCATGCAGCGTACAACGCCGGGACGAAGAAAATCGTCAGCAGCGTCGCCACGGTAAGGCCGCCCATGATCGCAATTGCCATCGGCCCCCAGAACACACTGCGCGTTAGCGGGATCATTGCGAGCACAGTGGCCAGCGCCGTCAGCATCACCGGACGGGCCCGGTGAATGGCGGCATCCAGCACGGCATTCCACGGGTCGCGCCCTTCGGCGATCTCGATCTGAACCTGATCGATCAGGATCACCGCGTTGCGCATGATCATGCCGCCCAGTGCGATGATGCCCAGGATCGCGACGAAGCCCAGTGGCGACTGGAACACCAATAGCGCCGGCACCACACCGATCAGGCCCAGCGGTGCTGTCAGCATCACCATCCACATGCGGGAGAAGTTCTGCAGTTGCAGCATGAGTAACAGCAGGATGGTGATCAGCATCAGCGGGGCCACCGCGAGTAGCGCCTTGTTCGCCTTGTCACTTTCCTCCACCGCGCCGCCCACGTCGATGCGGTAGCCCGACGGCAACTTCGCTTCGATATCCTTGAGCAACGGCTGGATTTCCTGCGTCACCGATACACCCTGCTCTCCATCCTTCACGTCGGCACGCACCGTGATCGCCATGTCGCGGTTACGGCGCCACAGCACTGGCTCTTCCAGTTCAGAGCGCACCTGTGCGACCTGCGACAGTGGCACCACCGTGCCCTGGCGCGTGTAGAGGTTGATGTCTTTCAGTGTGTCGAGGTTCAAGCGTTCCTCTGGTACGGCACGGGCCACGATGTCGATCAGGTCCTCGCGCTCACGCAGCTGCGACAGGGTCGCGCCGTTCATCACGGTCTGGGTCGCCAACGATACGTCGGCCGGTGTAAGGCCAAGCGCGCTCGCCTTGTCCTGATCAAGCTCCACTTTCAGCGTACGCACCGGGTCGTTCCAGTCGAGCTGCAGGTCACGCACCTTTTGGTTGGACGCAACCACCTTCTCCACGTCGCGGGCGATCTTGCGCACCACTTGGGTATCGGGGCCTACGACGCGGAACTGCACCGGGTAGCCGACAGGTGGTCCCAACTCGAGCCGTGTCACGCGCACCCACGCCTGTGGGAATTGTTGGTCAGCCGAGGCCACCAGCCGCGCACGTACTCGCTCGCGTGCATCCAGATCCTTGGTCATCACAACGAACTGGGCAAAGCCCGGATTCGGCAGCTCGGGGTTGAGCGAGAGATAGAAGCGCGGGGCGCCGGCGCCGGTGTAGGCGGTATAGAAACGCACGTCTTCGTCCTTCGCCAGGATCTCCTCCATGTGCTTGACCTGCTCGGTCGTCGCGGCGAACGAGGAGCCTTCCTTGACGCGCAGATCAATGACCAGTTCAGGACGCGAACTGTTGGGGAAGAATTGCTGCGGCACTAGCTTGATACAGGCCAGGGCAAGCGCCAAAGCGCCAACCGTCGCACCGATGACCACCCAGCGGCGCTCGATGGCGGCGTCGATCAGGCGGCGCAGGCTGCGGTAGAACTTCGTGTCGTACAGATCACCATGCTGGTGCTTGCCCAAGTCGTCAGGCAGCATCTTGACCGCCAGGTACGGCGTGAAGATGCCGGAGCAGATCCACGAGAACAGCACCGCGGCGCCGACGATCCAGAAAATGCCACCCGCGTACTCGCCGGTGGTGGACTTCGAGAGGCCGATCGGCAGGAAGCCCACGACGGTGATCAGCGCGCCGGTCAGGCGCGGCATGGCGGTGGACTGATAGGAGAAGGCGGCCGCCTTCACGCGGTCCATGCCGGTTTCCATCTTCGCCACCATCATCTCGATGGCGATGATGGCGTCATCCACCAGCAGTCCCAACGCGATAATCAGCGAGCCGAGCGAGATACGCTCAAGGTTCCAGCCCATCGCCAGCATCACCAGCGCCACGCCGCCCAGCACCAGCGGCACCGTGGTCGCGACCACGAGGCCGGCGCGCCAGCCCAGGCTGGCCAGGCTCACCACGATCACGATGATCAGCGCCTCGACCAGCGCGTGTGCGAAGTCGTGGATAGCATCCTTCACCGTAGTGGGTTGGTCGGCCACGAGCTCCAGCTCCACGCCGTGAGCAAGTTCCGACTGGATTTTGGCGACTGCCGTGTCCATCGCCTTGCCAAGGTCCACGATGTTGCCGTCGCTGGTCATTGTGATGCCGAGCATCAGCACTGGCTGGCCGTTGTGACGAACCGTGTAGGTGGGCGGATCCTCGAAACCGCGCGTGACGGTCGCAATGTCGCCGAGTTTGATCTGCCGGCCGCCCGCGGCGATGGGTACGTTGCGGATAGCCTCTTCGCTGGCGAATTGGCCACTCACACGCACCATGACGCGGTCGCCGCGGGTGTCGATCTGGCCGGCGGGCAACAGGGCGTTCTGGCTCTTGAGGCTTTCGGCGATGGCCAGCGGTGTAATGCCCAGCGCTGCCAGGCGCTCGTGCGAGAACTCGACGTAGACACGCTTGGCCTGCTTGCCGATGACATCGATCTTCTTGACCATCGGCACCTTCAGCATCTGGCGCTTGATGTCCTCGGCCGCGTCCGACAGGTCGGCGTGGCCAACGCCGTCGCCCTTGACCGCGTACATCAGGCCATACACGTCGCCGTACTCGTCGTTCAGGATCGGGCCGATCACGCCGTCAGGCATCTCCAGGCTCAGGTCGTTGAGTTTCTTGCGCGCCTGGTACCAGGCCTCGCGCTGGTCAGCCTTGGAGGTGCCGCCACGCACGGTAAGCGTCATGCCCGCGTAGCCCTGCCGCGCGTAGGTGACCACCTTTTCGAAGTTGTCGATCTGCTCGAATTTCTTCTCCATACGATTGAGGACCTGGTCCTGCAATTGCTGGGCGGTGGCGCCCGGCCAAATGACCATGGCGGTCATGGAGGGCACGGAAAAGTTCGGATCTTCGAGCTGACCGAGCCGGGTAAAGCTGAAGGCGCCGGCCGCCGCGACAATGAGGAGCATGAACAGGACAATGGCGCGATGGCGCAGCGCCCAGTCGGTGAGGTTGAAGTTGTTCATCGGGTGGCCTGCTGCGTGGTGTTCGCGTCAACAATCGCCGCGCCGGGAAGCGCGACCTTCAATCCGGACGTCATCTTCTGGATCCCGGCGGTAACGACCAATGCGCCGGCCTGCGGCCCGGAGACGAGCACTTCGTCATTGCGGTAGCCCCACACCGCCACACGCTCCAGTTCGACGATGCCTACCGGATCCTTGCCCGCGGGCGTGACTACCCAAAGCGCCGGCTGGCCGCCGCTTTGGGTCAGTGCCGTCGCCGGCACCGCCGCCACCGAGACACTTGCCATCATGCGCTTGGCCATTACAGTGGCGGTGGCGCCCAGCGGCAGCGCCTGCATTGGCTTAAGCCGCGCGCGATAGGTGCGCGTCTGCGCCGCAGCCTGCGGCGACAGCTCGCGCAGCGTGACATCGAAGGTCTCGTTCGGCGCACTGGCCAGCGAGGCCTTGAACTGCGCGTCCTTGAAGACGGACAACTGATCCTCGGGCACGTCGATGACGATCTCGGATTCATCCGGATTCGCAACCGAGACGACCGGTTGACCCTCCGCCACGACCTGGCCTGCCTCGAAGCGCACAGCCGTGACAACACCGCTACGGGAGGCGCGCAGCACGGTGTACTTGAGCCGGTTGCGCGCGAGTTCGAGCTTTCGCGCCTCGGCCTCGGCAGTCGCATGAGCGGTCTGGGCATTTGTATGTGCGCGCTCGTCGTCGGCCGCACTGACCGAGCCGTCAGCCTTTAGCGCGGTAAGGCGTTGGTGGTCCGAATCGGCCTGACGAGTCTGCTCGACGGCAACTGCCCACTGCTGCCGCGACGCTTGCTCAGCGAGGCGGTAGTCGCTGTCGTCCAGCACAGCCAGTACGTCGCCTTCGCGCACAATCTGACCTGCATCGACCTTGCGCTGGGCTACCTTGCCGCCCACGCGGAAGGCTTGATCGACTTCATGCCGTGACTGCACGGTGCCCACGTAGCGATTGCTTTCGCGGGCATTGTCGTAGCTGATTTCAACGGTGCGTACCGGTCGTGGGGCCTGCACGGACGGCTGATCCGGGCTGCACGCGCAAAGCATGGCAGCGACGGCCAAAACGCCGGCCGTAGTAAGGGGATTCTTCAAGACGGTTCCTCTTTGGAAAACGACAGATTCTCAGGAAAGTGGTGGCCGGTCGGCTTCGGCGGATGCAGTTGGGTTGGAGGGTTGTTCGAACACCTGCCAGCCCCCGCCCAGTGCCTTGTAGAGCTGCACGCTGTCGAGCAGCAGTCGGGTGTTGCTTTCGTTGGAGTTCAAGCGTGCCGCCAGGCGCGCTCGCTGCGAATCCAGCAGTGGCAACAGGTCGATCTGCCCGCGGTTATAGAGTGACTGGGCACGGTTCTGCGCAGCCTCGGAGGACGCGGCGGCCAATTGCAGCGACCCGGAGCGGCGGCGTTCCTGCGCAAGCGTGACGAGGGCGTTTTCCACATCCTCGAGCGCCCGTACGATGCCGTCTTCGGCGCGCAGCAGCGCCTCTTGTTGAGCACTTTCGGCAGCCTCGTTGATCGCTTGCGTGCGCCCGGCGTTGAAGAGCGGCATAGCCAGCAGGCCCGCCACGTTGGTGAAGCGCGCAACGCCGAGATCGGCACCGTTCAGGTTCAGACCCTGGCGGCCGAAGGACGCGCCGAGGAAGAGCTGTGGGAACCACTCAGCTTTCGCTTGCTGGCGACGAGCATTGGCGGCATCGAGCTGTGCCATCAGCGCCAGTACGTCAGGTCGGCGTTGCAGCAACTCGGCGGGCTGGCCGGGCTTGGCCTCGGGCACGTCGATCAAATCACCGCTTGAAGGCTGGATGTTTATGGTGTTGAAAGACTGGTCTGCGATCAGCACTGCGATACGGTGACGTGCCACCGCCACTTGGGTTTCCAGAGGCGGAATCTGCGCCCGCGCCGACAAGGCGTCGGTCTGCGCGCGTTCGACGTCGAAGGCGGATGCCAGTCCGACCTGTTGACGCGCGGTGACCAGACGCAGCGTCTCGTCCTGCATCGCCGAGATTGCGCGAAGCGTCGCGACCTGACGCTGCGCGCCGACCAGTGTGAAGTAGTTGCTGACGACGTCGCTCATCACCAGCAGGCGTACGCCGCGCATGCTGTGCTCCGCGGCCAGCGCATCGGCGTCTGCCGCTGCCGCGCCGGCGCGCAGGCGGCCGCTCAGGTCGAGTTCCCACGACACGTCCAGACCCACACTGGCGGTCTTGGTATCCGGATAGCCCTGTTTTACGGCTGAGTTGAAGCCGCTACTGCGGTCGCTGCCGGAGACGGATGCTCCGACGCCAGGAAGCAGCCAGGACTGGCTGACCGTTTCTCCGGCACGCGCGGCACGCAGGCGCTCGGCGGCAATCTTGACGTCGCGGTTCTCACGCGCGGCTCGGCGCACCAAATCCGTCAGCACCGGGTCGTGGTAGACCTCCCACCACGCCGCCTCGGGCTCCATTTCGGAGGCCGTGCTCGCGGCGAAGTTGCTCGGCAGGTCGACCGACGGCTTGACGACCGGCGTGGAGCAACCGGCCAGGGCGAGGGCGATCGAAGTGGCAAGGGCGGCCGCAACGACGAGCCCGGCCGGGCGCTCGGCCCGTTTCAAGGTTGTCCGAGCGGTGTGAAGGGGCAGTGGAAAGGAAACTGGTAGTCGCGGCATCGCATTGGACTCGTGTGGATTCGAGATGGCATCAGCGTAAGGCCCGGTGTGCACGAAGTCGTCAGCAAAGCGTCGCCGTTCGGTCGCCATATCGAGCGCACATTCATGTGGGAGACGTCACTCGCCGTCGGCATCTGCCGCGTGCTCGCCGGCTGCCAACGCGAGGTCCGAGGCAATCGACTCCAGCAGCTCTTCGGCTGACGAAAACTCGCGCTGTCGTCCGGTGACCAGGTTTTCGAGGCGGCCCACCAGGGCCCCCGGCATGGCATCGCTACGCAGCTTCACTACGTACGAGCGGCGGCTCGGGTATTTGGATTCAGGGTTCAGGATCATCGCGGACCAGGGGGGCAAGAAAGTTCGACGACAGCGTAAGCTGCCCCCTGGGTCGAGTCGTAAGCGAAAGGTCAGACTTCGGTCGGGACAGCACCCGCACCGCACAGAAATCGTGTCGCTTCAAGCCGACTTGGCAGCGTGAATCAGCGAGCGCGCACGTTTCACCAGCTCGGTTCCATCCGCTTCGGGCAACTGGTCAACCAGCGTCGCCAATGCCTGGTGGTCCTCGGCCACGGCGTCGTGGTGCTCGCACAGTTCGACCAGCGCTTGCAGCTCCAGCCATGGCGCTTCCTGGGCGCGAGCCTCCTCAACCGCGCGCCGCACCGCAACGCTGCCGGCGTCGGGCCGACCCTGTGCTCGCGAGATCGCTGCCTCCAGCAGCAATAGCTGTGGCAGGTATACGCGCTCGCCCAGTTCCTCGCCCACCCGAAATGCTTCCAGCAGCTCGACTTGCGCTGCGGTGCAATCACCTGCGAGCAGCAGCGTCTCGGTGGCGTAGCCGAGCACCTCACTGGCACCGGAGCGCATTCCAAGCCCGGTGTGTTCTTCATAGGCCTCACGGATGCGACGGTAGCCGTCGCGCGGTGCACCGTTGCGCGCGTCGGCCCAGCCGCGCCACCAGCGACAAGCCGTTCGCCCCAGTGCGAGCGAATACTCATCGACCAACTTCTGCATGTCGTCAGCCAGCGCGGCTACCCGCAGATGGTTCCCCAGCCGCACCTCGATCAGCACCTCCTGCCAGGCAGCGACCAGCCACGTCATAGGCTGGCGAAGCGCTTGCGCGCGGGTCCGCGCCCGCTGCATGTGGGCCCGGCCTTGCTCAACCAGGCCAGAGCGCACGAGTTCTATGGCCAGCATACCGTGCAGCATGACTTGAGGATCGACCGCAAAGATCTCGTTCGTCCCGATGTCCAGCGGCTCGGCGATCGCGAGGGCGCGCTCTAGCCAACTGCGGGTTGTCTGTGTGCGACCCTGGAGATGGTGCACCTCGCCCTGCACGATGCACGCCACCAGCATGAGCACTGGATCGTTCGCCTCGCACGAGAGGGCTTCGGCGCGTTCTGCCACCTCCAGCGCCAGCGCATAGTCGCCGCGCAGACCGAGCAGATAGCCGAATCCGTGCAGCAGGCGACCGCGCATTGGATGCTCGGGTACATTCGTTAGCAGCGTGTACGCGCGTTCGAACGCGTTCCTGGCTTCGCTGCCGACACCGAACGTGTGGAAAGCCGACACCCCCTGCAGTGTGGCCAAGGTAATTTCGAGTGCATCGCGCTCTATCCCTTCTGGTGCCTGCCGCAGCAGGACCAATGCGCGCTCAGTGAGACCGATGCACAAGGCCGG
The DNA here is from genome assembly GCF_056406435.1 of Pseudomonas sp. P1_C12. NCBI lineage: Bacteria > Pseudomonadati > Pseudomonadota > Gammaproteobacteria > Pseudomonadales > Pseudomonadaceae > Pseudomonas > Pseudomonas sp. P1_C12. The sequence goes on along the minus strand of NZ_JBFUAE010000019.1, from coordinate 53,774 downwards.
GCTGAAGTGCAGCAGCGCGGCTTCTGCGGCCTCGGCGTAATAGCTCAGCGCGGTCATCGGCTGCCGGGCCCGGTCGAAGTGCGTTGCCAGCTCCGAGGCAGCAACCGGCACTCCGGCCATGCGCTCGCGTTCGAGGGCATTGCCAACCTGGCGATGGAGGTGGGTGCGCAATGAGCGCGGCGTGCGGTCGTACAGTACCTGGCGGAAGAGGGCATGCCGAAACGAGTAGGGTTGCTCCACCGTCTCCTCGGGTTCTGCGGCCCGCGACCGCGTGAGCCACACCTGCTCGCGCACCAGTTCCTCGCAGGTGTGGGCCACAGTAGCGAGGTCGCGTTCGAGGGCCAGCGAAACCGTCTCAACCCGGAATTCGACTCCGCATACCGCTGCCGCCGAGAGCAGCGCAAGCTGCTCCGGCCCGAGCCTGGTGATGTAGTGATCAATGATGGCCGCGAGGTTCTCGGGAACCGCCATCCCCGTCAGCCGGGCCTCGATGGTGGCATCGTCGTCCGTTGGGTCCATCACTTCACTGATGACTGACGATACGAACAACGGCACACCGTCAGTGCGCTCGTGCAGGGCACGCACGAAGGCTTCATCGCGCGCCAGCGAGGCCGAACTCAGCGCAACATAGTCAGCGACCTCGGTTTCCGAGAACGGATCGAGCACCAATTCCTCGCACAGACGTTGCAGGCGCAGTTCGTGGCGCAACGAGCTGAGTGGATGATCGAGCGCAACCACCTCGGCGAGGCGGAAGCTCGACAGCCACATCAGCCGCGTGTGGCCACGTCGCCGCGCCACATAATTGATGAGCTGGACCGTCGCCCGATCGCTCCAATGCAGGTCTTCGGTTATCAGCAACAGCGGCCGCTGCTCCGTGTATCGGTCCAGCAGTTCGCCCATTTCCCGGAGCATGCGGTCCGGCCCGATGCCGGCAAGCTCGCGGCGCAACGCGTCTCGCTCTTGTGCGGTACTCAGCCACGGCAGTTGCAGCAGCCAGGTCGGCGCCACGTCGCGCAACAACGCCGGCAGAGTCGGGTCACTGCGGCACAGATCGGCCAACGCCTCCAGCACCGGCAGGTACGGTTCGCCGGTGCCGTAGTGCTCCACGCAATGGCCGCGTGCGCAGGTGATGCCGCCAAGGCTGGCGAGGAAATTTTCGATCAGCGTGGTCTTGCCAATCCCCGGTTCTCCAGCGAGCCAGACCACGGCCCGCTGGCCGCCATCCGCCCGTTCCCACGCCCGTTGCAGTCTTGAGATCTCGTCGGTGCGACCGATGAATGGCGGTGACGGATGCGCGCCGGCCGCCGGCACCGTTGCGGATGCAGGCGGTATCGAAGGTGCAGGGGAGGGCGCGGCGATGAAGCGATAGCCGCGCCTCGACACAGTCTCGATATAGCGGGGCTGCCTGGGGTCGTCGCCCAGCACCTTGCGCAGATCGCTGATGGCCGTCTTCAGCACCGAATCGCTGACGAACCGATGCCCCCACACGGCATCAAGCAAGGCATCCTTGGTCACCAGCGATCCCGGCTGGCGTGCAAGGACGCACAGCAGTGTGAAGGGAGTTGGCGCCAACGCCACGGCTTCTCCGTTGCGTGACAAGCAGGCGTTGGCTTCGTCGAGTTCGAACTCGACGAAGCGGAGCTGGACTGGGTTCGGTTGGGGCTGCGGACGCGCCACGTTGGATTCCTGAAGACTAAAACATGGGTGTGCCCTCGTGAGGCATGGCACGTGGTCACTCCAATAACAACGCTGATCGACTCAGAAGCCAAGCCTCACCGGTCGGAAACTGGCCCTCGGCATAGCTCACATGGCCTCATCACGGTGCGCTAATGATCCCGGAATATTAATGACAAAAATATCAATATTGAAATATTACTCAATATTACTTACCTTCACCTTGCCTGACGATGAGATCTCTACGTCTCACGACTTCAATCACAACAAGGGCTCGAGATGAACAACAACAAGAAAGCTACCGAACTGCCTCCCACCGCTGTCGATGTGCTGGTCGTCGGTAACGGTCCGGTAGGGGCGACAATCGCGGCGCTGCTCGGCCGCTACGGGGTAAAGACACTGGTACTGGACAAGACCCATGAGGTCCTGCTCATGCCTCGCGCCATTGCTCTGGATAACGAGGCGCTTCGCATCCTGCAACTCGCCGGATTGTCGGAAGACGCTTTCGAGAAGATCGCTATCCCTGAGGTGAGGATGCACTCCCCGGTCCTCGGGCAATTCGGTCGGGCCAATACCGCAGGATGCATCGACGGCCATCCCAAACTGGTGACTTTCTATCAACCCGACCTCGAACACGCGATGCGCAGCCAGGTTTCCCGGCTGAAGACAGTGACCAGCCTGGGAGGATTCGAGCTCGAGAACCTGGTCGAGGAATCAGATTGTGTCGTCGCCACCGTACGAGGCGATGATGGCCAGACGTATCCCGTTCGCGCCCAATACCTGGTAGGTGCGGATGGCGCAAGCTCCAGGGTCAGGGCACTGATTGGCCAGGAATTCGAAGGACAGACCTATGGTGAGGATTGGCTGATAGTCGATGCCAGGAACCGGCATAAGTCAGCCATTGATCACATCGAGTTTATCTGTGATCCACGACGCCCAACGCCGCACATGCCCGCACCCGGCGGAAGGGAGCGTTGGGAGTTCATGCTGCAACCAGGTGAATCCCGGGAAGAGCTGGAAAGCCCGGAAAGCATAGCCCGGTTAATCGCGCCATGGATCAATCCGCAGGAGCTGGAAATCGAGCGCAAGGCGGTGTATCGGTTCCACGCGCGCTGCTGCAACAGATTCAGCAAGGGGCGCATTTTTCTCGCGGGAGATGCAGCCCACATCACCCCCCCTTTTGTCGGGCAAGGTCTCGTAGCGGGACTGCGCGATGCAGCCAATCTTGCCTGGAAACTGGCCTGGGTCCTTCGCGGCCAAGCCGCGCCTTCAGTACTTGAAACCTATGACGTAGAGCGTCGCCCCCATGCCCAGGCGATGATCAATCTGGCGAAACTCATGGGCCGCCTGGTGATGCCGAGAAACAAGGTCGCAGCTTTCTTCATCCACGGCCTGATGCGCACGCTGGCGTTGACTCCCGCTACCAGAAAGTACTTCGAGCAGCTGGACATCAAGCCAAAGAACATCTTCAAACAGGGGCTGTTCGTGCAGCATCGTCGTGGCGACAAGCTGGTTCGTGGCAGTCTGTTTCCCCAAGCCTGGGTTCGCAACATGCAACAGCAGGTCCAACTGAGCGACGATGCTCTTGGAGCCAACCTGACCCTGGTTGGATTCGGTGTTGATCCGTTGTCACTGCTGACCGCTGCTCAGGTCGTTTCCTGGGACAAAATGGGAGGCCACTTCTTGCAGATCGGACCCTGCGGCCAGCGCTCTGGCGGCGGTTGCGACTTCATCGAAGACCTGAACCATGGCATCCTGCCGCTGGCTGCCAAAGGCACGCTGGTTGCGGTTCGCCCCGACCGTATCATCATGCACCACGCCCCAGGCGCAGATGCATGCAGTCTCATTCGAGACTGCATGGGCCTGTTGGCTAGCGCCGACGCCACAGCCGATAGCGTTTCCATTACCATTAACGAGCCCCCTCGATTAAGAGCCTGAAGATGCCTTCCCCCACTTTTCCTTCAGAAGCAACTGAGCAAGAGCCTCTCACTCGGGGGCACAAGAAGCGTGAACGCACCCGTCGCGGCCTGGTGGACGCGGCATTGCGTCTTGTCGCACGTAAGGAGGTGGGGGAGATCGCACTGCTCGATGTCGCCTCGGAGGCCGCGGTATCCAACGGCACCATCTACAACTATTTTCGAACGCGCGACGAAGTACTCGAGGCGGTTGGCATCGCCATGGCGAGCGAGTTCTCCGATGCCATTTCCGCCCTGAGTTCGGATGTGCACTGCGGTGCACAGCGGCTTTCGATTGGTGTGCGCATGTTCGTATGCCGGGCCGCGTACGACCATCAATGGGCCAATGCACTGCTGCGCATCATCCATTCCGATCAGACCATGCGCTCGCGCCTGGCTGCTCATGTGCTGGGCGACCTGCGTGAAGGTTTGAGCGCGGGCATTTTCGCTTACGAGGACGAAGGGATCGCCCTGGACATGGTCGTATCGTGCACAACCGGCGCCATGCGCTCGGTTGTCGAAGGGCGTGTGGTGGCGGAACACGACCAGCGGGTCGCCGAGATGATTCTCAAGGCTTTGGGCGTAACACCTGCCAGAGCCAAGAGAATCGCCGGTAAGCCGCTACCCTGATGTCATCCTCGACCCGCCAGGCCCCGGCCAATCCATTGCCGATAGGTCTTCGCCTGGCGACGAGACTTCAGCTGATTGCCGATCAATGCCATGAGTGGCGACGTCCTGGGTTTTGTCCGTTTCCCTTGGCTCAGCAAGCCGAGCTGCTTCTTGATCACCGACGCCACTGCAAGCGATGCCAGCGCCTTGTTCTTCCAGCGGACGACGATGGGCTCCACTTCGGTGTCCTGACCTGCCATCCACTGACTTGGCAGGGTCGGCTCGATTGCCAACGCGGTGGCAAGCCCCACCATCGACACCGAGCCGCTCACCACTCGCTCCGCCACCTCCTTTCTACGCACGCCGCCGGTAACCATCAGCGGCATGCGCGCTATTTCTCCTATTTTCTCCGCGCACTCGAGGAAATAGGCTTCTCGAGCCAAGCGGCTGCCATCGCGTGTTTGCCCCTGCATCGCCGGGCTTTCGTAGCTGCCGCCGGACAACTCGACCAGGTCGACCGCCTTGGCGTTGAGCATTTCCACCACCCGGGCCGCATCCTCGGCATCGAAGCCACCGCGCTGAAAGTCCGCGGAATTGAGCTTCACAGCGACGCAAAAGATCGGTGCCACTCGCTGACGTATTGCGTCGATGGTTCGCAGGAGAATTTGCGCACGATTTTCCAGGCTGCCACCCCAACAGTCGCTACGCTGGTTGGTCAAGGGCGAAAGGAATTGGCTGAACAGGTAGCCATGCGCTGCATGAATCTCCACGCCGGTGAATCCGGCACGCTCAGCCAGCACTGCAGCCTGGGTATAGCGCTCAATCAGTTCTTCGATCTCCTGCTCATTCAAAGCCCTGGGCGGCACAAAAGCTTTTGAAAGTCCGGGAATGTCGACAGCAACCGCGGAGGGACCCCGTGCCGATTGCCCCATGGAAGCCAATAGCTGCCGTCCGGGATGATTGATTTGCATCCAGGCCTGGGCTCCACGACTGCGGCAAGCATCGGCCCATAGCCTGAATTGGCCCAGGTTTCGATCGTCCTCAAGCACCACGCCAGCGGGGCCGGTCAAGGCGTGGCGGTCAACCATGACGTTGCCAGTGATGATCAGGCCTGCTCCACCGTCCGCCCAACGCCGATAAAGCTTGACCAGCGCCTCCCCTGGAGCGTGATCCTCGTTGGCAAGATTCTCCTCCATGGCAGCCTTGGCGATCCGGTTTGGAATCACCGTGCCGTTAGGCAAACGAAGCGGTTTGAAGAGCTTTGAGTCGGTCATGTTCTGTCCTTCAGCTGATAAAAAGTCGACCAGCCCGCGCAGGGCTTGATGTGCCGGGAAGGCAAGCCTGAAATACAACACAATTGAACATGCGTGTTCAATTGTGTCAATGATTCAGGACTTTAATTGACCCGGCTTCAGGTCGATTTTCAGACAGGAAGCCTACATCTTGAAAAATATGGTTGACGGAAAATGAACACGAGTGTTCAATCGGTCCATGAGGTAATCCTGGAGAGAGAACCGTGGAATCCCTGAATCCAACACAGCGCCGCATTCACCAAGCCGCCTTTCGCCTGTTCGCTGAAAGAGGCACCTCACAAGTGAACATTCTCGACCTCGCACAAGAGGCAGGCGTGGCGCGCGGAACGGTCTATAGCAACATCGACAGCATGGAAAGCCTGTTCGAGGCGGTCGCCAGTCATCTTGCGAGGGAGATGCACGAGCGCGTCAACAAGAGCTTCAATTCCCTCTCGGATCCGGCAAATCGCCTTGCCAATGGCATTCGATTCTTCATTCGTAGAGCGCATGAGGACTCCCAGTGGGGCGCATTCATCCATAAATTCGCCATGAGCAATTCTTCGTTGCGCGAAATGTTCAGCAGCCAAGCGACTACGGATCTTCTGAGCGGGCTTTCCACTGGGCGCTACACGTTTGCGCAGGAGCAATTGCTCTCAGTACTGACGTTGATATCGAGCAGCGTCCTGGGCTCGATTTTCCTGGTACTGGAAGGTCACAGAACGTGGCGAGAATCGGGCTCTGACACCGCCGAACTGGTACTGCGAGCATTGGGTGTGCCACCAGAGGAGGCTCGTGCGCTGGCGACCAAAGAGTTGCCGGCACTTCCGTCTCTCGACTGAGCTCCTAACTGACTCAACCAGACAACACCCCTGGCTTTTCAGGGGTGCGGGACAGCTTTGCCCTAAAAACCCGGAAAACAACAATGAACAACAAAAACGAATTGCACCGGTTGGCGACACCACACCCCGCGCGGCATCCGCAGCCGACGGTAAAGGCCCAGGATCTGACTCACCTGATTTTCCAACGGCCGGACTTGAAGGAGGCGGCGCGTTTCCTGACCGACTTCGGCCTGACGGTAAGTCGTCAGGACGCCGATACGCTCTACCTGCGCGCCACCGAGCCCACTTCATACTGTTACCGTATCCATCTTGCAGAACAGGCGCGTTTTATCGGATTCGGGCTGGCAGTGCAGTCTCGTGAGGATCTGGAAAAACTCACCCGAATCCCGGGTGCGTCACCGGTCGCGAAATCGGACCATCCGGGCGGCGGGTACTACGTCAGACTGACCGATCCTTCCGGCTTCACGGTGGAAGCTGTCTGCGACCAGACTCCAGGTGAAACGCTGGCACACCGGGCTCCGCTTGCCTGGAATCTGGCGCACGAGCAACCGCGAATCAACGCCACGCAGCGCCCGCCGATTGCTCCCCCTGAAGTACTCAGGCTTGGCCACATCGTGATCGAGGTGGCCGACTACCAGGCGACCTGTGCCTGGTATACGCAGCATTTCGGGTTTATTCCCAGCGATGTGCAGGTACTCCCCGATGGCACTCCCATAGTCGCCTTCATGCGCCTTGATCTCGGTGACATTCCCGCGGCTCACCATACGCTCGCCATTGCCCAAGGGTTCATGGCGACCTATAGCCATAGCGCCTATGAGGTCGTCGATGCCGACGCGGTGGGCATGGGGCAGCGGGTCCTGCGAGAGCGGGGTTGGGAGCACTCATGGGGAATCGGTCGGCACATCCTGGGCAGTCAGATCTTCGATTACTGGCAAGACCCATGGGGCGATAAGCACGAGCATTACTGCGACGGGGATATTTTCACGGCCAGTCGGCCTACGGGCATTCATCCGGTTAGCCCAGAGGCAATGGCGCAGTGGGGTCAGCGCATGCCCAAGAGTTTTACAAAGCCCAAGATGAGTTCAAGCAGTCTGCGTGCGCTGATCCGCAACCTGCGACGCAGCCCGGACCTGACAATTCGCAAGCTGATAACGCTTATGCGGATGTTCGGGTAGATCCGTCAGCCCCCCTCAGAACAACACCACAGTTCTCGCGCCACCGAGCACGGGACAAACACTGCTCCAGGAGTACCTTCAATGTCTGCTGTACACGTAGTCCGCTTTGAATTTGAGAACGGTATCCACTGGGGCGTGCTGCGCCAAGGCCGTATCACGCTGGTCCCCGGTGCTTTTGAAACCACCGGTGAATTCATTCGCCAGAACAGTATCGACGACCTCGCTCAACTCAAAGGTACGGAGCTTGCGGAGGGCGAAGTAAAACTGCTGTCGCCGGTGACCCGTAACCAGCAGTTCGTCTGCCAGGGCGCCAACTATCGGCAGCACATGATCGAGTCGGGCATGGACCCGGATGCGAAGAAATTCAACATGATCTTCACCAAGGCGACGAGTTGCCTGGTAGCGGCTGACAGTGACCTGATCAAGCCGCGCAGCGTGCGCTTCCTCGACTACGAGATTGAACTGGGGCTGGTGATGAAACGCGCGATCACCGGCGCTGTTGCTGTCACCGACGCCAATCTGCATGAGTTCATCGCAGGTGTCGTCATCGTCAATGACTACTCGGCTCGTGACATTCAGATTCCCCAAATGCAGTTCTACAAGGGCAAGAGCTTCCGCACTTTTGGCCCGGTCGGTCCCTACCTCTGTCTTCTGGGTGCCAAGGACATGCATTACCTCAAAGCACTGCAACTGCGCCTGACAGTCAACGACCAGGTGCGACAGAGCGACAGCACGGCCAACCTGGTTTACGGTCCGGCTGAAACCCTTACCGAACTTTCCGGCTTACAAGATCTCGCCGTTGGCGACCTGATCGCCACCGGTACGCCTGCCGGCTGTGCCCTGACGATCCCTTCGCCTGCCAAAATGCGCATTGCAGCCCTGCTGCCCGAAGCCACCAAGTGGAAGCTTTTCCTCAAGGCGCAGGAAGGCCGGACGCAGTATCTCAAGGTAGGTGACGTGGTCGAGGCGCGTATTCGCAGCGCCGATGGCGTGGTCGACCTCGGCGTGCAACGCAACCGAGTCGTGGGGGAAGCCTGATGGTTGTGCAGACCCTGAACGACATCGAAAGTCTCGAACGAGTCCCCTTGTCGGAGCGTGGCCTGGCTTGCAGCACTTATGAAGCGCTGCGACAGGCGGCCGAGTACTTCCCTCAGGCACCGGCGCTAAGTTTCTTCGCCGATGCCGCCGATTTCAAGCGCACCTGCGAGTGGAACTACTCCCAGCTCTTCGCGGATATCACCCGCGCGGCAAATGCCTTCCATGACCTGGGCATAAAACCGGGTGAGGTGCTTGCCTTCATCCTGCCCAACCTGCCGGAAACCCATTTCACTATATGGGGCGGGGAGGCAGCAGGCATCGTCATGGCGATCAATCCTCTGCTCGAGGCCAGGCAGATGGCTGGCTTGCTGAATGCCGCGAAGGCATCCGTGGTGGTGACGCTCGCGCCGACGGCGGGCAGCGATCTGTGGCCCAAACTGGCTTCGCAGCTGGATCAGTTAACCACGGTCAAGTCTGTCGTTTGGGTCAGCATGGAGCCCTATGTCGCCGAACCAGTGCGTAGGGCCCTGAAAGCTGTGGCATTGAACGAACGAGACTTACACCGCGACATCGCGATCCACGATTGGCAATCGCTGATGAATACTCAGCCGCACACACACCTGAAAAGCGGTCGGCAAATTCGCCAGGATGAGTGTTCCTCCTATATCTGTACGGGCGGCACCACCGGGCTCCCCAAGATCGCCGCGCGTACCCATGGCTCGGAAGTATTCAATGCATGGGCCATGGCTGCTCATATGCAGCCACGCAGCGTTGGCCAGGTTATCTTTTGTGGTCTGCCGCTGTTTCATGTCAATGGACAACTGGTGACGGGACTGATGCCTTGGACTCAAGGCGACCATGTGATCCTCGGGACGCCTCATGGGTATCGTGGCGAGGGGGTGATCCCGCGATTCTGGGAGATGGTCGAGCACTTCGGTATCAACTTCTTTTCCGGCGTGCCAACGGTCTATGCCGCACTTCTGCAAAATGAATGCGAGGGCCGTGACCTGTCCAGTCTTCGCTATGCGATGTGTGGCGCCGCACCCATGCCGGCTGAGCTTTTCCGGGAGTTCGAGCGCCGGACCGGGCTAAAGATCCTTGAGGGTTACGGTCTTACCGAGGGCGCCTGCGTTTCCTCAGTCAATCCGCCTCATGGCGAGCGCCGTATCGGCTCCATCGGGATACGGATCGCCTACCAGAATATGCGCGCGGTCGTGCTCAATGAGTCTGGAGAGTACCTGCGCGACGCCAACGTGGATGAGATCGGCCTCATCACGATCAGTGGTCCGAACCTCTTCGATGGCTATCTGGAGGAGCGTCATAACCAGGGCCTTTGGATCGATATCGACGGTCAGCGCTGGCTGAATACGGGCGATCTGGGGCGTCAGGATGCGCAGGGTTACTTCTGGCTGACCGGACGCAAGAAGGAGTTGATCATCCGCGGCGGTCACAATATCGATCCCAAGCAAATCGAGGAGGCGCTGCAGGCGCATCCCGCCGTCGCCCTGGCCGCTGCGATCGGCAGCCCCGACGCCTATTCGGGCGAGGTGCCGGTCGCCTACGTTCAACTGCGCCCCGGGTACACCTGCAACGCTGAAGAACTTGAGTCGTTCGCTCAACTCAACATCAGCGAGCGGGCTGCAGTTCCCAAGCGCATTGAAATCCTCGAAACGTTGCCACTGACTGCCGTGGGCAAGATATTCAAGCCCGCCTTGCAGCAGCGCGAGATTGCCAGGGTAGTCCAGCTGGAAGTGGAGCACCTGTGTCTGCGGGAGATTGCGGTGGACGTGGTACAGGACGGTCGTCGCGGGCTAGTCGCATGCATACGGGCCGGGGCCGATGAGGAGAACCTGGCCCGCCTTCTGGGTCGCTACAGCTTTCAAGTGGAGTGGCTTGAATGAGCCCGAATTTGCCACCGTAAGCCCGGCAAACATGCCTTGGTGCTGTTCCGCCAGGGCCTTTACACAACTTCGGTCAACTTCAACTGGCACTGACAAGTGCACGGGAAGGCGAAGCCTTGCCTGCGTGCAATCAAAAAAATAATAAAGAGGTGGAAAATGAAACTGAATAGCCGTGCGATTCCTTATTTCTCCGCTCCACGAACAAGTGCTGGCTGGATTAAGTTTACCGGCGCGATCGCAATACTCACCGCCTCAACAACCGCGGGCGCCAATGGCATTGCCCTTAATGAACAGAGTGCAAGCAGTGCGGGAACGGCGTATGCGGGAAGGTCGTCTTCGGCGCTGGACGCCAGTACCATCTTTGGAAATCCTGCGGGCTTGACCAAGTTGAAGCGTAGTGAGATTTCCGGCGGAGCCGAGGTCGTCTCGGTGAGCGACGACATCAGTGATGCGCAGAGCAGTGCCTCAGGAACGAATAAAGGGGACTCGGTACCTTTGGGGGTCGTGCCCTTCGCCTATATGTCGACGCCGCTTGACGATCGTTTTTCGATAGGTCTGGGTCTTTATGCTCCGAGTGGCCTGATCAATGACTACGAGAGCAGTTTTCAGGGTCGCTACCATGGTTCCTATAGCACGACCAAGGAAATAACCCTGCAGCCCACCATTGCCTATCGGATCAATGATTACGTGTCCATTGGTGGCGGACCGACCATAAACCATTTCAATGCCAAGCTTCAGAATGACCTGGCCACCGGCGCCCTGAACAACGGCGAGGACACACGGGTCACCATCAAAGGCGATGACACGGCATTTGGATACAACATCGGCGTCTTGTTTGATTTGAGTGATGCGACCCGTTGGGGGATTAACTATCACTCGAAGGTGAGCTATGAACTCAAAGGGCATACTGAGGTTTCCGGCTCCCCGAGCGTTATCCCGCTGGACGGAAACTATGACAACAAGATAGACATCACTATGCCCGAATCCGTGGACACGTCCATCACCCATCATTTCAACAGTCGCTGGACGGGATACCTGGGGACCACCTGGAAACGTTGGAGCCGGATCAAGAAGGTCGAGGCAGTCAACAGCGGTCTTTCCCCCCTGGGCCAGGCGGCTGGCCTGGGAAGTGTGACCGAAGAAATGAACTGGCACGACACGTGGTCCACCGCAGTCGGCGCCTCCTGGCAATTGAACCAACAATGGCTGCTGCGCGCAGGTTACGCCTATGATCCGTCGCCCATTGGAAATGCCGATCGCAGCGTGCGCGTTCCGGTTGGGAATCGCCAGGCCGTGACCTTGGGCGGTGCTTATTCGCCGAATGCCGATCTGACGATAGACTTTGCTTATGGTTATCTCTGGGATTCCAAAGTATCAGTAAAACAGTCGAACAACTCCGGTCTTCAACCGGAATACAGTGCCGACTACGAAAATAGTGCGAATGGGATTTCAGTGCAGGCAACCTATCGGTACTAATCGATGCGACTCAATTCTTGATAGAGTCCATTTTTGCGAGCCTTTCCGAAGATTCACCTTTAATCGTTAATCAACTATCCAACTGGGGTGTGAGCAGTTCTGTCTGTTAATCAGCACCCACTGCCGTGAATACTTTCGCGGTAGTGGGTGGGTAGTCATTGCAATACGTCTAATCCATCGAGTTTGCCACGTGAACCTTCTCAATCAGTCCAGATTATCGATCAGGCTTTTGACCTCGTTCGTCATCTGCGCCCTGATCCCCATGGCCGTGGGTGGATTGGGAATGGTGGGCATCCAGAGGGTTTAGCAATCCCGCGATTGAGTATCTATCTGGGTCGAAAGCCCTTGCCATGATTTATTCATTAGTCACGCCGCAATGGAAAGTAGGGCAGCAATCGTTCGGTTTCTCTTCTAACCACGGCGTAGCATTCGCAACTCAGCTCCTCGAGCCTGGCCCTGTCCAGGATCCTGATGTGCCCCCGACTGTATTCGATAACACCCAGGCGCTGTAGCTTGCCGGCGGCGTCGGTCACGCCTTCGCGGCGTACACCCAGCATGTTGGCGATCAACTCCTGGGTCATGGTCAGTTCATTGCCTTGCAGGCGATCGAGGGACAACAGCAACCAGCGGCACAGCTGCTGGTCGATGGAGTGGTGGCGGTTGCACACCGCCGTCTGGGCCATTTGCGTGATCAGTGCCTGGGTGTAGCGCAGCATCAGCAGCAGCATCTCTTCATGGCGGTTGAACTCGTCCTTGAGCTGCTGGCCGGGTAACCGGTAAGCATGCCCGGCACTTTGCACAACGGCGCGGCTGGGCGTGCTTTCGCCGCCCATGAAGACTGCAACACCGATCAGGCCTTCATTGCCGACAACCGAAATTTCGGCCGAGGCGCCGTTCTCCATCACATACAACAGCGACACGATGGCGTCGGTGGGGAAGTAGACATGCCGCAGAGCGCCGCCGGACTCATAGAGCACTTTGCCCAGTGGCAGCTCGACCGGTTCGAGGTGGGGGAGCAGGCGATCCAGCGCATGCGCCGGAAGCGCTGCCAGGAGGTAGTTCTGTTGTGGCTTGGGTACAGCAAACATATCAGCCACCGTTCAAGGGCGAATACCCTGATCGGGACAGGTTACTCCAAAGCGCACTATGCGGGGCAACGCACCGAAGCAAGCCCGGCAATCTGCGATGCTCAAGGGTACGACGCTGCATCTGCAGCGCCAAACGTTGGAGGTTGTCATGAGCAAGCACATTGACCCGAATCTTCGCCAGGGTCCCGGCAAGCCCACTGCGAAACAGCCACAGAACATGCCGATCCCCCTTCATTACAAGCCTGGCCAGTCTGCCAACCAGCCGGTACACACCAAGCTGGGTGAGGCCGTGCAGCCGCACCACCAGGGCCCGAGTTTTCCTGTCTGAATCCAGGCCTGCCAAGAGCGCTGTATCTCAGCGCTCAAGATCGGCTTCGACGGTTCTATCCCACCCTGGGGTTTCGGGTTGGTGCGCTTTTACCGGGCATGTCACCAGGACCTGGTGTTCTCTGCCGTCATCGAGCAATTCCAGCGTGTCATTGCCCAGCAGCTCGCCGTCCAGCGTGATCGAAGCTGTAGTGCTTGTGCCGGGGCGCACATTGATTTGGTAATGCGTCGCTCCATAGCGGTAGCGCAGCGTGTAGCCAGGCCAGCCCTGCGCAAGCAGCGGTACGATATGCAATGCAGTCCCGACTCGCTGCACGCCGAGCAATGACTCCACGATGAACCGGTACGTCCAGCCGGCCGACCCGGTGTACCAGGTCCAACCCCCACGGCCCGCATGGGGCGGCGTGCCGTAGACGTCGGCAGCCATGACATAGGGCTCGACCTTGTAGGTTTCGATCCGGCTGGCGATTTCGTGGCCCGCGGGGTTGATCATGTTGAGCAACCGCCAGGCCCTGACGTTGTCGCCAAGCTCGGCGAACGCCATGCCGGCCCAGACTGCGGCATGGGTGTACTGGCCGCCATTTTCCCGTACGCCCGGCACATAGCCCTTGATATAGCCGGGCTCGAGCGACCCTGTGTCGAAGGGCGGATCGAGCAGCAGTACCGCGCCTGTGTCGGGCCGTACCAAGTGCTGCTCGAATGAAGCCATGGCAGTGCGGCACCGCGTTTGCGAGGCGGCCCCCGACAGTACCGACCAGCTTTGCGAGATCGAGTCGATGCGGCACTCGTCATTGTTGGCCGAACCCAGGACCTGACCGTCGTCAAACCAGGCGCGCCGGTACCATGAACCGTCCCAGGCATGCTCCTCCAGACTGGCCTGCAGCATGGCGGCCTGCTGGGTACAACGCTGTGCGAAAACAGGGTCGCCATGCAATTGGGCGGTGATGGTGAACTGCTGGAGAACATCAAAGCCGAAGAAGCCCAGCCACACGCTTTCCCCTTGGCCCAGATGGCCGACCCGGTTCATCCCGTCGTTCCAGTCGCCCGTGCCGATCAAGGGCAAGCCGTGGCTGCCACGCTGCAGGCCGTGTTCGATGGCGCGTACACAATGCTGATAGAGGCTTTCTTCAAGGTGCGACTTGCCCGGCAGGTCGTAATAGGACTCCTCCCCGGCATTGAGCGGGCGGCCTTCAAGGTAACCCACGGGTTCGGCCAGCACGCTGAGGTCTGCGGTGACGCTGACATAGTGGCTGGTCGCCAGCGCCAGCCACAGATAATCGTCCGAACAGCCACTGCGCACACCCCGATCGAGCGGCGGGTGCCACCAGTGTTGAACGTCGCCTTCGGCATATTGATGGGCTGCACACAGCAACAAATGGCTACGCACGCTGGCGGGATCGGCATGGATCATCGCCATGCTGTCTTGCAGTTGATCGCGAAAGCCGATGGCCCCGCCGGACTGATAGTAGCCACTGCGGGCCTGGAAGCGACAGGCGATCACCTGGTACATCAGCCAGCCATTGACCATGACATCGATGCTCGGGTCGGGGGTCTGGACCTGAATCACGCCCAGCTGCGAACGCCAATGCTCGCGTACCGCCTCGAGTTGCGCGGTTGCCGCCCCCAGGCCCCGGTACTGCTGAACCAGGCGCAGGGCTGACGCGGTATCCCTGGCTGCACCGAGCCGGAAAACCACGTCCTGGTCATCACCGTTGTCGAGGTCGAGGGCAACCTGTATCGCCGCACAGGGATCCAAGCCACCACCGGTACGGCCCGACAGCCGTGCCTGCTGTAATCCGGCAGGAGCCTTGAGGCTGCCGTTGCGACCGATGAATTCACTGCGATCGCCGCTGATGCTGGTGTCGGTCGAATCGGTATCGAGGAACGCCACCCGTTCGCAAAACTCGATCGAATAGGCGTTCCTGGCGAAAAATGCGCCGCTGCTGGGGTCGGCTTCCGTCACCACATGCATCGCTGATTTGCTGCGCAAGTCGCCCAGCACCCACTCGACATAGCAGGTTGTCGACAGACGTCGGGCGCGGCCTGAGCGATTGCGAATCTGCAAATGCGAGAATTTGATCGAAGCATCCAGCGCCACATACACCCACAACTCGGTGTGGATACCGTCTTCATCGTGCTCGAAGACGCTGTAGCCGAAGCCGTGCCGAGTACGGTACTCACCGGTACCGGGACAAGGCTGTGGCGTCACCGACCAGAAATGCCCGGTTTCTTCATCGCGCACATAGATCGCCTCGCCGCTGGCGTCGGTGATCGGGTCGTTATGCCAGGGGCTCAGGCGAAATTCGTGAGCATTTTCCATCCAGGTGTAAGCGCCACCACTTTCGGACATCACCGTGCCGAAATGCGGGTTGGCCAACACGTTGGCCCATGGCGCCGGCGTCGGCCTGCCAGGCTGCAAGGTCATGACGTACTCGCTGCCATCGGCACTGAAGCCGCCATAGGCGTTGCCCAGGAGCAAACCTTCGATAGCGGACAGGGGAGCGGCCGCCGTTGCTTTTGCCTGGCGCTTGAGTGTGGGGACCAGCGCCGGGTACACCGGGCTGGCGTGACGCCGATGAACCTGCTCGGCAATGCCGCCGTTGCCTTCGCTCAGTACCAGGCGCGCCACCGACAGGATCAGCGTCCGGTCCTCGTTCGACAACTGCTGTGCCGGACGCACGAAAATGCCCCCGGGATGGTCGATCAAC
Source organism: Pseudomonas sp. P1_C12 (assembly GCF_056406435.1). Classification (NCBI taxonomy): domain Bacteria; kingdom Pseudomonadati; phylum Pseudomonadota; class Gammaproteobacteria; order Pseudomonadales; family Pseudomonadaceae; genus Pseudomonas; species Pseudomonas sp. P1_C12. Next base: position 37,692 of record NZ_JBFUAE010000019.1, on the reverse strand, counting down.
GAGGCTTCGCTGCCGGACGTCACCACACCCATGATCAGGTCCTGGAGTTGCTGGCGATAGCCGGCCTGGTCTTCGTTCCAGATGACCAGGTCCACCACCAGCCCCTTTTGCCGCCAGTAGGCATGGGCCTTGACCATCTGCTGCACCAGCTCGATGTTCTCGACGGTGGCGATCTGCAGCAGAACGATGGGCAGGTCGCCGGAGATCGCCTGGCCCCAGAGGCTCGATTGATTACGTCGATTGGCCATCAATACGCTGTTTTCCGCGCGCATCGAGGCATTGGCGTAGAGGATCGAAGCGGCCATCTGTTCAAACAGGCGGGCATCTTCCGGCGCTACATTGAGTTGGCGCAGCAACACCTGGCTGTGGGTCCAGGCCAGGTCGAAGACGCGATCGGCGAGGTGCCGGTCGCGGTATTTATTGATCAGGTACAGGCAACCCTCACGGCTGTCCGCGACGCCGGTCACCAGGTCGATGGTCGCCGTTTGCCCGGGTTCCAGGGCAATGCGGCAGCGGATCGCCACGATCGGGTCCAGCACCGAGCCGGCGGTGCCGGAAAGCTGCTGGACATGGCCATCGAGCGCCGCCGGTGCTGCAACGTCGCGCCCTCGGCCGATGAATCGCGCTCGATCGGTCTCGTAGGAAATGGCGTCGATGTCCACGCCATGGGCAGCCAGCAGATGGCACATCCAGGGCACGGCTTCCTCACTGGAGCGCCGCCTGCGGGTGCAGACGATGGCCTGCAGCGCCGGCAACAGTTCGGTCTGCACGAACAGGTTGCTGAAGGCCGGGTGCATGGCATCACTGATGGCCGGCGCCAGGACCACCTCGGCGTAGGTGGTGATCTCCACGCTACGCCGTACGCGGCCGCGGTTGGTGATGTGCAGCCTGCGCAACTCGATATCGTCTTCGGGAGACACGACGATCTCGGTGTGCGTATCGAAATCGAGCTCGCGAACACGAAACTCGGCCCGGGCATCGCTGAAAATCGCTTCATGGCTTTCTGGCCGGTGCAGGGTCGGCTGGTGCGCCGAGGACCAGAACACGCCGCTGCTGACATCGCGCAGGTAGCAGAACATGCCCCAGTTGTCGCGGGTCGCGTCTTCATGCCAGCGGGTTACGGCGATGTCGTTGCAACGGCTGTAACCGCCGCCGGCACTGCTGAGCATGACGTGATAACGGCCGTTGGAGAGTAGCTGGACGGCGGGGCGCTTGCGCCCGGGATCGGCGAACACGCGAAGCCTGGTTTCCTGCATCCCTGCGTTGTCTCCCGTGGCAGGCGCCTGGGTCGCATGCAGGTAGGGCGCGGCGGTTTTCGGTACGCGTTCCTGCAGCAACAAGAGGGTGGCCTGGAAGGCCGGGATCGACTCGAAACGTCGCTGCATGGGTCGGTCCAGCAGCAGGCTGGTCAAGGCCAGCAGGCTCATGCCCTGATGGTGCGCCATGAACGAGCGCACGACCGCATAGCGCTGGCCGCGTGGCAGGCGTGCCTCGGTGTAGTCGACCGCTTCGTACAGGCCATAGCGACCGGCCGACCCCTGGGCAGCCAGGCGTTGCAGGTTGCGACAGGCCGCTTGCGGTTCGACCATCAGCGCCAGGGCGCTGGCGTACGGCGCAATCACGGTATCCTCGGCCAGCCCGCGCTTGAGGCCAAGGCCTGGCACACCGAACGCCCGATACTGATAATTGAAGTGGGCATCCAGGGTGTTGTAGCCCGACTCGGACACGCCCCAGGGGATGCCCAACTGGTGGCCATGCTCGATCTGCAAGGCGACGGCCGCGCGGCATGTCTGCTCCAGCAGCGTGCCTTCATAGCTGGGCATGACCAGGTTGGGCATCAGGTACTCGAACATCGATCCGGACCAGGAAAGCAGTACCGGCACCCCGCGATTGTTGCTGAGCAAGCGTCCGAGGGTGAACCAGGCCTGTTGCGGCAACTGGCCCTGGGCGATGACCACGAAATTGGTCAGGCGCACCTCTGAAGCGAGCAGGTCGTAATAGCCGTTGTCCAGCCGGCGTTCGTCGGCGTTGTAGCCTATCGAGAACAGGTCACGCTGGGCATCGTAAAGGAAGGTGAAGTCCATGCTCGCCAGTGACGCGGACAATTCGGCCAGGCGCTCCAGCTGGCTGATTCGTGCGCGGGCCAGATGTTGTACCGCCTGCACTTGCGCCTGATCGGTGGGCAGCCACAGCGCGCAATCGAGCTCGGCCATGTGTCGCAGGGTGAGTGCTGGCGACTTGGCCCGGGCGGGTGCCTGCGGCAGCTCGAAGCGCAGTCGTTCTGCCCGCAGATCCGCACACTGCGCCTGCAATGCCTGCAACCAGTAGTGTGCTTCTTCAGCAGAGCTGGCCGGACTGTCGATTGCCAAGGCCTGCGCCTGATCGAGTAACTGCAGGAGGTTGTCCGCGGTGTCGTGGACAATCGCCGACTCCACCTTCGCGCGCAGTTCAAGCACGGCAACGTCATCGAGGTCCGCGTCCTGTAACGCCTGCTGCAGTACATTGAGGGTGTCGCCCAAACCGCCAAGGCTGCGTCGGTCGAACAGGGGCGTGTCGACCAACCCCAGCAGCCCCGGCCGCAGGGTGAGCAACAGGCCCGCCAGGTTGCCGCTGTCCACGGTGGACACATACCGAGGCGCCAGCGGCTGCAGTGTCTGGGTGTCGTACCAGTTGTAGAAGTGCCCATGGTGTCGCTCAAGGCCGGCCATGCACTCAAGGGTTGCTGTTATGCGTTCAAGCAAGCGCCCGGTACTCAGATAACCGAAATCGTGGGCCGCCAGGTGAGAGAGCAAGGCCATGCCCATGTTGGTCGGTGAGGTGCGATGGGCAATGGTCGGCTTGGGTATTTCCTGGACGTTGTCCGGCGGTAACCAGTTGTCCTCAGGGCCCACATAGCGATCGAAGAACGCCCAGGTCTGGCGTGACAGCATGCGCAGGAATCGCAGGTCTTGCGCTGACGGACTGAACCCCGTCGGTGTTGTCGGCAGGCTGATCCACCAGGCAATCGCCGGGCTCGCCAGCCACACCAGCAGCAAGGGCGCCGCCAGTGCGAGTACATAGAGAGAGGGGAGCAGGGCCGCGAATAGCAGCAGCGCCAGCGCAGGGGCAATCCACATGCTTTTATACATGCCGGACAGATCGTTGCCACTGGAGCGCTCCACCTCACGGGAAGGTTGCCATTGCAGCAGGCGGCGTTTGCTGACCAGCATGCGCCACAGTGAGCGGCCAATCGCATCGAAGCTCAACAACGCATCGGAGGGCAACCAGACAATCGACAACAGCGCTCGCATGAAATGCTGGCCCGAGGTCCGCAATGCCGCGCTCAGGTGGTGCCCCAATGGAATATCGGCAGCTTTCTGTACCAGCGCGAGTACCGACTGCAGTACCGGTTGGAGAAATACCAGGCCGAGCACTGCCAATGTCCAGGAGACGGCCTCGCTCGAACCCAACCAGCCCCATGCCAGCATGGCCAGGAAGGCGCCTGGCTCCAGGCTGCGGCGCAGATTGTCAAAAATCTTCCAGCGGGCAAGGTTGCTCAGAAGGTTGGGCGCGAATCCTCCCTGGGGTTTCGGTGCCCAAGGCAAGGCCCAGTACAGCACTTGCCAGTCTCCGCGAATCCAGCGGTGTCGGCGTTTGGCATCGGCGCTGTAGCGAGACGGGTATTCCTCATACAGTTGTACATCACTGAGCAGCCCGCAGCGGGCGTAGCACCCTTCGATCAAGTCATGGCTGAGGATGCGGTTGTCGGGCAGGCAGCCTTCGAGTGCCTGTTCGAAGGCGTCGACGGCATAGATGCCCTTGCCGATGAAGGAACCGTTGTAGAACAGGTCTTGATAAACATCGGAGACGGCGCGGGTATAGGGGTCGATACCTGCATCGCTGCCAAACAGGCGGGCGTAGGTCGAGCGTGCCGTGCTGGGCAGGCTGATCCCCACGCGTGGCTGGAGGATGGCGTAACCGCTGACGATCTTGCCGCTCTGTTCATCGAATACCGGATGGTTCAGCGGGTGCATCATGGTACCGATGCACTGACGCGCGACATCCCGTGGCAGCAAGGTATCGGTGTCCAGGGTGATGACGAAGCGTACGGCACTCAGTGGCGCGACATCACCGACGATCAATGCAAAGCGCTGTTTTCCTTTACCAGGCAGTCCTTTGTCACGCAGCAATGCGTTGAGCTCGGCGAGTTTGCCACGCTTGCGCTCATGCCCCATCCATACCCGCTCGGTAGAGCTCCAGTGCCTGGGCCTGTGCAGCAGGAAGAACCGGTCGACCTGGCCATCGGCATATTTGTGGTTGAGCGCCTCGATCAGTTGGCGCGCCAGTGCGAGCAATTCGGCATCCTCGGGCATCACCTCGGCAGGGGCGTCCATGAAGTCACTGAGCAGCGCAAAATGCAGGTTGGCATCGCGATTGGCCAGGAATCGCACTTCCAGGCCTTCCGCCAGGGCCTCGATGTCGCCAGCGTTGGCAAACATCGTAGGCACCGCCACCAGCGTACGCGCCTCGGCCGGTATGCCCTTGCTGTAGTCCAGGCGGGGCAGTAGCGACGGGGCTACCGTGAGGGTCACCAGCCAGTTGACCAGCCCGATCGCCAGACGGCTGGTCATCAATAGCGCGGGCACGGCGAGCAGGACCAGGCACCAGGTTGGCGTGCCGCTGCGATAAGCACTGCTGAGAAATGGCCAGGCCAACAGCAGTGTCAGCAGCAGTGCAGGGTACAGGTAGAACTTCAACGGGGCGCTCTGGAGCAGGCGCTTCCATCGTTCGAGCAGCGGCACGCTGGCGTGCAGCGCCTGCTCCAGGCTGAGCAACCCGTCAGCCACCAGGTAATAGCCCACGTGCGAGGTTACACGGGCCGTGGGCTGTGTGGTGCTGGCCAGTTCGATGGCGGCTTGTGCCACCTTGGTTTCAGACTGCACACAATGCCGGGCGAGGCGTTCGACCACATGGCGGTAACGATCGCGGGTAGCAAAATCCATGTTCGCGTAGACATCCGCCGGGTCCGTGCACAATACCTGTTCGACATGACTGAGCAGCTCGACGAACTCGCGCCAGTCGGTCGCCGCCAGCAACCGCAGGCTGGCGATGCTGTTGCTGATGGACACCTGGTCACCGGATTGCTGCTGGGCATCCATCTGCACCAGGCGTTCGACGGTAAGGCCGGACTCACCGAGCGTTTGTTCTATCCACGCCATGGGCAATATCAGCGCGGCGCTTTGCCCGTGCAGGCGGCGCGCCAGCTCTGCAACGAATGAAGGCGTCATCGGCGGTGCCGACCGCGCCATGTCGGCAACGGTCAATACCACGCTCTTGGCGTCGCGCTCGGCCATTTCGATCAATCGATCGGCCCAGTCATCGGCAAGGTTACGGTCATCCCGGTTGGCCATTACCCGGGACGCCACGCGCCGTAGGTTCTCGATCAGCGCCAGGCGCAGCATGATCGGGATTGCCCATAGCTCGCCCAAGGCCAGCGGCGTGATGGTCTGATAAGAGGCGATGAAACAATCCAGGCTTGGCGCGTCGACCCGGCCATCGCCATGAGCGATGGTTTCCAGGGCGATGTCGTAGACCCGCGGCAGGCCTGCCGAAGGACCTTCGGCCAGGCGTGGCAACTCGCGACTGTAGCCGTCGGGCAGGTGGGTCCTGGCGGTACGGATGTTTTCTTCGATGAGGTAGAAGTTGTCCAGCAGCCATTCCGCCGCAGGGGTGGCGCGCCGGCTGGACAGTTGTACGGTCTTGAGCGCTGCGCAACTACGCTCCAGAAGCAGTTGGTTGTCAGTCAGGCGGCCCAGCAAGGCGTCCTTTCTTGAAAGACGCCCGAGCACATGTTGGCGTGCCAGTACGATACCGTGGTCTGCCATCTGCTGCGCATTGAACAGGTCGGAACGCAGGATGGGCTCGTACTCGAACTTGTGCCGCGCTGCACTCCACCTGAGCCAGATGGCCGGTGAGCGCCAAAGGCTGGACAGCGTGCGAGTCAGGATATTTTGCATGAAATCCTTCGTACGACCCGCGCAGGGCAGGTCGCATGTGGAATGAAGGCGGTTCTACGCCAGACTAGGTGTGCGGGCGTTGCGCCGCCGGGCGCAGCATTCCGCCGATGAGTGTGGGTTATTCATCGGGGCGAAGTCTGTTCGCTAGCGAACATAGACAATGCCAGCCGCGGGGGCTGGGTGATTAGCGAACGATCCAGGCGGCCGCTTTTGGTCCAGGCTGTGTGAAAACGCATGCGCCGTATTGAGGTCTGCGTTGTTAGGTAAAATCTGCCAGTGTTTGGTTAATCAGCGATTGAAAGTTTGCGTAGAAACGCGAGGTCCCAAGCTCCGGTACCGAGATCTTCCAGTCCCATCTCGGCTTGCAGACTTCCTGCTCCCGCGTGCCGGTGTTCACCTTGAACAGCGCCATCGTTTGCAAGTTAGCCGGCAACTCTCCGAAAAGGATCTATGCCTGAATTCCTGTCTCACCCTGTGCAGCCTGTAACGCTCGCTCCTCGGTCAGCGGCATGAAAATCGGCTGTGTATTGCTGGCGTGCAGGTAAAGAAAGTAGTGCCCGGAATCGTCTAACAATATCCGGTACAGTTCTGATGGCCGAAAGTTGTTGCCGATAAAAATACTTTCCTTGAGGATCTCGAAAGACTTGATTTCATGCTGTCGCATTGTGGTTTCAAAGGCTTGGTAAAGACCTTCTCGGCGGCGTCGATTGTTTTGAGCATTAAGCTTGAAAAAAAGCACCATCAGCACCGCATAACTGATAAGGAGAATCACAAGGGCGCTAGTGCGCATGCGTGGAGCTCCATGTCCGCTCAATCGTTGTGCATTTCAGTGTAGGCGCGCTCCTGGTGTTCTTCGTCGAATGGCAAGTGTCGCGACACGTTTCGCGTATCAGCAAATTGTGTCGCGACATTGGAGTCAGCATGGCGAACATGAATGCGGCACAGATAAATCAAGGTTTTGAGTACTCAAGATAGAGTTTCTCAAGCGCTTCCTGGTACTTATCTCCGGATAGTGTTTCTTTCAATATCGCCACGGCTTCGAGAGCCTTGACTGCGGCCATGGCTTCGTTTTCTCCCCGGTAGCTGGCGCGAAGCCTGGCTGCTGCGTACACAGCCTCTTCAGTCGTTGGCATTGCTTTGCCCTCGAAGGATTCGGATTCACTGATCAGCACCGCGGCGTGGTTCATGGAGGAACACGCGCCCGACTTGATCCAGCGCATGCTCAATGAAATTAACAACAGCCAATCGCCAAAGCTGCTCTTCTACAGGCGTTGCGATCTTCATACAAACGCCAGAGTTTTGATGCAAATACCGATCAACCACAGCATTCGCCGATACCAAGAGGATGATTTGCTTTTTTTTACCGGGCTCGTCAGAGCGCTCCAAGTGTCAACTCCATCGCCATTGCAGCGGACAACGCCAGCATAATCAGCAGCGCGATAAACATTAGGCACAACTGAGCGACCTGCTTATAAAGGGTTATCGGCCTTTTCGTGATACGAGCAATTGATTTATTAGAGGATGCCATCACCAGTTCTCACTTTTCCGCGGAACATTAATAGCTCCAGAAGGTGTACATCAGGATCACCTGCAGGATGAACAGCGCGCCGATCAGGGCGAACATAAACGGCCCGCGCGGCCTTGGGGGCGGCCAGCGGGTTGGTAAACGCCGAGGGGGCTATCGGTGGTGGCGGGCCGAAATCATCCAGCGGCACGGCGTTGGCGGTGGTCAGGGTAAGGAGCATCGCACAGGGCGGGCTTGACCTGAGCAGCAAGGTGATGGAGCTGCATGGCGATGTCGCGCGTTTCATTTTTCACCCCTCGCCTCATGCCGAATCTGGCTAGCCCCGCCGTCTCCATGATGTCCGGGACGACAGCTGTTGCGGGTACCAGGGGGGGCTGCAACTAATGAGCCATTTCAATAGGGCGAAGAAAAAGCTCAAATTAATTAACGGGCTGTTTTTGAGTGTTCCAAGCGAGAGAAAGGGTGAGGGGGGAATATTCCTCAAATTAGGTGGTAACCGCCCGGTTGGGTGGGTGTAATGCCCCATTTATGGCGATGGTAGCGGCCCTGTTTCACCGACCGCTTTTGGTAGGGGCTGCGAGCTCATCGCGGTTGTGGCTGTCAATGCGATAAGGCGTGCCGGCAATAGGCTTACCGCAGCGAGCGATAGGCAATGGGGTCGATGTAAGCCGACTGCAGGTCCCGCTCCGGGATCTCCCAGATGATTTGCTTTGGCGGCGTTTCTTTGGAGGCCGGGTTGTTGAGGTAGCTGTTGGCAGCACCAGAGAACGCTCCGCCGTCTTTGGCGAAGTTACCTACGGGGGCGCCCAGTGCCTGCTGCACAAACCCTGCGAAGTTGGAGTTGCGTGAGAATGAAGTGCCGATGAGCACGGTATTGGGGAGGTCGGCATCGCCAAAGAGGTCTGCCTCGGTGTCAGGGCTGGCGGCTGACGCAACGGGAAGTTCGTGGGTGCTGGTCTGGGCGACCATTTCGGGTGCGGGTTGCCATTTGAGCGGCAGCCAGTCGATGCCCGCCAGATGGACCAGGTCGCCAGGCCGCACCGCGAGCGAGGCATGACTTTCGTTGAACGACCTGCGTGGCGTTGCGCTGATGCCCAGGGTCTTCAGGCGCTGCGCGATGGCCTCGGCCGCTGCCTTCGCGCCAGATTCGCTCCAGTGCGTATCGGTGCGCAACCAGGCACTGGCCCCCAGTGGCGTCAGCGCACCGGTGAGGTCCAGATTCGACACACCACCCACATCCAGCTTCGAGGTCCAGGCCTGGATGCGCCCTTCGAGAGCGGCCGGGCGGTGCAGTGCGCAACGCTGCCCGGCAGCGATGCGGCTCTTGTCTGGAACGATGACCACCAGCAGGCTGATGTCACGTTGGGAGAGCTGCTGCTTCAGATCAATCACTGCCTGGACTTTGGCATCGGCATTGCGCTGTGCTTGATGATTGACCTTGAGCTCATCGGCCAAAAACAACCAGTCAGGACAACCCGAGCGAACCCTCGGCCCGGTGTCATTGAGGAGCAGCCAACTGGCACCGCGCTCCAGCTCGGCGAAGGTCGTGGGGAGGTAAGCGTTCGACAGTTCCTTGGCAATCCGGTGAGTGATATCGCCGTCAAAAATCTGCGGGGCCAGTACCTTATCGGGTAGCAGCGAGATCTGCCCTGAAACGATCAGACGGCCAGTGGACAGCAGCCCGACGACCAGGAATATCAGTAGCGCCACGCCTGCCAACCGACTGTTGCGTGTCGCCAGATCAGGCTGAGTGGAGGGCGGGGTGTGCTTGGGGATCGTCATCAGAATTGGAAGTACAGGAAGGGTACGGTTTCGCGACTGGCGATCAGTGCGAACGACAGCATGAAACCGGCGATGGGCCAAAGGGCGGCGGTGTAGAGCCAAAGGCCGCCCAGTTGTTTCTCACAGTAAGGTCGCAGCAGTGGTGCGACGGCACCGAACACTCCCAGCAAACCCGCAAGGCCGTGCACCGGGCGCAGGGTCGTGGACAGTTCGTCACCGAGGGCGATGCCCTGCAGGCCGAACTGTCCGGCATACAGGCTCAGCGCGCTATGAAAGTCGGGGGCGCGGAACAGTGTCCAGGCCAGGCACACGAACAGCAGTGTCAGGCCATGGGAAAGCACCGGCGGCACCGGGGGCAGGGAAGAGCTGTTCCAGGCACGATTCACACACAACGCAATGCCATGGGCGCTGCCCCACAGCAGATAATTCCAGCTATCGCCACCGTGCCAGAGGCCGGCGATGGCCATGATCAGGAACAGGTTGCGGTAGGTTTTCCAGGTGCCGTTGCGATTGCCACCCAGCGGAATATACAGATAGTCACGTAACCAGCTGGACAGCGACAGGTGCCAGCGACGCCAGAAGTCCTGGATGCTGTTGGCCAGATACGGACGGTCGAAGTTCTCGGGAAAGTGAAAACCCAGCATCAGCCCCAACCCGATGGCCATGGCACTGTAGCCGGCAAAGTCGAAGAACAGTTGCAGTGAATAGGCAAGGCAGCCAACCCAGGCGTCGGAGAAGCTGGGGTTCGGCACATTGAACGCCACATCGACTACCGGCGACAGGGTGTCGGCCACAAGGACCTTCATGCACATCCCGACCATGAACCTGCGTGTGCCCAGCGAGAAATTCTGCAGGTTGAAGTAACGTTGATTCAGCTCACGCCGAACCCAGTCATAGCGAATGATGGGGCCGGCGACCGAATGGCCGAACATCGAAATATAGGTGGCGTAGTTAATGAAGCTGCGTTCGACCGGCACGGTACGGCGATGCACATCCACCAGATAGGAAATCGCCTGCAAGACGATAAACGACAGCCCCGCCGGCATGATGACCCGCTGCCAGTCCGGGGGCATGGCGCCGTACCCGGTGATGGTATCGATCAAGGTGCCGGCAACGATGTTGGCGTACTTGTACCAGCACAGCACCGCCGTGTTGAGCACGATCAGCGTCGCGAGTAGCCGCACGCGACCCTTGCCTTCTTCCCGCAAGGCGTCAATCAGCAAGCCGCCGATCCACGCCGTGATCGTCAGCACCACATGCACCGCGAGGAACCGTGGGCTCAACCAGCCATAGAACAGCCAGCTGCCGATCAGTAACGTGACGTTGCGCCAGGCGGCTGGGCACACGGCATAGGCCGCCAGGAACAGCGGCAGGAACAACGTCAGAAACTCGAGCGAGGCAAAAACCATGGTGGTGGTGCGATCCGGTCAGTGGGCCAGGACGTCAGTCGCGAGCAACAGGTAAGGGCCATTTGCGCCCGGCAGCAGCACAACGCTGTAGCGCTCGCCAGCCTTGAGCTGGCCCAGGTCCAGCGGGGCACCGACGTTGGTTTGGGCGCAGACCAATTGCACCGACAGGTTGACCGGGTTGATCGCTCGGCGTTGCACGCTGCCGTCGGCCACCTCCTTGAACAGGTCGGCGTTCTTCCCCGCAGCGCGCAAGCCGGCCTGGGTGCACGCTGGATCGGCGCTGATAAACGCCAGCGAGGCTCTCAGGCTATTGAAGTCGTCGGGTTGCTCACGGATGACGACCTGGCGGATACCTTGAGTGCTGTCTGGCATGGCGATCACGCTGGCGAACTCACCCGCCGCCACCTGGATGTCCAGTGGCTGGCTTTTGCCGTTGCGTTCCAGGGTGCCCTTGATCGGCTGGTTGGCGGGCACGGGCAGGTAGTCGGACACGGCATTCGGGCCTTCCAGTTTGAGGCTTGTCCGAGAGCCTTCGGTCAGCAGCTGCAAGGGTCGGTCGGCAGCGTTGATAAAACGCAGGAAGGCCGAATCCTGATCCGGGCCCGTCGGGTACAGGGCAATGTCGGCGGCCTGGGCGTGCAGGCTCAGCATCAAAGGCGCGAACAGCGCCCAGCCACGTACTGATTGGGTCATCGGGCGGTTCCTGTGCTGCTGACGCGGTCAGCGGGCAGTTTGGCCAATGCACCACCGATGGCAGTGCCCCAGGATTGATAACCGGCGACGGTAAAGTGCTGGCCATCGATGGTGATCCACTGCCCGGGTTTGGAGAACGTCAGCGAATCGATGTAGGTGCAAGGCGCCACGTTCGCGGCCAGAAACTGCGACATCAACTGGGTGCGGGCATCATTCTTCTGGTACATGCCACCGGCTTTGCCCCAGGCCGGGCCCACCCAGGCGCAACGGGTCCCGGTGGCGGCGATGGCCTCGGCCAGGCTGGTGACGCTTTGCCATGCCCAGGCCTTTGGAAACACCGGCTTGTCATAGGACGCCATGGTGTCGCCAATGACCAGTACCACCAGGTCGGGCTTGTCGGCGGCGATCAGGTCCTGGATCGGTGTGGTGGTTGCCTCGCGCCCCTTGATCACTATCTTGTCGATGCCTTTGCGCTCGGCGCCGCAGTCGACCTTTTTGCTGATCAGCCAGTCGCCGGCACCGGCACCGCAGGCGCCGATGGAGTGGACCTGGGCGCCTTGTTGGGTCAGGTTGTCGTGCAGTGGCTTCAGCAAGCTGTCGGGGAGGCTCATGTGGCTCTCCCCAAGGACAAGAAGCGTCAGGCCGGCAAGGGCAGAAGTGGGCATCGAAAGCTCCAGAATGATCAGTTGGAATAAGGCGAGGCGTACGGGCTGATCGGCAGGCTCATGGGGCCGCTGATCTCCTCGAACTGGTAGCGCAAGGACAGGGCGCCGCTGAGTTGTTGGTAGTCGCGGGCGTTGTCCAGGCCCAGATTGGCGCCCAGCAGGAAGTTCGAAGCGACCTTGTATTCAGCCGCCGCGGCGACGCTGTAGCCGATCCCGGTTTTGTTTTGCCCTGCGTAACGCAGGCCCGAGGCCGCCTGCTGGGCTTTGTCGGTCGGGAAATAGTCGACGCTGTCCTGCTCGAAATGCTGCACGCCGACCGAGCCCTTGACTTGATACGTCAAGCGCCCGGTGCGTTGTGCCCAGGTCACCGGAATGCCCAGGGCGAAGAACGTCTGCGGGCTGAAATAGCCGCCGTGGCCGTAGGTGAAAAAGTCCTGGTTGTTGGCGTAGCTGATGCCGGTCATGCTCAGTCCGACGGTCAGTTTGCTGTCCGTTGCATTTTGCAGGTACCAGTACACACCGCTGCCCAGTTCACTGCGGCTGTTGGACTCGACATGGTCGCCCAATAACTGGTGCCAGGAGGCGTAGCCATAAGCGCCGACTTCGTTGTCGTCAAAGCTCAACTGACCACGCCCGCCGTTGGCGGTTACGCCGCCCCAGGACTGCCCGCTGCGTTTGTCCGTGGTGCCGGCAAACGAGGTGAGGCTGTCAGTCACCGGACGCCGTGAAACGCTCACGCCATAACGGACATTAGAGGTGTCGCTCACTGGGCGATCAACACTGATGCCGCCCGTGGCGGTGGTGTATTTGAAACCGAACGGAGTGGTGCCGAGATCGGCTTTGAGCCCATCTGCGGGCCGTTGAACGGCGACGGAAAGGCCGACGCCCTCGGCTTTCTGCGAACCGACGCTGCCGCTCTGCGCACCGTTGCCAAAACGCGACAGCGCCTCGCTGCTGGCACTGCCGGCGTTCAGCGAGACCGGCGTCACGCGCAGCGCAACGCGGCTCTCATCCAGCGGAATATTGATTTCCAGCGGTGTTTCAATGTCGGTGAGTTTGCTCAGTCCCGACTCACTGTTGTTGCTGCGAATGCTCACGCCCTGGGTGACGTAGGCACTGCGCTCCTGAAGGATTTTATTGAGCGCCAGTTGCGCGGGGCTGATGTCCTCGCTCACCAGTGCTGCGCGCGGCAGTTGCGACTCGAATGGATTGCTCGCCTGCTGTGGCCTTGGCGGGGCGTCGATGGCAAAAGGGGCGCTGCCTGGCATCTGCTGAGCCGGTGGCGGGATGGCTGCCAGCAAGGTGTCGCGACTGACTTCATTACGTGAACCCGACACCCCGGCAAAAGGGTTGGGCGCCACCGTCGAGCCGGCCAGTTGGCCGCCCTGGCTTCTGCGTTGCTCGCTCTGTTCGATGGCCACGGCTTTGCGCAGCAGATCGGTCGCCGTGCCGGTCTTGCCCATGTTCTGGTAGAGACGTGCGGCCTCGGTCAGCGTTTGAGGGTTACCGGGTTCGGTCTTGAGCAGCTGTTGCAGCGCCTGTTCGGCAAAGGCCGTGTCATGTGCCAGCACCGCCGCGTCGGCAGCACCCAGCAGCAGTTGCGGGTCGTTTGGCTGGCGCTGTAACAGCGGTTTGTAGAGTTCGAGGGCTTTTGCCGTGTCGCCGTTGGCCGCGTACATCCGCGCCAGGGCCGCGACGGCGGCGCTGTCACCGGGACGTTGCGCCAGTGCGGGCGCCAGCGTCTCATAGGCGTTGGCCAGATCGCCGCGTTCACGCAGCTGGTCAGCCTGGCGGATGCGATAGAGATAGAGCAGGTCGTCGAAACGCTTGCGAGCCGGCGCATTCAGGGGCTTGTTCTGAAGGTCGCGCAGAATCTGGTTGACCTGCGTGTCTTCTCCGGTTTTAAGCAGGACAGCGGCGTATTGCAGGATGAAGTCCGCCGAGGGCGCTGTGGTCTGTTGCAACCGGCCGCGCATGAGGGCCAGCGCACGGCTCGGCTCGCCGATGTCGACGTAGGCCGAGGCCAGGCTCGCCGTGCGGTCTGGACTGTTGTTGGCCATCGGTTGAATACGCTCGAGCAAGGTCAGGGCTTCCTGGCGTTGTCCGCGCTTGCCCAACTCGATCGCCTGGCTGAGTTGCAGGTTGAGGCTGACGTCAGCGGCCAGCGCTTGCATGTCCGGGGTGCGCTGGTCGGGGCGCAAGCGTGCCAAGGTCGTCTGGGCGGCTTTCCACTCACCCATCTGGACCGACAGCAAGGCGCTGACGTAAAGCGCATCGGCATTGTCGGGATGGGCCTGGAGCATGGCGTTGATCAGGTCCCGAGCCTTCTGGGGTTCGCCCATCGCCAGGTTCAGGCGGGCCAGGGCGAAACGCGTCCAGATGTTGTCCGGCTCAACGCGCAGCGCGTCTTGCAAGGCGTTGCGTGCAGCGGGCAGGTCGTTGCGTTGTTCGGCGAGGGCGGCCAGTTGCGTCGCACGCAAGGCTTGCAGGCGTGCGGACTGGCCGATCTTTGCCTGGCCGGTGGCCGGCAGGCTGTTGATCAGTTGCAGGGCTTCATCGTTCTTGCCGCTCTTGAGCAGCACGTTGACCAGCCCTTCCTGTGCTTGAGGGTCGTCACGGCGCAGGCTCAGTACCTGGCGATAGTTGCGCTGTGCGTCATCGAACTGGCCCGCGCTGGCCTGAATATCCGCGAGGGCGAGGCGAGCGTCGACCCCGTTTTGGGTCTGGTTCAGCGCCTGGTTCACCAAGGCCAGTGCCTGGGCTGTCTGGCCTTTGGCCAGGGCGTCCCGAGCCTGCTGCAACGCAGACCAGTAGCGAACGTCGTCCAGTGCTGCTTGCCAGTGGCTGCCGTCGCGTTGTCGCGTGGCCTGACCCAGGAGCTTTTCCGCTTCGGCCAATCGGTGTTGCTGCTGGCGAATAACCCCAAGGCCACCCAGCGCGTCAGCATCATCGGGTTGGGCATTCAAGCGTGTCTGGAAGGCCTGTTCGGCGGTGGCCTGATCGCCTTCTTTCAGCGCCTTCAAGCCGCGCGCGACTTCGGCTGGCGGTTGCCATTCCTTGCTGCCCGTCGTTGCCACCTGTTGCTTGCCCTTGTTCATCTGCGCCCGTATCTCGCCATCATCCGGATGAGTCTTGAGGTACGTCTCGAACAACGGCACTTGTGCGGCATTGGGCGGGCCGATCCAGGTCAGCGCCAGGCGCCAGCTTTCGTCGGCATCACCGGCGATGTCGGTACGTTGGGTCAACCCGGCCAGGGCGCGGATGCCCTCGGCACGGCTGTCTTCATGGCGCACCAGATGCTTGGCGTAAAGCAGCGCGACGATCGAGTCGTTGGGCATTTCGCGTTGCAGGCGCTGAAATCCGCTTCGTGCTTCAGACCAGTCAGCCTGATTGAAGGCAAGGTTGTTGTAATACTCGCGGCCGATCGTGCCTTGAGGTGGCTGGCCATCGAACAGTGCGCGAAACACGGCGGTCGCCTTGTCGCGTTCGCCGGCATCGGCGAGGCGGCGAGCCTCTTCCAGACGCTGCTGGTTCTGCGGTTGTGCCAGGGCGATGTCCTGCGCCAATTGCAGTGCCTGCCGAGGCAGCGGCTGGATCGCCTGCAGGCGCGCGAGGTGTTGCTGCGCCTGTTGTGGCTTGCCCGACTGCACGCCGATCAAGCCCAGGCCATACAGTGCGTCAACCTGGACCGGGTCCAGCAACAGGACTTTCAGCCAGACTTCCGCAGCGCGTTGAGGATTTTTGTGCAACTGCCAGTACTGGCCTTGCTCGACGAGTAATGTCTGTGGATCAGGACTTTGAGCGTGGGCAGCAGAGGCCGTCCATACGCTCATGACGGCGATGGCTAGCGTGCGGTGGTGCGCGTGCATGCGGTCTCCCAGGAGAGTTTCAGCGTTCCGTCTTCCCGGAATCGATAATGTTTATCTGCCCAGCCGAGCGCGAACAGGCTGAGCATGATGTTGTAGTAGCGCGGCGGACCTGCGTTGGCATCCGGCCGGGCCAGCGCCTCTTGCAAGGCGTGCTCCACGCGGCGTCGTTGCTGATCGGCCAGCCCGGGTTGCCCCTTGGCCTGAAAGTACGGAATCAGTGCAGCCCAGAATCCGAAAGGGCTCTGACCCTGAACACTGCCGTTGAGAACCTGGACTGATTCCGGGGGAACACCCGTCGCCCCAGTGCTGCGGGCCATGCCGTCCAGCCGTTTGAGCAGGGGCGCTGCCAGCGGTTCGGTGGCCTCGCTCATGCCCAGCCAGAGGTACACGCGAATGGCGTCGTAGCTGCCCGTTTGGCCGTTGATCGGGTCGCTCACGAAGACACCCGATTGCGCTGAAGTGCCTTGATAACCGACCCAGTCCGCGACGAAGCCGCGTGGGCTGGATTGGGCAATCATCGTGGCGGTGTTGTTGGCAATCGCTTGCCAGGGCCCGGAGGGTGCTTCCTTGGCCAGCCGCCGTAACAGCGGCAGTGGCAGGTAGCTGGGGTTCAGGCGCCAGAGCGCATTCGGCTGAACGAAGCCCTCTGGTCCAGGTAATACCATCGGGCCCAGCCCGGGCAGCCTGACGACCAATTGCGCTTCAATCGTCGCCATCAGGCGCAGGGCGTCCTGGTGATAGTCCGGCCGATGCCACAGGCGTGCGGCTTCGAGCAGGGCGTAGGCGAACCACAGGTCGGCGTCGGCGGCCGAGTTGGCGTCTTGCAGGCGCCACTGACCGTCCGTGCCTTGCCCCCATAACCAGCCCGGCAGGCGTGTGGCGATGGCGGAGCCTGCGAGGTTGGCAGAGGTCCAGCGCCAGAGTGTGTCGAAGCGTGGCTGATCGTTGCCGATCAGTGCGAAGAGCATGCCGTAGGATTGCCCTTCAGAGGTGCTGCGATTGTTCTCCATACTGGATTCCAGAACCCGGCCGTCGGCCTGGACGAAGCGCGTGGCATAGGTTTGCCACAGTGGCCAGGCCGGCGGCTCACAGGGTTCTCCGGCCGCAATCGCAGGCGCCAACAGGGCGAGCGCAAGTACAGCGCTCAACCTGCGCGCGTTGCCGCGCAGGCACTGGCGAAGTGAAACACCCCGACTGCTCATGGACGACACAGGCATGCGCGGCTCATTGGCCAAGACGACGTTTGGTCCGTAAGCGCAGGGCCAGGTAGGCCATCGAGGCAAGCAGCAGGACCCCGAAGAGGGTGAACAGCATGAGCGCCATTACGTTTTGCGAGAGGTACCACTGCAGATAGCGCAATGGGCCCAAGCTCCCGACGTAGTAATCCTGCTCGGCGACCAGCGATTCGACATGCTTGCCCCTGACCACTACCAGACTGCCTTGCAACTCGTGGGCGTTTTCTTCGCTGCTGAGCAGGGCGTTGGTCACGTCGGCCAGGCCGCTGGGCCTTGCGCTGGCGATAAACACCACACTGCGCCCACTCTTGAGCGGCGATTCGAATCCGGTCAGATAAGCACTGCCGTCCTCAGCGCTAAACCTGAAGCTGCTGCGCGCTTCACGCAGATTGGTTTTCGTATCCGGGCTGATCCAGTTGCGCAGACGCAAGGGCAGGTCAGACAGTTCAAAGTACTGCACAGCATCTTCGCCCCTGGCCGGCAGAAGGTGCTGCCATTGATCCAGCAGCGGCTGATTGTTGCCCGAGGCGAGCACCAGCAAATCCCGGTCGCTTTGCTCGGCGAGTTGGTCGGCGTGGACCACCTTCACGCCGGTGGCCGGATAACCGGTGGAGTCGCCGAAGCGGCCCAGCAGGGTCAGATAGGTGCTCAGATCGGCCGGGCCTGGCTCGTTGGGCAGGATCACCGATGTTTCAGACAGGTCGGCCATGCGGGTGAACGGGAAGCCACTGTCCTTGAACACCCCGAGGTTGGGCATGGCCATGAAATGTTCGTATTGGCTGAGGTCCAGGGTCGAGTCCGGGTCGATCACACTGCGCACGTTGTCGATGATGATGTCGCGGCATTTGCCCTGTTTGATGTAGTCATACATGAAACGAAATTGCAGGCGTGACTGCAGCGCTACGGAATTGAGCGGCAACAGCATGCGCGACGTGCGGGCCAGGCTGTCGTCGGTTTTGAGCATCGCCAACAGGCTGTCGCTGCTGCCGAGTTTCTCGATCGAAGGCAGATCGATCGACTTGATGAAGGTGTCGTTGAAGCTGATCAGCAACGAGGAATTGGTGGAGACCGGTTGCGGCGTATAGCGGTACTTCAGGTCAAGTTGCGCACCGGGCTCACGCCAGCTGAACAGGTCGGGTGGCAAGCGCAGCGCAACCGTCAGTTGCCCCGGGTTATAACCCGACACATTAAGTTCTGCGGGCTTCGCCAGCTCACCCAGGCGAACCGGGCGATCGGAGGGCAGCCAGTTGGGCGCGTCGTACGGTTGGCGTGGCTTGAGCGAGTCGATCCGGTCGATCACCACGCTCTGCCCGGAAAAGGCCGAGCCGCCGAGGGCCAGCGCGGTCGCGGCGACCTTGAGATCGGCGCCATCGCGCCCGGAGACGATCAACAGTTTGCCCTGAGCATCATTCGGGTTGCTCACGAGGGTCAATGTCGGCCCGGTGGCCTCTTTGATCGGCAAACCACTCAGGGTCGTTGACTCGCTGCCGCTGACAAACACCACCGCGTTTCCTTTGGCCGGCAGGCTGGTGAGGCTGGCGGGAAAGGTTGCGCCGCGGTAGCTGGCCAGTGCGCCGAACCAGGAAGACAGAATGCCGGCGGCCTCAAGCTCCGGACCGCTTGGGTGCGCGGCGAACACGAAGGGCAGCTTCAAGGGCGAGGCATCTCGACGATCGAACAAGGGCTGCGGCAGCGCGGACAGGTCGTTGGGCTGTTTAATCGAGGACACCTGGAGGCTCAGCTGGCTCTCGTTGCCGATTCTGGCCCACAGGCTGGAGTGCAAAGGGTCTTCACATTGCATCGTGTAGTGACCGATGAACTGCAGGCTGAGCCGGTTGAATTCGGTGATGGTCTGCGGCGGAATCTGCACGGTCCGGGTCTGCAATTTACCGGCCTCCTCCTTCGGGAGGGGCAGGGTGGCGGCCACTTGATCGTTGATCAGCACGTTGATTTGCGAAAGGTCGGCCAGCAGCGCCGGTGAGTAGCTGTACTGCAGCGTGACGTGCGCCGCGGTGACGACTTCATCGGCGCGCACATCGAAATTCACACTGTCCGTTGCCTCCACGCCCTTGAGGGTCATCGAGTAGCTTTTGCCCAGCTCCTTGAGGGTGCGGGTATAGCTGTTACTCGGGGCATCGGTTCCGGGCAACGGTGAGACCGGCATTGCCGCCGGCTCTGTGGTGCTGATTTGGGCCGCAGCACTCAAGGTCCATCCGCTCCAGGTCAGTAGTGAGCAGGCGATCAGCATGAGTGAGCGACGAGGAAGAAAGGTCCGGCGAGTGGAATGCTTCAAGGTCGTTGCGTGTCCGCGGTGGAGTCGATAGGTGATGGCGCGTCCTGGCGTTTGTGCAGCAGCGCTTGGCCGTCCTTTAGGGTTGCAACGAACAAGTCGAGGATGGCGCGTAAGGCAATGCTGCTGACTTCCCGCAATGCCACCATAGGCGCGTCGAGGCGGCCATTACCCCAGGTGTTGGCCCAGGTGTCGGCCCGTGAAAAGGTCAGTCGCACCAGTTCACTTTGCTGGCGCAGGGACAAGGCGTCGAATTGCACGCCCGCCACGTCGTCGTTGCTGAACATCGTTGTTGCGGGAAAGAGGCTGGAAGGGGGCGTGCGCAAAATGCAGAGCTGCAGCTTCTCATTGGCGCAGAGCTGAACCTGCGGTGGCAGTTTCAGGCCCACGCCGTTTTGTGAGAAATCCTGGGTTTGGCAATCGAACGAGGTGCCGTCTTCGCGATAGATGCGCATGGGCAGATCAGCGGGCACCCTGGGTTCGGAGCGCACCTGGGCGGACTCACTGGCCACCGCCACGGCGGTGCTGACGATGATGATGTTGTACAAGGTCCAGGCGAGGTTGATCAGCAGGGTCGTGACCTCGGCCGAATCACTCCCTGGCAGTTTCACCACGCCGATCACCAGACCGATCATGTTCAAGGTCAGCAGGACGATGTAAGGCCGCGCGAGTTTCCAGTCGAAATAGTCCTTTTCGATGGTGCCGCCCTTGTCGGTTACGTTGAATTTGCCCAGCGAAGGACTGATCAGGGCGAACAGTACCGGGCGCATGATGTACCAGGCCAACACTGACTCATACACTTCGTTCCAGAACGAATGGCGGAAGCGGCCCTGGATGCTGGAGGTGGTCAGGCTGGAATGCAAAATATGCGGCAATACATAGACCGTGACCATCAACGCCGAGGCGTGAAAAATCTGCGCGTCGAACATCAGGTAGGCCAAGGGCGCGGTCAAGAACACCAGGCGGGGCAGGCTGTAGAAAAAATGCATCATGGCGTTGAGGTAGCAGATGCGCTGCCCCAGGTTCAGTCCTTTGCCAAACAGTGGATTGTCGGTCCGAAAAATCTGCGCCATACCCCGAGCCCAGCGTGTGCGCTGACGGATGTGCCGGGAAAGGCTTTCCGTAGCGAGTCCTGCTGCTTGTGGAATGGCGAGGTAGGCGGTGTTGAAACCACGGCGATTGAGCTTGAGTGCCGTGTGCGCATCCTCCGTCACGGTTTCGGTGGCGATACCGCCGACTTCCAGCAAGTGAGTACGCCGGATGACCGCGCAGGAACCACAGAAAAACGTCGCGTTCCAGAGGTCGTTGCCGTCCTGCACCAGGCCGTAGAACAGCTCACCTTCATTGGGCACCGAGCGAAAGGTATCGAGGTTCTTTTCGAACGGATCGGGTGAATAGAAGAAGTGCGGCGTTTGCAGCAACGCCAGGTTCGGGTCCTTGATAAACCAGCCCATGGTGATCTGCAGGAAGGAGCGGGTGGGCACGTGGTCGGCGTCGAATATGGCGATGAACTCGCCATCGGTGACTTTGAGCGCCTCGTTGAGGTTGCCGGCCTTGGCATGTTGATTGTTGTCGCGGGTGATGTAGTTGACGCCGATTTGCTGGCAGAAAACCTTGAACTCGTCCCGACGTCCGTCGTCGAGCACATGCACCCGCAGCTTGCCCTCGGGCCAGTCGATGGCCTGGGCCGCAAGCACCACCAGTTTGACGATGCCCAACGCTTCGTTGTAGGTGGGGATGAAGACATCTACCGTCGGCCATTCAGCGGGCGGTTGTTGCAGAAACTGCGGTGTGCGATGCAGCGGCCAGGCGGTCTGTACATAGCCGAAGACGAGGACGAGCAAGGCATACAGTTCGGCCAGCACCAATCCGTAGCCAAATACGGCATCCTGCCAGTTGTCGAAGCCCAGGGTGTCGGTCAGGCGCCAGTACATGTAGCGAAACGAAGCGATCAGCGAGAGGGTGACCAGGGTCAGGATCGCCAGACGCCCGGCTTGCTTGCGGATGATCAGGCTGGCGGCAAAACAGACGGCGGCAAACGCGGCCTGGGAATACAGGTTCAGCGGCGCAGTGAGGATACCCAGCACCAACAATGCAGCGATCAGCCCGGCCGAGATCTTCAGGCCTTGACGCCAACGCAGGGGCCAGCGACTGACGCTTGCCACGAAAGTATCCAGTAGCTCCTGCAACCACCACGTTTTTGCAGGTAGCTGATTGAGCCGGGCGGTCATGGCGTGCCCTGCTGGCTGCAAGCATCCGCAAAAAGCAGGGCATGGACCGCGCCTGACAGCGAATGAATGTCCTGACAGCCAATGCTCTCAGGTGCGTACTGCAACAGGTCCCGACCATAGGCCAGCGACTCGTTGAACTGGTGATCGAGACGAATCGTCCCGATCAGGTTAGCGCCGAGCCGCCGCCGAAACAGCACGCCCATGTCCCTGCTGAACGAACGCGAGTCATCCCGTTGGTTGAGTACATACCGGTGCCACTGCGCGCGTCGTCGGCTGGTTTCCAGCCACTGGGTCATGGTGTCCAGTGCCAGGTAGGAAGCCGCGTCGGCCACCGTCATCACCAGCACCAGATCGGCGGCATCGAGTGCCTGTTGCGAATAGACGGTCGCACCCGAAGGCGTGTCCAGGATCACGGTATCGTTTTCGCTGAGGTCCATTGACGCAAGGTGCTGATTCAACCAGTCAGAATCTTCAAGCATCAACTGCTTGAGCAATCGGCGATCGCTCACCTCGCCAGTGCCGAAGGGCAGGCACTCGCTGTCGCCAAAGCCCGGCAGGCGATGAGCGCCCCAGTCTGCGCCCTGCTCTTTGAGCTGGATCAGCCCGGGAACCTGCCTGGTGATACCCAAGTGGCAGGAAAGCGCGTTCTGAGGGTCCAGATCAATTGCGATGGTTCGCCCGCCAGGGCGCCGAAGTGTTTTTGCGAGGCCAGCGGCGACGGTGCTTTTACCCACCCCACCATTCGCCGAAACGATAGCAATGACCTTTGCCCTGGTCCGCTTGCGAGTCGTTTCTGGCAGACCGTCTCGACGAACCTGGTTGAGTTCACGTAACAAGTCGCTCAATCGCTGACGGTCACCCGTAGCAGAACTCGCAGGTGGCTTGGTCAGGAGAGGGGATATTGGCGAAGTTAGCGAGAGGGCAGCATTCTGCACAGGCTCGACCGGCGCGCCAATCAATAAAGAAGGCTGTGGCTCGTCCAGTAGAAACACAGGGGACATTGGCGTTGGTATTGGGGGAGGCAAGGCCACCGACGGTTCTGGCTCAGTCAGCGCAGGTGTAACCGGGTCGTCTTTGAAATCTTTATAGTTCGGTTGTATTTCCTGGTAGCTCTGCGCATTGGCGCCAAAATGTGTAAAAAGTTTCGTAATGTCGTCTACATATTTCATGCGTTGTACCAGGAATGAAATAGCTCAGAAACTCAGCATTCCATTAACTTGACAAAGTTGATGCGTCGTCGTGGTGTTGGCAGAGTGCCACTAATGTAGGGTGGCTGCGTCTTAGTGTCAACGAATGTTATAATAAGTCAGTGAGTTTTATTGGTGTTGGTCTGAGTGTTATCAGGGGTTATGTTATTCGTGGAAAGTGTAGGTGTTAGTGTGCGTCCAATAATTACTGTCCAGTGAGTTGTAATATGATGATAGGTAATGGATGTGTTTGTCGGGATAAATAACTTTCGGTGCGATGGGGTGTGAGTGTTGATCGCCTTCGATGGTTTTATGCCGGATTATTTATTAATGAAGTTGACTGCTGTATTTGAAGGAATAGTGGCGGTTTCCAGCTACCGGAAATGAGCTGGTACTGCTGGCCTGGCACAGCGAAGCCGTGGCACTCGCCGCACATGACGCTTGCGAGCGGTGGGCGTGGGTTCCATTTGAAAATCGGACATGGCGATTCCTCGCCCGTCGTTCACCGGCAGGTTCAATGTTAATTTTGTTCAGGGTTGTCTTCGGGACACTTGGCGCTGCGCTGGGTAAAGTCATGACCGCTTGCCCGGCCTGGTGTGTTTCAGATGGATTACTGAATGGCCAGCAACTGGTCAGGGTGGGCACCAATTCAGACAAGGTGCAGGCGACAATCCAAGTCGTTCAGCTAACGTTCAATCGTTCGCCTCGCCAGTGGCGTTACACACACTCCCCCTGAGGTGACTGGCGGGGTGAACCCTTGGCGGCGTGGCCCCTTGTAGATGAGCCAGAGCATCTAGAACGGCGCTGCTATCAGTAAGATGATCATGGGGGCACCGCCCCGAGCAGGCCTTGGGCATCCATTGCATGCGCCGCCCTCCGTGACTGGATGCGACGGAGGTAGTGGCATTTTGATTTCTTTTGAGCTATTTATCTCTATGGCCGGCATGGAGCCGGTTCAAGGAGATGAAATGGTCACTGATCGCGAAATTGCACTTGAGCAGGCCCTTGTAGCAATTATTGGAGAGGCCATCGCCAGCGGGCTTGATGTCAAAAGCCTGATGGACAACGCGGCAGCCGGCTTACTTGGAAGTGCTTCATACCGCTGGGTTGGGCATCCGCATGTGTCAAACGCCCTTCAGGTGATGATTGATGCTCATGCGCAGGCATTGGACGCCATGCCTGCGCATTAATTGAAGTTTCAGGTTTCAATACCCGTCCTGGCAACCGCTGCAAACTGTCACGATTGCTTTTCCGTAACGGCGATTTCAGGTCGCGACATGCTCGCAATGCGGGCGGACTCTTCGGCCGGCACCGTAGCGAGGGTGATCAGGAGCGTTGACACAGTCTCCTGCCATTCCGTGACCTGAAGCGACAGGTGGAGATTCCAGGTTTTGGTGTTCAGCTATGCTTTCAGCACTTTGTTCAAGAAATGGATTTCACTATGAGCAGCGTAAGAAAACCGACACAGCGAGAAATCTCCGATGCCTTGGAACTTAGCGAAAGCGAGGTCGCGTTGTACGTTGCAGACGTAGAGGAAAAGGCTGACGGCTCGGGGCACTGGATCTTTTTCAGCCCATTGACGCCTAACGACATACTGTTCTGGCTCAGGGTAGGTAACAACCTGAGGCTTGAAACAGATGCCATAAACCTCCTCTGGACAAAACAATCACCGAGTATCGCTCGGTAGGTTTGCGGGATCGCGCTTTAACTCCGCCAAGCTCGCCCCTGCAATCTCCTTAACTGAACAGCATTACATCCATGAGCCGGAGACTTAAAACTCATTCAGGATTTATTGTTTGGATAAGGCAGTAACCGCGACTTCTTACTGAACGGAGGAGGTTGTCGCCTTTGGTGAATTTCTTGAATTTCGCTTGCAGTCTACTGAGGCACATGGGCAATCCTTTGTAATTATGAGGGTCCTTATTTAACTTCATAAGGATGTCCTCGTTGCGGATAACGCGTTCCTCGCTGCTTGTTAATAAGTCAAGCACTACGCATTCCATGCGAGTTAAATTGATAGTCGTTAGATTGTTAGAAAGCAGGCGTTGGGGTTTGTTGAACACCCAGGTATGTAACTTCGGCATATTGATGCGATCAGACACACACGTAGCGCCGCGGTGGTCGATCCAGGCCGCAACCTCATCGATAGTATGCCCGAGGGCAATAGAGTCTTCGTCGCAAGAATTGAGCGGGGTGGGGGCAAGATCTTCTGGCATCGCGCTTCCTCCATGCACAGGAAAAGCGTAGCACCCAGAGCTGCGCCCACTGTAAGTAGCGCGTGAAAAAACCGCATTGGCGGACTTAAAGGGGTCGAAGACCCCCTGAAGGATGCCAGTGATTGTCGAGCAAGGTCTTCAGCATTCGGTGAGTCACTGCTGCCGCCAACTCTGCCGACTGGCGTACAAACAAGTGGCTGACCGTCACCAGTTCAGGCCGTAGTACTGTCACGTCGCCGCTTACCTGCCTGGAAAAATCCAGAGTGAAACTCTCGAAGCTTTCAAGAAGTATGAAAAAGAAGATGGGGAGCCAGGGGGGGATCACTCCGTCCCGCCCCCTTTTTATTTTTGAGTGTTCGGCTGGCATCCTTGGCAGTCAGCGACTCGAGATCTTTGAAAAAATACCGCGTCGCGTTGAATCAGTTTCGCTGATCAGGACGGCTACTCCAAAAGCATTAGTTGGCCAACATCACCCGCTTGAATTTTGCTTTCGAAAGCTGCGACCCGTAACTTCTAAGTGGAGTTTCCACAAATTGGTAGGAAAACTCTGCAATCACTCCAGTTAGTACTAGTGCGATGAGGACGGCAAATATTTTATCGGTTTCAAGTGTGAGATCCGTATACCCTGACTGAAGGCATATTTCTCTTACAATTGCAAATATAGGGTTGTGAACAAGATAAATGGAGTAAGAGCGCGATCCGATGTGAATGGCGATCTTTCGGAGGCGGCCATTTGAGCCCGTAAGGTTTAGATTTCCCGAACACAGGAGCACAACCAGGCTTGAAGTGATTGCGACAAATCCCATGAAATAGGGGGACCAGCCGATTTTTGCTGTGATGATGGGTAAGGGAATACAAATCAATAATGCAAGTTGTAATGTTTTTTTGTTCTTGGTAGAGAAAATACTTGATATCCGCTGTGGGTAGTAATGCCAGGCCAGCGCGATGAGGGTGCCGTAAAGCAATGCGTCGCTTCGAATAAACCAAAGCAATGTACCCCACGGACGTATCTGTGTGGAATGGTAAATTGCCACTGCAAGAAAAGGGATGATCAATAATTTGCGATTAGGGATGAAGAACAAAATGATGGGGAGAATTACATAGAACTGTTCTTCTAGCGACAAGCTCCAGTAGTGCCATAGTGGAGTTGCGCTGTTTGAATTTTCAGTGTACCAGATGTATATATTTTGGATATTCAACATGCCGAATATCCAAGAGTTTACCATGTTCTCTTGTGAGCCAAATGTCCTGGAGACGTCAAAGGCAAATGAAATTGCCAACGTTATGGTCGACCAGAAAATCGCTGCGGGCCACAATCGAAACAACCGCCTTGTCCAAAAAGATCCAGCAAAACGCAGGAACTGATCTTGCTGGTTCGAAGCTTTTATCAATGATGTCGTTATAAGGAATCCGGAAATGCAGAAGAATAAATCTACCCCTCCACCCAGCCAGAAATAGGTAGTCCATTTAAACCAATCCGGATTTAAAAGACCGAGATGGGCAACGAAAGTAATAGCGATGGCATAGGCACGCAATACTTCGATGTCCAGATTCTTTGTTTCGCTAACGGAGGGTGTCATGCGCTACCTGCGAATCAAGAAAGTTTTATTTTTTTCGGCGCACGATTCTATAAGCTAAGCCATGCGCTGTCGATAAGTCGGTGGCCAGTCGTTTTTATTCAGGACGATCTACATTCGAAGCGATGCAGACATGAGCATCACACCGCAGCAATTGCTGCAAATCTTACCCCGTGGCCGGCGCCTGATCCGGCTTTTTACGCTCGCTCTAACCCCGCCTGTTCCCGATTTCAGCATGTTGGTGCCAGGCGCGTAGTCGTGCAGGCACCATGATATCAAGGAGTGCGCAGTGCTGTGGGGGCGACCCCCCCCAAGAAATATCACTTTTTCGGCGATTTACTGCTGGAAGGAATATGCAGGTAAGACATCACGCTTTCGGTCAGCTCTGTCGCCAACTTGACGGCTTCTTTATTGCGGGCCATCACACCCGCCACTAATCCTTCGATCAAGGCGAGCACGGCGATGTTGGAGCTGGTCATGACCGGATGGTCGGCGGGGGCAAATAGCACGTGTTCGGCAATGCTGGTGAGAGGCGAGGCAGGTGAGTCGGTGATTGCCAGCACCGAGGCGCCGCGCTCATTGGCAAAACGCGCGAGTTGCAGGGTGTCGAGGGAATAGCGCGGCAGGGAAATCGCCAGCAATACATCCTGATCGGTGATTGCGGCCAGGCGGTAAGCGGCGTTTTCGTTGCCGCCTTCCATGCTGATGGCGGTGGCGTCCGCACAGAAGGGCATCAGGGTCGAGGCGGCCAGGCCTGCGAAGTAGACGCTGTTGCCAAAGCCGAGGATGTAGATTTTACGCGCCTCGGTCAGGCGGGTGACGAACGCTTCAAAGGCATCTTCATGGTTGTTGGTCGCCGCCGTGGCGAGGTTGCTGGTGGCGCTCTGGATTTGCTCATGCAGGCCAAATGCGCCACCCGGTCGATGCGCCAGTTCATTACGAAGCTTGTCGACCGGCGACACCATCTGCTGCAAAGTCGCCACCAGCTCGGCCTTCATGCCGGTGTAGCCACCCAGGTTCAGAGCCTTGGCCAAACGATTGACCGCGGCTGGCGAGGTGGATGTTTCATGAGCCATTTCTTCGATAGTCAGCGTCGCAGCCCTTAGCGGGTGACGCAGGATGAAATCCGCCACTTTGCGCAGTGATGGCGGTAAATCGGTAACGATTTCCGTCAGTTTGCGCATCACCGGCGCGGCATAGACCGTGGTGTTTTTCGTGGGGGTCGGCATGTCCGGCTCTGCAGTTCCTGAGGGTTGGAGATGGGGCTGGGGCGGGCGCATAACTTGTGGGAGCGTGGCTTGCCCGCGAAGAACGATAACGCGCAATGCCTGAAAAATCGCGGTGTTCGCTTCGCGGGCAAGCCACGCTCCCACAGGGTTTTGCGCGGGGGCATAAGTTGGCTGGAGTGTATGATTATTTCAAGCTGCCGGACAGAAATTGCTGGAGACGCTCGGACTGTGGATTGACCAGCACTTCACGCGGATTGCCGCGCTCTTCGACCCGCCCCTTGTGCAGAAACACCAGTTGATTGGAAACCTCGCGGGCAAACCCCATTTCGTGGGTCACGACCACCATGGTGCGTCCTTCGAGTGCCAGATCCTGCATGACTTTAAGTACTTCGCCGACCAGCTCGGGGTCGAGTGCCGAAGTCGGTTCATCGAACAGCATCACTTCAGGTTCCATGGCCAGTGCACGGGCAATCGCCACGCGCTGCTGCTCACCACCGGACATATGCGCCGGCCAGGCGTCCATGCGGTGTGCCACGCCGACTTTGTTCAGGTAGTGTTCGGCTTTTTCCCGGGCTTCTTGCTTGTTCATGCCCAGCACATGCACCGGAGCTTCCATGACGTTTTCAAGGGCACTCATGTGCGACCAGAGGTTGAAGTGCTGAAACACCATCGATAGCCGCGAACGCATGCGCTGCAGCTGCCTGGGTTCGGCAGCCTTGAGCCCGCCGAGTTTGTTGGTCACCAGCTTCAGCTGTTCGCCATTGAGCACGATGTTGCCAGCGTTGGGCTGCTCCAGCAGGTTGATGCAACGCAGGAAGGTGCTTTTGCCGGAGCCGCTGGAGCCGATGATGCTGATGACGTCACCGGCTTTCGCTTCCAGGGACACGCCCTTGAGCACTTCGTGGGCGCCGTAGCTTTTGTGAAGATCCTGAATTTCAAGTTTGTACATGGTT
Organism: Pseudomonas sp. P1_C12; assembly: GCF_056406435.1. NCBI lineage: Bacteria > Pseudomonadati > Pseudomonadota > Gammaproteobacteria > Pseudomonadales > Pseudomonadaceae > Pseudomonas > Pseudomonas sp. P1_C12. Next base: position 8,835 of record NZ_JBFUAE010000019.1, on the reverse strand, counting down.
TCAACTCTCTGGAATCAGTCGCTGAGCAAACGGCCTTGACGAATAGGGGTGTTACCGGCCACTTTGGCCAACCACAAACCAGGCTGGGCAAAGCGCAGGCGTTCACGGGCATACAGGATGCCGTCGGTGCTGGCGTGCACCACGCTGTGCTGATCGGTCAGCGGATCGATCACTTCGAAGAGCGGATCGCCGACCTTGACGTGGGCACCCAACGGTTGCAGATAACTCACCACCCCCGGGTGCGGCGCATAGGCGTACTGCGCACCGGCGAACGGTGTCGCCTCACAACGGCTCGGTGGCGCTGCAGGCCAGTCGCCGCTGATCAGGTCTTGCTCGGCGAGATAGCCGAGAATGGCCTGGGCACTGTCGACGCATTGCTCGCGCTCGGTGTCGGCCATGCCGCGCAATTCAATCGTGGTGGCCACGCACGCCAGCGGAATATTGGCTTCAGGAAAGCGCTCGGCCAGGTGCAGCCAGGGGATTGCGCAGGCTTCATCGAAGGCGTTGCCTCCCGCAGCCTCGGCGAGCAGGGCCACGCCGGCGCCGAGGCGGGCGGCCAATGAGCTCAAGCGTGACCAGTTTTGCGGCATGGCATACAGCAGCATGATCGACTCGAAGTCGCAGTGCAGGTCCAGCACCACATCGGCATCACAGGCATGCTGCAGCAACAGGCGCCGCAAGCCATCGAGTTCCGATGTCGGTGCCGGCATGTTGGTGAGGGCGTCGCCCATGGCGCGGCGGATCAGTGCGATGTTGGCGTTGGCATCGTCGCCCAGTTGACCGTCCAGTTGCCTTGTCACTGCCTCGGCGAGTTCCGGGAAGTCGCGATTGAAATTCTTCCCGCTGGAGAATTCAAAGCGCCCTTGATGGGTGGCCTGGAACATCTGTGCGATACCAATCGGATTGGCCATCGGCACCAGTTCGATCACCCCGTTCAACAGGCCTTGCTCTTCCAGTTCCAGCAGACGGCGCTTGAGCTCGACGGCGACGCGCATCCCCGGCAGTTCGTCGGCATGCAGGGAAGCCTGGATGTAGGCCTTGCGCGGCCCGCTGCCAAAACGAAACAGCGACAGCTTTCGTTCTGTGCCCGAGGCACTCCACGGCAAAAGGTATTGAATGTGCTTCATAACGCTCCTTAGTGCTTGCGTGGTGCCAGATAGGCCAGCCAGCGGCGCTCGGCCAGCTTGAACAGGCGAACCAGGATGAAGGTCAGGGCCAGGTAGATGAGACCGGCAGTGATGAATGCTTCGAACGGCAGGTAGAAGCGCGAACTGACGGTTCGCGCGGCTCCGGTGATATCCACCAACGTGACGATGGACGCCAGGCTGGTGGTCTGCAGCATCATCAGCACTTCGTTGCTGTACTGCGGCAGCGCCCGGCGCAAGGCCGACGGCAGGAGGATGCGGCGGTACAAGGTCAGGCGCGACATGCCCATGGCTTTGGCGGCTTCGATCTCGCCGTGGGCCGTGGCCTTCAAACTGCCGGCCAGGAGTTCCGCGCTATAGGCGCTGGTATTGATTGCGAAAGCCAGGCAGGCACAAAAGGTTGCGCTGGACAGATATGGCCAGAACGCGCTTTGGCGTACCGCTTCGAACTGCGCCAACCCGTAGTAGATCAGGAACAATTGCACCAGCATCGGGGTGCCGCGGATCACATAGGTGTAGAGCCAGGCCGGGAAGTTGATCAGTGGTGATCGGGAAACGCGCATCAGCGCTATCGGAACCGCAAGCACCAGGCCAACGGCCAGGGAAATCAGCAGCACTTTCAGGGTCACCAAAGCGCCGTTGAAATACAGCGGCAGGTTTTCCCATATCAGGTTGTAGTCGAGAATCATGGGGGGGCTCCCAGTCACAGTTCGGCGGCTTTGATGCCGACCGAGTAGTGTTTTTCCAGATAGCGCAGCACCAGCAATGACACGCTGGTCAGCATCAAGTAGAGCGCGGCAACCGCGAGGAAAAACGTGAACGGCTCATGGGTGGCGTCCGCTGCGTTTTTGGCTTTGAACATCATGTCCTGCAAACCGATTACCGAGATCAGTGCGGTGGATTTGGTCAGCACCAACCAGTTGTTGGTGAACCCGGGAATGGCGAAACGAATCATCTGCGGCACCAGAATCCGCCAGAACACCTGAACGCCACTCATGCCGTACGCCGCGCCGGCCTCTGCCTGACCTTTAGGGATCGCCATGAAGGCGCCACGAAAGGTCTCCGAGAGATAGGCACCGAAAATGAAGCCCATGGTGCAGACGCCGGCGATAAAGGGATTGATGTCGATGTACTGGGTGTAACCGAGAGCAAGGGCCATGCGGTTCATCAGATCCTGGCCGCCGTAGAAAATCAGCAGGATCAACACCAGGTCAGGAATACCGCGAATCAGGGTTGTATAACCTTCGCCCAGCACCGCCAGCCATTTAAACGGCGACAAACGAAAGGCCGCGCCGATCAGTCCCAGGGAAATGGCCATGGTCATGGAGGTCAGGGCCAGATTAATGGTCAGCCAGGCGCCATCGAGAATGCTCGATCCGTAGCCGTGGAGCATGATGAAGTTCCTCAAGCGAGCGCCGGGAGGCGCACGAGACAAGCCAAAAGCGGCGCCCGCATGGGGCCGGCGCCAGGGTTTCGGATGAAGGCTTATTCGCCGTAGATATCGAAGGCGAAGTACTTGCCCATCACTTGCTGGTACTTGCCATTGGCACGGATCGCGTCAATCGCTGCACTCAGGCGTGCAACGTTCGCACTGTCGCCTTTGCGCACCGCGATCCCGGCGCCTCTGCCGAAGTATTTCGGGTCGTTGATGTCCGGCCCTGCCAGTGCGAAACCCTTACCCAATGGTGTTTTGATAAAGCTCTCGTCGGTGTTGACGATGTCTGCAAGCGTGGCGTCCAGGCGACCCGCTGCCAGATCGAGGAAGGCTTCATTTTGCGAGGAGTAGCGCACCACCTCGACACCGGCTTTCTCAAGCTGCTCGGTGGCGAAACGGTCGTAGGTCGAGGAGCGTTGCACGCCGAGTTTCTTGCCTTTGAGATCGACCAGCGGGTCGTTGATCACGCTACCGGCCTTCATCGCGAACTTGCCCGGCGTGTGGTAGTACTTTTTGCTGAAGTCGACCGACTTCATACGGTCTTCAGTGATCGACATCGACGACAGCACAGCATCGATCTTGCGCACTTTCAGCGACGGGATCATGCCGTCGAATTCCTGGATGACCCACTCGCATTTGACCTTCATCTCTTCGCACAGCGCGTTGCCAATGTCGTAATCGAAACCACTGACGTTGCCCTCTGGCGTCTTGAAGGAGAAGGGCGGGTAGGCGGCTTCGATACCGATACGCAGGCTGTCGTCGTCGGCGTGTGCCAGCAAGCTTGCGACGCACAGTGCCAGGGCGCCTAGAAGTTCTGTCTTGTACATATTGTTGACTCCTTGGATGGGGCGTTTGGGTGGTAGGGGGGCTGCCGTCCGGTCTGGCAAGGTGGACTGTCCCGATGATTCATGAGGGTATAAATGACATAAAACATTTCATAAATCAACTTAATGAAAAAAAACATATCAGCGCGAGGCGGCACACTGGGTGCTGGTGGGCAGAACCTCATCTGTGTCATCAATCCTTTGAACAAAAAACGGGCGCCGATTAGGCGCCCGTTTTTTCATTTCAGTATCAAGGTTTTTGCGCTGTCGGAAATTGAGCCAGTTCGCAGTACTACGCTGCCCTTAACGTCGATCCAGCCAAACCGTCTGTGCATTACAGAATTCGCGCACCCCGAAGTGCGAGAGCTCACGGCCAAAGCCACTCTTCTTCACGCCACCAAAACTGACACGCGGATCGCTGGCGCTATAGCCGTTGATGAACACTCCACCGGTTTCAAGTTCGCCGGCCATCTGCCGGGCGAGTTCGACATTGCGCGTGTAGAGGGTGGCGGTGAGGCCGAACTCGCTGTCATTGGCCAATTCCAGCGCATGGGCTGCGTCTCGGGCCGTGATGATTGAGGCCACAGGGCCAAACAACTCCTGTTTGAATGATGTCATCTGATCGGTCACGTCGCCGAGTACCGTAGGCTCATAGTAATTGCCGGGGCCTTCAGCCTTCTTTCCACCCAGCAGCAGCGTCGCGCCTTCTTCCAGTGTGTCGCGAACCTGTTGATCCAGTTCGTCGCGCAGATCGAAGCGAGCCATCGGGCCGATGTAGGTGTTGGTGGCGAGTGGATCACCGACGACCAGCTGCTGGGTGGCCTCGACGAACTTGCGGGTAAATTCCTCGACGATGCCTTGCTCGACAATCAGGCGTTTGGCGGCGGCGCAGACTTGTCCGGTGTTTTGATAGCGCCCGATCACCGCGGCTTTCACCGCCTCGTCGAGGTCTGCGTCGTCGAGCACGATAAACGGGTCGGAGCCGCCCAGTTCCAATACACATTTCTTCAGTGCCGCTCCAGCCTGAGCGCCGATGGCCATGCCTGCACGGACGCTGCCGGTGAGGGTGACAGCCGCGATACGTGGATCGGCGATCGCCCTGGATACACCTTCCGGGGTGACGTTGATGACCTCGAAAACACCTTCAGGAAAGTCCGCTTGCTGGAAGGCTTCCAGCAGCAGGTAGGCGCTGCCCATGACGTTTGGCGCGTGCTTGAGCACGTAGGTGTTGCCGGCGAGCAACGTGGGGACCGCGCCGCGCAGGACTTGCCAGATGGGGAAGTTCCACGGCATGACGGCGAGAATCGGGCCGAGCGGGCGATATTCAATGCGTGCCTTGTCGCCTTCAACCAGGGTCGTTTCTGAGCTCAGCATGGCGGGACCGTGTTCGGCGTACCACTGGCAGAGCTGCGCACATTTTTCAATTTCACCGCGGGCCTGGGCAATCGGCTTACCCATTTCCAGGGTGATCATGTTCGCCATGGCCTCGGCATTGTTGCGCAAGGCCTGGCCGAGGTTGATCAAAAGCTGTGCGCGCTGCTCAACTGGTTTGCGGCGCCAGGTGCGAAACCCGGTAGCGGCCCGCGTCAGCGCGGCCTGTAATGCCGAATCGGATTCGAAAGGGTAATGGCCGAACTGCTCGCCCGTGGTCGGGTTGATCGAAATGGCATGGGTAAGGCTGGATACGTGGGTCATGGCACCGTCCTGCGAGGTAGGAATGTGCTCAGGTTATGGGGCTATATGTTTTATGGAAACTGAATAATACTGAGCATAACGTTCACGTTTGGAGAATGAATTGGATCTGGTTCAGCTCGAAATTTTCAAGGCTGTCGCCGAGCACGGCAGCATCAGCGTGGCCGCCCAGCATATCCACCGGGTGCCATCGAATCTCACGACCAGAATCAAGCAGCTTGAGCTGGACCTGGGTGTGGATCTGTTTATCCGCGAGAAGAGTCGCCTGCGCCTGTCGCCGGCCGGCTGGAGCTTTCTGGATTACGCTCGACGTATTCTCGACCTGGTTCAGGAGGCGCGCGCCACCGTGGCAGGTGAGGAACCGCAGGGAGCCTTCGCCCTGGGCTCGCTGGAAAGTACTGCAGCGGTACGTATTCCAGAGCTATTGGCCGCCTATAACCAGAAACACGCCAAGGTCGAACTGGACCTGTCCACCGGCCCCTCCGGGACCATGATCGATGGGGTGCTGTCAGGGCGGCTGGCCGCGGCATTTGTCGATGGTCCGGTGTTGCATCCGGCACTGGAGGGCGTGCCTGCTTTCGAAGAGGAAATGGTCCTGATCGCACCGCTCAACCATGAGCCGATTCATCGGGCCAAGGATGTGAATGGTGAAAACATCTATGCCTTCCGCTCTAACTGCTCCTATCGGCATCACTTCGAAAGCTGGTTCGCCAATGGCGCGGCGGTACCCGGCAAGATTTTCGAAATGGAGTCCTATCACGGCATGTTGGCCTGCGTCAGCGCCGGTGCCGGCCTGGCGCTGATGCCCCGCAGCATGCTCGAAAGCATGCCTGGATGCACGACGGTCAGCGTCTGGCCGTTGTCGGAGTCGTTCCGTTATCTGCGCACCTGGCTGGTTTGGCGTAGGGGGACGGTGTCGCAGAGCCTGACGATGTTTGTGCGCTTGCTTGAGGAGCGTGGGGTGGTGTTGGTCGAAAAATAGTGGAAAGTTAACGGTCTGTGCTGAAAAACCGGATAATGGCGGCCAAATCGTTTAGCTCGTTATTCTGGTAAGCACGCATGGAAATCAAGGTCAACTTTCTCGACAACCTTCGACTTGAGGCCAAGTTCGACGACTTCACGGTGATTGCCGATCAACCCATTCGCTACAAAGGCGATGGCTCGGCGCCGGGGCCGTTCGATTACTTCCTGGCTTCGTCGGCGTTGTGTGCGGCGTACTTCGTGAAGTTGTATTGCGAGACCCGCAATATCCCCACCGAAAATATCCGCCTGTCGCAGAACAACATTGTTGATCCGGAAAATCGCTACAACCAGATTTTCAAGATTCAGGTCGAATTGCCAGCGGACATCTCCGCCAAGGACCGTCAGGGGATCTTGCGCTCCATCGACCGTTGTACGGTAAAGAAGGTGGTGCAAACCGGGCCTGAGTTCGTGATTGAAGAGGTCGAAAACCTCGACGCCGATGCCCAGGCGTTGCTGATGCCGCATTCGACTGGCGAAGCGGGCACCTACATTGTGGGCAAGGACCTGCCGCTGGAACAAACCATCGCCAACATGTCGGGCATCCTGGCCGACCTGGGCATGAAGATTGAAATCGCTTCGTGGCGCAATATCGTGCCCAATGTGTGGTCGCTGCACATCCGCGATGCGCACTCGCCGATGTGTTTTACCAACGGCAAAGGCGCGACCAAGGAAGGTGCGCTGGCATCGGCACTGGGCGAGTTTATCGAGCGGCTCAACTGCAACTTCTTCTACAACGATCAGTTCTGGGGCGAGGACATCGCCAACGCGGCGTTTGTGCATTACCCGGACGAGCGCTGGTTCAAGCCGGGTCCGAAGGACGAACTGCCGACTGACATCCTCGACGAGTACTGCCTGAAGGTTTACGACCGGGACGGCGAGTTGCGTGGCTCGCATCTGTACGACACCAACTCCGGCAACACCCAGCGGGGTATTTGTTCACTGCCGTTTGTGCGCCAGTCGGACAATGAGGTGGTGTACTTCCCGTCCAACCTGATCGAAAACCTGTTCCTGAGCAATGGCATGAGCGCAGGAAACACGCTGGCCGAAGCCCAAGTGCAGTGCCTGTCGGAGATCTTCGAGCGCGCGGTCAAGCGCGAAATCCTCGAAGGCGAAATGGCCCTGCCGGATGTGCCGCAGGAAGTACTGGCGAAATACCCGGGCATCCTGGCCGGTATCCAGGCCCTGGAAGAGCAGGGCTTCCCGGTGTTGGTCAAGGATGCATCGCTGGGCGGGGAGTTCCCGGTGATGTGCGTCACCTTGATGAACCCGCGTACTGGCGGCGTGTTTGCCTCGTTCGGCGCGCACCCAAGCCTGGAAGTGGCGCTGGAGCGCAGCCTGACGGAACTGCTGCAAGGCCGCAGTTTCGAAGGCCTGAACGATCTGCCTCAGCCGACCTTCGAAGGTCAGGCCGTGACTGAGCCGAACAACTTCGTCGAGCACTTTATCGACTCCAGCGGTGTGGTCTCGTGGCGCTTCTTCAGTGCCAAGCCGGATTTCGAATTCGTTGAGTGGGATTTCTCCGGTCAAGGCGAAAACTCCAATGTCGAAGAGGCCGCGACCTTGTTCGGCATTCTCGAAGACATGGGCAAAGAAGTGTACATGGCGGTCTATGAGCACATTGGCGCCAAGGCCTGCCGCATTCTGGTGCCGGATTACTCGGAAATTTATCCGGTAGAAGATTTGATCTGGGATAACACCAACAAGGCGCTGCAGTTCCGCGCGGACATCCTGAATCTGCACGGCCTGAGCAAAGTCGGCCTGAGAACGCTGGCCAAGGGTCTGGAAAATAGCGAGCTGGACGATTACACCGACATCACCACCTTGATCGGCATCGAGTTCGACGACAACACGCCTTGGGGCAAGTTGACGATCCTGGAGCTGAGGCTGCTGATTTATCTCGCCTTGCAGAAGTTCGACCAGGCCAAGGATCTGGTGGAAGCCTTCTTGCAATACAACGACAACACCGTCGAGCGCGGCTTGTTTTATCAAGCCGTGAACGTCGTGCTGGAAATGCAGCTGGACGATGATCTGGAACTGAGCGACTACGAGGTCAACTTCCGCCGGATGTTCGGTAACGAGCGGATGGACGCGGCGATAGGGTCCGTGGATGGCAGCGTACGTTTCTACGGTCTGACGCCGACGAGCATGAAACTGGAAGGGCTCGACAGGCACCTTCGTCTGATCGACAGTTACAAGAAGCTGCACATGGCGCGGGCCAGGGTGGCGACTTTATTCAGCTGACAGCGATAACAAAAAAGCACCTTGGGTGCTTTTTTGTTATTTGGCGGCCAGCCAACCGTCTGTATGTGGTGGGCTGATTTTTTGGCTATGACATGGGCTGTGGCTGCCCATGAGGAAGCTCTTCTATATAGAAGGGCGTTTTGGCTCCTCTATACAGGCTTGCTTTGGGGCGTTTTGCTGCATTCTGCAGGTTATTGATAGAAAACCTGAATCAGTGCTTGACGGCAGATTACAGGTGTCTATAATTCGCCCCACTTCCGGCGCAGTCGAAACGGAAAACTCCTTGGTAAACAATGAGTTATGCAGTTTTCGGCAGCAGGTTGCTTCAGGTCATCGAAGCCAAAAGGAAGTTGAAAAAGGGGTGTTGACAGCAGCGTGTAACGCTGTAGAATTCGCCTCCCGCTGACGAGAGATCTGAAGCGCAAGTGGTTGAAGTTGAAAAGGAAACTTGGAAAACTTCTGAAAAATACCACAC
>NZ_JBFUAE010000018.1:0-124406 GCF_056406435.1 Pseudomonas sp. P1_C12 | reverse complement strand
GTCGTGGAACCAGTGGGTGCTCATGGTTTCGCGCCAGTCGCCACGGATCTTGATGCTGCCGTTGTTACAGGTCTTGAGGCCCGGCGTGGCATCGTTGACATACAGGGTTTCGCCCGGGGCGCAGGGGAACGCCGCGCGCGGATCCTGGGCGCTGGTGTTGATGGTGTCGTAACCGGCCAGCTGGACAGGCCAGCGATAGTCGTAGTACTGCCCCGGAAAGAAAAACGCATTGGCATAGCCGTCGCTTTCAGCCGGGGAGTGGCCGTTGTGTTCGTGGGTGGTGAGGGTGTGCAGGCCAAAACCCATGTTGGCCGACGGATCGATCGGCAGGGCGTTGTAGTGACGCATCAGCACCGGTTGGCCGTACCGCACCATCAGCAGTTTTGGCGGAAAGGTGCCGTCGAAGGTCCAGAGCGCCTTGTGGTTCTGAATCGGCATGTTGGGGTGAAAGCGGGTGTCGATGCCTTTGGTGGTGCCCGCAATGACCGGGGTGTCCGAGGTCTGGTTGTAGAGCCCGCCAGGCCCGAACTCACCGACGGCGTAGTTGTGCAACTGTCGGCGGTCGCGCATGCCGCCGTTGAGCTTGGCGCCCGCTTGAGCGGTCTTGAAGGCGACCTGTGGGTAAAACTCGTTCCAGCGCTGGTGCGACCAGCCTTTTCCAGGCGGACGACCTTCGGCCGGCGAGCCGACCGGATGGCGGTTGAGGAAGGCTTCGATCTGCGCTTTCCACGGGTTGCGGTCCAGCGAGTTGGAATACTGCGACGGATACGGGTACAGCCCCGGCTGGCGCATGAAGGCTTCCAGCGCAGCGGCTGAAGGGCCGCTGCGGGCGATGCTGTTCGGGTCCTGAAGGGGAGCCGGACCGACGGTCGGAACCGGGAAGGTCAGCGTGGGCGGCGGCAGTGTCGGGTCGAGTTTCTCCGTGCCGAATTCTTCGAACAGCAGCAGCTGCTGAGAGTACGGCGCGGCCCCGAACAATGGGCTGGGCTTGCCATTGGTGGGGATCTTGAAGGATGTTTGCTGGGCCGGCTGCAGCACGTTGTCGGTCGTTGGCGTGGTGCGGGTGCCGTACATGCCATTGGGCAGGGCGATGGCGCCCTGATTGGTGGGCGGCATGGTCAGTATCGAATCCAGCGCGGCCTTGGGATCGGCCGGCGGGTTGGTATACGCCGATGGATCCGTTGGAGGCGGATAGCTGACATCGTCAAGCGGTACGGCGTTTGCGTTGCCGAGGCTGATGTTGATCAGCATCACAGCGGCGATGCTCGGTTTCCTGAAAAGGCCGAGCGACTTGAGGTTAGGCGTGTTTTTCATTTTGTTGCCCTCGGGGCGCGCCGGTGTGGCTGACGTTGGCAAAACGCTCGATGCAAGAGGTGCGCCAAGCGCGGGGAGATCCGGGGGAGACAAATAGCTGATTGATATCAAACGCTTGATGGATTGGACTTTGGTCGTAGTGGCGCAGTGGGTGGGAATCCTCAAAGTTGGGGGGCTCACCCACCCATTCCCCCCCACTCACACCACAGGCCGGTGTGATGGTGGACGCTTTCGCGAACAGGCTCGTTCCCACAGAAAAACCAGTTGTGGGCAAAACCGCTGTCCCTCTGTGGGGACGAGCCGGCTCGCGAAGAGCACAGTTCATCCCGCACAAAGTGTGCCTGACTCACTGCTGTCAGCCTCGAAAACGCAACGCCTCCCGTAGTAACGCAAACGCTGGCGAGGTCAGGCGCGCTATGATAGGCGGCCCTTGCCCCCGGAGCCCGTCACCGCAATGCCCCTGATCAGCCACTTCAAGACCCCGTGCCCCGAGCACATCAATAGCCAGATCCTGCAGATGGTGGTCGACAACCTGACCGACATCAGCATGGTCGCGATCCCGCCCAGCAACCTGCTGTACAACCTTTATCAATACGCGATCGGCTATGAGGTGCACCTGTATCTGGAGGCGCTGAACGGTGAAAAAGGCATTGCCGTGGAGCTGATCGTCGCCACTGATGAAGACGACCCGCAAAAGGTGATTGGCTTTGTGCTGTACCTGCCGGTGCAGGACGACCCCGAGGCGTGTGGCGTGGCGTACATGGCGGTGCAGGCCGGGTATCGGCGCCAGGGCGTGGCCCGGCGGATGCTGCGGGAAATGGTCGGCCGCTATCCCCATGCCGAGCTGACCTGCGCGGTGGCCAAGGTGCCGTATTTCGAGGCGATGGGCTTTGAGGTGCTGGGCGTGCGTGCGACCCAGGTGCTGATGAACACCCGCGACCACGCCACCGATGGCTTGATGGCCTTGCTGGATGTGGCGTCGATCTACAGCTCGCTGGAAGTGCGGCAGATTCATACCTACCTGCTGCAAAAGCACGGCAAGCGGGCCATGACCGACGCGGAAAAACAGCGCGACCGGCATCTGGACCAGTTGACGCGCAAGGCCAATGAATTTGTGCGGGGGCGCTTGGGTGACGATGCGGTGCCGGCCGCCGGCCCTCGGTTGCGCCTGGTCTGACCGCATTCTGTTTAACACCACAAATCCCCTGCAGGAGGAATGTGTGGTTTTCAGAGGTAAAAAAAGAGCCTCAAAGCTCTTGATGGGGAGGAAGTGGAGCCGTGAGGCTCAAGATGCGCGTAAAACAAGCGGTGAGCTTGGTAGTGGTTCAGTTCACTCACCACCTACGCAGCGGCTTGAGCAAGCAAGCGGCTGCGTAAGTTCATCCTAGAAAGACCGAGTGTTTCACTCAAGTACCGCTAGTCGCATCCCCCGGCCAGCCGGCGCGACGCAACGCCTTGAGCAACGTTTCGGCATCCAGCCCCGGTACCGCATGCCCGTTGCCTTCGGCGGTGTCGGCGGCGAGCAAGGCATTGATGATGGCTTCTTCCACGGCTTCGGTGGCCGCCAGGAACAGCTCGCTGATGTGATCGTTGTTGACCATGCTCAGGTTGTCGGTGGTCGGTGCTTTCTTGCTCTCATAGGCGGCCGGCGGCACGTGTTCATTGCCGGTGGCGAAGGCGATGAAGATGTCGCCGCTGTGGTCTTCATTGCCGCCGCCGGTGCGGGCCAGGCCGAGGCTGGCGCGCTGGGCCAGGCGGGTGCACTGGTGCGGCAGCAACGGCGCATCGGTGGCCAGGCAGACCACGATCGAGCCCATCCCCGGGTGGGGCAACGAGGCCTTGAGGAACGGCGAATCGACCTGTTCCATGTAGCGCCCGACCGGATACCCATCAACGCGCAGTTCATTGCGAATGCCATGGTTGGCCTGGACAATCGCGCCGACCGTCCAGCCACCCTGGGCGCTGTTCAAGCGTCGCGACGCGGTGCCGATGCCGCCCTTGAATTCGTGGCAGATCATGCCGCTGCCACCGCCGACATTACCTTCGGTCACCGGCCCGCCCGCCGCCGAACGCACGGTCTGGGCCACGTGTTCCGGCTTCACGTGAAAGCCGTTGATGTCGTTGAGCAGGCCGTCGAAGGTTTCCAGTACCACCGGCATGTTCCAGTAGAGGCGCCCGTCATCCGGTTGCTGCTCGCGGTCGAGCACGATCAGCGCATCGCGCACCACGCCCAGGCTGTGGGTGTTGGTGAAGGCGATGGGACTGGTCAGCAAGCCGGCCTCGCGAATCCACTCCAGCCCCGTGGCATCGCCGTTGCCGTTGAGCACATGCACACCGGCAAAGCACGGTTGCTGACTGGTGGAGCCGGCACGCGGTTCGATGACGGTGACGCCCGTGAGGATGTCGCGGCCGGTGGCGGTGCGTCCTCGTACATTGCTGTGGCCGACGCGCACGCCGGGGACGTCGGTGATGGCATTGAGCGGGCCGGGCTGCAGTTGGCCGAACTGGATGTTCAGGTCGCGGGCACGTGGTTTCATGGGTTTTCTCATTTTCAATTTTTGGCAGAAAAATGCGGTCAACACCTGTAGGAGCAGCCTTCGGCAGCTCCTACAGGGGGGGTTATTGGCCGTTTTTGACCTTGCTCCAGATCCGCGTACGCACCCGTTCGGTAGCCGGCGGCAGGGGCTGGAGGGTGAACAGGGTGGCCATGGCTTCGGCTGGCGGATAGACGGCCGGGTTGCTACGGGTGGCTTCGGCCACCAACGTGGTCGCGCTACGGTTGCCGTTGGGGTAGTTGAGGTGGTCGCTGACCGGGGCGATGACTTCAGGGCGCATCAGGTAGTCGATGAAGGCCATCCCTTGTTCCGGGTGCGGGGCGTCCTTGAGCAGTACCAGCGTGTCGAACCACACAGGCGCGCCTTCCTTGGGCAGGCTGTAGGCGATCTTCACGCCGTTGCCGGCCTGCTCGGCGGTGGACTTGGCTTCGAGCATCGCGCCAGACCAGCCGACCGCCACGCAGATGTTGCCGTTGGACAGGTCGCTGATGAACTTCGACGAATTGAAATAGGCGATGTGCGGGCGCAATTTCAGCAGCAGCGCTTCGGCCTTCTTGTAGTCCTCGGGGTTGGTGCTGTTGGGCGGCAGGCCAAGGTAGTGCAGGGCCACCGGCAGCATCTCCGACGGCGAGTCGAGCATGGCCACGCCGCATTCGCCGAGTTTGGCCAGGTTCTCTTCCTTGAACACCAGGTCCCAGGAATCCACCGGCGCCTTGTCGCCCAGCGCCGCGCGTACTTTGTCGATGTTGTAGCCGATGCCGTTGGTGCCCCACAGGTAAGGCACGGCGTACTGGTTGCCTGGATCGTTGTTGGCCAGTTTCGCCAGCAGATCGGTGTCCATGTTCTTGAAGTCCGGCATCTGCGCACGGGGCAGGGGGGCGAGGGCGCCGGCCTTGATCAGCGTGGGCAAACTGAAGTTGCTGGCCACCACCACGTCGTAGCCGCTGCGGCTGGTGAGCAACTTGCCCTCGAGCACTTCGGCACTGTCGAAGGTGTCGTAGACCGGTGCAATCCCGGTGTCACGCTTGAAGTCCTGCAGGGTGGTGGGGCCGATGTAGTCGTACCAGTTGTACACGTGCACGGTCGGAGCTTTGACAGCAAAGGCCGACAGCGACACCGTCAGGCAGGCGCCAAACCCCAGATTGAAATACAAGCGGTGACGACTCATGATGCGGCACTCCTGGCCTGTTGCGGCCGGTGGTAATCAGGAGTTTGCAGCGTATCGACCGGGGTGGCCTTCACCCATTCCCATCATGGGTTACTCGAAAGGGGTAGTGCGTGGACGCGTTGTTGAAAGAGTTGCCGGTGCACCAGGGGCTGGCGCGGGTTTTCACGGCGGTGGGGCGGGACAGCTTCTGGCGTGCGCTGGTCGATACCTTGCGCTTGCTGGTGCCGCTGGACAACGCGCTGGTAGCGCTGATGCGCCCGGGTCACGTGCCGCGCCTGCTGATTGACTTCGATGCCCAGGGCAGCCCCGACGAGCATGAAGAACTGGCGGACTACAGCGCTGGCATGTACCTGCTCGATCCGTTCTATCAAGCCGCCTGCGCCGGCATCGCCGACGGCTTGCACAGCCTCGAATCGGTGGCCCCCGACCAGTTCCAGCACAGCGAGTACTACCTGAGTTACTTCAGCACCGTGGTCGGTGGGGACGAGTTGCAGTTCATGGTCAACGTCGACGGCGCTGTGCTCGGCCTGTCCCTCGGGCGTTCGACGCGCTTCATCCTCGAGGAGCAGGGCCGCCTAATTTGCGTGCGTGACTGGGTGCTGGCGGCGATGCGCCGACACCTGGATTTGCTGCCGCCGCAAGGGCCGGTCGCCGAACCACCGGCCGGTGATCTGGCGACCTTGCTCGATCGCTTCGACGCACGCCTGACAGTGCGCGAGATCGAAACCGCGCGCCTGATTCTCCAGGGCTTTTCCAGCAAGGCCATCGCCCAGCAAATGGGCATCTCCCCGGAGACGGTGAAAGTGCACCGGCGCAACCTCTATCACAAGCTCAACGTGAACGGGCACGGCGAGTTGTTTGCGCTGGTGTTGCGGCCGCGTTGAACACCTGTGAGTGCTCGCGAAGGACACGACTCGGTATTACTGCCGAAACACCAACGCCTTCAAACCACACTCCACATCCGCATCCGGAAACTCCGGCGGATTCTCCAGACGCTGCTCGAACCGCAGGCTTGGCGCCTCACGGGTAACACCGTCGATCAGGAAGTCGGCACCAAACGCCGGGTCGTTCATGCAGGCCAACACCGTACCTTCAGGGCTGAGCAATTCAGGCAACCGGCGCAGCACGCGCTGGTAATCCTTGGTCAGCAGGAAACTGCCTTTCTGGAACGACGGTGGGTCGATGATCACCAAGTCGTACGGCCCCTTGCCAATCACCTTGCCCCAGGATTTGAACAGGTCGTGACCGAGGAAGCTGACCTTGCTCATGTCGTGGCCGTTGAGCCGGTGGTTGTCGCGGCCACGGTTCAAGGCGGGGCTCGACATGTCGAGGTTGACCACGTGGCTCGCGCCGCCTTCGATGGCCGCCACCGAGAAACCGCAGGTGTAGGCGAACAGGTTCAGCACCCGTTTGCCCTCGGCATTGGCGCGGACCCAATCGCGGCCGTAGCGCATGTCGAGGAACAGCCCGGTGTTCTGTTTGCGGCCCAGGTCGACCCGGTACTTCAGCCTGCCCTCAGTGATCGTCAGTTCGTCGATCTCTTCCCCGAGCAGCCACTCGGTGGTGCTTTGCAGCAGGTAGCGATGTTGCAACAGCAGCGTGTGGGCACCGGATTTTGCCCACTGTTCAGACTGGGTGATCGTCATCAGCACCTGCTTCAAGTCTTCCAGTTGCGCCGCTTCCGGCTCCTTGAACAGCGCCACCAGCACCACGCCCTGCAACCAGTCCACAGTCACTTGCTCCAGCCCCGGCCAGCAGCGGCCACGGCCGTGGAACAGGCGGCGGGTTTCGGCGGGGACGGCCGCGAGGGCGGTCAGCAGGTGCTGGTTGAGGGTGGCGAGGGCTTCAGCGTTCATTGGTCTGGGTCGGCGAATTTCGGGGGCGGCATTTAACCATAATTGCGCAACCGGCGGAGCACACAAAACCCTGTAGGAGCGAGCTTGCTCGCGATGGTGTGTCAGTCGACACAGCGGCGCCTGATACACCTTCGCGAGCAAGCTCGCTCCTACAAGTATCCGGTGGCAGTTATCACGTTTAATTTAACTTTACGTGAGGATTTGGCGATCTTCCGGCTCCCATAATCGGCTCCAACGAACAACAACCGGGAGCCGGACATGTCGCAGAGCACTGCTTCACCCAAGTCCAGTCATCCACGCTGGCTACGCCTGACCCATTGGCTCAACGCCCTGGCGGTGCTGGTGATGGTGACCAGCGGCTGGCGCATCTACAACGCCTCGCCGATCTATGAATTCAGTTTTCCCAAGTCGATCACCCTCGGCGGCTGGCTCGGTGGCGCGCTGCAATGGCATTTCGCGGCGATGTGGTTCCTGGCGATCAACGGTTTGATCTACCTGGCCTTCAACCTGTTCAGCGGGCGCCTGAAGCGGCGTTTCTTCCCGGTTTCACCCAAAGGTGTGCTGCATGACCTGTGGGCCGCCTTGCGCGGAAAACTCGGGCATGCCGACCTCAGTCATTACAACCAGGTGCAACGGGTCGCTTACCTGTTCGTGATGGTCGACATCACGCTGCTGGTGCTCTCCGGGCTGGTGTTGTGGAAGTCGGTGCAGTTCCCGCTGTTGCGTGAATTGCTGTTCGGTTATGAAGGCGCGCGCCGTGTGCACTTTTTCGCCATGGCGCTGTTAGTGGCCTTCGTGGCAGTGCATCTGCTGATGGTCGCGCTGGTTCCGAAAACGCTGTTGGCCATGATCGTCGGCCGCAAGGAGCAGGTATGAAAAAGCGCATTCAGGTCCCCGGGCTGGACGAGGCTTCGATCCTCACCGACGCCCGCAAGATCCTCGCCCCGCAGATCGAAGATCGCTCGCGCCGTTCGTTCCTGCTGCGTGGCCTGACCCTCGGCGGCGTGGCCATGCTGTCCGGCTGCAACATCACCGACAACGAAAGCGTCGAAACCGCGCTGTCGTCCATGTCGCGCTTCAATGACCGGGTGCAAGGCTGGCTGTTCAACCCCAACGCCATGGCGCCGACCTATCCAGAGTCGATGATCACCCGGCCGTTTCCCTTCAATGCCTTTTACGGCATCGACGAGGCGCCGACGGTGGAGGAGGAGGGCTATCGCCTGGAAGTCACCGGCCTGGTCGCCGACAAACGCAGCTGGCGCCTCGAAGAGCTGCGCGCCATGGCCCAGACCGAGCAGATCACCCGGCACATTTGCGTCGAAGGCTGGAGCGCCATCGGGCGTTGGGGCGGCGTGCGCTTCAGTGACTTCCTCAAGCGCATCGGCGCCGACACCGATGCCAAATACGTCGGCTTCAAATGCGCCGACGACTACTACACCAGCATCGACATGGCCACCGCGCTGCATGCGCAGACTCAGTTGACGCTGACTTACGACGGCGCCGTGCTGCCCCGCGAGTACGGCTTCCCGATGAAGCTGCGCATGCCCACCAAGCTGGGCTACAAGAACCCCAAACACATCCAGGCGATTTTCGTCACTAACACCTATCCGGGTGGCTACTGGGAAGACCAGGGTTACAACTGGTTCGGTGGCAGCTGACGGGGGCCGGCCATTTCACACGTCCACAACCCACGTTCCAAGGAGCTTCATCATGAAAAAGTTGACCACCGTTGTTCTGTCCATGTGCCTGGCCGTTGGCGCTGCCTCTGTGTTCGCAGCTGACACGATGAGCAACGACAGCATGAGCAAGGACTCGATGTCCAAGGACGCCATGTCCAAGGATGCGATGAAAAAAGACGCGATGAAGAAGACCGATTCCATGTCCAAGGACGCGATGAAAAAAGACGCGATGTCCAAGGATGCGATGAAAAAAAGCGAAATGTCGCAGTAATTCCAAACAACCGAAATCCCCCTGTGGGAGCGAGCTTGCTCCGGGCGGCGTTCCGACGAAAGCGGTGTGTCAGTCAACGGTGTTGTTGAAGCTGACGGCCTCTTCGCGGGCAAGCCCGCTCCTACACAGGTTTTGCAAACGGCACAGATCTCCGTAGGCGCTGGCTTGCCAGCGAAAGCGCCCTCAAGGTCACTACAAAACCCGGATCGGTCACCTGGCTGTATCAAAAATGAATTTCCACCGATTCCGCTGCTCATACCTTTTAGGTAGCGGATCAAAACCCGCGAAATCATTGAGGCAATCAGGGAGCGGCACGGTCATGAGTCGAGTACCGACGGCGGGTGGAGATCTTCCTGGCGGGTTGATTCTGGTGGTTGAGGACGACCCGCTGATCCTGGAGTTTCTCTGTGAGATTCTTCAGGAGGAAGGTTTTGTCGTCGAGCCGCAAACCAGTGCAGACGCGGCAGTGATGTATCTGGAGCAACATGCGCCGCAGGTGGGCCTGCTGCTGACGGACATCACCATGCCCGGCACGCTCAATGGCGCGGACCTGGCTAACCAGTTCGGCGATCGCTGGCCGGACAAGCCGATCATGATCATGTCCGGTTTCGAAACCCCGGCCAGCTCCGGGGTGCGACATGCCGTTTCGTTCATCAAGAAACCCTGGGCCATCGGTTCGTTGCTCGATTGTGTCGACGGCGCTTTCAAGTCAAAGAGACTCAACTGACTCACTCGCAGGTGTTACATTCCCGGGCAAATCCGTCCGGTAACTGCGAGGTTCTTTTCCTTGTCTGATCACACTGTTTTCAATTCGACTTACCGTGCCTTTCTGTTCGACATGGATGGCACCGTGCTGACGTCCATTGCCGCCGCCGAGCGGGTCTGGACAACCTGGGCGGTGCGCCATGGCGTCGATGTCGACACCTTCCTGCCCACCATTCACGGCGCCCGCGCCGTTGACACCATCAGGCGCCTGGGCTTGCCCGGGGTGGATGCCGAGGCCGAAGCCGCGTGGATTACCGAAGCGGAAATCGACGATGTCGACGGGGTATTCGAAGTGGCTGGCGCGGCGAAGTTCTTGCGGTCGCTGCCTGCCAGCCAATGGGCCATCGTCACTTCCGCGCCACGGGAATTGGCGTTGCGGCGAATGGCGGCGGCGGGGATTCCCGAACCCGCCGTCATGATCACTGCCGAGGATGTGACTGCCGGAAAACCGGACCCCGCGGGTTACCGCCTCGCGGCCCGGCGCCTGGGTGTCGAGCCTGCACAATGTCTGATTTTCGAAGACGCTACGGTGGGCATTCTGGCGGCCGAGGCGGCGGGGGCGGATTTGATGATCGTGACGGCGACTCATGAACAGCCGATCAAGACGTTGCATGCGACGTTGGCGGGTTATGACTTGGTTCGGATTCAGGTGGATGCCGGTGGCTTGATTCGATTGAAGTCTGTGTAAGCAACAGCAACCCCTGTAGGAGCGGGCTTGCCCGCGAAGGCGTCGGCACATCCAGTATCGATGTGACTGAAGAATCGCTTTCGCGGGCAAGCCCGCTCCTACAGGGGGGATGTATGTCAGTAGAGTCCGGGGATCAGCCGCCAGGAGCGGGCGCAATAGGCCTCGTATTCGCTGCCGAACTGTGCCCGGAGCAAGGCTTCTTCCGAGTGAATGCGCGCGATCAGCGGGATCAGCGTCAGCGCCACCAATATCAGCCCGACACCAGAACGAAAGGCCAATGCCCAACCCATGCCGATGACCATCATCCCCAGGTAACTGGGGTTGCGCAGGTTGCGGTAAATCCCGTCGGTGACCAGCCGATGCCCCGGCTGAATGGCCACCAGCCCGCTGAAGCGCTTGCCCAGCACAAACACCGGCCATAACCGCAGCGCGCCGCCGCCGACGAACAAGAGTGTGCCGAGCCAGCGCACGCCTTCACCGCCAAAAGTCCAGAAATCGATGCGGTCGGTATAAGCCGGCAGAAAGCCGCTCAGTAAGCCGATCACACCGAAGGCCGGAATGACCCAGCGGTTGGCCCGGTCTTCGCGTTCCCCCGAGCTCAGGTTGACCTCGGTGAACAGAGAAGCGACAGCCATGATCAGAGTGGCCAGGGCAACGACGACCAGTGAACCGTGGCTGAAATAGGCTGCGAGACCACCCAGTCCCCAGATCGCCAGGGCGAGGTAGGCGAGGGTGCTGACGACGGCGAAAAATGCCAGTTTGGCCGAGATTTTCATGGTACCTCCGCGAACAGGCTTACGTAGGAGCTGCCGTAGGCTGCGATCTTTTGATCGTTCTTTGGCCTTCGAGTTTCCATGGGTAAAAGATCGCAACCGGCGCCGGACCGCTGAGACGGTCGCCCCGAGACCGGGTGAACTAAGCTTGGGAGAGAGGACCGTTCACCACCGGCTGGCCGAAGTGCTCCGCGAGCCGGTGGCGTGTAACAGGAGCCCATATGCTTCACATCCGAACGCCTTTGATCCTGCACCCTGGCCTGTCGACCCCGTCCCGCCGTATCTGGCTGAAACTGGAAAACCTGCAACCTGGCGGCTCGTTCAAAATACGCGGCATTGGCTTGCTGTGCAGCCGGGCGGCACAGCAGGGCAAGCGCAAGGTGGTCTGTCCCTCCGGCGGTAACGCGGGACTGGCCACGGCCATGGCCGCTGCATGCCTGGGGCTCAAGGCATGCATCGTGGTGCCGCACACCACCCCGCAAAGCACCCGGGAGCGGATCAGCAAGACCGGCGCCGAGGTGATCGTGCACGGCAAGGTCTGGGACGAAGCCAATCAACGGGCACGGGAACTCGCCCAGGACCCACGCAGTGAATTCGTGCCGGCCTTCGACCACCCGGTGTTGTGGGAAGGGCACAGCACTATGGTCGATGAAATCCTTGACGACTGCCCGCCAGTGGATGTGCTGGTGGCATCGGTGGGCGGCGGTGGCTTGCTGGCGGGCCTGCTCACTGGTCTGATTCGTCATCGGCACACCGATTGCCGCATCGTTGCCTGCGAAACCGAAGGCGCGGCATCGTTCGCCGCGGCGGTGGCGGCCGGGTACCCGGTCAAATTGCCGAAAATCGACACTGTCGCCACCTCCCTGGGCGCCGCGCAAGTGGCCGCCTGGCCGGTCAAACACATCGGCGATTTTCCCCATGAATGCGTGGTGCTCAGTGATGATGAGGCGATCATGGGCGTAGTGCGTTACGCCAATGATTTGCGTCAGCTGGTCGAGCCGGCGTGCGGGGTTTCATTGGCGATTGCCTACCTCGATCACCCGGCGATTGCCGACGCCCATGACGTGGTGATCGTGGTGTGCGGCGGGGTGAGTATCAACGCACAACTCGTGGCCGGGTGGGCAAGCTTGTCCACTGGCACGCACGCGAGGTAGGGCTGGAAACGCTATCCCGGCGTCACAAGCCCCACCGCTGGCGATGACGATCTTCAGTGATCGGCGGCAACGCCTTCCTGGACGAGAATGGCGCGGGCCAGGTCTTCGTCGCTTGCGTTGTTGAGGGCGGGATTGTCCTGACGGATCTTTTTCAACACCGCCTCCAGATAGGCACCACGAATCGCACCGCCACTGGCGACGAAGCTGGAAGCGTCATCCCGGGCGGGAATCATGAGTTTGTGGTCTTTGAACGTTGAGTACAGCGAAGCGGAAACCCCGGCGGAAGTGGCGACGTCACCCGCATCCACTTTGGCCAGAGCCGAGCCGAAGGGTAAACAAAGTACCAGGGAAGAAATGATAAACATCCGGCGCATGACGGTGTCCTCCGACAGCATGAAGCATAAGGGAATTACCACATAGTTTAGGATGCGTGGCGGTCGCCGAGAGTTCCCTGGCAATAGCGAGGAACGGGCTGAGAGGGAGGCAAGGTCGTTGAACGTCGATATTCAAAGCGTGGTGATCGGGGCAGGCGTGGTCGGGCTGGCGGTGGCCAGGGCCCTGGCCATGAATGGGCGGGAAGTGCTGGTGGTGGAGGCCGGCGGGGGGATCGGCACGGGCATCAGTTCGCGTAATTCAGAAGTGATTCACGCCGGCATCTATTATCCGGACGGCAGCCTCAAGGCGCGGTTGTGCGTGGAGGGCAAGCAGCGTCTCTACGCCTATTGCGATGAGCGCGGTGTCGATTACCGGCGCGTGGGCAAGCTGATCGTGGCCACCGATGAACAGCAGCGCGCGGCTTTGCAGCGTCTGTTGCAGCAGGGGCGTCTCAATGGTGTCGATGACCTGCAATGGCTGGATGGGGCACAGGCCCGGGCGCTTGAGCCGGCGTTGTCCTGTGTCGCGGCGCTGTGGTCGCCGTCTACTGGCATCGTCGACTCCCACGCCCTGATGCTGGCGCTTCAGGGCGATGCCGAGCGGTTCGCAGCGACGCTGGCCTTGCGCACACCGCTGCTGTCGGCCCGTTGTATGGAGCAGGGCTTCGAGCTGCGCATGGGCGGCATTCAACCCATGACCCTGTACTGCCGCGAATTGATCAATTGCGCGGGGCTGTCCGCTCCCGGGGTGGCGCGCGCTATTGTCGGTCTGCCTGGGCAATTCATTCCCCGGGCGCATTTGTGCAAGGGCAGTTATTTCAGTTTCAGCGGCCGGGCGCCGTTTCGCCACCTGGTGTATCCGGCCCCGGAGAACGCGGGACTGGGTGTGCACATGACGCTCGACCTGGGTGGGCAGGCGCGCTTCGGGCCGGATATCGAATGGGTCGAGCACATCGATTACCACGTCGAACTCCGCCGGGCCGAAGGGTTCTATCAGGCGATCCGCCGTTATTGGCCGGGTTTGCCGGACAACAGCCTGCAACCGGCCTACAGCGGCATTCGCCCGAAAATCAGCGGGCCGACTGAACCGGCTGCCGACTTTCTCATCAGCGGTCGGGCCGAGCATGGGGTGGAGGGGCTGGTCAATCTGTTCGGCATCGAATCACCGGGGCTGACCAGTTGCCTGGCGCTCGCCGAACACGTAGTAAAACGCCTGGACGACCGATGATCAGGGCTGGCACTGCCTTGCGGGCATTGGGTCTATGCTAGGGAGTGCGCTTACTGCCATCGGAGAACTCTGATGATCACCGTACGCACTGCCTGTCTGCTGGCCGATTACAAACGCTGGGCCAATCAGCGCCTCTTTGACAGCCTCGCAGCGCTCCCTCCGGGCGAAGTCAAAAAAGAACGGGTGTCGGTGTTCAAAAACATGATCGGCACCCTCAATCACGTGTACGTGGTGGATTGCATCTGGCAGGCGCACCTCGAAGGCCGGGGGCATGGCTTCAAGACTTCACACGACCTGCTGCATGCCGATCTGTCCGAACTGCGCCTGGCGCAAAAAGACATCGATCGCTGGTACTGCGACTGGAGCGCCCGGCAAACCGATGCCTCCCTGGACAAGCCCCTGGAATTCACCTTTGTCTCGGGCGAAAGCGGCACCATGAGCGCCGGCGCGATGCTGATGCACGTGGTCAACCACGCCAGCTATCACCGTGGCTGGGTGGTGCAGATGTACTTCGAGATTCCGGCCATGCCACCGGTGACCGACATGCCGGTGTATTTGCGCGAGTCCGAGCCGATAGTCCTGCAGTCGATCAATGCCCCGATAGTGGCGCCGCCATGTGCTGTGCAATTTTCGAGCGCAACCAGCGTTCTGCCGGATCGTTATCGTTGACCCCGTTCCAGACCATCGACAGTTCGGACAGCTTGATATCAAACGGCGCGTCGTCTGCCCGGAGCTGGCTGCTGCCTTCGATCAAGGCACTGGCCGCGTAATCCGGCACGGTGGCGAGCATGTCAGTACCCGCCAGCAAGGCCCGCAACCCCGCGAACTGTGGCACCGCCAGCACCACCCGGCGCGAACGGCCAATCCGTGCCAGGTCGTTGTCGATGGCACCGCTCAAGTCCCCGGAGAACGACACCAGCGCGTGAGGGCGTTCGCAGAACTCGTCCAGGGTCAACGGGCCGGGGCGGTCATCGCCGCGCAGGATCTTCACACTCAAGTCGCGCAATTTCTTGCGCTTGGCATTGGCCGGCAATTCCGTGGTGTAGCTGATGCCGACAGTAATCTCGCCGCTGGCCAGCATTGGCGACATCAGCAGGAAATTCACCCGGCGCACCACCACCACAACGTTCTGCGCTTCCTCACGAATCTGCTTGAGCAGCGGCGGAAACAACCCGAACTCGGTGTCGTCGGACAGACCGATGCGAAACACCTCGCGACTGGTGGAAGGCTCGAAATCCTTGGCCCGGCTGACCGCTCCGGAAATGGTGTCCATCGCCGGTTGCAACTCCTTGAGAATCTGCAAGGCCCGCGGGGTCGGCTCCAGGGTTCGTCCGTTGCGCACCAGCAACGGGTCGTCGAACAGATCGCGCAACTTTGCCAGCGACGCGCTGACAGCGGGCTGGCCGAGGAACAGTTTTTCCCCGGCCCGGGTCAGGTTCTTTTCGAACATCAGGGTTTCGAAAATCACCAGCAGGTTCATGTCCACGCGGCGCAGGTCGTTGCGGTTCATGCCGGGGTTCTCGGTGGTTTTTTGAGTCTTCTCAGTAAAGCACCAAACGTCCAGGAAAGACGCGCAACCTGTGGGAGTGAGCCTGCTCGCGATAGCGGTGGGGCAGTCACATGGATGTTGGATGTGCTGCCGCCATCGCGAGCAGGTTCGCTTGTATGTCTAGACTTGAAGGGCTGGGGACGGGGGATCTTCCTGTCGTCGACAGCCTGGCCATCTGAACCCTGAAACTTGAGAGAGCTCCTTACATGGCAACGGCATCAGCAACGATCGAAGTCCCGGCCTCGGCCGATCAGATCTGGCAATTGATTGGCGGTTTCAATTCGCTGCCGGACTGGATTCCCTTCATTCCCAAAAGTGAGCTGAGTGAAGGCGGGCGGGTACGCCGGCTGGAAACCAGCGATGGCACGGTAGTGGTCGAGCGTTTACAAGTATTCGACAACGCGGCGAAAACCTACAGTTACTCGTTTGTGCACTCGCCATTTCCGGTCACTGATTATTTGGCGACCATCAAGGTTGAAGCGCTTGGCGAGCGTGCGCGGGTGACCTGGTCGGGCCGGTTTGAACCGGTTGGCGTGAGTGATGGGGAAGTGGAGGCGTTGTTTGCGGGTGTGTATCAGGGGGGGATTGAGGCGTTGCGGGCGCGTTATCCGGGCTGAAGCATTTGTCATGTGAATGGTAACTGTGGCGAGGGGGCTTGTCGGATCGCCACAGGTTTTGTGTCAGGCCTGGGTAATCAAGCCCTCCTGGCAGTCCAGCACCAGCCGCGCGCCACCCAGTTCGCTGCTGCCCACTTCCAGGGTAAACCCGTGCAGGCTGACAATCGCCGCGACGATGGACAGCCCCAGCCCGAAGCCGCTTTTCTGATTGCCCGCCTCGGCACGGTAGAAACGCTGGAACACCGCTTCACGTTCCGCCTCGGGAATGCCCGGGCCGGAATCGAGCACTTCGATTCGCGTGTGCCCGCCATCATTGATCCCCCGCAAGATCACCGCGCCACCGGGCGGGGTGAATTTGATCGAGTTGCTGAGCAGGTTCGCCACCGCTTCGAACAGCAGTGCCCGGTCGCCATGGAGGGGTGGCAATGACGCGGGCAGGTGCAGCTGGAATATCAGGCCGTCGTCTTCCGCCAGGGGCAGATAGAACTCATGCAGCTCTTGCAACAACGCCACCGGGTCCACTTGCACGAAACCGGAGCGGCGCTGGCGGTCTTCCAGTTCGGAAATTCGCAGCAATCCACGGAAACGAGCCATCAGTGTGTCGGCCTCGGCCAGCACCAGGTCCAGTTGCATGGCCTGCGGCGAGCCTTCGCCGGCTTGCTGCTGCATGCGGTAAAGCTGCGCGCGCAGACGGGTCAGGGGCGTGCGCAGGTCATGGGCGATGTTGTCGCACACGCCCTTGACCTCGTTCATCAGGCGTTCGATGCGTTCGAGCATGGCGTTGACGATGGCGGCGAGCATGTCCAGTTCGTCTCGTCGATTGGACAGTGGCAAGCGCCGGCTCAGGTCGCCAGCGACGATGGCTTCGGCACTGGCCTGAATCCCGCGAATGCGTCGCAACGGCCGGCGCCGCAGTAAATACCAGCCGACGATGCCCGGCACGATGGTCAGGGTCACACCCCAAAACAGGGCGTGAAGGATAATCCGGGTGACGGCGAACAGCGAGCCGTTGTCGCGAACCAGAATCAGCCACCAACCATCGCGGGTCTGGGTCGCCACGGCGTCGCAGCTGTCGTTGGGCAGGGTCGGGTCGTCGGACTCGGCGCAGTCGCTGAGCGTGTGGATCTTGCCATCGAGCGGCAAGCCATCCGGAATGTAGCGCAGGGCGCCGCTGAGGTAACGCTGCCGGGCATCGAACAGGCCGTAGGCGTCGATGCCACGGATATCGAAGGTCATGCTGACGGCGAGGGCGTCCACCAGTTGCTCGCCCGAGAAGCGCGAAAAAAGGTGCTGGCGTTGCATCAGCGAATGCTTGGCCAGGTTGTCCAGGTAAGCGGAAACCTCGTAGTACATGACCCCCATTAGAATCCCGCTCCAGATCACGAACAGCGAACTGTAGAGCGCCAGCAAACGGCTGCTGGAAGAGCGCCAGCCTTTAGACGGGTTCGGCAATGACATAACCCGAGCCTCGCACGGTCCGAATCAGTGGGACATTGCCAGGCGGGTCGATCTTCTTGCGCAGACGGCCGATGTGGACGTCGATCAGGTTGGTGCCGGGGTCGAAGTGGTAACCCCAGACCTCTTCGAAAATCATCATCCGCGAGAGGATTTGCCCGGTATTGCGCATCAGGAATTCCAGCAGTTTGTACTCGGTGGGCAACAGCGTCAGCAGTTGGCCGTCGCGGCTGGCTTCGTGGCTGATCAGGTTCAGTTCCAGATCCGCCACCCGCAGGGTAGTGGCCTGGGCGGTGACGGTGTTCTGCCGGCGCAGCAGGACTTCGACCCGGGCGGCCATTTCATCGGTGGCGAAGGGTTTGGTCAGGTAGTCGTCGCCGCCGGCACGCAAGCCGCGCACACGTTCATCGACGTCGGACAGTGCGCTGATCATCAGGATCGGCGTGACCACGCCCATGGTCCGCAGCGTGGTGACAATCGCCAGGCCATCGAGCTCGGGCAACATGCGATCGAGGGTGATCAGGTCATAGTTGCCGCTGACCGCACGTTCGAGCCCTTCGCGACCATTGTCGACCCAGTCGACGTCGAGGCCGTGGCTCCTCAGTTCGGCGACAATTTCCCGGGCGGTCACGGCGTCGTCTTCGATGGTCAAGATGCGGGTCATAGGGCTGGCCTGATTAAATGTTCACAACGTTGTGCGGCATTTTGCCAAGAAATGGTCGCAGGCTTTCTAAATAAAAGTTCATGGACGCGACACTGGTGACTGCCCTGGTTTCGTCGGAACGCCGCCCGGAGCCGGGAAATGAATCGGTCAGTCAATCGGCGTACTGATAAACACCTCAAACCCTTCGGCATACGCCGTGAATGCAGCAACCCGCGGAAACTGCGCCGCACTCACCTGATCCGGCACCACCAGGTTGGTGAAGCTCCAGGCTATGGCGAGGGTAATGCCGTCCTGCTCAATCGAACCGTCAGTCTTCAGCGGCTGCTTTTCCAGCTCCCGCTCCAGCGCCGAATAGGCCGCCGTCAGCTGTCCTTCGACGCGCTGCACCCAGGGTTCGAATTGAATTTCCACCGGCCGCAAGTTGCGCTCGTAGTAAAGCTGCACGGACTTTTCGCTGGCGGCCAGCGCCAGGCCAATCAGGCGCAACGCGCGCAGGCGCTGACTCGGTTCGACGGGCATCAGGCTGTTATCGGTCAGGGTTTCCAGGTAGTCGATGATCAGCGTCGAATCCATCAACACTTCACCGTCATCCAGCACCAGCGTGGGCGCCTTGACCACCGGGTTGATCTGCTGGAATTGTTCGAAGTGGCGGAACACCGAGACCGATTGATGTTCCAGGGTGATCCCCAGGCATTTGGCAGAAATGGCGGCGCGCCTGACATAGGGTGAATCCAGCATACCGATCAGCTTCATGGTCCTTTCCTTTATATGGCCATTTCGGGAGGGACAACCTTAGCTGAGGTTCGCAGCCCTGCAAATGACTGTGAATAATGCCCGGTGCAAGCCGTTTGTCTTCTATATACCTACGCTCGATTGAATTTCTTGCTATAAACGCACTCCGATTACCGCCTCAAAGCCTGCCGTAGAGCATTTTCAGGGCTTTGTCGGACAAATTCGCTGTCTTTTCAGTTGCTGAGGCCTCAAGTCGGCCGTAGACTGCCGCCCCTCGTAAATTGAGTGCCGGGTGGCGCTTGGAACAAACGGCGCCTTTCCGATGGCCTGCCCAGGTCTGCCGGAACGCTCCCTTATTCGCCTTAATGCACGTTTTTTTATAGAGATATCAATGACAAAGGACAAGTTGCTGGCCATGCCGGCGGATGACTACATGAATGCCGAGCAACATGCTTTTTTCTCCGAGCTGTTGCAGAACATGAAAGTCGAAACCCATGAGCGCATCGAACAGAACCGCATCGCCATCGAAAGCCTGGACACCCCGGCCGATCCGGCAGACGCGGCTTCGGTCGAAGAAGAGCGCACCTGGCTGGTGAACGCTATCGATCGCGACCAGCGCATGCTGCCTCAGTTGGAACAAGCCCTTGAGCGCATCAAGGAAGACAGCTTTGGCTGGTGCGACGACAGCGGCGAGCCGATTGGCCTCAAGCGCCTGCTGATCAGCCCGACCACCAAGTACTGCATCGAAGCTCAAGAGCGTCACGAGCAAATCGACAAGCACCAGCGTCAGGCCTGATTCTGCAAGGCAGCCCCTTTGATCCGGGCTGCCCTGAAAAGATCGCAGCCTGCGGCAGCCCCAGCGCAATTGACGCAAGGCGCTGTTGCAGGCTGCGATCTTTGTTTTCTGCCGTCTTCGATTTCCCGGTTTTTCTATTGATTTGCTGCAACGCTCACGACTAAAGGCTCATGGATAATGGCTTTATGATGGCGTTTAATGCGAAGACAACAATTAGAAGCTTTCCGGGGTAACGATGATGACGAGAGACGGGTCTCTGGTTGCGGCAGTGCCTGCACCAGTGCTATTGCCGAAAAACCGCTGGCTGACACCGACACTGCAAAGCATCGCCCTGATGCTGTTGTTATGTGGCATGACGCAGGGTTACTGGTCGCTCTACCTTGGCCTGCCCCTGGCCATATTGATTATCTGGCTGCCTCGCCTGCGTTCGCGCGCGACCCCGCAGGCGGCTTCCCCCGACAACCCCGATGCCATCGGCGAGTTGACTCGCGATCTTTCCTACACCACCAGCCATAACGCGCTGTCAGCCGCCGGTGTGGCGTTCTCGGTTCGGCAACTGGCGGACAAACTGCAATCGCAGCTCACGGCGGCGGCACAGATCGTCAGCAACGCCGAGGTCATGATCACCACCGAACAGGCCGCCTCGACGCTCAGTCGCCAGGCGCTCAGTGCCGCCAGCAAGGCTCATCAAAGCGCAGCGGTCGGGCGTACGGAACTGATCGAGTCCATTGCGCGCATGCATCAGCTCAGCCAGCGCGCCAGCAACAGCCGTGAACTGATCGAAGCCTTGAGCCTGCGCAGCAATGATATCCAGCGCGTGACTCTGGTGATTCAGTCCATCGCCAGCCAGACCAATCTGTTGGCGTTGAACGCCGCTATTGAAGCGGCGCGGGCAGGGGAGCACGGTCGCGGGTTTGCAGTGGTGGCCGACGAAGTGCGTGGGCTCGCCGCACGCACGGCAACCGCCACGGGCGAAGTGGGCGAAATGGTGGCCGATATCCAGCAACGCACGGCGCAGGTGGTGGAGCAGATCCGCCAACTGTCCAGCGACCTCGACACCGGCGTCGAGCAGGTCGAACGGACGGGACAGCACCTGGAGAACATTGCCCGTCTGGCGGCCAGTGTCGAGTCCCAGGTCGGGGAAATCGCCCAAGGGGCAGACACCAACCGTGAACAACTCGATAGCCTGTTTCACGCTATCGAACAGATGCGCAGCGACCTGGCTGTCAGCGACCAGCAGACTCAACGTCTGGCCCATGCGGCGGTGCAAATGGAAGGGCAAGCCGAAACCATCAGCGAGCGTCTTGCCGAGGTGGGGCTGGATGACTATCACCAGCGGATCTATGACCTGGCCCGGGAAGGCGCGAGCCAGATTGCAGCGCGTTTCGAGGCGGACATCGATGCCGGTCGAATCAGTCTCGACGATCTGTTCGACCGCAATTACCAGACCCTCCCCAATACCAGCCCGGCCAAGTACCAGACGCGTTTCGACCGCTACACCGATCAGGTTTTGCCAACGATCCAGGAACCGTTGTTACCGCGTCACGAAGGATTGGTGTTCGCCATCGCCTGCACCCAGCAGGGTTATGTGCCGACCCATAACAAGGCGTTCAGCCAGCCACTGACGGGCGATGCACAGATCGATGCCTTGCAGAACCGGACCAAGCGCAAGTTCGCTGACCGCACAGGGATCCGCTGCGGCAGCCATCAGAAGGCCGTGCTGCTGCAAACCTATACGCGCGACACTGGAGAGTTGATGCACGATCTCTCGGTGCCGATCATGCTCAAGGGCCGGCACTGGGGCGGTTTGCGCCTGGGCTACAAACCGCAAAAGCCGCGCTAGAAAGCCCGGGCTGCCGGATGATTGTTACGAATCCTGCAATGAACCTGTGCAGGGAGTTGCTGTTTCCTCGTCGAAAAACTAAATAACATACCTACTAATTAGGTTGCTAATTAATTTCGAGAGGTCAGCATGCAAGGCAAAGTTGATGTCGCGGTCATGATCGGCAGCGGTGTGCCCGCCAATTTGCGATCCATGGGGCGCAGGGTCTGTTGGGTGGTGTTGTTCAATGGCGAGCGCCGGGGCACGGCGTTCTCCAGTCGCGATGAAGCGGAGGAGTGCAAGGCTGCCTGGTTGGCGCAATTGAACGCCGAAGAACCTGGCAGCCTGCATTGAGGTGGTCAGTGCGTCTGGTGCATACGCAGGTTCAGGTCGTCGACCACCCGCGCCCAATCTACGTCTTCGCGCACCGCCAACCCGACAATCAGGCTTTCAGCGCGCCCGCATCGACCGCCGCCTTCAGTTCCCTGGCCGATTCCTGGGCCGCAATGGCGGCGACATCCGGGGTTTTGAACCAGCGATCCTTTTCGACCTGGTAATACGTCACGGTCTTGAGCGGTGGTTTGGCGCGCATGACAATCACGGCCTGGAATTCACCCTCGACTTCTCTGGCTTCACCCCGGATAAAAAACTCGCCGATATCAAATTCCGTCACGTTGCCGACTTCCCCTGGAAATACGTTGTTGTTGTCAACGCGACCCGATTTTCTGCGGATCCGTTTTATTTGGCGGGCAGTATGGCAGTAGTTGCCCGTCGACGGCTCAGATAAGTCGGCGGGCAGACGAAACGTCGATGGCGATGAGTGCGGCGGGCATGTCAACAATGTGATTCCAGAAACCGGGCGAGGGCACAGGCTTCGTTATGATCGGCTCGGAAACCTCTTACGCAGCCTGTCGAAATATCCTTGATATGAAAGAAGGCAATGCCCGCCATCACCACCTGAAATCGCGGGCGGGCCGGGACATCGTGATGCGGTTCGTGGTGGCGGAACCGTATCGGATGCGCGGTTGGCGCTGTTTCCGAGTCAGGCACCAACGGATAAGCAAAGTGAGTCAGCGTGCACATATGAAGTCCTTTTCATGGTTTTATCGACGTATGCACGTCGTTTTGGCTAGTCTCCAAGAGCATCGCTGCTCTAGAATCACCCTCACTGGCGGGTGATCGATGTTTATCTAAAGCAATTTTTTGCGGACGATATGTAGGAAAAGATTTTTTCTTGATGAGATTTTTCCCCGAAGTTGATAGTCCATAATTTTCTGGCAGCAGGAAGGGCGTTTTCCTTCAGCCTGTGACGAACGCCAGTCAGGACGACGCGAGTGACGTTCCAGTAGTCTTCTCAAGCTTCGTGATGAATGAGTGCACTGCTCATTCAGGACTTCAATCCGGGTTCTTTGGCGACACCTTCGGCATTGCCGCTTTTTTGGCTGTGCGTTTATTTTTCGCGCACGGCACCATTTTTCAGATGTGGGGATGTTTCCTTGGCAGTAAGTAATCTCGATATGCATGCTTTGTTCGTGCTGGGTGATTTGCGCGCAAAGCTGGTCAAGCAGTTTCAGTCACGTTTCGTTTACATCACCGAACAGAACGCTGAAGGCATCTACATTGCCGAAATCGACACCGAATCAGCCCTGGTGGTGGACGACAAACCCGGACTCAAGCTCAAGGTCGGTGATCATTTCAGCGCGTCCGTGCTGCCCAGTCGCGAAGGCGGCAAGCTGGACATCAAGTTCCGCGACATCAAACTGACGGTTTACGGAATTGGCGATTACGCCTTCGTGACCACGGCCGACGGTCAGGGGATAGTGTTCAAGGAAGGTCACAGCGTGGTGATGGTGTTTGCCGCCCATCAACAGCTGCAGGAAGGCCTGACCAAGACCCTCAAAGCCGTGACCGCCAAAGCGGCCAAGTGGCGCAAGGGCGAGCTGGTGACCTTCAAGGCCAGCGAGTGATGACCCTGACCCGCGCCGATTTCCACGAACAGAACCTGGCCAGCGCTCAAGACGAAGCGCGGCGGCTGTTCGGGCAGAAGGTCATTCTGCAAGGAGCCTGGCTGAATTGGGTGGCGTCACAGCTTTACCAACTGCAACCGGCGGCATACGCCAGCATGGTCAGACGCGAGCTGATGCGTTTGCAGGAAACCTGCGAAAACTGATCCACGCACCTCGAAAGCAGGAACCTCTACTACAGTCATTGGACTGAGTATTCAGAGGCTTGGCGGTCTACTGCCAGGCCATCCTGCTATTGCTGTGAACAGCACGAGGTGCAAAAGCATGAACGGATTTCGACGGTTGCTGGCTGCTGTCCTGGCCACTTTCGGTTTGCTGGCGATTCCCGCCCCGGTGTTTGCCGCCCAGGCGACGATCCACTTCGCCGACCTGAACTGGGAAAGCGGCAGCCTGATTACCGATGTCCTGCGCATCATTGTCGAGAAGGGCTACGGGCTGCCGACCGACACCTTGCCGGGCACCACCATCACCCTGGAAACCGCGCTGGCCAACAATGACATCCAGGTCATTGGCGAAGAGTGGGCCGGTCGCAGCCCGGTCTGGGTCAAGGCGGAAGCCGAAGGCAAAGTCGTCAGCCTCGGCGACACGGTCAAGGGCGCTACAGAAGGCTGGTGGGTGCCGGAATATGTGATCAAGGGCGACCCGGCCAAGGGCATCAAGCCGCTGGCACCGGACCTGCGCAGCGTCAGCGACCTGCCGAAATACAAAAACGTGTTCAAGGACCCGGAAGCCCCGACCAAGGGACGTTTCCTCAACAGCCCCATCGGCTGGACCTCGGAAGTGGTCAACAAGCAGAAGCTCAAGGCCTATGGGCTGGACGACAGCTACGTGAACTTCCGCAGTGGTTCGGGCGCGGCACTGGATGCAGAGATCAGTTCGTCCATTCGTCGTGGCAAGCCGGTACTGTTTTACTACTGGTCGCCCACGCCGTTGCTCGGCCGCTTCAAGCTGATACAACTGGAAGAGCCACCGTTTGACGCCGAAGCCTGGAAGACCCTGACCGACGCCGATAACCCCAACCCACAGCCGACCCGTTCCCTGGCCTCCAAGCTGTCGATCGGTGTGTCCACACCCTTCCAGAAGCAGTATCCGCAGATTGTCGAGTTCTTCGCCAAGGTCGACTTCCCGATCGCCCCCCTGAACAAAGCGCTGGCCGAGATGAGCGAGAAACATACACCGCCGCGTCAGGCGGCGCAGGCGTTCATGAAGGCTCATCCGGACGTCTGGCGGGCCTGGCTGCCCAAGGACGTGGCGGATAAAGTCTCCGCCGCCCTGTAGGAGCTGCCGCAGGCTGCGATCTTTTGATCTTGTCTTAAAAAAACAAAATCAAAAGATCGCAGCCTGCGGCAGCTCCTACAATGTTCAGTTCATATTCCTTTCAAGGATCTCTGAACCATGACTTTGCTGTTGGCTCAGTGGCTGGTGACGATCTTCGCAGTGATCAGTCTGGTGCATGTGTATTGGGCGTTGGGTGGTGAATGGGCGGCGGTGGCGGCGGTCCCGCAAGTGCCGCAGGAGGGCAGCGCGCAACTGCGACCGGCGTTCAAGCCACGAGGCTGGATCACGCTGGTGGTGGCCGGGCTGTTGCTGTTGATTGCCGCGCTGGTGTGCTTGCGGGTGGGTTGGTGGCTGCCACCGTTGCATCACTGGTCGTTGCAGTGGGTGATCAGCGCGATAGCGATTTTGCTGTTTGCCCGGGCCATTGGCGATTCGGAGCTGGTGGGTTTTTTCAAAGAGGTCAAAGGCTCGAAATTTGCCCGGCTGGACACCTGGGTTTACTCGCCGTTGTGTGTGGTGCTGGGGGCGGGGTTGTTGACGGTGGCCTGGGGCTGAGGCACATTGACAGGTCTATCGCTTTCGCGGGCAAGCCCGCTCCTACAGGAGATTTGTGAGCGACACAGCCCCTTGTAGGAGCGGGCTTGGTCCGGGCGGCGATCCGACGAAGAGGCCGGTTCAGACACCAAAAAACTTTGGTCTAACTACCGCTCTCGGTCCGCCGACTGCTCACTTCGGCCGGCACATCATCCCCGGCCATGCGTTTGCGAAACAGCGCCGCCCGGGCCAGCAGCAAGGTGGTCACCGGTACGGTAATCGCCAGCAGGATCGGAATCAGCCAGGCGTGCAATACCGGTGCGGACTTGAGCGCCGAAAAGTAGATGATCGACGCCAGCGCCACGCACCAGGCCCCAAGCGTCGAGGCCAGGGCCGGTGGGTGCATGCGCTGGAAGTAATCCTTCATGCGCAGCAGGCCCGTGGCGCCAATCAACGTAAACAGGCTGCCGAGCACCAGCAGGATCGCCACCGGGATTTCCACCCACAATGACAATGGCGTATTCATTCGATCACCTCACCACGCAGCAGGAATTTCGCCAGGGCGAACGAGCCGACGAAACCGAACAGTGCGATCAGCAGCGCCGCCTCGAAGTACGTGTCACTGGCATAGCGAATACCCAGCGCCAGCATCATCAGCATCGCGACGATATACAGATAGTCCAGCGCCAGGACCCGGTCCTGGGCCGACGGTCCCTTGAACAGGCGGACCAGGGTCAGGATCATCGCCAAAGAAAAGAAGAACAGGCTCAGCAGGATCGCGCTCGACAGCAACGGGCTCATTCGAAGATCTCCATCAAAGGACGTTCGTAGGTCGCCTTGAAGTGCTGGATGAACAGCGCCTCATCGTCCAGGTCGAAGACGTGCAACAGCAGAATGCTGCGGTCCAGCGCCAGCTCCGACCAGACCGTACCGGGCACCACCGTGGTGATCATCGACAGCGCGGCCAGGCCGTTGGCGTCACGCAAGTCCAGCGGCACCTTGATGAATCGCGAGCGGGGCGGGCGGCGACCGGCATTGAGCACGCTCCAGGCCACGGCGAGGTTGGACATCAGCACATCGCGCCCGACCAGCAGGACCAGGCGCAGGATCACTCCAGGTCGACGAATGTGCACCGGCAGCGGACGCAGCCTGCGCATCATCAATGGCGCACAGAACCCCAGCACCGCACCCAGCAGCAGGTTGCCGGGGCTGGTCGACAGGTTCAGCAACAGCCACAGCAGCCACAAGGCCAGCGACAGCAACGGTGCCGGAAACAGGCGCTTCATGGCTGCACCTCCTGCGGGGTTGCATGGGCCGGCGGGTTCGGTACAACGCGCGTGTCGAGCACCGCCATCACGTACTGCTGCGGGTTGTACAAGGCATCGGCGGCGGCCTGGGTGTAGCGCAGCAGCGGATCGGCCTTGAAGGTCAGCGCAATGCTCAAGCCCAGCAGGGCGAAGATCGGCACGCATTCCAGGCGTCGCAGCAGGGGCGAAGGACGTTCGGCTGGCGTCCAGAAGCGCTGGATACCCAAGCGCGAGAACGCGATCAGCGACGCCAACCCGGACACAATCAACAACACCAACAGGCCCCACGCGGCGTTGGAAACCGGTGTGTTGCCGCTGTTGCCCAGGCCCAGCGGATTGAGCAGGGCACCGATCAACCCGAGTTTGCCGATAAAGCCGGAGAGCGGCGGCATGCCGATGATCAGCAAGGCGCAGGCGATGAAGCTCAGGCCAAGAAACGCCATGGTCCAGGGAATCACCTGGCCGACCACGGCTTTTTGTTCGTCGTCGAGGTTGATGCCTTTGGGCGGATGCAGGGATTCCAGTGGCCGCGGCAGCAGTTCGGTTTCGTC
Organism: Pseudomonas sp. P1_C12; assembly: GCF_056406435.1. Taxonomy (NCBI): domain Bacteria; kingdom Pseudomonadati; phylum Pseudomonadota; class Gammaproteobacteria; order Pseudomonadales; family Pseudomonadaceae; genus Pseudomonas; species Pseudomonas sp. P1_C12. The sequence continues at coordinate 97,252 of NZ_JBFUAE010000018.1, read as the reverse complement.
TTCGAGCAGGATTTCGTTGGCCGAGCGCGAGCGTTCGATCAGTTCGGCCAGCAGGAACAATGCGCTCAATGCCAGGGTCGAGCTGAACAGGTAGAACAGCGCCGCGCCGACCAGGTTCGGCTGGGCGAAACCGATGGTCGACAACAGAATGCCCGCCGACACCAGAATGCTCAGGCTGGCCATGCGCTCCAGGCGTTGCGCGGCGAGGATCGCCATGGCGGCGCAGACGATGGTCGCCATGCCACCGTAAATCAGCCACTGCCCGCCATAGAACGCCGATGCCCCGGCCTGGGCGGAGAACAGCAGCGTCCACAGGCGCAGCAAGGTGTAGACGCCGACCTTGGTCATGATCGCGAACATCGCCGCCACCGGCGCACTGGCCGAGGAATAGGCCGGCACCAGCCAGAAGTTCAACGGCCACATGCCGGCCTTGGCCAGAAACGCGACGGCCAGAATCCCCGCGCCGGCGTGCAGCAAGCCCCGATCAGCTTCGGACACCAGCGGGATTTTTACCGCCAGGTCAGCCATGTTCAACGTGCCGGTGACGCCATAGATCAGCGCCGCGCCAATCAGGAACAGTGACGAGGCCAACAGGTTGATCGAGATGTAGTGCAGCCCCGACGACACCCGCGCCCGGCCCGAACCGTGGAGCATCAACCCGTAGGACGCCGCCAACAACACTTCGAAGAATACGAACAGGTTGAACAGGTCAGCGGTGAGGAACGCGCCGTAAAGGCCCATCATCTGGATCTGGAACAGCGCGTGAAAACTCGAACCGGCGCCGTCCCAGCGGGCCATGGCAAACAGCAGGGCACAGACGCCTATGATGCCGGTCAGCACCAGCATCAGTGCCGACAGGCGATCGACCACCAACACCAGGCCGAACGGCACTTGCCAGTTGCCCGGCAGGTACACACCGATGGAGCCGGGCACGCCGGTGGTTTGTGTCCATTGCCACAACGCCACGGCAATGCCCAGGCCGAGCAGGCTGGAGAACAGATTGATCTTCGCCTTGAGCGGCCGGTGCTTCTCGCCGAGCATCAGCATGATCGCGGCGGTCAGCAGCGGCAGCAGAATGGGTGCGACGATCAGGTGGGTCATCGCCATCATTCCCTGGGCTCCCGGCCATCCACATGGTCGGTGCCGGTCAGGCCCCGGGAGGCCAGCAGCACCACCAGAAACAGTGCGGTCATGGCAAAGCTGATGACGATCGCCGTCAGCACCAGTGCTTGCGGCAACGGATCGGTGTAATGCAGCAAGTCCTGCGGTACGCCGTCCTTGATGATCGGTTCCTTGCCGATGAACAGGCTGCCCATGCTGAAAATGAACAGATTGACGCCGTAGGACAGCAGGCACAGGCCCATGACCACCTGGAACGTCCGTGGGCGCAGGATCAGCCAGACGCCGGACGCGGCCAGTACGCCGATGGCGATTGCGATGACTTCTTCCATCAGACGACCTCCTTCATGGCAACGGATTTAGGCTGGGCAGCGGTTTTGTGACCCCGCACCGATTGGTGGGCGAGGGCTGTGAGGATCAACAGGGTCGAACCGACCACCACGCCGTATACGCCGATGTCGAAGAACAACGCGCTGGCCAGGTGAATGTCACCCAGCAGCGGCAACGAGAAATGCCAGGTGTGGGTGGTCAGGAACGGATAGCCGACCAGCATCGCACCCAGCCCGGTGGCCGTGGCAAACAGCAGTCCGGTGCCCATCCAGCGCAGTGGCCGCAGGCTCATTTGCGCCTCGACCCACTGCGTGCCGGCGACCATGTATTGCAGGATGAACGCCACCGACATCACCAGCCCCGCAACAAAGCCGCCGCCCGGTTGATTGTGCCCGCGCATGAACAGGTAGAACGACACCACCAGCGCCACCGGCAACAGCAGGCGCACCAGCACCGCCGGCACCATCATGAAGCCGAGTGCGGTGTCGCTGGCATGACGCGGGTTGACCAGGTCGGTGACCACGTCCGGTGCGAGCAAGCGTTGCTGGGCCGGCAGTTGCAGGCTTTCTTTCGGTGGGCGGAAGCGGCGCAGCAGGGCGAACACGGTCAGGGCCACCGCCACCAGCACCGTGATTTCACCGAGGGTGTCGAAACCACGGAAGTCCACCAGCATCACGTTGACCACGTTGCTGCCGCCGCCTTCGGGCAAGGCGCGGCTGAGGTAGAACGAGGAAATATCGTTGGGGGTCTGGCGCGTCAGCATGGCGTAGGCCAGCAACGCCATGCCGACACCGACCGCGGTCGACAGCAGCAAGTCGCGGATCCGCCGTACCCGCGCCCGGCGCAGACTGCCGGGCAACGGCGAGACTTCCTCGATCCGTCGTGGCAACCAGCGCAGGCCCAGCAGGATCAGCACCGTGGTCACCACTTCGACCGCCAGTTGGGTCAGGGCCAGGTCCGGCGCCGAAAACCAGACGAAAGTGACGCAGGTCATCAGGCCGCAGACGCTGACCATGGTCAGGGCCGCGAGCCGGTGATACTTGGCTTGATAGGCCGCGCCCAGGGCGCAGGCGATGGCCAGCAACCACAAGGTGACGAAGACGATCGACCCGGGGATTTTCGGCCGGTCGCCCCAGTGCAGGCTGCTGTGCAGCATGGGGATCAACCCGGCCAGCACGGCGGCGAACACCACCAGGAACAACTGCATTTGCAGGCGCCGGGTGCCAATCCGCGGCTCCAGGCGACGGGCCAGGCGCATGATCGCGACCAGCGCGTATTCGAACAGGTGCTTGCCGTCCAGGCGACCAATGACCGGCGGACGGTTGAAGCGTCCGCGCTTGAATTGATTGCGCAGCAGCAGATAGAGCACGGTGCCGCAGGACAATGCGATCAGGCTCATGATCATCGGCGCGTTCAGGCCATGCCAGATCGCCAGGCTGTACTCGGGCAGCGTGCCGCCGACCACCGGTTGCGCCGCCGTCGCGAGCAGCGGGCCGACCACCTGGGCCGGGAAGATCCCCACCAGCAAACAAGTGAACACCAGCAACTCGACCGGCGCGCGCATCCAGCGCGGTGGCTCGTGGGGCGTGTGGGGCAAGTCGGTCGCGGGCGGACCGAAGAACACATCCACGGTGAAACGCAGGGAGTATGCCACGCTGAAGGTACCGGCAATGGTTGCCACGATCGGCAAGCTGAGTTCGACCCAGCGGGTGGCATTGATGAACACGGTTTCGGCGAAGAACATTTCCTTGGACAGGAAGCCGTTGAGCAACGGTACGCCGGCCATCGAGGCGCTGGCGACCATGGCCAGGGTGGCGGTGAACGGCATCAGCTTGTACAGGCCACTGAGTTTGCGGATGTCGCGGGTGCCGCTTTCGTGGTCGATAATGCCGGCGGCCATGAACAGCGAGGCCTTGAAGGTCGCGTGGTTGAGGATATGGAACACCGCGGCGACGGCGGCCAGCGGACTGTTCAGGCCGAGCAACAGGGTAATCAGGCCGAGGTGGCTGATGGTCGAGTAGGCCAGCAAGCCCTTGAGGTCGTTCTGGAACATTGCGCAGTACGCCCCGAGCAACAGGGTGCAGGCGCCGGCGCCGCTGACGATGTAGAACCATTCTTCACTGCCCGAAAGCGAAGGCCATAGCCGCGCGAGCAGGAAGACCCCGGCCTTGACCATGGTCGCCGAGTGCAGATACGCCGACACGGGCGTCGGCGCGGCCATGGCGTGGGGCAACCAGAAATGAAAGGGAAATTGCGCACTTTTGCTCAAGGCACCGATCAGGATCAGGGGCAATAGAATCGGGTAGAGGCCATGGGCGCGAATCAGGTCGCCGGCGACCAGGACCTTGTCCAGGTCATAGCTGCCGACCACATGGCCGAGCAGCATGGCCCCCGCCAGCAGGCACAAACCGCCCGCACCGGTCACCATCAGCGCCATGTAGGCGCCGCGCCGGGCATCGGCGCGATGGTGCCAGTAGCCAATCAACAGGAACGAGAAGAGGCTGGTCAGCTCCCAGAAAAACACGATCTGGATCAGGTTGCCGGAGATCACCAGCCCGAGCATGGCGCCCATGAAGGCCAGGAAAAACGCGAAGAAACGCGGCACCGGATCGTTCGGCGACATGTAGTAGCGGGCGTACAGCGAAACCAGGGTGCCGATGCCCAGCACCAGCATGGAGAACAGCCAGGCGAAACCGTCCATGCGCAGGACGAAGTTCAGGCCCAGGCTGGGCAGCCATGAAAACTCTTCGCGAATGACGCCGCCATGGGCGATCTGCGGGTACAGGAATGCGACCTGAAGGGTGCCGATCAGGGCGATCAGGCCGGCTAGCAGAGATTCGGCGTTACGGGCATTGTGCGGCAACACGGCCGCCAAACAGCTGCCTATGAAAGGCAGAAGCAGTAGAACTATCAGGGACATAGGCTTCTAATCTGCGGAAGTTTGTGAAGCATCATACGTGCCAGCTCCCGGATCACCAAACGCCAAGCTGTCGCAGAATCCTACACGGTAGACGGAAAAGCCCTGATTCACATTGTTTCATTGGGAGGCAAAAAAGATCGCAGCCTGCGGCAGCTCCTACAAAGTACGCATTTCAATGTAGGAGCTGCCGCAGGCTGCGATCTTTTGATCTTTAATGTTTCAGTTGCCGCTTTCGCTTTCCAGCAGTTCATCAACCGTCGCAGCCTTACCCTTGGTCTTCAACTCACTGACTATCACCGCCGCTACAATCAACCCGGCCCCGACCAGGGCAATCGCCGGCAAACGTTCCCCGGCGATACGCCCGACAATCCCGGCCCATACCGGCTCACCGGCATAGATCAGCGTGGCGCGGGTCGGTGACACGCTTTTCTGTGCCCAGTTCATCGCCACCTGAATCGCCGCGCTTGCCGCCCCAAGGCCCAGCGCGCTACACAGCAGCAACCACGAGAAATCCGGAATCGCCTCGTTGGTCGGCACCACCATCAGGAACGACAGCACCGAAGTCACCGCCAGTTGCACCGCCGTCACCCGGCGCACATCGACCTGGCCGGCATAGGTGCTGATCAGGATGATCTCGGCCGCAATGGCCACGGCGCTGATCAAGGTGGCGATTTCACCGGAGCTGAAGTTGAACGCCGCACCGGACGGCCCGGACAACAGCATCAACCCGCTAAAGGCCAGCATGATGCCGATGCTGGGCATCAACCCCGGGCGCCGCCCCAGCACCAGCCATTGCAGCAACGGCACGAAAGGCACGTACAGCGCGGTAATGAATGCCGATTGGCTGCTGGGAATGCTCTGCAACCCGACCGTCTGCAAGCCGTAGCCGAGCATGATCGCCACGCCGATAAACGACCCCGCCTTGAGTTCGAACAAAGTCATGTCGCGCAGATGACGCCAGGAGAACAGGGCGACGATGCTCGCGGCGGCGGCAAAACGCAGGCCGACGAAAAACATCGGGCCGCTGACGGTCATCGCGTGCTGTACCAACAGGAAGGTACCGCCCCAGACCATCGTGATCAGCACCAGCACGCATTCAGCCTTGCTGAACCGTGTGAAACGGGAGGAAGCCTTTGGGGAGTTCACCAACGTCATGACCTTGCACGCTACTGGAGGGGGACGCACAATGCGTCGAATGTTGCGCAGTATACTGCCCAACCCCACCCAGTGAGCAATATAGTGCACAAAGATTCTACCCAACGGGCTTCGGTCCTCCAGCACGTCAGTCAAAACGTCCGTCGTTTGCGTCATGCCGCCGACCTGAGCCAGAGCGCGCTGGCGGAAAAGTCCGGTGTCAGCCGTCGAATGCTGGTGGCGATCGAGGCGGGGGAAAAGAACGTCAGCCTGACCACCCTCGACCGGGTGGCCGAAGCCCTCGACGTTGCCTTCAGTGATTTGATCCAGGCGCCCGACGCCCGCGATCCCAGTCGTATCAATGAGCTGGCCTGGACCGGTACGATCCCCGGCAGCAAAGCGGTGTTGCTCTCCAAGGCCCAGGCCAGCCGCGAAGTCGAGCAGTGGGAGTGGTGCCTGCAACCGGGCGAGGTGTATCCGTCGGAGCCGGACGCCGATGGCTGGAGCGAGCAGATTTATGTCTTCGAAGGTTGCCTGACCGTTATGCTCGGCGACCAGCCACAGCCTATCGCCGCGGGTGAATTCTTCATGTTCGCCAGCAACCAGCCGCACTGTTATCGCAACGACGGGGCGGTGGCGGCGCGGTTTGTGCGTAACGTGGTGATCTGAACAGGGAGAGCACGATGGACCAGACCTTGACCAATGACGCCGACATCCTGATTGTCGGCGGCGGCCTCAGTGGCGCGATGCTGGCGGCGCAGTTGATGCGCTTGCCGGGCCAGCGCCGGGTGCTGGTGATCGAGCCCCGGGCCGAGTTGGGGCGGGGCGAAGCCTACAGTGCGGTGGAACTGGGCCATACGCTCAACGGCAATGCGGCGCGGATGAGTGTCGATCCGGACAACGCCGACGACCTGACCCAATGGCTGACCGGGTACATCGCGGCGGGCGGCTGGCCGGAATCGGATCAGCAGCATGTGCCGATCAGCGAACTGTTTCCACCACGGGGCGTATTCGGCCTGTACGCCCGACAGCGCCTGGCCGAAGCACAGGCGGTGGGTGCACTGAACGGTTCGACGGTCGAGCATGTGCAGGCCGAGGCGGTCGATTTGCAAAGCGATGCCGACACCGTGCGGTTGACCTTGAGCGATGGCCGATGCGTGCAGGGCGCGTTTGCGGTGCTGGCCACCGGAATGTTTCCCGCCGCGCGCACGCCACAAACCGAATCCAGCGGCTTGAATGCGGCCGCCCTCGATCCGTGGGACGTGGCGGCCATGCAGCGGCTCGATCCGCAATCGACGGTCATGATCATCGGCTCGGGCCTGACCATGGTCGACGCCGTGGTGTCCCTGGAACAGGCCGGGCATCGCGGGCCGATCGAAGTGTTTTCCCGCCACGGGCTGCTGCCCCATGTGCGTCGCCAGCCACCGGCCTGGGTGGATTTTCTCGCTGAGGACCTGAGTATCCGCACACCTCGCCAGCTGATGCGCGAACTGCGTCGACACTGCCGGGACGCTATCGCCCAGGGTATCGACTGGCAAGCGCCACTGGACACGGTGCGGGCACATATCTGCCGCTTGTGGCATCAGGCGACGGACGTGCAGCGTCGGCAGTTCGTGCGGCATGTGCGGCCGTGGTGGGAAAGCCATCACCACCGCTCGCCACCCTTGAGCGCCGAATTGGTGGAGCGCCTATATAAAGAAGGGCGGTTACGTATTCACGCGGCTTCGTTCAATGGGCTTGAGCCTTCGCGCAATGGCGAGGTGAGTATCCGCCTTCGACGGCGCGGCGAGGCGCAGACCAGTGTGGTCAGCGGTGCCGCCCTGATCAACTCCAGCGGTATCGAATACGATTGGCGCCGGGTCGCGCGACCACTACCCCGGCAATTGCTCGCCCGCGGCCTGGTGCGGCCGGGGCCTTTGGCCTTGGGCATCGCCGCAGAGGTCGATGGCGCGGTCCTGAACGCCGAGGGTCAGCCCGCGCGCCGTCTGTTTGCCATGGGCCCGCCGTTGCGCGGCATGTGGTGGGAAAGTACCGCCGTTACCGACGTGGCGAGCCAGGCCAAGGCGTTGGCCGAGCGGCTGACGGGACTCGTCGATCAGGTTGTGGGTCTGAGTACATATCCGTTGCTGCGGTAACGGCGGCTGGCGGTTTCGCCCTTACGGCGAGTCCCTTTGGCAAACGCCGGAGTGCCGGCCCAGCCCAAAGGAACCAAAGGTCTCGCCCCTTACGTACGGCCCCTCGCCAAGGCTCGGGGTTCCTTCGCTCCGGCATTCATCCGGGGGCATCGCCTCCGGTCGGCTTCGCTCGACCTCCTCTCGATGTGTTCGGCTGCGCCGAACGGCGCTGCGCGCCTACCCCCGGATGAACGCCTCCACTCAGCCTTCCGAGGGGGCGGGTGGATCAAGATCAAGAGCTGCAGGCGAGCTAACGCTCGGCCTGATGAGTGGTGAGAAGCGAGGGTGTAGGCCGATCTGCCTTTGCTCTTCTGTAGGAGCGAGCCTGCTCGCGAAGGCGGCCTGACAGCCGACCTGATTTCGCGGATGTATCACTCCGTAGGAGCTGCCGAAGGCTGCGATCTTTTGATCTTGCTTGTAAAAAATAAAGGCAAAAGATCGCAGCCTCGTTGCACTCGACAGCTCCTACAGGGAAACACGCACACATCAGAACCAGGCCGGCCGGTAGGCCGCCTCGGGCGCTGTTGCGGTGTACGCCCCCTCGTGAGGCCGAGAGGAGGTTCTGCGCAGTGGGCAACCCGGCATGGATGCCGGGTTAGCCGCCCCCGGCCATGGATGGCCGATGGCGGCGGGCCCACGGAGCAGGACCGGAGCGAGGGTATGCCGAGCCACGGCGAGGCACCGAATGTCAGGGGCAAGGGCCCTTGGTTACTTGGGGGCTCTTCCAAGTGACCCGCCGTAAGGGCGGAACCCTAAGTGGCCGTGACCGAAGAAATGGATATGTACACCCTCAAAAACCCACGTTGCCTGCCACGTCGCCATCGCGAGCTTGATGGCGGCCTGACAGTCGACCTGATTTCACGGATGTATCACTGCGTAGGAGCTGCCGAAGGCTGCGATCTTTTGATCTTGTTTGTAAGTAATAAAGCCAAAAGATCGCAGCCTCGTTGCACTCGACAGCTCCTGCAGGGAAATGCGCACGCATGAAGAACCATGCCGCCTCGGATGCTCGCACTCAGGGGCTTGAGTGATCACAACATCGGGTACAACCGGGACCCAATGTGGGAGCGAGCCTGCTCCGGGCGGCGTTCCGACGATGGCGGCTTACGAGCCAGCCATTCACTTGCAGTTGTCCCAGCCCAATGGATTGAGCTTGGTCGGGCACCGCTCCAGTGATGGCAGCCAGACCACCGCTGGATTGCTTCCATCAATGCACCCGGCAAAAAACCGCGGCCCCCCACCTGAGGCCGCGGTTTTCCATAGGGTTGAAGCCGGCCCCATCAACCAATGTGGCTAATGGGGCGCGGGCTCAGTTGGCGATCACCGGCACTGTCCGCACGGAGCCTTGGGACGAGGTGATGGTGGCGGCCGGGTTCGCCGACGGAACGACCGTGGTGGTGGTGTTCACCGTCAACCGCCAGCGACCGTTCCCCTGTACGGTGGTGGTGCCCAGGGTGACCAGTCCGGTCGGAGTGGTCACCCTGATGGTGATGGTGTTGCCGGTGGTCACCGATGAAGTGCCGGCAAAGTCCCAGGTGAAGCGGTTATTGGAGCGGGCACTCACCGTTGCGGTGGTCACTGCGAAGGTTTCAACAGCAGGCCGTGGCGAGACCTGCACGGTGACCGTGGCCGGCGACGTCGACAGGGCGCCGAAGCTGTCCCGGGCGATGTAGGTGAAGGTCGTGGTGAAGGCCGTGGTGACGGTGGCCGGCGGAGTGTAGGTGAGCACCGTGCCGTTACTGCTGACAGTGCCGCGACCCGCCGCGGGTTGAGTGAAGCTGGCGACCGCTAGCGGCACGTTGCCTTCCGGGTCGGTGTCGTTGGCCAGCACGTTGATGGGGATCGCCACACCCGGTGTCGTGACGGCATCGGCGACTGCCACCGGAGGCCGGTTAGGCGCCACGGTGAGGGTCACGGTTGCCGAAGTCGTCGAGGCCAGGCCTTTGGCGTCCTGGGCCTTGTAGGTGAAGGTCGTGGTCAGCGGCGCGTTGACGACAGCGGGAGGGGTGTAGACCACCGCCGTAGTGCCGCTCAAGGCCACGGTGCCCTGGCCGGCGGCCGGTTGGGTCAGCGCGGTAATGCTCAGCGGCGTATTGCCGTCCGGGTCCCTGTCGTTAACCAGCAGATTGAGGGTGATCGGCACGCCGAAGCTGGTGCTGGCAGTATCGGCGACAGAGATCGGAGCCTGGTTCGCGCCGGTGTCCGGTGCCGTGCCGACGACTACGACCGGCTCGGTGTCACCGCCGCCGGCGGCGGATTTCACCGTAACGGTTGCAGGGGGTTGAGTCAGGTCAGCCACCGTCAGGCGTTGCAGGGTGCCGGTTTTCGACAGCCGTCCGTAACCCTGGGCGACCATGTCCGGTACCACCACTTCGTCGGTGGAGGTGGCCTCGATCAGCAGGCTGTGGTTGCTCCAGTCGTAACGAGCGGTCTGGATTTTCACCACGTCCGAGAGCTTGCCCGACACCGCGGTCGGGCGGGTGGTCCCGGCGGGGTTGGTGGCGGTGACCACCACGACCGCAGGCACGGTGCCGTTGGTCAGCAGATGCTGACCAAAGAACACGCCGTTGTTATCGCTCAGCATGTTGGTCTGGCAAGGCGACACAGGCGGGCCGGGTACCAGGGCGATGCTTTCGCGAAAGCACAGGGTCGAACCGTTGGCGGCTTGGGCAAACACTTCGACCCGGGTGTTGTTACCGCCCGTGCCGGCTATGCGGCGGTAGGTGGCACGGGTCATGTCCACCGCGGTTTGCGCGCGGTTGTCGAGTACCTTGCCGGACAGGGTGAAGAGGTTGGTCTGGATAGTCCCGGCCGGGGGTGTCGACGTTGAACACTTCGACGCCGTAGGGGTGGGTGATGACATAGGTGCCGGCGACGGGTACATCGATGCGAATACGGATACGGATACGGGCGAAGCTGATCTGGTCGCCCTCCAGCGGATCACCGCCACTGAAGGCAGCTTCGAGCGCCGAGACATCGGTCAGGTCGATGCCCCGGGCGGCATCGACGATGGTCGTTTCACCTGTGGCCCAGAACGCTTCGTCGGGGAAATTGGTCGGGAAGACCAACGGTTGGGTGTCGTCGAAAATACCAAGGGCAGGGATCAACGAGCACATGTAAGTCGGAGCGCCCGGCGCGCTGGCAACCCTGGAATTGACAGCCTTGGATAAACACAGGTCAAGGGTTCGGCCGTGGGTGTCCTGATATCAGGCGGCGAAATTGCCATTGGCTGGCAGGTAGGGTCCGGGGTCTACGGCAAACAGCGCTGCCTGGGCAATACCTTGGGCTAGAGCGGCCACGACCAGGGCGGTCGCGGTTTTGCACAGTAAAGGGTGCATGAGTATTCCCTCTATCGAAGTACCTGCCCCTTGGGGATGGGTCAGTTGGCAGGGAGTTTGGCAACTTCCATACCAATCAGCGAAAACGCCCGGGAGAGCCCCGGAGTAAAGGCGTTGGCGCAGTCGCGGCGCAGACCGGGAGGTTGGGAGACGGGCAGCTGTCCCCAACATTGGGGGTGGATAGGACGGCGGGGAGGGTGGGGAATCGCAGTCCCCAGGTTCGGGCAAACGGCTATGAGTGGGCTATAAACCTATAGGGGGTTTCCGGGAACCGTGTCCATGAACTCAATCACCAAAGTGCTTGTGACCGAAAGCGAAGCCCGCTTGAACACGCGCAAGCGGCCGTTCGATCTGCTGCGCTGGTTTTCGCTGATCAGCATGGCGGTGATCGGCACGGTGGCGGTGGCGCTGGGGGCGGTGTCCTCGCAGTTCGTGATTACCGAAAGCGTGCAGCGCGATGCGCTGTTGACCTCGCAATTCATTCAGGCGATTGCCTCGGTCGAGGTGCGCAATGTGTCGATTCCCAAGATCCGGACCATGGGCGAGTTGCTCGACCCACGAAAAGACAAGGACTTTCCTGACGTCGACCCGCTGTCAAGCGCCAGTGCCCGTGATGATTTCCTCGACCATATCGCAAATTTGCCGGACGTGATCCTGGCCAACATCTATGCCCCCGATCGCAGGGTGATCTGGTCGACCAACCCGGCCTTGATGGGCACCACGATCCATGGCGATGAAGACCTCGACCGGGCGTTCAGCTCCAGGCTTCCCGTGTCGACCAGTTACCACGATGTAGACAAATCCCGCGTGGAACAGAAGTTCGTGGAGCTCCCCAAGTACATCTTCATCGAAAACTACATTCCCCTGTTCGACGCCGATGGCAGCACCGTCACGGCGATGGTCGAGATTTACAAGGAACCGCAGGACCTGATCAACCGCATGGAGCGCGGCCTGGTGCTGATCTGGCTGGCGACCGCCCTGGGCGGCGGTCTGATTTACCTGGGTCTGTACTGGATCGTGCGGCGGGCGGCGATCCTGCTGGCGGCGCAGCAGAAGCAATTGATCACCAACGAGACCTTTGTGGCGCTGGGGGAGGTGTCCTCGGCGGTCGCCCACAGTCTGCGCAATCCGTTGGCGAACATCCGTTCAAGCGCCGAGCTGGCGATAGAGTTCGACAGCGGTCCGGCACACGGGAACATCAACGACATCATTGGTCAGGTCGATCGCATGTCGAAATGGGTACGGGAGTTGCTCCAGTCCCTGCGACCGCTCAATGACGAAGCTGAACCGGTGAATCTGGTGGCGGCACTGCATGACAGCCTGATGGCTTACGAGCATCAGATCAGCAAGGCCAAGGTCAACGTGGTGTTCGAACCGGATCAGACGCCCATGGTCCTGAGCCAGCAGGTGCAACTGACCCAGATCCTCAACAGCCTGCTGTCCAATGCGGTGGAAGCCATGGACAGCGGCGGTACGCTGACCATACAGATCGAGCCGCGCGATGCCCAGCGCGTCAGCGTGAAGGTGAGCGATACCGGCAAAGGCATGAGCGAGGAGCAGCGCACATTGGCCTTCCGGCCGTTCTTTACCACCAAGCAGAGCGGGCTGGGCGTCGGGCTGGTGCTGGTCAAGCGGATCATGGAACGTTTTGGCGGTGCGGTGACCCTGGATAGTCGTGAAGGCGAGGGCACCACTGTCCGTCTGTTGTTTAATCTGGTCCCCTGAAAAAACGGGGATGAACTATCCCCCAATATTGGGTTTCAATCCCCGGTCATTTCCACGGCCATCGCACATTGATATTGGTAAGTCATTGTTTTGTAAAGTGTTAGTGCTTTTTTACAAGAAAATTACATAATTGGCGAGGTCCTTGCAGAACCCCCATCACCCCCATCACGACATCGAGGCGGCTGGTGATGGAAAAAAAAGGGCAGTACAACTTCAAACGTTCAGGACTGTTAACGCCCTTGAGCGTCCTGCCGCCCGCCGTGCAGCCCCGTTTTAATTACTCCAACAATAACAAGTCCAGCCCGTTGTTCGGTGCGCAGCCATCCACGCAACAACTGCTGTTGTTCGAAGCATTCGGTCCGGCAAAACCTGACCCCGCCACGCCGGCCGCGTCCTTGCCGTTTCCACCGGCGGCCACTGGTCCGTTGCCACAACAGGACGGGTCCTGAAGTGGTTGTCAAACCCTGAACAGGGAGGGCGTCGAGATGAACATGAGGCTGCATTCACCACGCTCACGAGCCTTGGGCATGCACCTGGTGCTGATGATGGTGACCGGTTTGCTGGCCAGCCAGCTGCTGGTCGCCAGCCAGCCGACGTCGACGCCCGCACCTGCTCCTGCATCCACTGCCGAACCCGCTGTCGTTGAAGCCGCCACCCCGTGGGGAGGCGACTATTTCCCCAACACCCTGCTGACCGACCAGGACGGTCAGCAGCTGCGTTTTTTCGATGACATGATCAAAGGCAAGGTGGTGGTGATCAACTTCATCTTCACCTCGTGCAGCGACTCCTGCCCCCTGGAAACCGCGCGCCTGCGCCAGGTGCAGAAACTGCTGGGGGATCGGGTCGGCAAGGACGTCTTCTTCTATTCCATCAGCATCGACCCCTTGAGTGATACCCCCAAGGTGCTCAAAGCCTATGCGCAACGCTTCCAGGTCGGGCCCGGGTGGAAATTCCTCACCGGGGAATTCGCCGACGTCACCGAGCTGCGCAAGAAGCTGGGGCTGTTCATCGAAGGCATCGATAACGGGCGCAACAAGGACCACAACCTCAGCCTGATCGTCGGCAACCAGGCAACGGGCCGCTGGATGAAAGCCTCGCCGTTCGAAAACCCGTGGATTCTGGCCGACCAACTGGCCAATACCTTGCAGAACTGGAAACAGCCCAGTGTGGAAGAAAGCTATGCCGATGCACCGCAAATCCGTCCGCCGAGCAATGGTGAAGAGCTATTCCGCACCCGTTGCGCATCTTGCCACAGCCTCGGTCCGCTGGACGGGCAGGGCATCGGCCTGCACAGCATCGGCCCGGACCTGATCGGCGTGACCCATCAGCGCGATCCGGCCTGGCTCAACCGCTGGATCCGCGAACCGGATCGCATGCTCGCGGAAAAGGACCCGATTGCGATGGAACTGTTCGATCGCTACAACAGGATCCCGATGCCCAACTTGCGGCTGGATGAGCGTTCCGTCCAGTCCATCATCGATTTCCTGCAGGAAGAAACCAACCGTCAGCATCCGCCGGTAGTGCCATTGGCCAGTGGTAACGAGGAGCCTGAACATCATCATTCGGTCGCGCAACCCGACATGACCCAGGTGCAATAGCGTCGAAATAGTTACGTGGGCCAGTCAATTGCTATCAATGTTACCTACACTGACTTGATACCCGGCTGGAAAGGCTCGATCTCAAAGACTCAGGACAAAGCCATGCAGATACTGGAACAACAAAAAGTAGCTGCGCCGCAGGCTCCGGCAGTACCGCGCAAGGGTTGGCGGCCGCAGTTCAACTTGCTGCGCTGGTTCTCCCTGGCAAGCTTTTTCATCATCGCCGTGGTGGCGCTGGGGCTGGGTTACATCTCCACGCGCTTTGTGGTCGATGAAAGCATCGAGCGCGATTCGATGCTGACTGCGCAGTTCATTCAAGCCATTGGCGAGGCCGAAATCCGTCATGCCAGGATTTCGCCGGGCAGAACCATGGGCGAAATGCTCGACCCACGCATGGACCATGCCGATTCCGACATCAACCCCGAAGCCCGGGCCGCCGCGCGCGTTGAGTTTCTCGACCATGTGGAGCATCTGCCGGACATCCTGCTGGCGACGGTGTACGCCCAGGACCGCACCGTGGTCTGGTCGACAAACTCCGAGTTGATTGGCATACGCATCGAAGACGACGAGGAGCTGGATGAATCCTTCGAAATGAAATCGCCGGTGTCCACCCGCTACCACGAGATCGATGAGGAGCGCCCCGAGCAACGCCTGCTGCGCGAACCGGAATACCTGTTCGTCGAGAACTACATTCCGATGTTCAATGCCGACAGAAGCAAAGTGATTGCCATGGTGGAGATCTACAAGGAACCGGTGGACCTGGTGGAACGCATCCAGCGTGGCTTCAAGGCGATCTGGCTGGCCACCCTGATCGGCGGGGCGGTCATTTACCTGGGGCTGTTCTGGATCGTCCGGCGCGCGGCGATACAGCTGCAGAGCCAGCAGAAACAGCTGATCGCCAACGAAACCTTTGTCGCCTTGGGGGAAATGTCCTCGGCGGTCGCCCACAGCCTGCGCAATCCACTGGCGAACATCCGTTCCAGCGCCGAACTGGCCCAAGGCATCGCCAGCCAGACCGCACAGAAAAACATTGGCGACATCATCAGTCAGGTCGACCGCATGTCGCGCTGGGTCCGTGAATTGCTGGTGTCGTTGCGGCCGATGAATGACGACTGTGAAACGGTCGACCTGGTGCTGGCCCTCGATGACACCTTGAGTGCCTTTGAGTCCCTGATCAAACGTTCGAACGTCGAAGTGCGCTTCTCTCCTGTCAGCGTGCCACCGGTCGTCAGCCAACAGGTGCTGCTCACGCAAATACTCAATAGCCTGTTTGCCAACGCACTGGAAGCCATGCCCAAGGGTGGCGTGCTGACGATCGAGATCGATTCCTCTGTGCCCGGCGACTTGAGCATGACCCTGACCGACACCGGCAAGGGCATGTCCAAACAACAGCAACAACTGGTCTTCAAGCCGTTTTTCACCACCAAGCAAGGTGGGTTGGGTGTGGGCCTGGCCCTGGTCAAGAGAATAATGGAGCGGTTTGACGGCTCGGTCGAACTGACCAGCCGGGAGCAGGAAGGAACCCGTGTTTGTCTCAATTTCAAAGTGGCAACGGGAGGGGCATATGGAGCACAGCATTCTGTTGGTCGAGGATGACGAAATCCTCGCCGAGAATATTCAGACTTACCTGGAGCGCAAGGGCTTCGAGGTGACCGTTTGCTACTCGGCTGAAGACGCACTGGAGCAATTGGGTGCTTTCGCTCCTGACGTGGTACTGACCGACAACTCGTTGCCGGGCATGAGTGGTCACGACCTGATCCAGAAGCTGCGCGTCAGCGCGCCGGATCTGAAAGTGATCATGATGACCGGCTACGGCAACGTCGAAGACGCCGTGGTGGCGATGAAAGAGGGCGCCTTTCACTACGTCACCAAACCGGTGGCCCTGCCGGAGCTCAAGCTGCTGCTGGACAAGGCCCTGGCTACCGACCGCATGGAGCGCACGCTGTCGTTTTACCAGGAGCGCGAAGCCCAGAAGTCGGGGTTGCAGGCGCTGATTGGCGAGTCGGCACCGATGGCATACCTCAAGGGCATCATCAGCCAGTTGCTCGACGCCGAACGGCGGATGGCCAACAGTGATCTGCCGCCGGTCCTGGTGGAAGGCGAGACCGGCACCGGCAAGGAACTGGTGGCCCGGGCCCTGCACTTCGACGGCCCGCGCAGCAAAGGCCCGTTCATTGAATTCAACTGCGCTTCGATTCCGTCCAATCTGGTGGAATCGGAACTGTTCGGCCACGAGAAGGGCGCCTTCACCGACGCCAAGGAGCGTCGCATGGGGCTGGTGGAAGCGGCCGATGGCGGCACGCTGTTCCTCGATGAAATCGGTGAAATGGACCTGCTGTTGCAAGCCAAGCTGCTGAAGCTGCTGGAAGACCGGACCATTCGCCGGGTCGGTTCGGTGAAGGAGCGCAAGGTCGATCTGCGGGTGATCAGCGCCACCAACTGCAATCTCGAACAAATGGTCCAGCAAGGCAAATTCCGCCGCGACCTGTTTTTCCGCCTGCGCATCATTTCGATCAAGGTGCCGCGCCTGTATGCCCGGGGTGCCGATATCCTGCTGCTGGCCCGGCACTTCCTGGGGCTGCATGGCAAACGCTACGGCAAGCCGAACCTGCATTTCAGTAATCAGGCCGAAGATTTGCTGCTCAGCTACAGCTGGCCGGGCAACGTGCGGGAATTGCGCAACATGCTGGAGCAAACCGTGTTGCTGGCGCAAAGCGACACCATCGCCGTCCATCAGTTGAACGTCTGCCTGAGCCTGGTGGATGAGCCACCTATGTTTCATCACGAGCCGCAACATTTCAGCGAACCGCGTCCCTCCTACAACGGCAACGAATCCATGAACCTGCCGGAAGTGGAGCGCGACATGGTGCGCAAGATGCTCGACAAGACCGACTGGAACGTCACCAAATCGGCACGCCTGCTGGGTCTTAGCCGGGACATGTTGCGCTACCGGATCGAAAAACTCGGCCTCGCCCGCCCGGACAAACGCCAGTGGTAAGGCTCACTGCAATACCTGGCCTTGCCTCATGCAGGACAGCACGCAACCGGAGTCCTGGACTTCCTGGTTCACGTAGACGCCATGTTCCGGATCGTAGCTGCGGACAAACACGCGAACCGTGGCGTCGGCCACAGTCGGCAGGCGCGAGTCGGAGAACACGTGCTCACTTGAAACCGGAATGAACTCCCCGGGTGCGGTCGGGAGGTACGAACCTGGTGGCACGATGCTCATGGACAGTGGTACGGGGTGCGCGAAGGGTTGGTCGGCGCCGTAATAGTTGAATTCACTGCTGTAGTTGGTGGTGTTTGGCATGTCGTCGGCGTGGGCGACGGCGGTCGCGCTCAGGCAGACGGCGAGCAAAAGCGTCAGATTGGTTTTGTTCATGGCAACACCTGCTAAATCGGTTTAACCACATTTCTCCCAAGGTCATTAACTATAGCTGCCGCCGTGGGCAGCCGTTGGTGCTGTGCGGATTACAAGTTCGCAACACCTGCCAGGAGGAGGTTGATCTAGACTCCGGCCGGTCAAATCGACGACCCGAACCCTGGAGCGTGCAATGGAACTGCCGACAAAAGAACAAGCCATCGCCAGTAACCGCGAGGCCTGGAATGACTCCGCCCGTCACCACAAAGCTTCCTGCGAATGGCAAGCCTTGTTGAAGGACGTGGCGCACGCGGATTTCTCCTGCCTGGATGACACCTTGACCGCCTTGCTGACCCAGACAGGTGTCGACGGCAAGGAGGTGGTGCAACTGGGCTGCAACAACGGTCGCGAAAGTCTGTCGCTGTTTGCCCTGGGCGCGCGTAGCGTGGTGGGCGTCGACCAGTCTGAAGCATTTCTCGAACAGGCACGGGAACTGGCGTCCCGCTCGCCCCATGCGCCGCAATTCATCGAAGCGGACATTCACCATTTGCCTGCGCAACTGCAGGAGCGCTTTGACCTGGCGCTGATCACCATCGGCGTCCTGAACTGGATGCCGGACATCGGCGAATTCTTCCGCCATGTGGCGTGCACGCTGAAGCCGGGTGGGGCGCTGGTGGTGTACGAAACCCACCCGTTCCTGGAAATGTTCGAACCCGAGGCTGCCGATCCTTTTCGCGTGTCCAGCTCATACTTCCGTCGCGAACCGTTCGTGCAGCACGAACCGATCGTCTACGAAGGCAAGGTCGAACAGCCGTCGGCGGCGTCCTACTGGTTTGTCCACACCCTGGGCGACTTCTTCAGCGCCGCCATTGCGGCAGGGCTGCAGATCCGTCACTTCAAGGAGTACCCGCACTCCAATCGCGAAGAACTCTATGACCGCTATCAGCAGCAGGTGGCGCAGTTGCCGTTGTGTTTTACGTGGGTGGTGGTGAAGCCAGCGACATAACGCGGAGAATCAAATCAGAGATTTGAGTGATTGACGGTATGCCCCGGCTGCGCGCAGAGATCTATGCCCAAGGCATGAATGACCTTCAGGACCGTATCGAAACGTGGTTTTGCTCCCGGTGCGAAGGCTTTGTAGAGGCTTTCGCGACCCATTCCCGAGTCTTTGGCTATCTGTGACATGCCACGGGCTTTCACCACATAGCCGATAGCGCGAAGAAACTCCTCATTGTCACCGTCTGCCAGTACCTGAGAGAGGTACTCGCTAATGGCTTCATCACTGTCGAGCAGCGCCGCCATGTCGAAAATCGTCAAAGTCTGGCTCATGGTCAAACCTCCTTTGCCATTTTTTTTGCGCGTTTGATATCGGCGGTTTGAGATGACTTGTCACCTCCGGCCAGCAGGACAATGACGACACCACCTCGCATCGTGAAGTAAACCCGGTATCCGGCACCCACGTCTACGCGCATTTCAGAAACGCCATCACCGACAGCCTTGTTGTCGCCAAGATTACCTGCAGAGGTGCGGTCAATGCGACGAGCGATAGCTACTTTGGCTCGCAAATCGCGAACCGAGGCGTGCCATGTTGCGAAAGTAGCGGTTTGCTGAATAAGATAATTCATTGCTCGATCGTATCCAAATGGATACGAGTGAGCCGTCAGACATTTCCGCGTTCAGGCGGGTTTTTTCCGGGATGTTTGTGGGGTCCCCATCGCGAGCAGGCTCGCGATGGGGCCTGTCAGCCGACTCAATTCTCACAAGCGAACGAACCCCGCGATCAGGCCGGCCGGTCGGCCGCCTCGCTTTTGCTTTTGCGGTACACGCCCCCTCATGAGGCCGAGCGCAGGTTCTGCGCAGTGGGCAACCCGGCATGGATGCCGGGTTAGCCGCCGCCGGCCATGGATGGCCGATGGCGGCGGGCCCACGGAGCAGGACCGGAGCGAGGGCATGCCGAGCCACGGCGAGGCACCGAATGTCAGGGGCAAGAGCCTTTGGTTACTTGGGGCTTTTCCAAGTGACCCGCTGTAAAAGCGGAACCGCCAGAGGCCGTTACCGCAGAAACGGATATGTACACCATCAAAACAGATGCGCCCAACACATAGCCATCGCGGGGCCACGCTCCCACAGGGATTGCGGATTACTCCAGAACGGCCCGCGCACGGTGAGGCGCAGCATCGCCCGCAGCGGTATAGGCTACCCGCGGCACACCCGGCAAGCGCTGTTCCAGCAGTGCACTCAAGGACTCTCCCGGTTCCAGGTAGGCATCGCCGAAGTCGGCGCCGAGCTGGTTCGGGTGGGCGACGATTTCCAGCAGTCCGTCGGGTGGCGGCTCAGCGTTGCGCAGATCCACCGGGGTGCACACGTAGTCGGCGGTGGCGCCGGCCAGGTTGCTCAGGCGACGGTTGAGCAGGTCCTTGAACACGCGCTTGGGCAAGCTGAGGTTTTGCCCCAGGTTGCGCGCCAGACGCACCGGCACCCCCTGGCGGGCGGCGAAGCGCGCGACGATCTCGCCGATCGGCCAGATGTTGTGCACGTGCTGATGAGAGTCCAGGTGGCTGGGGCGCAGGCCGTTGTCCAGGCAGCGCTGCCACTGGGCTTCGAGTTCTTCCAGTACGGCGTGGCGATCCCGGCGCCCGAGCCAGAGGCGGGTGCGGGACAGGTTGAGGTCGAACACGCCGGCACTGTCGCAAAACGTCGGGCGTTGCACAATGCTCTGGCTCAATGGACGGCCGTAGGTCAGGTTGAAGTGCAGGCCGATGCGGCCTTCGAGCAATGGATGCCGGGCCATGGCACAGGCCGCTTCGAACGCCGGCATGTTGGCCATGGCGGTGGCGGAGCTGATGAGCCCGGCCTGGAACGCGCCCAGGATCACTGCGTTTTCGCAGGCACTGAGGCCGAAATCGTCAGCGTTGACTATCACTTGCCGGGGCATGTTTACCCTCCTTGAGGTTTTCCGTAGGCGCAGGCCTTTTGACAACAGGTGTTGCGCCGGGCGCCGGGGTGGCGACTGCGGCCGCCGCGCGCCGGGCGCGCCATTGCTGCAATCGGGGTTTGAAGCGTTGCCAGACCCGCAAGGCCAGTCCCAGCACCAGACCGCCTGGACGCCAGGAGTAAAAACTCCAGCGCCAGTGTTCCAGTTGCCCGGTCATGCGTTCGTGCAGTTGATGGCTGGAGTTTTCCAGGCTGACCCGTGACGCATCGATCCACTGCCAGTTGTCTTCCAGGCCCCAGCGAATCCACTCTTCTAGCAGCACCCGGCCGCTGCCCAGGTCAGCATATTGCGGCAGGAACGCCAGGTTGTAGTCGTACAGTCGGCCCTGTTCCAGCAAGCCGAGGCGATAGCTGATGCAGCGCCCCTCCAGCTCCAGCACCACCACGCGCACCAGGCCTCGGACCGCGAGGGCGGTGAAGGCGCGGTCCATCCACTGGCGATGGCGCGCATCGGAAAAGATCCCGACCCCTTCGTCGCCTTTCCAGCTCACCGCTTCGACTTCACTGATGTCCTGCAACAGCGGCCCCATGGTCAGGGCGTCGGGGGTGATCCGCCGCACCTGGGCCCCGCACGCGGCGATGCGTTTGCGTGCGCGGCGCAGTTTGTAGCGCGGGTCGCCGGAGACTTCCTGATGGTCGGCTTCGCTGATCAGGTGCACCGGCACCCGACAGCTGAGGCGTTGTTCGGCGGTCGAACTCAGTGCCTGCCACGGTGCCAGGGCTTGCGCCGTGGAGCCGGCCAGTTCGTTGAGTTGCAGCACGGTATGGGGCAGGTGTTGACGGATCTGCGTCAACGCCTTGCGCATAGCGTCGTCGTCCAGCCTCGTCAGCAGTGCGAGGCGGTCGGCGAGGGGATAGCCCAAATGATGCAGGACCCGAAACGGCAAAAGCGCAAAGCGTTCCACGGACGCCACCAGCGGCAGGCACAGCGCCAGTTCGCCACCCTGCCAGCCGAGCAGCACATGCAATTGCTCGCCGGGCTTGAGTGCCAGTTCCGACGCGTATAGCCAGGCCAGTTTGTTGAACGGCGTGTGGTCCGTTACGCGCTGGCGCAATGCTTCGTAAGCCGCTATCGGAAAGTCGTCGGTGCACAGCGAAGTGCGCCATTCGAATCGTGCAGACATAAGATCAGCTCGCCTCGGCGGGAACAGGAGAGGGTGCCGGTTTGCGCAAGGCATCCAGACGTGAACCGCTGTAGCGGGTTTCGCGGAAGAAGCGCCCGCCGAACAGGTGGTAGATGTTCATGATCCGTCCTTGCTCGCGATACCCCATGCGCATGTGCAGCTTGAGCGCGGGAATGTTGTGGGACTCGCAGATATCCACCACTTTGTTGCAGCCCTGATCAGCCATGGCTTTCCACAGGTTCAGCTGGAAATCGATCGACAGCGTGGTGCCCCGGTAGGCAGGAATCTGCTCGAGAGCGAACTCGAAGAACTCACCTGGCTTCACCGGGAACATGCAGCCGTAGTAATGACGGTCGAAATAATCGCGTGTGCTGCCCCAGATAAAGGCCACGGCATCGCCGTTTTCATCCAGGTACATATGCCCGGTGTACCCTTCGCACGCCAACTCGGCCATGGTGCCCACGCGATCGCCGAAGTGTTTGGCGAACGCCACGGCGTTTTGTGGGGTGATGGTTTCCAGTCGCAGCGGTGTATAGGGTCGAAGCTTGTGTGGCGGTACCGGGCTCACCAGATCGCGCTCCATCCACAACAATTCTTCGTGGAAAAATACGTAGTGTTTCCACAACTTGCCGACGGTGGCGCGCAGGCCTTTTTGCTTGATGTGATCACTGAGTTTTTTCAGAGCATTCATGTTTTTGACTCCTGACGGTGTTGACCGTGAGTGGAGTGACTCAATGCGCGACGCATCGTCCACGCGGTAAAAAATCAATGACGTTCATGAGGTGCTCCAGCTGAGGGCAAACAGGGTTTCTCCTGGTAAATCGAAGGTGATGCGACCCTCCAGGCAGTTGAAAGATGCGTCGCGACTGCGGTTGTCGGCGCCGAAATAGCGCAATGATCCCTGGGACAATGGACATTGCGCGCCGGCCAGTCTCACGCGCTGCAAGCGTGAGCCTTTGTTGACGCCCAGCAGGCTGCGTTGGTGCCCGGCAGACATGGCCAGCACGTCAACCTCGAAGGCGTCGTTCTCCAGGCGCATGACATCGCGTAGCCAATGCTTGCGGATGAATTGCTGCGCCAGGCCTACGGGCTTGAGCTCGAATTCATCCTTGCCGAGCACGCGGAACATGCCCTTGGGATACTCAGGTTCGTCGTCGGCCTGGAACCAGCCGAGCATGTCGAGCAAGCCGTCCTGGGAAGCATTGATGATGACCGAGGCCCACCATAACGAGGCGTAGTGGGTTTCCTGATCGTAAGGGCTGAGGCTGGCCCCGCTGGACATGTTGGTCTGGTCCAGCAACAAGGCTTTGCGCGGTCGTCCCTGGGCGTCGAGCCCCACCAGCTCTGCCGCTTTGCGTACGCTATCGCGGTAGACACGGGTCGCCAGCAGGTCGCGGACCATCCATTCGTGCCATGCCAGCGCATCGATCTTGTCGCCGGACTCGGCCAGCAAGCGTCGGGCCCAGTCGATGCCGCGCTTGTCGGCGGCATTGTCGACGAGCGGGCCATTGACGAACCGGGAGCTGGCCGGCATGGCGATGCGGACGCCGGCTTTGGCGTTGTCCGGGTTGCTGCGCACTTGCCAGGCCATGCTGTTGAAGATGCGCTGGTAGCTGGCGTAGTCCGGGTAGTTGAGGTTCGGTTCGTCGGCAAAGCCGATGTAGTGCGTGCCCTTGCCGCCAAGTGCGCGTGTGGCGGCGAGCCAGGCATTGAGGCCGGCGTTGCTGGTGGCGTCGGCGCGCAGGTCGGCCTTGCGCTGACGGCCGGCCAGCAGGGTGATGTCCTGAGTGATGCCGAAGCGATCCTGATACAGCCGGCGGAACACGTCTTCGTAATGCGGCTGCGTCGCCATGATGTCGACCAGGCTGTAATAGGATCCGGCCTGTGGTTGCAGGGCATCGAGCACGGCGAAACTGGAATCCGGCGGTCGCGCATAGGGCAGGGCGATGCCCAGGTTCGGGGTCTTGCCGAGCACGTCGTTGTGCAGCGTCAGCCGGGTCTGGCCTTCGTCTTCGCGCAAGGGTTTGAGCTGTTGCGGGTTCTGCGCGAACAGGTTGGCCGTGCCGTCGAGCCAGAATGCGACCTTGCCGCTACCGCGCAGTTGCAGGCGCCAGACTTGATCGGTGGTTGCAACGGGCAACTCGACTTTGTCGAACTGCCAATAGGCGGGGTAAGGCTCGAGAGACAGTGAAAGCTGTTGGCCGTCACTCACGCGCTGCGCTTGCAACGCGCCGACGCCACCGTGGAATTTACCGGCCAGCACCGCGTGTTCACCGGCCGCGACCTTGAAATACAACTCGTCACCGTCCCGGGGCTCGGCGCTGAAATGCACCTTGGCCGGGGCGAACAGTGCGACGGTGTGGTCGTCGTGCTCAACCGTATAACGGCGGAAGCTGTAGCCAGGAATTTCCAGTCGATAACTGGCGGCGCCCGGCGCCAGCTCCCAGCGTTGGCTACCGCGGGGCTCATTGGCGGCAATCAGTCGTTCGCTCTGGAGTTTGCCCTGGCCGTCGAGCAAGTAGAGGTGTTCTTCGTTGGCTTCAGCCTGCCACACCGGGGCCCAGAGCACGGTCAGGGTGTCGGGGCGGTCCGTTTGCAGGTACAGGCTGCCGTCGCGGATATCGACCCAACGCATAGGCGCAGCTTCGGCGCTCAGCCCGAGGCCAAGACTCACCAGCAATAACAGGTGTTTCATGCCGACTTCCGTTGCAGCATCAGCAGCATCGGCGCGATGTCGCCGGGCAGGACGATGAGCGTTTGCCAGACCGGCACGTGGCTCAACCGGCAATACACCACCAACAGCGCCAGGGTCACGGCCAGGTACGCGATAGAGGACGCCGCTGCTGCGCCGACGATGCCGTAGGTGGGGATCAGCAGCACATTGAGCGCCAGGTTGAGCAGGGCGCTGAGGCCCATCAACAACGAAATCGTGCCGGGCCGGTTTTTGCCCAGCAGGTCCAGGCGCAGAATGCTCATGTAGCACAGCCCGAACAGGCCTGGCAGCAGCGCCAGCAACGCCGGATAGGCAGGCTGATAGGCCTCGCCAAACAGCGTCACGATCAACCATTCACCGACCACTGCCATGCTCAGGCAAGCGCCGAGCATCACCGTGGCGGTCAAGCGCAAGGCCAGTGGCGTGACTTTTTCGATGCCTTCTTCCTGTTGCAGCAGGCGCTTCATCAGCGGCGTGGTCACTGCTTCCGGAACGATCAGCAGCAACTCGGCGGCCGCGCTGGCCATGGCGTAGTGACCCAGCGCCGTGGTGCCGAGCAGGGCGCCGATGAACAGGTAGTCGGAGCGCAGAATCACTTGCTGGAACAGCAGGTCCGGATGACTGCGAGCGCTGTAGCGCAGCAGTTCGTTCTGGCTGGCGCGGTCCCATTGCAGGCTCAGCGGATGCTCGCGCTTGAGCCAGACCCAACCGGCCAGCACCACCAGGCTGATCCCCGTCAGCCAACTGATCAGCGCCGCTTCCAGGGCCGCGCTTTTCCACATCCAGAACAGGGCAAGGAACACCAGCAGCGGCGCCAGCGACTCGATCAGGCGCAAGGCATTGAAGGCGACCACGCCGCCCGAGGCGTTGTGCAAAGTCAGCAAGCCGCTTTTGAGCACGGTCAGCGGCACCGCCAGCAGCAACAGCCAGGCGAGCAGGCCCAATTGCAGGGTGATGTCCAGTTCTCTGCCGAACTCGCGGGTCAGCGCCACCACCAGCAAGGTCAGCAACGCCGCCAGCAGACAACCGAACAGCAGCACCTGGCTGAGCAGCAAGCCCATCGGTCGTTGCTTGGCCGCCTGGTAGCCCACCGCTGAATTCAAGCCGCCGCTGGTGGCAGCGCTGATCAGGTCGGGCAACGTGTTGAGCAAGGCAAACAAGCCCCGTTCGCTGGGGCCGAGAATCCGCGCCAGCAACACGTTACGCAGCAAGCGCAGGGCAATCATCGCCAGTTTGGTGCCCATGCTCAGGGCCAGGTGCCTGAGGTAGTTGTTGCGGCTCATGGGCGTGCCCCGCGGTAGATGCGCCAGGACAGCAACCCGGGATTGCGCGCGGTACGCTGGCTGACGCCGAAGCGTGGCAGGGCCAGTGGGTCTTCGGCCCCTCGATAAATGCCGGTGCCGGTACCCAGGGCAAACGGGAAGTGATGCCTGGCCACCTGTTGGCGCACCCGCGCATCGTTGTCGCCATTGGGGTAGCAGTAAACCGGCAACGGCTGGTTGCAGCCGTGGAGCAGCGCCTCGCGACTGCGGCTCAGTTCTTCATCCAAGCGTTGATCGTCGAGACCGGTGAGGATGGCGTGGCTGGCACCGTGGGGGCCGAAGCGCACCAGGCCGGACGCTTCCAGGTGGCGCACTTGCTGCCAGTCCAGCGCCTGGGGCAACGACTCCTGCGGGCAGTCGTCGGTCAGGCGATTGAGGTCCAGCGGCGACAGGGTTTTCAGGCTCTGCAAAAAGTTCAGCAACGCCAGGCTGCGGCGTTGCTGATCCGGGTCATCGCACAGTGTCGGCAACGGGCGCCCCAGGTGCTGCAAGTGTTCGATCAGCTGCAGACGTGCCTGTTCGCCATGGCTGTTCCACAGGGTTTCGCCGATGCTTTCCCACCAGAAGCGCTGGCGGCTGCCGATGAAATCGGTGGACAGAAAGATGCTCGCCGGCACCTGGTGTTTTTGCAGCAACGGGAAGGCATTCAGCGCGTTGTCGCGCCAGCCGTCGTCGAAGGTCAGCGCCACTTTCGGCCGCTCCGAACGCGGTGCGCCGGGTTGCAGAATGTCCATCAGCGGCACGCAGTCGAAGTGTTTTTTCAACCACACCAGCAAATGTTCAAAGGCCTTTGGCCCGACGCACAGTTCATTGCGATGGGGCAGTTCGGCGGCCTGGTCGCTGGCCAGCACCCGGTGCAGCATCAGGATCACCCCGGCGCCGTGCAGTTGATTGCGCCCGACCGGGGAGTTGAGGTACAGCCAGCCACTGGTGCGTTTTAACAGTTGCTTGATCGCCATGGCACGCGCCTCTCATCGATTTTGCTCGGGGTTCCATTGGGCGTAACGCTGACCGCGCAGGAACTGCCACAGGCCGATGCTCATCCCGGCAAGGGTCACCAGAAGGAATGCGGCCAGGCGAAAGGGTTTGGGCAAGCGGTGTTGCGAATCCAGCAGGCCGGCAATGGCCATCGTGTAACCGAGCAGTTGTGCGATCAGGCTCAGGCGATAAAAGCCGTGATCCTCCCACAGCCAGAAATTGCTCAGCAGCAACGGCAGCAACAGGATCGGCGCCAGCCGCCGGATCAGCTTGTGGCTGATCAAGGCAATCGCATACAGGCCATGGGTCAGCGGATTCATCAGCTCCCGGCGCTGGGCCAGGCTTTGCAAGCCACCCACCGTGACCCGCTGACGACGGCGAAATTGCTTGTCGGCTTCGTCCACGCCCTGGTCGATCACCCGGGCCTGGGGCACGTAGACAATCCGCTTGAACGCGACGGGTGCGCAGGTGCTGATAAAGAAGTCGTCGTTGACCTCCGCCGGCACGTTCTGGAACAACTCGCGGCGCAGGGCGAGCAATGCGCCGTCAGCGGAGACCATGCAGCCGGTGCGATTTTCCACGTAGCGCAGCCAGCCTTCGTAATGCCGATACAGGCTGTCACCCACGCTCAAGCCCTTGCCGGTCACCGGGATCACCATGTGCCCGGCGCAGCCCCCGACCTGCGGGTCGTTGAGCGGTGCGAGCAAATGGCCGAGGGTGTCGGTGGACCATTGGTTGTCGGCGTCGGTGAACACCAGGATCGCGCCGCTGCTGATCGCGACCCCGGCATTGAGCGTCGCCGCCTTGCCCTGGCGGGGCAGATCGAGCACGGTGATGCGCGCGTCATTGACCTTGTGTGCACAGGCCACGGTGTCGTCGGTCGAGCCGTCACTGGCCAGGATAATGTGCAGTGAGCGGGCCTGATAATCCTGGGCCAGCACGGTGCGCAGTTTTTCTTCGATATGCCGCGCTTCGTTGTGCGCGGCAATCACGATGCTCACGTCCATCGGTTGGGCCGGTCCATGGCGCGGTGCCGGGTAAAACGGTGCCAGCAATGTCAGCAACAGGGGATAACCGAGGTAGGCGTAAACCGGTAGCAACAGGCACAACCAGTAAATGAATTCAGCCACGGGCGGGCCTCCTGGCATTCCAATGACAAAGGCTGAGGATGAACCCGGCGCCCGCCAGGTGCAGGCGCACCCAATGCAGGCCCCAGAGTTGCAAGGTCAGGAGCGGGTCGCGGTGCCTGGCACTCTGACGCAGGCTCAGTGCCAGGGCGGGCAGGACGGTCAGCAGCAGCATCAGCATCGAATGCTGGGGGAAACCGTCGAACAGGGCGGAAATGGCCATGAAATCGATGACCCAGGCGGCTATCGACAGCAGTGGAAAGCGCAGCAAGCGCAGGCTCGGGCCATGGGTGCGCAGCAGTTGCAGATGACTGCCCTGGCGCCACAATTCCTTGCCCATCCATTCCCGCCAACTGCATTCGTAACCCCAATGCAGCGCCACGCTTTGGTTGACCGCGAGTAGCTTGGCACCGGCGTCGACCAGGCGCATGGTCAGTTCCTTGTCCTCGCCGGTGCGCAGTTGTTCATTGAAACCACCGACCTTGTCGAACCAGCGACGGCGCATCAGCAGGTTGCAAGTGGGCAGCCATTGCGCGACATGCAGCGGCTGCGTGTCGGGGCGCAAGGTGCGGCGCTGCCAGGCGTCGGCGTACCACGGCGCTTCGGCCGGGGTGTGCAGGTCAAGACCGATGACATCGGCCTGGCCGCCGGACTCGAGGTCGAACAACAGCTTGAGCCAGTTCTCGGGCATCTCGACGTCGGCATCGATAAAGGCCAGCCATTCACCGCTGGCAATCGCCGCTCCGCGATTGCGCAATGCGCCGATGAGCAGGCCGGGCAGGACCAGAACCTGGGCGCCGAACTGCCGGGCAATGTCCGGGCCCTGGTCGTCGGAGCCGTTGTCGACCACGATCAACTCGCATTCGACGTTGGCCGCCTCGGCGGCATGTCGTGCCGCTTGCAGGGTCCGGGCGATGTGCCGGGCCTCGTTGTACATCGGGATGATGATGCTGATGCGGTTCATGCCCTGACCTCTTTCAGCTGGGCCTCATTGGCTTTCGTGCGCAGCACGCCGGTCAACGCCAGCATGATCCACAGGTACTTGTGGTTCGGTGCGCTGAGGAACATCAGGAACAATGTCAACGACAGAAAACTCATGCCCAGGTGGGTCATCAGATCGGCCTGATGCCTGTCTCCTCGCAACAGCCAGGTGTGGCGGGCGCGAATCAGGTTGTACAACCCCAGGGCCAGCATGCCGACGAACATCAGGCCGGCGGGAATCCCCAGTTCACTGAAGATTTCCAGGTAGGTGTTGTGGGCGCGGCGGTACAGGTCGTCGGTCTTGCCGCTGACGGAAAAGGTCTTGGCATAACCGGTGGTGGCGTAGTGCAGCGGGAACGTGCCGGGGCCGGTACCCAGCAAGGGATTCTCGGCGATCATGGCGCTGCCGACCACAATGTAGGAGGCGCGACGGCCCAGGGACGCGTCCTGACTCTTGGCCCCGGAGCTGAGGATGCTCAGCGACTGGATGCGCGCCACGTAACTGGCCGGCATCGCATACAGCCCCAGCGCAATCACAATCGTCAGGCCAAGCATGGCAAAGCCCAGGTGGCGTGGACGAATATGTGGCAACTGCGCGCGGTAGTGCCACGTGCCGATCAACAGGCTGAGGAGCAACACCACTAGCCCCGAACGGGATTCAGTCTTGGTCATGCCGGCCAGCAGCACCAGGGCACAGCCCCCCCAGAACAACCGGTGCAGCCGGTTCGGGCTGCGGATCACCAGCAACAGCGCCATGGGCACGGCGAAGGCGATCATCAGGGCAAATTCATTCGGGTCATTGAGCATGCCGGACGCACGGCCTTCGTCCTGGTATTTGGCCGAGAACATCGCCATGGCGCAGGTCACCGCGACACTGACGGCAACCAGTTTGGCGAACATGTCGAGGTTCAACTCACGCCCGACCAGCAGGGTGATGACAAACAGAATCAGGCCGACGCTCAATTCGCGCAGATGGCCCAGGGACATGTCCATGTTGTCGGTGTTCAACAGGCTGAGCATGTACAGCACCATGAACCCGACCAGGAAACGCCAGATACTGCTGCGCAGGCGCTCGGCCGACCGTTGACGAATCGCCAGTTGCAGCATCAGGATCAGCGCCAGCGAAGCCCCGAGGAACTTGGAGCCCGACAACGCGCTGTCCTTGAACAGGCCCTCGAAAGGCAGGATGGCGACAATGCCCAGCAGGCCCCAGGTCGGCTTGCGGTACAGCACCGCGACACCCACCAGGCCCAGCACCGCTCCCGGCGCCAGATACGGATAAGGGCTGGCCAGCAATCCGAGGCAGACCAGGCCGAGCAAACTGACGATCGAGAGCGGAACAATCACGCGCGTGCCTCCCGTGCAGTCCGGATGTAAAGCTGCGACCAGCGTTCGGCCAGGACCTTGAGGTCGTAGCGATCCCGTTGCGTATGTTTTGCGTTGTCAATCAACTCGCCGGCCAGGGCCGGGTCACCCAGCAGCGCGCCGATCTGGCGGGCGAGGGCGGTGCTGTCGGTGGGCGCGGCCAGCAGGCCGTTGTAGCGGTCCTGCAAGACATCGGGAATCCCGCCGACGCCGAAGGCCACCACCGGCACCCCGGCCTGCATCGCTTCGAGCAGAATCATGGGCGTGCCTTCGGTGCGCGAGCTGATCACCAACGCATCGAGTTGCCGCCACCAGGCGCGCATGTCGGTCTGGTAGCCCGGCAGCGTGATGCGCGCCTGCAATCCGGCTTCGTCTATGCGCGTCTGCAGGCTTTCGCGCTCCGGCCCGTCGCCGAGCATCACCGCGTCCAGTTGCGGGTACTGCTGACACAACGGGATCAGCGCATCGAGAAACAGGTCAGGGCCTTTTTCGCTACTCAGGCGCCCGACGTAGCCGGCCAGCCAGCGTTGACGCTCGCCACTGTGCGGCGGCAAGTCGTGGGCCGCCGGCAGGCCGTTGGGGATCACCTGCAACTTGTCCGTGCGCACATTGGCCTGGCGGTGCAGCGCCGCAATGCTTTCGGCAACACACACCACCCGGTTCACCGAGGCCGTGCGGCACAGTTGCAGGCTCAGCCAGGTGTAGAACTTCTGCTTGCGACTGCGCGGGGTGAAGCCGTGCTGGGTGATGACCAGTGGCAGGCGCAACAGCGTGGCGCCGAGCCAGCCGAACAACAGGCCCTTGAAGTTGTGCGTATTGATCAGTGGCCGCTGGTCCCGTCGCTGGCGCAAATGCCCCAGCAATGCGCCCAGGCCTGCACAGCCGAGGCAATCGACACCGGCCTGGCGAAATCGCGCGATCAGTTCTGGCGGCGCATCGAGAAACAGCACCTGGTGCTGCCCCGGCGTCGCCAGGCAATGATCCAGCAGCATCCGCTCGGCGCCATAGAAGCCGCCACTGCTGAGCAAATGAATGATCGGCAGGTCGTGGGCGGTGCCGAGCGGCGCGTTCAATTGCGCACCCAATGCACGAGGGCCGGTACGCTCCAGTTCTTGTGCGGGTTGTTCGGCAGGGTGCTTTGATCATTGATCACCAGCAGCACCGGCAAGCCCAGTTCATGGGTGATTTGCGCAGGGTGCTTGAAGCGGTGGTCGAAGAACTCACGCACATAGACCAGGGCAATCGCCAGCAGCAAACCGGTGAACAGCCCGAACGGAATGATCAGCATCGGCTTGGGGAATGCCGCTTCGGTCGGTTCGTACGGCGGGCTGAGTACCCGTGCGTTGGACAGGTCGTTGTCCAGCGCGCGTGCGGTGCTGCTTTCGGCGAAGCGCTGGGCATAGGTGGCGAACGCCTTGTGCAGCGCGTTGATCTCGGTGTCCATCTGCCGCAGCTTGCTCCGGGTTTCCTGCAACTGATGGATGCGATTCTTGAACTCGGTAATGCGCGCGGTTTTCTGGTCGATGACCGAGCTGATCGTCGCCAGGTCGCTGGTGCGCTCCTGAATCCGGTTGCTGACAATCTTCAGGAATTGCCCACGGGCCCGGATGATTTGCTCGCGGGCCATTTGCATCGGATCACTGCCGGGCTGCAAGACCGCCAGGTCGTCCATGTAGTGGCTGACCAGGGTCGTCAGTCGCTCACCCAGTTGCTTGATCTCGCGGTCTTCGAAAGCGACGCTGTCGACGGTGGTGGTGAAGGTGTAGGGGAAGGTGTAGTCGTTGAATCTGGCATTGTTGGCGGTCGCCAGGCTGGTTTTCAGGTAATCGAGCCAGCGCTGGCTTTGCAGCAGTCGGTCCTGATACAGGTTGAGCGCCTGTTCCTCGGTGTTGATCGCGTTGAGACGGAACGTGATTTCTTCCTTGGGGTCGGACGAACCGATGCTTTCGAGCAAGGCCAGGCGATTGGCTTCCAGGCCATCGAGACGCACCTGGTACTGCAATTTCTTGGTCTCGTAGAAACTCTGCGGCAGGTCGATCGATTGCATTTCCTGGCGGGTGACCAGGTAGTTTTGCAGCAGGGCAGTGACGAATCGGGTGCCCTGGGCCGGGTCAGGGAAGTGGTAGACGATCGAGATCACGTTGGAGCCCGGCAAGGTTTCAACCTTGAGGGCAGCGGACGCTTGTTGCGTGAGGGCATCAAGCAGGGTGTCGCGTACCGGATCGGTCTGCAGCCCGAGCAGGCTGCGAACCGGGTTGATCACGTGTTCGCGAACGGGATTGATCACAAACCGTTTGAGCGGCTGCACCAGCAGTTTGTTGAAGGCGCTCACGGGCTGCGTGTACTCACCCTTTTCGCGCAACTGGCCGATGGTCTGGCGGATCAAGGCCGGCGAACGCAGGATATTGCTCTCGGTCTCCATGTCGGCCAGCGACGGCGGGATGAAGGAAGCGTTTTCCTGAGTGAGGGTGCTGGTGGCATCCCCCTGGGAGATTTTCTTGGACTGCACGATCACCTGGGCGGTGATATCGAAACTCTGCTTGAGCAACAGCGGCAAGACCACGGCGATCACGGCAAAGATCAGGAAGACTCGCTTCACCAACTGCTTGTTGGCGAAGAAGATCCTGAAGAACTCATGCAGGTAGTTTTCCTTTGGATTCATGTGGGTACCTGAGAGTTAGTTGCTGCTGTCGTCTTTGTTGTCGACGCGGTAGCTGAAGCTGAGGCCCATGCCCTGGAACAACACGACGTCCGCCAGTTGCCGCACGAGCTCACCGGTGCTGGCCAGCTTGGTCTTCGGCACGTACAGCATGTCGTCCGCTTGCAGGTAGGCGATCTGGGTGGCGTCGCCGGACAAGGCTTTTTCCACGTCGTAACGATGCGCGACCACCTGGTTGCCGTTGCGCCGCATGATCATCACCGAGTCCAGGCGTGCCTTGGCGTTGGAACCGCGGGCCATGGTCAGGGCTTCGAGCACCGACACCGGGCGGCGGATCGGATAGGAGCCCGGCTGGCCGACTTCACCCAGTACATAGATTTCGTTGCCGGCGGTGGACTTGAGCAGCACGTCCACGGTCATGCGCCCCGGCAGGGTGGCATAGCGATTATTCAGGTAGGCCTCCAGCTGGTTGATGGTCATGCCTTGCAGCGGCACGGCACCGATTTCCGGGAAGCTGGCGTAGCCGTCGCTGCCCACGGTGATTTCCCGGCTCATGCCGGTGGCGGGGTGGTTGAGCACGGACTTGAGGTTCCATTCACTGGCCAGCGGGTTCACCACCATCACTGACAGCTGATTGCGGTTGGGCTGGAACAGCTGTTTGCGATCGTAGGCGCGCTGAATCGCGTCCCGTGCTTCATCGCGGGTCATGCCCTCGATTTTCACCGTGGTGTGGGCCCCCGGCAGTTCGATGGTGCCATCGGGCAGCACCAACTGGTTGCCGTTGAACTGGCTGGCGGCGGTGAAGTTCAGCGCGATCGTGTCCCCGGACTGCACGCGATAGGCGGCCGAGCCACTGGTGCTGATGTGGAAGATCACGTCCAGCACATCCTGTGGGCGCAGGGTCTGCTCGACCTTGGGCACGTCGGTTGCCTGGGCGTTGGCCGGTGGGGCTGTGAGGATTTGCACCGGCATGCTTTGTGATTCGTCGGAGGAAGTGCTGGAGCAACCTGCAAGGGGCAGCAACAGCAGGACAAGCATCTTGGCGTTCATGGCGTCATCCTTGTCTGATTGCTCACAGGTTTTTGTACAGCCATTCGGGCATGTAGTACTTGCGTCGGTTGAACACGCTGCCGACCAGCTTCGCTCCCGCCTGGCTCAAGCGCTTGGCCGCGGCCTGGGCCACTTCCCAGCGGGTGTCTTCCGCGGGCACGACCAGGACCACACCGTCCACCTGGGTGCTGATGACCAGGGAGTCGGAGGCCGAATACACCGCGTCGCCGTCGATCACCACGAAGCGGTAGCGGATGCCGAGTTGATCGAGCAGCGGGCTCAGGCGCTCGGGTGTCAGGTGCTCGTTGCCACGGAAGTATCGGCCGAATGGCAGAACGTGAAAGGGCAGGCTGGAGACGTCCACCACGCAGTCCTGCAACAAGGGCGGGCTCTGGGTGTTGAACATCAAGTCGCGAAACCCCCGTTCCTTGCTCAGCCCCAACTGTTGCGTGAGGTTGGTCGCCGACTGGCTGGCATCCACCAGCAGCACCAGGCCGCTGCTCATCTTCGCCAGTTGACTGGCCAGCGCCAGGGCGCTGGTGGTGGTGCCAGCGCCGGGGTTGGCGGCGGTCAGGAACAGGGTCCGCAGGTTCTGGTCGAGTACGGTCGATGTCAGGTTGGACTCGCTCGGGCTGGCAATGCTGAGGCTTTTAGCCGTTGAACCGTCCATTTAACTTGCTCCGTGACCGCTGAACACTTTGAAAGGGGTTTTCAGCAGAATCTTCAAATCAAGCAGCAGGCTCTGCTGGGCGATGTAGGTGAGGTCCAATTCAACGCGCTGGTCGAAGTCGATATTGCTGCGCCCGGAGATTTGCCACAGGCCGGTCATGCCGGGGTAGATGCTCAGGCGCGCGAGGTGCTTGTCCTCGTAGCGGTAGGCGTTGAACGAAGTCGGCCTGGGGCCTACCAGGCGCATGTCGCCGGTCACCACGTTGAGCAGGTTCGGCAGCTCGTCGAGACTGGTGCGTCGCAGAAAACTGCCGATACCGGTGATGCGCGGGTCCTTGTCGATCTTGAAGTCGATGGCGTCGGCGCCGTGCTTGTTCAGGTGCCGCAGGGACTCCTTGAGCTCCTCGGCGTTGACGACCATGGTGCGGAATTTGTACATGCCGAACAGGCGGCCGCGGTAGCCGGTGCGTTTCTGCACGAACATCACCGGCCCCGGGCTGGTCAGTTTGATGGCCAGCGCCAACCCCAGCAGCACCGGGGAAATCAGCACCAGGACCAGCAGTGCGCCGAAGCCGGCCAGGACGCGGTTGGTGCGCGACAGGGTCCACGGCCGGCCACCTTCGCGACCGGTTATCCAGCCACAACCCTGCATGTGGATGGCGGCATCCATGCGCTTGCGTTGCTCGGGGTCCAGGCGCTTGTCCCTACGCATATTGCTGAGTGGCACACTTTTTTCGTGTTCAGACATAGATTCTCCGCAGAGTTAAGCCGTGTGCGGCATGGGCGACGCAGTCAGTCGTAAGTGCGGGACCAGGCAACGAAGCGCCCCGGTCCCTCATCGGGCACCCATAAAACCGGCTGCTGCGGTGACGAGAATCTTCATGGATGGACGGCCTCGGGCACGATGCGGCGCAAGCCAATGCCGCTGTAATGCAGGCCGGCGGCTGCCACCTGTTCCGGGCTGTAGAGATTGCGTCCGTCCACGATCACCCGTTTACGCAGTTTGCTTGCCAGCATGTCGAAGTCGACCACGCGGAAGTTCTTCCACTCGGTGCAGATCACCAGGGCATCGGCGTCTTCGAGCGTGTCATCGCGGGTGGCGCACAGGTGCAGGTCGTCGCGGTAGCCGTAAAGGCGCCGGCATTCGGACATGGCTTCCGGGTCGTAGGCCTGCACACTCGCGCCTTCGGCCCAGAGTGCTTCCATCAGGTAGCGGCTGGGTGCTTCGCGCATGTCATCGGTGTTGGGTTTGAACGCCAGGCCCCACACGGCGATGGATTTGCCGGCCAGTCCGCCGGGAAATTGCGCCTTGAGTTTGCTGAACAGAATATGCCGCTGGTGGTCGTTGACGTCGGTCACGCTACGCAGCAACTTCAGAGGCATTCCGGCGTGTTCGGCGGTGTGCAGCAGGGCGCGCAGGTCCTTGGGGAAGCATGAACCGCCGAAGCCGCAACCGGGGTAGATGAAGTGGTAACCGATGCGCGGGTCCGAGCCGATGCCTTTGCGCACGGCTTCGATATCAGCCCCCAGCAACTCGGTGAGGTTGGCCAGTTCGTTCATGAAGCTGATGCGCGTGGCCAGCATCGCGTTCGCCGCGTACTTGGTCAGCTCGGCGCTACGGTTGTCCATGAACATCAATTTGTCGTGGTTGCGGCAGAACGGCGCGTAGAGCTCGGTCATCTGGCTGCGGGCTTCATCGTCTGCGGTGCCGACGATGATTCGGTCCGGGCGCATGCAATCGGCCAGGGCACTGCCTTCCTTGAGGAACTCCGGGTTGGACACCACCCGTACCTTCAGCGAACCTTTGCCGCGACGCTGCAACTCTTCGACGGCAGTGGCGCTGACCTGATCCGCCGTGCCGACCGGCACCGTGGACTTGATGATCAGGGTGCGGTCGGTCTCCATGAAACTGGCGATCTGCCGGGCCACGTTCAGCACATGGCTGAGGTCGGCTGAACCGTCTTCGTCGGCGGGTGTACCGACGGCGATGAAAATCAGCTCGGCGTGCTCCACCGCATCGCTGGCCTGGGTGGTGAAGAACAGACGACCGGCCTTGATGTTTTCTTCAAGAGTGCCGGACAGCCCCGGCTCACTGATCGGTGGCACGGCCTGTTGCAGTTGCCGGATCTTGTTCGGATCGATGTCGACACACAGAACGCGGTGTCCGACATCGGCCAGTGCCGCTGCTTGTATCAGGCCAACATAGCCCGTACCAAATACGCTCACGTCCATATTAGCGTGCCTCGTAAGACGGTGGAGAGTTGCAAAACAAGACGGTCAAAAGGGGTATAGACCAGCCTCGGCAAACCGTGTCAGCAAACCGGTATGTAAAAGGGGCAAGACACCCCCAAATGTGGGGGCGATTGCCATCAAAGTCGCACCACTGTTGGGTTTTCCGCCGATTTTGGCTGTTTGGTGAAAATCTCGAGAAAGCGACAGGCGGTCGTAAGCCTTGAAATACAAGGGTTGTAGCTGCTAAGTGTGTCAGGTTTGAGTCGCGGGCTTGATGACAATTTTTAACAGAGTCCGGCAGTTATCACGCACGGCAGGCGTAATGCCGGCGTTAAAAAAATGTCCAACAATCTATTGCTCAAGTGCCTGTCGAGTCATAGCAAATTGCGTGGTTTTTCATTGACCTTGCCGGCTTCGCCAGGCACCCGGCGCGCACCCCAGCCAGCGCAGGCATGCACGGTTGAAGCTTTGCACATCGCTGTAGCCCAGACGGTCGGAAATCTCCACCAGTTCCAGGTCGGTCCCCTGCAGAAAGTCTTCGGCGCGGTAGCGGCGGTATTCGTCGAGCAACTCTGAAAAACTCCAGCCCAACGCCTTCAAGCGTCGGGCGGCGGTGCGCTCGAGCAAATGCTGGGTGGTACAGAATTGCTGCCAGCTGGCCTCGGCGAGGTCGACGATCAAATGGTCGCAGACTTGCTCCAGCAAGGTCGGTTCGCTGTTGCGTCGGGTCTGCTCCAGCAGCTCGACCAGCGTGTGTTCCAGTTCATGATTGCCCGGCGTCAACGGGATCACGAACAGCTGTGGATCGAGGCGGATCGAGTGCTGCGCCTGCCCCCATTGCACCGGTGCGCGAAAAGCTTGTTCATGTTCCTGCGGGTTGGCCGTGCAGGCACCGGCCAGCCCGACGCCCAGAACCGGATCACGCTCCAGGCCGCTGGCGAGGAATTTGCGCCGCAACATGCTGCACAGGCTGATGAGGATGTAATCGGCGGTTGACGCGCTGGTTTTCACGCTGCCGCGGTCGAGCAGGTGCAATTCGACGCTGTCGTCGCCGCGCACGATCCGGGCCTGGAAGTGCCCGTTGAAAAACGGAAAGAAACGCACGAAATACTGGCAGGCGCTGTCCAGTGAGTCGGCCACGTCGAACAGGTACGTCAGGCCGTTGGTGGCGGTGGAAACGAATCGCCGACCGGCCGCCAGGCCAATCAGCGGGTCGCCGGTCTGTTCCAGGGCAAACGCCCAGAAGCGCCGCGACATGAACAGCGGAATGCGCATGAATGGCGTGCGCAACTCGAACAGGCTGCGTCGCAACAGGCCTTCGATGCGTTCCCGGTCCACACCGCGGGCCAGCAACTCTTCGATGGCCGGCAACAGGGTCGGCGCGTAGAACGCGTTGGGTATTGATTGGTCGTGCAGCGGCTGATCGCTTTTTGTCATGTAGGGCTCACAGCTTGTTCCTGAACACTGGTCAGGCTGGCCGACGTTAAGCGATTTGCCGGAGCAAGACCATGCTTGATTTACGCCAGCTCGATTTGAACGTGTTGCTCGCCTTCGATGCGATTTACCAGCAGCGCAGGGTCACTCGTGCCGCCGGGATTTATGCAACTTCTTGAGGGGACTGGTTCGACGCCAGCAAGCGCCGGTCGACCGTCAACACCGCATCGACCATCGCCAGCGCGGCCGGTGTCAGGGAGTGGCCGGCGCGGCTGACGATGCCGTAGTGCAATTGCA
Source organism: Pseudomonas sp. P1_C12 (assembly GCF_056406435.1). Lineage (NCBI taxonomy): Bacteria > Pseudomonadati > Pseudomonadota > Gammaproteobacteria > Pseudomonadales > Pseudomonadaceae > Pseudomonas > Pseudomonas sp. P1_C12. The sequence continues at coordinate 58,608 of NZ_JBFUAE010000018.1, read as the reverse complement.
GGCCGGGATCCTCCTTGGGTACATCGGCAAACTCCAGCAGGCGGACCAGACCCTGGTCGACCAGTTCGGCCAAGGCCTCCACGGTGGCGATGCCCACCGCGTCGGAGCGCATCACCACGCGGCGGATGGCGTCGAACTGCGCGCATTCCACGCTCGGATTGAAGTCCGCCTCGCCCTGCACGTCGGCGAGGATCTTGCGGATCGTCGGCGGTATTCGCGTGCCGACCACCGCGTAGTCAAGCAGGGCGCGCAGGGACAGATTCTGCTGCTGCGCCAGGGGATGACCGACACGGCAAAAGAACCACCCGCGCCGGGGGCGCAACAGCTGTACCTGGTATTGCGGGTCGCCGGTGAAGTACCGCGCGTCGGCTACGAGGAATTCGATCTGCTGTTCACGAAGCCAGACCGCCAGTTGTTCCCAGTCGCCCTGGTGGAAACTGATGCGGATCGCCGGATGAGCCTGAATGAACTCCGCCAGCGCTTCGGGCACCAGCACCTGGGCCGGATATGGGCCGCAGCCGAAGCGCAGCTCGCCACCGGTCAGGCCGTTGTATTGCGTCAGTTCGTTGTGCAGGGCCTGGCTGCCAGCGAGCAGGCGCCGGGCATGTTGCAGCACCAGTTCGCCTTGACCTGTCAGGCGGAATTCGCGGCTGCTGCGTTCCACCAGCGCGCAGTCGAGGTCGCGCTCCAGGGTCTGGATGCTGCGACTGAAGGCCGGTTGGCTGAGATTGATCGCCTCGGCGGCACGCCCGAAGTTGCGGTAATCGGCCAGGGCGACAAGGTGGCGGAGCTGTCGTAGGTCCATCATGCGTCTCCTGCATTCAGTGGATACTTTTAATGCATTGGATCGATAGCACAGAGGCTGGCATAAGTACACGCCTGTCCTTTCGCCGTAACCTGCCATGACCAGCCAACCGTTCATTTCCAGCGCCTTCACCCGCACCATTCTCAGCCATGCCCGGCAGTCCGGCCTGTGCCAGGACCAACTGCTGCAACGGGCCGGCATCTGCCTGTCGTTGCTCGAAGGTCAGGACCTGCATGTGCCTGCGCACCTGGTCGAACGCCTGTGGAATGAATGCGAGCGTGCGGGCGCGGGCGCATCGTTTGGCTGCGAACTGGTCAACGGCATGGCGACCACCGCACTGCGAGGTCTGAACATTCTGCTGGACTCCGCAGCGACCCTGCGTGCGAGCCTGGCATGCTTCACCGATTTCCTGCCACGGGTGACCAACTACGTAGTGGCGGAACTGGAGGAGGGTGACGGGCAGGCCCGCCTGCACTTGCGCGGTGCCGGTCAACAGCCGCACTTTTTCGGCCTCGATGCGGCGACCCTGACGTTGGTGCGCAACATCGCCCGACGCCTGGGACGAGCGCCGGCGCAGGTGTTTGTGGCCGTTCGCCTGACGCCGCAACAGGCTGCCGGGCAGTGGTTGCGTAGCGCTGGTATCGAGGTGCTGGAGGGGTCACATCCGTGTTTGAGCCTGCCAGCGGCCAGTCTCGATGAGCCGTTGCTGGGGGCCAATGGGTTTTTGCATCAGAGCATGTTGCGGCACTGGCAGACTGCTGCTGCGCAACATACCCGCAGTGACAGTCTGGAGTTGGCGCGGCACTGGTTGACGGCAGGTGATCAGCCGATTGAGCGGATTGCCGAGCGGTTGGGGTATCGGCAGCCGAGTAATTTCATTCGGGCGTTTCGTAAGCAGTTCGGGATTACGCCCAAGCAGTTTCGCCTCTGTGATGTATCGGGTCGGCCGGTAGGTCGCCTTCGTCGGAACGCCGCCCGGACCAAGCTCGCTCCTTGATCAACGATTTTGCAACCAGCTCAAAAAACCACCTTTCTTGACCGCCACCGGTTTGGCCATCAATGCCATCCGGCTGTTCTGCTGCCGCACCGCTTGCAGCTTGTTCAACGCCCGGTCGACTTCGCGGCGTTGCTCCATGCAACTGCGGGTCAGGGATTTGTCGAGGCGGTAGATGATGCTTGAGGTCAGAGCGGTGAACCGTGCCTGGGACGGCGTGTCGGCAAGAATGCTTTGTTCGCCCATGACTTCACTTGGCCCCATGCGTCCGGCTTCGATCCGCGTGCTGCCATCGGGGACAGTGGCGCTGACCACGCCGGTGGCGATGACGAACAAACTGTCCGGCACTTCCTCCAGATCCAGCACCACCTCACCAGCCGCATATTGCTGTGCCACCATGTTTTGGGCCAGACGATCACGTTCCTCGGCGCTCAGGGAACGGAAGATTTTCACTTCATCGAGCAAGGCCCGTGCGCGGGTCGACGGCTCGATCACGCCATCGGGCTGCCGGGAAATGCCTGCTGCTTCGAGGTGCCGATGGGCCAGGTCGAACAGTTGATTGCGCACTTCGCCCTTTTTGCCCAGTTCGGCGATGAAGCCGCTGGCCACGTATTCGGACATGGTTTCGCCGGCCTCCTTGAGCACGGCTTTCGGCGGTGGGTTGAGCAGCAGACTGCTGCTGCCCTGAAGGGTGCGGTCCAGGGCATCGAGTACCCGACGCGGACGGATGTGGTTGGGCACCTGAATGCTGATCGACACGCCGTGCAGGTTGGTCGGGCGGCTGAGGTTGACGATCTTCGCCTTGGCCGCCACCGAGTTCGGCACCACAGCGGTGCTGCCGGCACTGGTCAGCAGGTGGGTGGCGCGCCAGTCGATGTCCAGCACCTTGCCTTCGACACCGTCGATGGAAACCCAGTCATCGACCTGATACGGCTTGGTGGTGTTGAGCACGATACCGGAGAACACATCGCTCAAGGTGCTCTGCAATGCCAGACCCACCACGATGGCGACGACGCCAGAGGTCGCCAGCAAACCTTTCACTGGCAGCTCCAGCACGTAGCCGGCGGCGGCGACGACGGCAACTAGGAACACCAGTGCGCCGATGACATCCTGCAACAGCCGGCCGCTGTGGCCGATGCGTCGCATCAACACCAGACCGATGACTTCCGTGAGCACCCGCGCGGCGTACAGCCACCACAGAATTCCCAGCGCCGTAGCCCCGAGCTGCGCCACGTGATCATCGGCAAACAATGGCGCCTGCAACGGGCTGACGCCGGCGTTGATGATCACTGCGCTGAACAGCAGAAACAGCGCCAGGCGCACACCGACCCGGCTGACGCGATGCTTGAATGGCGCGAGGTGCCAGAGCAGGGCGTCGATGGCCAGCAGCAGGGTGCTCAGGGAGAGCAAATGAGCGTAGACAAAAGACATTGGGATGCTCCGCTGGAAATGAGGTAGCGCAGATGAAGAGTGCTGTTGTGGGAGCCTGCTCGCGATTGCGGTTCAACATTCAATGAAGATGTCGACTGATATTGCGCATCGTCGGAACGCCGCCCGGAGCAGGCTCGCTCCTACAGAAAAGCCCCTCACCACACCGCAAGTGTGTGGCAAAGGGCAATGTCTCAGTTCAAGTGAACCTTGAGCTCCAGCGCAGCCTGGCGCACCGCTGCTTTCACTTCGGGAATCTGGCTCAGCGGATTGAGCAGGCCGAAGTCGTGGATCATGCCGTTGTAGCGGACTGAGGTCACCGGCACACCGGCCGCATCGAGGTGGCGGGCATAACCTTCGCCTTCGTCACGCAGTACGTCGAATTCGGCGGTCTGCACCAGTGCGGCCGGCAGGCCTTTGAGCTGTTCGGTACTGGCGTTGAGCGGTGAGGCATGAATCTGCGCACGTTCGCCAGCGTCGGTGGTGTAGTTGTCCCAGAACCACTTCATCATGTTTTGGGTGAGGAAATGGCCTTCGGCAAATTGCTGGTACGACGCGGTATCGAACTGTGCGTTGGTCACCGGCCACATCAGCAGTTGAAAACGCAGGGCCGGGGCTTTTTGCTCCTTGGCCATCAAGGCCACGACCGCCGCCATGTTGCCGCCGACGCTGTTGCCGGCCACTGCCAGGCGCTGACCATCGACGCCGATCTGTTTGCCATGCTCGGCCACCCAGCGCGTCGCGGCGTAGGCCTGGTTGATCGCGGTCGGGTAATGCGCTTGCGGCGACGGTGTGTAGTCGACGTACACCGCGACCGCGCCGGAACCCACCACCAGGTCACGAATCAGGCGCTGGTGAGTCGGGAAATCCCCCAGTACCCAACCGCCACCGTGGAAGAACATGAACACCGGCAATTCACCTTTGACCTTGGCCGGGCGCACCACTTTGAGGTGGAGTGTCTGCCCGTCGACCTTGATCGCTTTGTCGCTGATTTCGACACCGGACAGGTCAACCTTCACCGACGCCTGGGCACCGGTCAGCACCGCACGGGCGTCTTTCGGGCTCAGTTGTTCAAGCGGTTTGCCACCACCGGCGGCGAGGGCTGCGAGGAAGGCCTGGGTGTTGTGTTCGACACCCGGGCTGCCCGCAGCAAACGCGTTGCCGACGGCAAGGGCGAGCAGGGACGCAGTCAGGGTTTTCTGGACGAGGTTCATGGTCAATTCCTTTTTGATCGTGGGTGTACGCGGTTAGGTAATGCAAGGGTGAATTCAACACCGTGAACACAGATTAATAGGGTGCCTGGAAGGGAAAAAGCGGCTATAAAGTGTTTGACTGTCAACCGGGAAGTGACAATGAACCCCTTCGAAGATATGCGTATTTTTTGCCAGGTGATGGACTCCGGCAGTTTCACGGCTGCCGCAGATCAACTGGGCCTGTCCAAGCAGTTTGTCAGCCGCCGCTTGATGCAACTCGAAGAGCGCCTGGGCGTGCGCTTGCTCAATCGCTCGACCCGGCGGCTGGACGTCACGCCGCTGGGGCAAAGCTATTACGAGTCAGCCTTGCGCCTGCTCAGCGAAGTCGAACAAGTGGAGCAGGGCATCGCCGGCCAGACCACCGAGCCACGGGGGACCATTCGTGCGAGTGCGCCGCTGTCGTTCGCACTGGCGCATCTGGGGTGCCTGTTGCCGGAGTTTTTGCAGCGCTATCGCGAAGTGACGGTGGAGATGGATTTGAGTGATCGCCCTGTGGATTTGCTCGGTGAAGGTTACGACCTGGCATTGCGCATTGGCACACTGGAAGACTCGACGCTGATCGCCCGACGCATTGCCTCCATTGAACGGGTGTACTGCGCAAGCCCCGCGTACCTGGTCGAACGCGGCACGCCGCTCAAGCCTGAAGATTTGCACGGACACGACTGCCTGCCGTACGGCCATGGTCGTCAGGTGCAATGGCGTTTTGCGGGGCAGGGCAAGCCATTGAGCGTCAATGTCAGCGGGCGGATGCGGGTCAACAACGGTGAACTGCTCAAGGACGCAGCGATCGCCGGGCTGGGGATCACCTATTTGCCGACGTTCATTGTCGGTTCGGCGCTGAAGGATGGAAGGCTGGTGGAAGTGCTGGAGGATTTCAGGCCGCAGCCGCTGACGTTGTCTGCGGTCTATCCGCAACACCGGCAGAGTTCGCGGCCGGTGCAGGCGCTGGTCGAGTTCTTGCGCGAGCGGCTGGATCGGGTTGAGGGCAGGTTGTAGAGCGGCTGATTGTCTGATTCACATTGACCACTGTAGGAGCCGGCTTGCCGGCGAAGGCGTTTTTGATGGCGCTGCACGTCCCAAGGCCGCCTTCGCTGCGATGCGGCGACCCGACAAGCCAGCTCCTACAAAAACGGGTACACACCGTCATTTTTTGTGTCCACACATTCCCTGTAGGAGCGAGCCCGCTCGCGATGACATTCGATCATTCAACATTTCTGTTGCCTGACACTCCGCTATCGTCGGAACGCCGCCCGGAGCAAGCTCACTCCCACAGGATATTTGTGTTGTATGGATTTCAGGGGGAATCAGGTCCTTTTGTCATCGCCGGGCTCGGTATGGGCACCACGATCATCGCCGGGCTCACCATTGGCATGGACGCCACGGTCATCGCCGGGCTCACCATTGGCATGGACGCCACGGTCATCGCCGGGCTCACCATTGGCATGGACGCCACGGTCATCGCCGGGCTCGCCATTGGCATGGACGCCACGGTCATCCCCAGGTTCATCATGGGTGCCGCTGCGTCCTGAGGACGAGGCCGTTCCGGAGTGGCTCGAACCGCTGTTGGCACTGCCATGACCGCTGTTGCTGCCATGGTCGCCGCTATGGCCGCTGCCGCTGTTGCCACCACTGCCGCTTCCACCGTGACTGCCACCGCCGCCACTTCCGCCGCCGCCGCCGCCACTACCGCCGCCGCCACTACCGCCGCCGCCGCCACCACCACCACTACCCCCATCCTTGGCCTGAGCACTGGATACCCCGGACAGGCTGTCCGGAATCAATACGGTAGACGCCGACAGAACCGCGCCAATAGCTACTGCCAGTAAAAGCTTATTGATGAGCATGTCGTTCTCCGTCTTATTGTTCAGATTGGAACGTTGATGAACATTGCAACGTGCTGCATTTTTCCCATGGGAACTTGTTAAACACCTCGACGGACTGATTTATTCAATGGAAGGTTGAAAAGATGCAACGGGCAGCGCGGCCCTGCTCCATGAGGTCAGTGAATGCTCGAGGCCAATTCGAAAATCGGGATGTACATCAGGATCACGATCACCCCGATCAACAGACCGATGAAGGTCATGAGCAGAGGTTCGAACAGCCGTACGAACCATTCGATCCAGCGGCTGATTTCTTCGTCGTAGAAGTCGGCGCTGCGCTCCATCATCTGCCCGAGGTTGCCCGACTGTTCGCCGGCGCGCAGCAGGCGCAGGGATACCGGAGTCACCAGGTGATTGAGTTCCAGCGCGGTAGAAAGCGATTGCCCCTCGCGTACCCGGTCGCAGGCCTGGTCCAGGCGCGCGCGGGAGGCGACGCTGAGCAAGCCACGGACCATGCCCATGGCGGTGACCAGGGGAATGCCGCCTTGCAGCAGTATGCCTAGCGAACGGTAGAAACGCGCCAGCTCATACATGAAGATGCGCTGGTGCACCGCGGGGAGTTTTTCGATCAGGCGGTCCAGCCCCCGACGAAAGGCCGGTTGGCGCTGGAGCAGGGTGAGGGCGACGATGATGGCCAGCAAGCCACCGAAGAATTCGCCCTGGTGGGTGTGCAGGAACATGCCGCTGCTCATCAGGACCTGCGACATCCACGGCAGGTTCGACCCCAGCCCTTCGAATACCAGGCTGAAGCGCGGTACGACGTAGCCCATCAAAAACAACACCACGCCACCTCCCACCACCAGCAACAACATGGGGTAGATCGATGCGCTGACGATCTTCTGGCGAACCTCGTCCATGCGCTGGCGATAGCTGACATACCGGCCCAGGGCATCGCCCACGGCGCCGGTCTTCTCACTGGACTGCACCAGCGCCACATACAAAGGCGGGAAAACCGCCGATAGCTGCCCCAAGGCCTGGGAAAACGATTTGCCCTCGTACAGCAAGCGCACCAGCTCGCTCAGGGTCTTGCGGGCTTGTGGCGCGTTTTCCTTTTCCGCCAGGCTTTCCAGCGCATCGATCAACGGCAGGCCGGCGTTGAGCAATGTGGTCAGTTCCTGGCTGAACAATACCAGGTGGAAGGTCTCGCGCTTGTGCAGGCGCAAGGCTCGCCAATGTCGCTCGGCGTGCAGGCTGACGACTCGCAGGCCCTGGTCTTCGGCGATGCGCCTGGCCTCGCTGTGTCCCGGCGCCTCGACGGTCATTGAGACGACACCGGCCTTGCCGACGGCTTTGAGATGAAAGCGCATGGTCGCTTTTCCCGTCAGTTCCAGTTGGTGACTTCGGCGTTCTCGCCTTCGCCGCCGGGTTGCCCGTCCTTGCCCAGGGACAACAGGTCGTACTCGCTGTTTTCACCGGGATAGCGATAGTTGTAGTTGTGGCCCCAGGGGTCTTGCGGGAGTTTTTTCTGCAGGTACGGGCCGGTCCAGCGCGGTTCATCGGCGGGGGCAGTGACCAGCGCCTGCAAGCCCTGTTCGGTCGACGGGTAGTGGCCGACCTCCAGGCGGTAAAGGTCCAGGGCTTTGCTCAAGCCTTCTATTTGCGCCTTGGCCACTTTCACTTCGGAACGGCCCAGTTGGGCGAAGTACTTCGGCGCCACGATGCCGGCCAACAGCCCCAGTACCACCAGCACCACCAACAGTTCGAGCAGGGTGAACCCGCTTTGGGGGCGCCGGGCATAACACGGTCGCTGATTCATGATGACCTCCCTCAGTTGACAGCAGAGTCGCTATACAGGCGCATGCAATTGCCATGCTCATGACTGGACATCCTTCTGCACCCCCTGTGCTACGGGCCTTTTCACTTACGGCACAGTGTTTGCGTATGGCTGTTTTACTACCGGCCACTGGGGCAATACCCCCATTTTTCGGGGCCGGGCAGGGGAGGCATGCCAATGAAAGCCATCACAGCAGGATTGCTCGGATTACTCGCGCTCGCTGGCGCCGCACAGGCCGATGTGTTCGTTTCCCTGGACGCCAAGGGCAACTATGTCCTGTCCAATGTCCACCGCCCCGGACGCCACTATGAACGGGTGATCCATGAGCCCGAAGCGACGGTCGTCAGCCTCGACCAGCAACCGCAGATGATCGCCGCGCAACCCTACGCCGAGCTGGTGTCGGCGGCGGCCACGGCCAATGAACTACCGGCGGCGCTGCTGCACGCAGTGATCAAGACCGAATCCAGCTACAACGCCCGCGCTACCTCACCCAAGGGCGCTCGCGGACTGATGCAGTTGATGCCCGCCATCGCCCGCGAAATGGGTGTGACCAACGCCTACGACCCCAAGGCCAACATCCAGGGTGGCGCCCGCTATCTCAAGCGCCTGATGACGATGTTCGACAACGATATCCGCCTCGCCGTGGCCGCCTACAACGCCGGCCCGCAAGCGGTGCTCAGCCGGGGCAACGTGGTCCCGCCGTTCGCCGAAACCCAGCGTTATGTGCCCAACGTGCTGAACCAGTATCGGCGTTTACAGGGGTTGTCCGCGGATGCGCCGCTGTGATCGAGACCCAGGGGGTGGTTTCCCCAATAGTGGGGAATGGCGGCCCCGGCGAGAAAATGGGGGGTCGGGTGGGGAATATCCCCCCGTTTATCCATTCGTGAATATATCCAGCTGATTAATAAGGTGATTTTTTATGGCATGCGGATTGCTGTGGACAACTTGTCGAGAGGTGTTCACTGATAACCCGCAATGAGGCCCGAGTTCATGATCGGCATATCTCACGCTCCGTCCCTGATTATTTGGCTGTTGTTGGTGACATCGATGCTCGACATCGCGATTGCCAGCTAGCCCCCCCCCGTGGGAGCGAAGCTGCACGGGGCACGCAGATTCTGAAGGGGAGTTTTGATATGGACAGGACCACCACAATCGCTGGCAGCGCGGTGATTCTCGGGATGGCCTTGATCGGGTTCGGGGTATGGCGGACCGCGCCCCCGACTGCGCTCGACGAAATCACCTTGCCCGATACCTGGAGCGACCGGACGCTGGAACGTGACGGGATTGCGGTGGCCCTCGATGTAAAGCCCCTGGCCAAGGACGGCGTACTGCGTGAGGGCGGCATTGCCGACGTGCAATTTCGAGTGACGGACAAAACCTCCGGTCAACCCTTGTCTGGCGTCGCGCCGGGTGTTCGGGCCATTCCCGGCGATACCCACTGAGAGGAAGCTGACATGAACCGATTCGCGCATCGCGGCCTGCTGACGTTCGGTCTGTTGGCCTTCGGTATCGGCCAGGCGCTGGCTCACTCGGCGGACGAGCCCACCGGGCACGACATGGCGGCCAGAGAGGCCAGCCCGGAGACCGCCCGGATCAAGTTTGCCGACGTGACCCTGCTGGACCAGAACGGCAAGGTCGTCAGCCTGGAAAAAGACCTGGTGAGCAACAAGATCGTGGTCATGGGCTTCATCTACACCAGCTGCACTACGGTCTGCCCGGTGGTGTCCTCGATCATGGGCAAGGTGCAGAAACAGTTGGGCGCGCGGGTCGGCACCGAGGTACAGCTGGTGTCGATCAGCATCGACCCGCAGCGTGATGATCCCCAACGCCTGAACGACTACGCCCGCACCTTCCAGCAGGGGCCGGGCTGGAGCTGGCTGACCGGCTCGCCGCAGTCGGTCACTGCCACCCTCATGGGCCTGGGCGCTTACAGCGGTGACGTCGAGAACCACTCGCCGCTGATTCTGGTGGGGGACGGCAACAACCGTTTCTGGACCCGCTACTACGGTTTCACCGACCCGACGGAGCTGGCCCGGGCCGTCGAGAAGCTCAGGGGTGAACGCAACGCCCACGCCAAGCACACCGCCATCGCCATGGAGCATCAGCCATGAGAGTCATCGACTGGTTCGCTCCGGGCGTCTGTTACGGCATTTTCAGTTCAATGGCATTTGCCCACGAAGGGCATGAACAGGCCGCGCCGACGGTGGCCGACGGCATCACCTTTATCTCCCTTACCAGTGATCCGCTGCGGGACACCCCGGCGGTACTCGAGGCTTACACCTTGAAACAGGGCGTCGATGACCCCCACTGGTTTTTTCTTACCGGCGACAAGGCGCAAATGGACCTTGTCTTGGGTCGCATCGGCCAGATCGTGCCGACCCCCGAGCAACACTCCACCCAGTCGATCATCGGTGACGTGGCGAACAAGCTCTGGAGCAAAATCCGTCCCGATGCTCCGGCAGCCGCCATTGCCCAGCGCTTGCAGGTGCTGACAATGCCTGTGGCCGATAGCTGAGCCACGGCCATGAATACTGCCCTCGTCCTTGGCCTGCTACTCCTGAGCGGCATCACGCTCAGCGTCCAGGCGCTGCCGCTGAGCCTCAGCGAAAGTGCCGGCAAGCGCTTGTACGGCGAAGGTCTGTCTGCCAGCGGCGAACCGGTCATGGCCCGGGTCGGTGCATCGAACATGGTGCTGCCGGCCAAGCGCCTGGCCGAAGACCGCGATTCGGGCCTGACCCCCGACAGTCTGTACCTGGGCACGTTGTTGCCGGCCACCGGACCATTGAGCGAAGAGGGCGCCACGGTGGCGTCGGTGCTCAACGGCTGCGTGGCGCGTATCAACGAGGCGGGCGGAATTCATGGCCGGCAGTTGCGCCTGACCATCCTCGACCCCGGCGCCGACCGCGCCAGTGCCGAAAAGGCGCTGGACTGGTTGATCGAAGAAGAGCAGGTGTTTGCCCTGATTGCACCGCTGGCGCCGGCATTGGACATGGACCTCGCCGTGCGTCTGGAAGAGGCCGGCATTCCCCTGATCGGGCCGCTGTCCTTGCAGGGCACGCCCCACCACACCAGCCGGCAGATATTCGAACCGCTGCCGGGGCTTCGCGAGCAATTGATCGCCCTGGCCGATTACGCCGGTGCCAGCCTGCGGGTGCTGCAGGGGCCGACGCTGATCGCCTATCCGGACGAATCCGGCCAACAGCTGGCGGCGCAGGAACTCAACCAGTACTTGCAGGGCCACGCCTGGCAAAAGGTGCGTCTGCAAGCCTACGACCCGACCAGGGATGATTTGCCCTTGGGCTCGCGCTCGGTGTTTTACCTGGGCAGCAGCAGCGGCTTCAGTCGACTGGCCGAGCGCTTGCAAACGGCGGGGCAGGTGCCTTACCTGTTCGCCACCTCGAACCAGGTGGCGGGCAATCTGATGCAGGTGCCCAGCGGATTTTCCCGGCGGGTGTTCCTGGCCTATCCGTTCGTGCCCAGCGACTGGACCCTGGCCGGGCGCCAGGCCTTGACCCAGTTGCGCGAACACCAGGGCCTCGGTGACCAACACGCGGTGCTGCAAGTGGGCGCGTTCAGTTCGATGATGCTGCTCAGCGAAGGCATGAAGCAGGCCGGGCGGGATGCCAGTCGCGAGAAGCTGATCAGTGCGCTGGAAGGCCTGCATGACTTCGATACCGGGCTGACACCACTGATGAGCTTTGGTCCTGGCCGGCGCCTGGGCTTGAGCGGTGCCCATATCGTAACGGTGGATCTGCCGAACCAGCGTTTCTATCTGGTCGCCCCCTATAAACCCGCTGCTGCCACGCCCTGACCGGAGGCCGATCATGAAACCCAACACTTTGCTGGTCCTGCTGCCGCTATGGGTGCCCGGTGCAGACGCTTCCACTGTCGTAGCCGCGCGGCTACGCTTAACCGCAATGAGGGCGTCGGCGCAATTGAGCCCGCGCAATCGAATCGAGCGGATTGACGATGAATAGGGGAGGGTCCCCAATAGTGGGGGAAAAAACGTCAATGCCAATCCGGTCGCTTTCCCCGTTTTTGGGGGATGGAATGGCTGTACGAGAAGGCATTGTTTTTAAATTCAAGGACATGAAGACCTGAAAATACCGGTACCCAGCCTGGCGTGAAGTGTGCATAAGCCCTGTCAAGGCGTGCACTCAGCCAGGTTCAAAACCCGGACCTGAGGTTTCAAGGAGTCCACCTTGTTAAACAAAGTACTGGTTGTTGATGACGAACAGTTGCTGGCGGAAAATCTCCAGGGTTACCTGCAGGCGCAAGCACTGGAAGTCCGGATTGCCCACGACGGTGCACGAGGAATCGCTGTAGCTGACGATTTCGCACCGGATGTGATGGTGTTCGATTACCGCTTGCCCGATATGGAAGGCTTTCAGGTGCTCGATGCCGTCCGCCAGAACAGGATGTGTCATTTTGTGCTGATCACAGGGCACCCCACCGCAGAAGTCTGCGAGCGGGCCCGGCAAATGGGAGTCAGCCATATCCTGTTCAAACCCTTTCCATTGGCGGAATTGGCCCGTGCAGTGCTTGATCTTCTGGGCAGGCGGCGCGAGCCCAAATCGGGTGTGAGCACTTCCGAAGGATTCGTCGAACGACGCCAGAGCAGGACCGAGAGTTTCCCGCTGCAGTTGTACGACGGTAGTTGGGTGCTTGCAGATCGCCGAAAAAGTACATCGGCCTCCATGGCACCAGACGACGAACAATTGCTCACCGGGGAGTAGTGGCGCGACAGGACGTTCCGGCCCCCGCCGAAATGGCTCGCCGCGCCGACAGGGCTCAAAGCCCGGGGCGTTGGAGAGCAAGCCATGGACCGTCTATCCCTTGCCGTAGAACCGGCGCAACCGGAATGTGTACCGACTCGCTTCACCAGTGAACAATTGGCCCAGGCCCGAGCCCTGGCCACCAGTTCCGGCGAGCGGATGCTGGACGCCCTCGCAGCGTTGAGTGAACTGGCTCCCATGCCCTTCATCCGGTGCCTGGGCGTCACTTTGCATTATCCGGTGCTCGACACCGACAGCCTGTTCAGTTCCACCCCGGTGTTCGACCGGGTGACCCTGGCCCAGTGCCTCAAGCGTGAATTCATCCTGCTGCGTCACGACGAGGCGGTCATCGGTGTGTTCGCCGACCCCTTCGACAGTGCGCGCCTGGCCTGGATCGATGAATGCCTGCACGGCGCGCCGCTGTACCTGGTGCATGCCGATGACCTGAAGGCCTACCTGGCGCGCCACGAAGAAAGCTTCCATGCGGTGGAGTCGCTCAACGCCCAGAGCGACGCCGGCGCCGAGATCGATAACCTGCAAAGCCTGTCCCTGACCAGCATCAGCGAAGATTCCAGCGTGGTGGTCAAACTGGTCAACTCGACCCTGTACGACGCGCTGAAAATGCACGCCAGCGACATCCACCTCGGTACCACCGGCAGCGGTCTGGTAATCAAGTACCGGATCGACGGCGTGCTCAACAACATCAGCAAGATCCAGGGCAGCGAGTTCGCCGAGCAGGTGATTTCCCGGGTCAAGGTCATGGCCGAACTGGACATCGGCGAAAAACGCGTGCCTCAGGATGGTCGCTTCAAGATCGGCATCAGTGGCCGGCAGATCGACTTCCGGGTGTCGATCATGCCGAGCATTTTCGGCGAAGACGCAGTGCTGCGGGTGCTCGACAAACAGGACCTCGCCGACAAGGTCTGTGGCGTGCAATTGCAGGCCCTGGGCTTTGAAGAAGAAACCCTGCGCCAGCTGCGCCGACTGGCCGCCGAACCCTACGGCATGGTGCTGGTGACCGGGCCTACCGGTAGCGGCAAGACCACCACCCTGTACGCGATGATCACCGAGATCAACCACGGCGTGGACAAGATCATCACCATCGAAGACCCGGTGGAGTATCAACTGCCGGGCGTGCTGCAAATCCCCGTCAACGAGAAGAAAGGCCTGACGTTCGCCCGGGGCCTGCGCTCGATCCTGCGCCATGACCCGGACAAGATCATGGTCGGTGAAATCCGCGACCCGGACACCGCACAGATCGCTGTGCAATCGGCGCTCACCGGTCACCTGGTGTTCACCACCATTCACGCCAACAACGTGTTCGACGTGATCGGCCGTTTCACCCAGATGGAAATCGATCCCTACAGCCTCGTCTCGGCACTCAACGCCGTGCTGGCCCAGCGGTTGATCCGCCTGGTCTGCACCAGTTGCAGCAGCCCTTACAGCCCGACAGAAGAAGAGCTGGAGGTCTCGGGGCTTGATCCGCAAAAGGTCGCTCACTACCAGTTCGTCCACGGCAAGGGCTGCGGGCATTGCCGGGGCACCGGTTATCGCGGGCGTAGCGCGATTGCCGAGCTGCTGCACCTGGACGACGAACTGCGGCAAATGATCGTCGAGCGCCAACCCATTTCGAAAATCAAGGCGCATGCCTGTAAACGTGGCTTGCGCCTGTTGCGCGAGTCGGCGCTGGAGATGGTGGAACAAGGCCGGACCACTCTCGAGGAGATCAATCGTGTCACTTTTGTCTCGTGAGCAATTCGTTGCCGTGCTCGGCGCCAGCGGTGTTGGCCTGGGGCAACGGCAAGGCAGTGCTACCCGTTGGCTGGGCAGCGTCGGCTACATCGACGAAGGCTTCCAGGCCTGGACGGTGGCTCTCGACACCCTCGACCATTTGCTGGCCGATCACACCGTTGCCAGGGCGGAACTGACCGTGGTGATCTCCGGGCACTTCAGCCGCTATTGCCTGGTGCCCTGGAGCGAGCAGATCAGCAGCCCGGCCGAATTGCTCGGCTTCGCCCAACTGTGTTTCGAAGACCTCTACGGTGCCCCGACGCAACCCTGGAGCCTGGTGCTCTCGCCTGAGCCCGCCGGTTACGACCGCATCGCCACCGCGCTGCCCCAGGACTTGCTCGAACGCCTGCGCACCCTGGTCAGCGCGCGCGGATTGCGCCTGCGTTCGGTGCAGCCGTACCTGATGGCGGCGTTCAACCATTTCGATCAAAGCTTTGATGCCGGGGACTTCCTGTTCGTGGTCGCCGAACCGGTACGCAGCGTGTTGCTGCTGGCCCGGGAAGGGCGCTGGACCTCGGTGCGTTCGGTGGGCAGCGGCGACGGCGATGCCGCGCTGACTGCGCTGATCGGCCGTGAAAACCAGTTGCAGGCTTCCTCGAGCGAACGACCGTTGAATGTCTACCTGCATGCACCGGCGCGCATCGATTCGCCTCCCGACGTGCCCGGTGTGCATCTGCGCAACCTCGAAGAAGACCGGACAGCCGTACGCGATTGCCTGTACGTCATGTCTCGGGCGGTGGCCTGACATGCGCCCCCTGATGCTCGACTTTCAGCCGCGGCGCCGTGCAGGTCCCCTGGGCTGGAGCCTGCTGGCCGGTGGCGTGGTGCTGACCCTGACTTGCGCTCTGGTGCAACAGCATCTGAGCAACGAGGCCGAACAACAGCAAGGCCACCTGCAAACCACACAGCGGGTGCTCACCGGCGATACCGGCAGCAAGCTCAGCCTGACTCCGGCGCAAATCCGCGAGCAGGCGCAGAACCTGGCCGAAATGCGCAAGGTCTCCCAGCAGTTGCGCCGTCCCTGGGAACGTTTGTTCGCCACCCTCGAAGCCATGCCGCGGGACAACATTGCCCTGCTGACCCTGACCCCGGACGCCCGCAAAGGCCAGGTGCGGATCAGCGCCGAGGCGCTGGACCTGGACGCCATGCTCGATTTCCACCGCCGCCTCGAAGCCAGCGACGAGCTGTCCGACGTGTCGCTGCTGAGCCACGAAATTGTCGCCGACGTGCCGGAACACCCGGTGCAATTCAACCTGTCGGCTACCTGGGAGATCGGCGATGCAAATCCATAAATTGATCGTCCACGAATACCTGCAAGGCCTGGGCGTTCCGGGGCTGGCAGGGTTGGCCATGCTGGTGCTGGCGCTGAGCTATGGCCTGGTCGGGTTGCTGCCGGACTGGGAGTCGCTGCAAAGCCTCAGCCAGCAGACTCGCGAGGCTACCGAGTATCTGGCCAAGGTCGAAGACGGCACCGTAGCTGCGCCGGTGGTGCCGCAGCGCCAGCTCGACGATTTCCGCAGCAAGTTGCCGTCCCAGCCTCAGGCCACCGTGGCCATCGACAAGATCTACGCCCTGGCCGCCCAGGAACACATCACCTTGTCCCGGGGTGAATACTCCCTGGGCGTGGACCCCAAGACGCACCTGGCCCGTTATCAGATTCTGCTGCCGGTACGCGGCAGCTATCCGCAACTGCGGCGTTTCCTGCACGCCTTGCTCGGCCAACTGCCGGCGGTGGTGCTGGAGGATGTGGAGTTTCAGCGCAAGAAGATCGCCGATACCGACCTGACCGGGCGGATCCGCATGACCCTTTACCTGTCGAGGTCATGATGAATACCAGGCGAATGGTGGGGTGGGTGGCGTTCTTCGCTGCAGCGGCAGCGCTCGCCTGGTTCCCCGAATACTTCAAACAGGCTGACGACAGCGACCCTGTGGTGGCCGCCGTGACCACGCCAGCCAAGGTCAAGGCCCCGGGCACATCGGCGGCAGCATCGAGCGCCGCGGCGGTAGCGCCGATCAAGGACCTGAGCCCGGCAGGCGACCTGTTCGCCGCCCGCAGCTGGAAAGCGGCGCCGGCCCCCGGCACCGTCACTGAACAATCGGTTGTCGCGACTCCGGTGGTGCAAGTCCCCACTGCACCGCCATTGCCCTTCCAGTTTGTCGGCAGGCTGGATGACCGTTCCGATTTGCAGGTGTTTTTGCAGAGCGGCGAAAAAATCTACGTCGTGCGCAAAGGGGATGTCATCGACGAAACCTGGCGGATCGAGCGGATTTCCAAAGAGGAACTGAGCCTGGTCTACCTGCCTCTGCATTTATCGCAGACCTTGTCTGTGGGGAGTACGGAATGAACAAATCCCGTTTGCTGATGAGCCTGTGTCTCTGCGCAGGGCTGGCCGCGTGCAGTTCGGCGCAGATTGCCAAGGATGAAGCTTCCGCCCTGATGGAATCCGGCCAATACGAAGCCGGTCTGGCTCGCATCGAACAGGGATTGCGTGAAAACCCTCGCGATACCGATTTGCACATGGCCCTCAACAACGGTCGGGCCCGCGCCGTGACGGCGCTGCTCACCCAGGCCGACATGGACCGGGCCCAGCGCAATTTCGCCGGGGCCCGCATGACTTACAGCCGGGTCTTGAACATCGAACCGAACAACCGTCGTGCCCAGGATTCCCTGCGCCAGCTGGACTACCTGCGCAGCATGGACGAGAAACTCGAACTGGCCCGTGGCGACCTGCGTCGCGGTGACATCTACGGTGCCGACCGCCAGGTCAAACAGATTCTCGAACTGGACCCGAAGAACGACGGCGCCCTGGAACTGCAAGACAGCATCCGCCTGGTGCAGAGCCGCAACGTAGTGCAGTACCCGCAGCTGCGTACGCGCCTGGACCGGCCGGTGACCCTGGAATTTCGCGATGCCAACCTGAAAACCATTTTCGAAGTGCTGTCCCAGGTCGCCGGCCTGAACTTCATCTTCGACAAGGACCTGCGCCCGGACATGAAAGCCACGATCTTCGTGCGTGACGTGCGTATCGAAGACGCCGTGGAACTGCTGCTGCAACAGAACCAGCTGCATCAGAAAGTGGTGAACGAAAACACCTTGCTGATCTACCCGGACTCGCCGCAGAAGATCAAGGATTACCAGGAGCTGGTGATGCGCACCTTCTACCTGACCAGCATCGATGCCAACACGGCGCTGAACATGATCAAGACCATGCTCAAGACCCGCGACGTGTTCGTCGATGAGCGCCTCAACACCTTGACCATGCGCGATACCGGTGATGCGGTACGCATGGCGGAAAAACTCCTGCAATCCCAGGACCAGTCCAACCCGGAAGTGGTGCTGGAAGTGGAAGTGATGGAAGTCGCCCGCCAACGCATTCTCGACCTTGGCCTGCAATGGCCCAACACCTTCGGTGTGGTCAACAGCGACGGGTCGGCGGTGACCATTCTCGATCAGCTCAAGGGCATCGACTCCAGCCGCATCACTATCTCGCCATCACCGCAGGCCAAGATCAATGCCCAGGACAAGGACATCAACACCCTCGCCAGCCCGGTGATTCGGGTGAGTAACCGCGAACAGGCGCGCATCCACATCGGCCAGCGCGTGCCGATCATCAGTGCCACCTCGGTGCCTTCGACCCAGGGCCCGGTGATCACCGAAAGCGTGACCTACCTCGACGTCGGTCTCAAGCTCGAAGTGCAACCCATCGTGCACCTGAACAACGAAGTGGCGATCAAGATCGCGCTGGAAGTCAGTAACGCCACGCCGCTGACGCCGACCGCTCAGGGCACCATTCCGGTCCAGGTCGATACCCGCAACGCCCAGACCACCCTGCGTCTGCATGACGGCGAAACCCAGATCCTCGCAGGGCTCGTGCGCAACGACCACGGCGCCACCGGCAACAAGATTCCGGGCCTTGGCGACATTCCCGGCCTGGGTCGCCTGTTCGGCAGCAACAAGGACGACGTCAGCAAATCCGAACTGGTGCTGTCGATCACCCCGCGGATCGTGCGCAACCTGCCGTACCAGAGCCCGTCTGACATGGAGTTCCCGACCGGTACCGAAACCAGCATGCACATCCAGGCACCGGACCGTTCGATGAGTACGACAGTTCAGACCGGCCCCATGAGCGCACCGATCGCCACCACCGTTACCGTTGGGAAGCCTTGATCATGAACGCCTCGCAACGCGGTTTCAGCCTGGTCGAAGTCGTGGTGACGCTCGCTCTGGTCGGCCTGCTGGCCGGCATGGCCGCACCGCTGACCGAGACGGTGGTGCGCCGGGGCAAAGAGCAGGAACTGCGGACTGCGCTGTATCAGATCCGCGATGGCATCGACGCCTACAAACGTGCCTTCGACGCCGGCTACATCGAGAAGACGCTCGACAGCAACGGCTACCCGCCGAACCTGAAAGTGCTGGTCGATGGTGTGCGTGACGTGCGCAGCGCCAAGGGTGCCAAGTTCTACTTCCTGCGGCGCATCCCCCGTGACCCGCTGGCAGTCGTCAAGCGTGACGACGAGGGCGGCTGGGGCCTGCGTTCCTATGACAGTTCGGCTGAGAGCCCGCGGGAGGGCCAGGACGTCTTTGACGTTTACTCCAAGGCCCGGGGCAAGGGTCTCAATGGTATTGCCTACCGAGAGTGGTGAGCCTATGCGTCGGCAAAAGGGTTTTACCCTGATTGAACTGATGGTGGTTTTGGCAATCATCGCGACCCTGATGACGATCGCCTTGCCACGCTACTTCACCAGCCTGGAGGCCTCGAAAGAGACCACCCTGCACCAGAGTCTGTCGTCCATGC
This sequence comes from Pseudomonas sp. P1_C12, assembly GCF_056406435.1. Taxonomy (NCBI): domain Bacteria; kingdom Pseudomonadati; phylum Pseudomonadota; class Gammaproteobacteria; order Pseudomonadales; family Pseudomonadaceae; genus Pseudomonas; species Pseudomonas sp. P1_C12. Next base: position 39,112 of record NZ_JBFUAE010000018.1, on the reverse strand, counting down.
GCGAGGCGCTGGATCACTACTACGGGGACACCGGGCGTTATCCCGATTCCATCGAACAGCTGGTCGAACTGCGCTACCTGCGTAACCAGCCGCTGGACCCGATTTCCGAGCGCAAGGACACCTGGGTCATGGTCGCGCCACCGGATGGCGTGGCGGGCGGGGTGGCCGATATCAAGAGTGGGGCCGGCGGGAGGGCGCGTGATGGCAGCCTGTATTCCGAGTGGTAAGCCATCGGGCCAGGACGGTTTCACCTATCTGGGTGTGCTGTTTCTGATCGTCGTGATAGGCATGGGCCTGGCCAGTGCCGGCGAGTTGTGGGCCACCGCTTCGCGCCGGGATCGCGAAAACCAGTTGCTCTGGGTCGGTACGCAGTATGCCCAGGCACTGCGCAGCTATTACCGCAGTTCGCCTGGTGTCGCGCTGTACCCGAAAGAACTTGCGGACCTGTTGCAGGACGAGCGTTTCCCGTCGGCCAGGCACCATATCCGGCAGTTGTACCCGGAGCCGATGACCGGTGGTGAATGGGAGCTGATTCGAGGTATCGACGGACGGATCAGCGGTGTGTACTGCCCGTCCACCGAGAAGCCGCTCAAGCAGGTGAATTTTCCCAGCGAGTGGTCGGACTTCAACGGCATGGCCAGCTACAAGGACTGGCAGTTCGTGGCCGAGAAAGCCTCCCTCGAAGATACCGGCGGGCCGCCGAAAGACCCGTCCACCTCGCCTCAGGCATTGCAGCCTTGATCCGCCTTCGCGAGCCTGCTCGCGAAGGCGGCCTGACAGCCGACCTGTCTTTTGTTGACCGCGTACATATCCATTGCTGCGGTAACGGCGACTTATGGTTTCGCCCTTACGGCGAGTCCCTTTTGTCAAACGACACAAAAGGAACCAAAAAGTCTCGCCCCGAACGTACGGCCCCTCGCTAAGGCTCGGGGTTCCTTCGCTCCGGCATTCATCCGGGGGCATCGCCTCCGGTCGGCTTCGCTCGACCTCCTCTCGATGTGTTCGGCTGCGCCGAACGGCGCTGCGCGCCTCCCCCCCGGATGAACGCCTCCGCTCAGCCTGCCGAGGGGGCGGGTGGATCAAGATCAAAAGCTGCAGGCGAGCTAACGCTCGGCCTGTTGAGTGGTGAGAAGCGTGAGTGTACGCCGATCAACTGTAGGAGCTGGCTTGCCAGCGAAGGCGGCCTGCCAGCCGACCAAACTCTCGCAGGTACACGCAACTCAAACTGTAGGAGCGGGCTTGCCCGCGAAGGCGGCCTTACAACCAATGCTAATCCTTTGGTTCACACCACCAATGTGGCAAGGGAGCAAGAGGGGGATAACGGATAGGGTTGTAGGACCAGGAGTGAGGCTACACCGCCTTGCGTCATTGCCTACAACTACGCCAGAATCCGCCGGCTTGTGGGCCTTGGACCCTGACTCTATCGTTGTCGGGTCGCTGCAAATTCAGCGATCGGGTTTCGCAGCCCAGGTTAATCAAGGCGCTCAGCGCCACCGTTTCCTTGCAGTTGGCGCTTTTGTTCGCCCACTGTTTTGCGTTATGGCGGCTGTGCGCGGGAGGCTTTCGGGTCTGCCGGGTTCCTTGATTCCCGGTCTGCGAACCTGCGTATGGCCGCCACCTTCTTCGCTTCGCAGCGAATTGTGGCGGCTCCATCAATCAAGGAGCTTCGTCATGGTCAAACCCGCACCCAATCCCCCCGAATCAGAAACCGGTACCACTCAACGTGCACCCGGTCTGCACCTCAAACCCGCCATCCTCAAAAACAACGCACCGCACAATCCCAGCACGATGTTCATCATCGCTCCGAACATCGAAACCGAAAGCCTTCTGGCTCACGCCTGCGAATCGCTGGCCTCGGCAAGTGTCATGGCCAGCGACTTCGCAACATTCCTGGACGGCCCGCAACGCAGCATGTTGCTGGGCATCCAGCAGGTGATCATGCTGGCCGACCTGGCAGTTAACCGCGCACTGGATAACGTCGCTCCACTGGATTAAGTGCTGAAGCTTGTGGCGCGGGAGCCAGCTTCCTCGCCACAACGCTCGGCTCCATTGTTTTAACCCTGTCAAAAAGCAGCCGCTGCACCTGGCGCCGACAAAATCGCGAATGGTCCTACAGGTACGTTGCATCAACACTCGGACGCATCCTACGCGCGTGCCGGAAGCTTCCTATATCAACCTTTTTTACCTTCCTGAAAGCTGTCGAGCACTTGAACGAGAGGGGTTAACGAACGCCTCCCCATGGGCATCACCGACCAGGAAGGAAAAATACAATGAGCAGACCCGACATTGTCGTGCCAGTCGCGTTGCAGCACACCAATCAGGCCACCTGCACGGCACCCTGGTACGTGTGCAACACCGAATACCACCCGGTGAGCGCTACCTATCAGCCGTTGATCAACGGCGAGGAAGCCTTCCGGGCCGTGCACCAGGCCATTGCGGGGGCCGAGAAAACCGTCGACATCATCTGCTGGGGTTTCCAGCCGTCGATGTACTTCATCCGCGATGGCGAGGCGCCGAGCATCGGTGAGCTGCTCCTGGCCAAGGCCAAAAAAGGCGTCAAGGTGCGGCTGCTGGGCTGGGAAATGCCCTTCAATCTGGCGGGGCTGGGCGGCGAGGCCAACCTGCCCGGCAAAGGCTCGATTCGTATTGCCGATCGGGCGCTGCAGCGCTCCACCGAGGCGCAATACGCCGAAGACCGCGAGTGGTTTGCCCGCTGTGCGGTCGCGGACAACCAGGCGGCGCAACAGGTCGCGAACGGCCTGCCAGCGTTCGTCAGCCGCGGCTTCAGTTGGGAGGAAAGGGCTGAAATTTCCCATTGGGTAAAATATGAAAGCCTCGACCCGCACATCAGCAGCAAGATGCGCCAGGCCCTGAAACTCACCGCCACGCACCATCAAAAGACGGTGTTGGTCGACTACGAACTGCCCGATTGCGCCGTGGGTTTCGTCATGGGCCACAACATGCTCGACGAGTATTGGGACACCAGTGATCACTCGGCGCTGAACCGTGGCAAGGACACCAAACCGGCCCCCAACAAAAGGTCCGCGTGGCGATACCCCACGCCAGGACATTTCCAGCCGGGTCAGCGGCCCCATCCTGGAACACCTGCACCACAACTTCGCTGCAGCTTGGCGCAAGGAAACCGGCGAGGACCTGCTCGCTTCGCGTCAGGCCAAGCAAGTCGGACCGCAGCTGCAATGCACCCCGGGCACCATCAAGCAGATCGCCCAGATCCTGCGCACCCAGGCCCAGGAAGGCAAACGCGACATCGAGACGCTGTACCTGCAAGCGGTGAACAACGCGACCCAGTTCATCTACATCGAGAACCAGTACTTTCGCTGGCCGCCCCTGGCCGAGCTGATCAAACAGGCAGTCGCCGCCCAACTCAGGGGCGGGCGCGACCCCGGCCTCCATGGCCCCCTGCACCTGTTCGTCGTCACCAATGCCGGCGACGACAGCGTGGATGCCGGCACCCGCAACACCCAGCGCATGCTCGAAAGCCTCGGACGCGCCGAGACCATCCCCCAAGTCACCAAGTTGCAACGCATCGAAGAAGTGAAAAAAAACGCCCCGTCCCAACCCCGCCCCGAGCCCCGCGACCGCGTCGGACACCGGGAACTGGCCGAGTGGCAGGCCGACCTCGATCGGCACATCCAGAAGATCAAGGACAGCACCATCGAACCGGAGGACGTCCCCGGTCTGAAAGTGCACCTGTGTTCGCTGGTCGCCCCCGACTCACCGGCGGGCAGGGAGTGGATGCCGGTGTACATCCACTCCAAGTTGATGATCGTCGACGACGTCTTCACCACCCACGGCTCGGCCAACATCAACACCCGCAGCATGCAGGTGGACAGTGAGCTGAACATTGCCCATGAGTGGATGAGTGTGACCCAGGCGCTACGGCGGCGGTTGTGGGATCGGCATACGGCTGGGAAGGGGGTGCAGGAAGAAGTGGGTGATGCATTCAAAGCTTGGCAAAACATCATCGAAGACAACAAAGAGCGCGAAGAAGGCGAGATAGAGCCTTGCGCTCCCCTCGTCGAGTTTTTCTACGGCAAGGCCAAACTGTGGGACCTCGACTGATGCGCCGCTTTCTCCTGCTCTCCTGCCTGTTGTTGGCAGCTTGTGATAGCCGCAGTGCTTTTACCTACACGAAGAAGGACCCTCATGTGAAACCTCTGACTGAAATCAAGGCCAAGCTGGCCTTCACCTGCGCCCATGAGAAAATTCCGGAAGCCAGTGCCCAATCCGACCTGCTGTTCCAGTACGCCCGCTGGCTGCAAAAAAACAACCAGCTCAAGCCGGACAAAAGTGTCGATGTGGAAATCGAACGGCTGTACCGCATTGCCGCCGAAAACGGCCATTACAAGGCCAATATCAACCTGCAGAACGGCGCCATGCGCGGTCGCTTCCAGTTGCGTGGCGACGAGCACCTGCGCCTGAGCCAGCAACTGATCGATGCCGGGGTCGCCACGGGGTACTACTTTGTGGGGATCTTCCTCCGGCAGGGCTCGGCCGGGTTGAAGCAGGATCCGCAGATGGCGTTACGTTACTTTCGTAAGGCCGCCGATTATGGCAATGCCCAGGCGCAATACGATGTGGGTGACAAGCTGGCGCCAAAGAGCGTTGCCCCCGATATTGCCCGGCAGATGCGTAGATGTGCAGCAGAACAGGGGCATGGCAGAGCTGCAGTCATGCTTTCGCTCTATTTAAGGAGGAATCAAAAATACAGCGAAGCAATCGAAGTCTTGCAGATGGGTGTTGCCGGGGGCGACGAACATTCTGCCGGCCGCTTGGACGATGCTTTTCGTGGACACCCTCAGACCAACGAAATGGACTACTACGGCCAGACGGAAGACCTTGAGCGCGCCGATCGCTACAAAAAAATCTGGAAAATCCTAGCCGGTTATTCCTACGCCAACCCTAAAGTCCCGGAAATCAACGAAATCCTCCCCCTACCACCGGCCAAGCTCCCCGCCTGGGACGGCAAGCTGCAATGGCTCGAAGCCCGCCTGGCCAATGTCCCGCCAGAAAAACCCAGCGCGACGCTGATCCGGCAACTCGTCGAGGCCAAGGTCCTCGATCCCGCCACCGGCAGGCCTATTCCGGGATCACCGGCGTTCAGCGAGACCAACTTCATCGGGCCGACCTGTGGCAGTGGCGACGCCTGCCCACAGACCGGTTACTGGAAGTTCCATTGGTCCAGCCTGCGGCGTGATTTGTTGATGGACAGAAACGCCCCCCGCCATTTCAAACAGGGCGAAATCATGCCGACAGTGCAGGTCAGTTTCTATCGCCCGCGCATTTGGCCGCTCCCGGACAAGTACGTCGAGATTCAGACCGGGGTGACCTGGGGCCTGCTCGGATGAGGCACCGTCTTGTCATGACGTTACTGAGCTCGGCGCTACTTGGCGCTTGTGCCAATGACGCCCGTTTGACGAAAGCCACGATAGATCCGCTTGACGGGATTAACGCCAATCTGGCCTTCACCTGCGCCCACGAGAAAATCCCTGAAGCCAGTGCCGACGCCGACGTGCTGTTCCAATACGCACGTTGGTTGCAGAAAAACAATCAGCTCAAGCCGGACAAAAGTGTCGATATGGAAATCGAGCGGCTGTACCGCATTGCCGCCGAGAACGGGCATTACAAGGCCAATATCAACCTGCAGAACGGCGCCATGCGTGGTCGTTTCCAGCTGCGTGGCGATGAGCATTTGCGCCTGAGTCAGCAACTGATCGATGCCGGGGTAGCCACGGGATACTACTTCGTGGGGATTTTTCTGCAGCAAGGCTCGGCAGGGTTGAAGCAGGACCCGGAAATGGCCTTGCGTTACTACCGCAAGGCCGCAGATCAGGGCAGTGCTCTAGCCCAGACGTACGTAGGCGACAAGCTGGCTCCAATCCGAAACGCACCAGATATAGCCCGGCAGATGCGTCGTTGTGCGGCCGAGCAAGGTAGTGGCGAGGCTGGCAGAGCTCTTGGAGTCAACTTGTCGACAAAGGGACGTTACCAAGAGGCACTCGAAGCATTCCAACTCGGAGTCGCTGCGGGTGATGAATCTTCTGCTTCCTTCTTGGAAAATGGCTTCCGTGGCCCAAAACCAGATGACCGGTTGTACTATCTCGGCCAACAGGAAGACCTCGAACGCGCCGAACGTTATGAAAAAATCTGGCGAGTGCTCGCTAACGCTTCCTACGCCAAGCCCACAGTCCCCGAAATCAACGAAATTGTCCCCCTCCCGCCGGCCAAACTCCCAGCCTGGGATGGCAAGCTCCAATGGCTCGAAGCCCGCCGGGCCAACGTCCCGCCAGAAAAGCCCAGCGAAGCACTGATCCACCAACTGGCCAAGGCCAAACTCCTCGACCCCGCCTCCGGCCGACCGCTGCCGGACTCTCCCGATTTCATCCGGGAGCCTTACCCCAGGCTGACCTGCAACAGCGGCCAGGCCTGCCCGCAGACTGGCTATTGGAAAGCCGAAGGCATCGTCGACAAGATCCGACGTTTCGAAAAAGGCGAAATCATGCCGACCCTGAATGTCCAGCGCAGCCATAGCCGCTTCCTGCTCGCCGACCGGGTCACCGTCGGAGCAGAAAACATTAGATGGAGTCTGTTCGGTGAGTCCTGAAATTTCCTGATCTGTTTTTGGCTGCGCGCTGGCCGCTTGTTGCGCCAGCAACACAGAAAGCTAAAACACCGCCAATTCCGGCAACTGCAAGGAGCAGCACAATGACCAAACTTAAAGCAGGCAAAATCAACGTCGAGTTTGAGGCAGTCCCACAAGGAGCTGAAACGGCTGCAGGCGATAGCCATGTTCAGGTAGACCGCGAAGGTAACTTCGTTGGCGCCCAGGTTTCTGGCAGCGTGGTGGAGAAGGTAGAGGGCGGCATGAAAGTCACTCGCCCGGACGGGGCAATAGTGTTCCTGCATGAAGCTGGAAATATCACGATCGAGAATCTTATCCCCAAATCAGTAGGGGTCGAGGATCTATTCGAGATTGAATCCTTCGCGATGCGAACCGTGGATCAGTTGCGTATTTATCGCGTGGAGTATGTTGGCGGGGGGTATGTCGAGGTGACGTATTCACAGGAGGGGCAGGTGATAGGCCTCATCGGTCACAATATCAAGCAATCCATCAGCAAGGACAATGAGATTCTGGTTCGCCAAGGTGATTCGGCCAGCGGTCAGGTGCATTGATTCCCTGTAGGAGCGAGGTTTGAACGCGCTGGAAAATCGCCACCAGCGTGTAACGCTCGTTAATTCAGCGCGCTCTCCAGCATCTCGATCAACCTCTCAGGCCAAACCGTTTCGCCTGTCTGCTGTAGCTCGGCCACCGACCACCGACTCGCCTTGTTCAAGTCCTCCACCGGGTGTTGCCCAGTGGTCATGGCCATCGAGGGCATCGCCTTTATGCTGGAAGTGAAACAGCAGAATCTGTTTTGCAGGGTTGATCACCAGTAGCATGGCGGAATTGCGTTGGCGCATTTTTTCTTTCCATAGAGTGCCGCGAACCGCAGCTTTCACTGCGGCTCGCGACGGTAACGCTCATCCCGATGTGGTTTTAAGCCACCACCCGATAACACGGCACATACGCCGCCCCACCCGGCAGTTTCATGCGGTGCTGGGCGACGAAGGCTTTGAGCAGCAGGTCCAGCGGCTGCATGATCGCCGCGTCGCCACGGATCTGGTACGGCCCGTGTTCTTCGATCAGGCGGATGCCCTTGTCCTTGACGTTGCCGGCGACGATGCCGGAGAACGCGCGGCGCAGGTTGGCCGCCAGTTCGTGGGACGGCAGGTCGAGGCTCAGTTTCAGGTTGGCCATGTTTTCGTGGGTCGGGTCGAACGGGCGCTGGAAGCCTTCGTCGATTTTCAACAGCCAGTTGAAGTGAAACGCATCGTTGCGCTCGCGACGGAACTGCTTGACCGCTTTGAGGCCCTGGGTCATCTGGCGCGCCACTTCGGCCGGGTCATCGATGATGATCTGGTAGTGCAGCTTGGCGGCGTCGCCCAGGGTGGCGCCGACGAACGCGTCCAGTTGTTCCAGGTACGGCGCGGCATGTTTCGGCCCGGTGAGGATGACCGGGAAGGGCAGGCCTTCATTGTCCGGGTGCATCAGGATGCCGAGCAGGTACAGGAACTCTTCGGCCGTTCCGGCGCCGCCCGGGAAGATGATGATGCCGTGGCCGACGCGGACGAAGGCTTCCAGGCGTTTTTCGATGTCCGGCAGGATCACCAGTTCGTTGACGATCGGGTTCGGCGCTTCGGCGGCGATGATTCCGGGTTCAGTCAGGCCCAGGTAGCGGCCGCCGTGGATGCGTTGCTTGGCGTGGGCGATGGTCGCGCCTTTCATCGGGCCTTTCATCACGCCGGGGCCGCACCCGGTGCAGACGTCCAGGCTACGCAGGCCCAGTTCATGGCCGACTTTCTTGGTGTATTTGTATTCTTCGGTGTTGATCGAGTGCCCGCCCCAGCACACCACGATCTTCGGCTCGACGCCGGGACGCAGGGTGCGGGCGTTGCGCAGCAGGTGGAACACGTAGTCGCTGATGCCCTGGGAGCTGCTCAGGTCGATGCGTTGGCTGTCGAGTTCGTTTTCGGTGTAGACGATGTCACGCAGGGCGCTGAACAGCATTTCCCGGGTGCTGGCGATCATTTCGCCGTCAACGAAGGCGTCGGCCGGAGCGTTCAGCAGTTCCAGGCGTACGCCGCGGTCCTGTTGGTGAATGCGGATCTCAAAATCTTTATAGGCTTCAAGAATGGTCTTGGCGTTGTCGACATGGGCGCCAGTGTTGAGGATGGCCAGGGCGCACTGGCGGAAGAGGGTGTAGGTGCTACCGGAACCGGCTTCGCTCAATTGCTGGACTTCCCGTTGCGAGAGCGTTTCCAGGCTGCCTTTGGGGCTGACGGAGGCGTTGATAACTTGGCGTTGGGTCATTCAATGATCCTTAAAACGATGTCATTCACACAGCAGCCACGAATGGCATCCGAATAATGTGTATTCATGGAAGAAGATGGCACGAACTGCGTGGTCTCGCCACGTCCCTCGCTTGACGATGAAAAGATGAAAAGGACCCCCAGCATAGCTAAATCCCTCGCAGAGGCCATAATGGTCCGTTGTCTTTTTGCCTCAGACCCCTTTTTACCATTGAAGCTCAGGAAACCCGACGCAATGTTCGAAATCCAGCCGATGAACGCCGACACCTACCGGCAACAGACGCGGCGCAGCACGGTCATCATTGCCCTGATCTTTCTGGCGCTGGCGATGATTCTGTCCACGGCGGCGGTGGCTCTGTTCGGCGAGGCTGGGGGCGATAATCTGCGCTTCAATGTCGGTGGCGTGTTTGTTGCGGTGCTGGCGATGGCGGCGCTGATGCGCAAAGTGTTCTGGCGCCAGGAATGGATGGCGCCGGCGGTCTATAGTTGGCAACTCAAGCGCAGCCTGATGAGCATCACCAATGTCATGCATCATGTAACGGCGGCCGTGGAACAGGGTGATCCGGTTGCCATGAAGCTGTTGCGTTTCTACCATTTGGGGTTGAACCAGATGCATCAGCTCGATGGCAACTCCAGCGACCACGGCCAGTTGATCCGCGAAATGGATCAGCACAAGGAACGGATGCAAGCGCTGGGCATCGATACCGGGCAGACGCGCCTGGATCCGGCGTGGCTGGAGGCGGTAAAGCAGGCGGCGCGCTAACATCATTGCGAGCCTGTAGCAGGCATAGTGAGCAAAAGCGGCGATCAGGAAGACTCGCCCTGTCACAGACAATCAGGGAGCACCATGCGACATCCGTCGATCAACGATCATATTGAAATGCTCCGGCCAGCCGTGCCCCGACTCAAAGTCCGTTCGGCGGTGATCCTGCTGGCGGCGGTGTGCCTGTCGATGATGGCTATCGTGATCTGGGAGGTCTGGAGTTCACGCCAGTACCTGCTGCATGACAAGGAAGTGGCGATGTCCAACCTTGCGCAGACCCTGGCCTCGCAAGCGCAGGCAACGATCAAGCAGGCCGACACGCTGCTGTTCACCCTGGTCGATCGTCTGGAGCACGAAGGTGTGGATCAATCCCGGCTGCCACAACTGCTCAACGTCCAGCGCCGTGAGTTGAGCCAGCTCCACGGCCTGTTCGTTTACGACGAAAAAGGGCAGTGGATCGCCAACTCCAATGGCGCAGGCCAAACCGGCGTCAACAATTCCGACCGCGAATACTTCATCTTCCATCGCGATAACCCTAGCCGTGGGCCGCACATCGGGCCGTCGATCAGGAGCCGTTCGAGCGGTGAATGGATCATGACGGTTTCGCGCCGGGTCAATCATCCCGATGGCAGCTTTGCCGGCGTGGCGCTGGCGTCGATTTACCTCAGCCATTTCCTGCAACTCTACGACAGCATCGACATGGGCAGTAACGGGGTGATCAACCTGATCGCCGACAATGCCAGCATTGTCATCCGCAGACCCTTCAAGGAGACGGATATCGGCACCAGCCTCGCCAAGAGCCCATTGTTCACCCAGTTGTTGCCCAAGGGCGACGGGGGCATGGCTACGATCAGGTCGATTGTCGACGGTGTCGAGCGGGTGACGGGATACCGCCGGGTCGAGGGTTATCCGCTGATCGTTTTTACCGCGCTGAACAAGGATGAAGTGCTGGCCAGTTGGCGCCGGGAAACCCTGCTCAGCGTCTGCATCGTCACGCTGTTGCTGAGTTTTCTCGGGGTGCTGGGGTTGCGGCTTATCAAGCTGATGAAGCAGCAGAATCTGGTGCAGGTCGAGTTGCTGGACACCCAGGACAAGCTCCTGGAGGTCAATCGCAACCTCGAGGGCCTGGCCCTCAAGGACGCGCTGACGGGGCTGGCCAACCGGCGTCAGCTCGACGCTTTCATCGATGCCGAAATGGGGCGCGCCCGACGCAGCCAGGCCGAGTTGGCGCTGCTGATGATCGATGTCGATCATTTCAAACCGTTCAACGACCGCTACGGCCACCTGGCCGGTGATGAGTGTTTGCGCAAGGTCAGCGCGATCATCACGGACAACATCAAGCGCCCCGGTGACCTGGCCGCCCGTTATGGTGGCGAAGAGTTCGCCGTGGTGCTGCCTGGCTCCGATTACGTGGGGGCATTTCTGGTGGCGGAGAAAATCCGCCGCGCAGTGCTACAGGCCGAAATTGCCCATAGTGACAGCCCGCAAGGTGCCGTGACCGTCAGCGTCGGCGTGTGTGCCAGCAATGCCGATTCCCAGGTCCGCCCCGAAGACCTGATCGGTGCGGCAGACAAGGCGCTGTACGTGGCCAAGGCCAGTGGGCGGAACATGAGCGTGATTGCCAACTGAACGTCCGGCGTCAGACAAGCCGGTCCGTTCCCTGAACCAGCCACCAGCCCAAGGCGCGACCGTCTGGCTGGTTGAAGATTCAGGCGGCCCATTGCCGGATCACTCGAAGATAAACCAGTACATTGAGTACCAGTACCACGGCGCCCAATCCCAACTGAATGCCGGGTGTCAGGCCTGCCGGGTAAATCACGGGCCAAATGTAATGCTCGATGAATCCTCCGCCATAGCCAGATTGCCCGGCCCCATGACGCATGTGGTTTTCCCAGTCGGTCAGCGGGCAGGGCAAGTGGAAGAATTCCACCGCCATACCCCACAGCGCAGCGGGCGGATGCCACCAGATCAGGTAGCGCCATTTGAGTACCAGCAACCCGCCGAATAACACAAACACTATGAACAGCAAGTGCAACAGCATCAGCCCGTCGGCGGCGATTCGGTACAGCATGTCGGTGCCTCTGAAGGCTGAACGAATCGCTCCATGGTACTCGGGCCGGCGGCGGGCGCTCTATCGATTGTCGCGGCCCAATGCGCTGAGTACGCCTTTCAAACGCTCAGTCATCGATTCACTGCTGCGTTGCATCGGCTCGCGTAGTTCGTCACCGATCAAGCCTTGCAGGGCCAGAGCGGTTTTCACCGGGGCCGGGTTGGGCTCCAGGAACAGGCTGTTGATCAGCGGCAGCAAACGGAAAAACGTGGCGCGGCCTTCAGCCAATTGGTTGTCGCGGATCTGCCGGTGCAACTGCACGAACAGTTCGGGATGGACATGCGCCGACGCGGCAATCGCGCCTTTGGCGCCAAGGCACAGGGCACTGAAGATCTGGTTGTCTTCGCCGCACAGCACGTCGACCTGGCCGCTATTGAGCAAGGCGAGGGTGTTTGAAAAGTTGCCGCCGCAATCCTTGATGGCGACGATCCGCTCGTGGGCGACGATGTTGAGCAGGGTCGCCTGTTCGAAGGCCACGCCGGTACGGTAAGGAATGTCGTAAAGGATCAACGGAACACTGGAGGCATCGGCGACCGTACGGAAAAACGCTTCGAGGCCGATCTGGGACGGGCGGATGTAATAGGGCGCCGGCACCAGCAGACCTGCCACCGGGCGCTTGAGGATCTCGCTCTGGAACTGCAACAACTCGCTCAGGTTGTTACCGGCCAGGCCCATGACCACCCGTTGCGCCGACACCAGCTCCAGCACCGCATCGAGCACCGCCAGTTGCTCATGCTTGCCCATCGCCGCCGGTTCGCCGGTGGTGCCGCAAACGATGAGGCCGTCGACGCCTTTTTCCAGCAGATGGCTGACCAGCCGCCGCAAGCCGACGAAATCGACGGCGCCGTTGTGGAACGGTGTGACCAGTGGAACCCAGATACCTTGAAACGCAGACATGCACTTTCTCCTGATGGTTGACCGATTTCGTCACCGTCAGGAGCGTAGAAGGAGGTAAGCAAGGGGAGGGAGGTCCGTCGCGCTCAATGTCCTGTCAGCTCATCTGACGGGACAGCGCGCCCCGGTCACATGAGCGACTGTTTCTTCGATTTGAGGGCGTGCGCAACGCAATCTTGCGCCTTGGCAATCAAGCCAATGACGGAAGAGTCGAGATTGAAGGTTGCGGACATACTTGCTTACACCCTGAGTGAGGCGCCCAGTTTTAAAAGCCGGCGCGCCGTTTGTCAATCACGAAAATCAGCGAACTCGGCGCGCATCCGGCCATTGTGCTTGGCCTTGTAGAGCAACTGATCGACCTGTTCGACGAATTCCAGGGCCGTGGCATGCGGTGAAACGGCGGTGGTGCCGACACCGAGGCTGACGCTCAGCAGGTTCGACACCCCGGAGAATTCATGGGTAATCTGCTGCTGGCGAATCAGGTGCAGGCATTTGTGCGCCACCAGCCGCGCGGATTCGGCATCGGTTTCCGGCAGCAGCCAGACAAACTCTTCACCGCCGATCCGCGCAATGAAATCCCGTGGCCGGTTCGCCGCCAGGGACAAGGTTTGCGCGACGCGGCGCAGGCATTCGTCGCCCTTGATGTGGCCGTAATGGTCGTTGTACTGCTTGAAGTAGTCGATATCCAGCACCAGCACCGACAATGGCAAACCGGTGCGGTGGGCGTGGTTCCACTCGCGTTCCAGCACGGTGTCGAACATGCGCCGGTTGGCGATGCCAGTGAGGCCGTCCTGGAAGGAATACTCTTCAAGCTGTTTTTGCAGGCGGATCAGGTGTTCTTCGGTTTTCTTGCGCTCGCTGATGTCGAACATGAAACCCACCAGCGCCTCGACTTCGCCGTCCTTGCGCACCACGTGCACCACATCGCGGATCCACACGTACTCGCCGCTTTCGGTGAGTGCGCGATAGTCGGCTTCGTGATCGATACCGGCGCGCGATTGCGAGACGCAGAAGTCCATCACGTAGTCGCGATCATCCGGGTGCATGCGCTCGACCCAGTCATTGACCGAGGCCCAGCTATTCTGCGTCCAGCCCAGCAGTTCTTCGATCTGCGGCCCGATGTAGCTGAAGGTCTTGGTTTTCCAGTCGATGCGCCAGGGAATCGCCCGGGTCGACTCAAGCAAGGTTTTATAAACGTCGCTGTCGGTTTCAACTGAACTCATGAAGGGCCTGCCTCGATGAAAATGCAGCGCCATCATGTTGCTACCACTTTGGCGAATCAAGCGGGTAGCCGATGAATGGCATGCAGTCGTATCAGTGAGCAAGATTGTTCAAGCCATTGAACGCCACAGCTGGCAAAGTCTGGGGTCTTTCCCTGTCTGTAGAGCGTCATGTCCAACTCACTCATGCCCCGCAGTGCCTTTCTGCGCGGCGCCGCAGCGATCATGCCGCTGTCCCTGGCCACCGCGCCCTGGGGACTGCTGGCCGGTTCCATGGCCATCGAGGCCAACCTCACGCCCCTGCAAGGCCAGGGTCTGTCGAGCATTGTGTTTGCCGGTGCCGCGCAACTGGTGGCCATTGGCATGCTCAAGGGTGGTGCCGGGATTTTTTCGATCTTGCTCACCACGTTGCTGCTGACCTCCCAGCATTTGCTCTACGGGATGAGCATGCGCTCGGTGATTGCTCCTTTGCCGGGGCGCTGGCGCGCGGGCCTGGGTTTTTTGCTCACCGACGAGTTGTTCGCCCTGACCAGCCAGCACGACAAACAGCAGTTCAACCGCTGGTACGCCCTGGGCGTGGGCCTGACGTTCTACATCGCCTGGAACCTGTTCACCCTGGCGGGCATCGTCCTTGGCAGCAGCATTCCCGGCCTTGAACACCTGGGCCTGGACTTCTCCATCGCGGCCACCTTCATTGCCCTGATCACCCCGGTGGTACGCAACGTGCCGACCGTGGTGTGCGTGGCGGTGTCGCTGTTCTGTTCGGTGCTGTTCAGTTACTGGCAATGGGGCTCGGCGCTGGTGCTGTCGGGGTTGGCGGGGATGACCGCCGGGTTTGTCTGCAATAAATTCTACGGTGGACGCACATGATGGTCTGGGCAGTGATTGTCGGAATGGGCGTGTTGGTGTTCCTCAACCGCTATGTTTTTCTGGAACCGCGATTGCCGGTGCGCCTGAGCAGCAATGCCCGGCAGTTCCTCGGGTTTGCCGTGCCGGGCATGTTGACCGCCATCTGTGGGCCGATTGTGTTCATGCCGGAAAAACAGCTGAATCTGCACTGGGACAATCCCTATCTGATCAGCTCGCTGGTGGCGGTCGGGCTGGTGCTTTACACGCGCAATACGTTGCTCAGCATGCTGTTGAGCATGGGCTTCTTCTTTTTGTTGCGCTGGTGGCTGTGAGCGGGGCAGGGGAACTGATCTAAGCTTAAGTTGATGACCGATCCCTTCAGGAAGAGAGGTGAACATGGCCAATGAACCCAAGCGTCCGGACCCGGAAGAAGACGAGGACGAACCCACGGAAGAAGAGCTTGAACAGCAGAAGCGTTCGGTACCGGACTGGAAGCATCCTGACGACGGTAAGGAACTGTCAGAGCCTGACCGCAAGTTCTGACCGGCACGCGAATACGACAAAGCCCCGCGCCATTGAGCGGGGTTTTGTCGTTATTGATAGGTTCATGGAATTTCTTTAATCAGCGCAGCGCCCTGGTTCCTGACATTGCCAACAGCCTTGTCGACCTTGTACCACTCAAATGCATCACTCACCTCGCCCTGGGATAACGCCATTTCCTCGGCTCGTTCCTTGGGCGTGGCCGGGTCCAGCCATTCCCGGGCCAGCTCGGGCGAGAACACCACCGGTCGTCGGTCATGCACGTCAAGCATCCCGCCCGCGCTGTCGGCCGTCAGGATCACGAAACCGTCGTGCTCCCTGTGAGGGGCTCCGCCGATGGGGTACTGACCGATCGCCGCGCAGAAAACCGGCGCCCGGTTGCGTCGCCGAATCAACCACGGTTGTTTGTTGCCGTCACCGGCGTCGACCCATTCGAACCAGTTATCAATCGGGCAAATCGCGCGATGGGGCCAGATCGCCCGGAAGTACGGGCCGTGGGCGACTTTCTCGACCCGGGCATTGATCGGCTCCGTGCGATCCGTCGACCAGTGCGGTCGCCAACCCCAGCGCACGGCGTCGGCGTGCAGTCGCTCATTCTCCAGGTGCAACAGGGCGAGTTGCGTGGTGGGGGCGGCGTTATAGTGCGCCAGGGGTTCGTTGCCGACGTGATTGATCAGCGCGTCGGGGATGCTCAGCACCGCCACGAAGTCGTGAATCCCGCGGTATTGCGACAGTCGTCCGCACATGGCCTGACACTCTGGTTGAGCATTTTTTTCAGTTTAGATGGTGGCGACGAAACAGGCTTGGCAAGCACTTGAACCAAACTGTGTGTACCTTATCCAACCTCGGCCCGCCGTCTCGATGCGGGCCAACGACGGATGAACGGGCGAAGGATTCCTGCCAGTTGAAGTATCGACCGTGATGGTCTGGCCCAAGGCAAAAGATGAAACAATTGTTCAAGTGTTTAACGGTGTGCGCCCTGGCAGTGGGTCTGCTGGGGTGCATCGCAGCACCGATCGAAATGACTGCGCAGACCGAGCAGCGTTTGCACGAGCAACCCCCCATCCGCTTTCTGCTGACCTTCGATGACGGTCCCAGTGCATCGAGCTGGTGGAATCCGACCGTGACGGTGCTCGAGAGCCTGGCGCAAAACCCGCTGCAACCGGGCATCAAAGCCGTGTTCTTCGTGCAAACCCGCGCACCGCGGGCTGGCGGCAGCGAGCTGGGCCGGGACATCATGCGCCGCGAACACGCCGAAGGTCATATCCTGGGCTTCCACACCGCCACGCCCTGGCACACCAATCATCGCTCGCTGGAGCCCCAGGAGCTGGAGCAGTCCCTGACCGATGGCAGCGCCGACATCGCGGCGATCACCGGCGCCCCCCCAACCTTGCTGCGCCCGCCATTCTGGAACTACGACAAACGCACCTTCGCCGCTTATCAGCGGCATGGCCTGCATGTGCTGTTGACGGACTTGAGCGCCAATGACGGCAAAATCTGGGGCTTCAACGCCAGCCCCCGGCGCCGGTCGCACATGCTGCGTTCGATGTCCGAAGTTCGCGAACGCATTGCCCGCGGCGAACTGCCGGTGGTCGATGGGGTGATTCCGGTGGTGGTGACCTTCCACGACCTCAACCGTTATACCGCCCGGCATACCCGCGAATACCTGCAGATTCTGCTCGACAGCGCCCGGGAGACCGGAGTGAAAACCGCGGACAAGCCGTTTTACGAGGATCAGGCCGCGTTGCTGCGGGCTGCCATGGCGCGAACCGTGCGCGACGATTCGCAGCCGGTCGAGTTGCCGGGGTTCTGGAATTGGATCTGGGGCGGGAACGCCCATTAGAAAACGTGCAGATAGGGCCGCTACGCAGCCCAGCGGGGCGGTGCGGGGTTCCGACAAGCTCCCTCGACACAGGTATTTACTGCCTTAAATTGCCGGTGGCAGCAGCTCATCTATCATCCGCAAACAATGGTTCAACCCCGGCGACACATCGCCCACCCGTCGGCTGAGAATGATCGGCGAGGTGGCGTTGTCTTCCAGCAATGGTGTGAAACCGATGTCGTCGCGGTGCAGCAACTGCACCGAGGCGGGCACCAGCGTGACCCCGATGCCTGCCCCCACCAGGCCGATCGCCGTTTGCAGCTCGTTGGTCCATTGCGCGACGTGGATGCGCACGCCATAGGACTCAAACAGGGCAATCACATGGTCGGCGTAACTCGGCCGTGGGTTGCCGGGGTACAGCACAAAGGGTTCCTTTGCCAGCTCCCGCAGGCTGATGGGACCGGCGAGCAGCGGATGCCCGGCGGGCAGGGCGGCGACCAGGCGGTCTTCGGTGAGCACGGTCTGGACGATGGCCGGATCGTCGATGCGGATCCGGCCGAAACCGATGTCTATGCGCCCGGCCTTGAGCGCCTGCACCTGTTGCAACGTGGTCATTTCCGACAGCCCCAGTTCCAGCTCCAGCGGCTCGCCGCTGCGCAAGCGGCGGATCAGTTCCGGCAGCACGCCATACAGTGTCGATGGCGCAAAGCCGATCCCCAGCCAGGTTTTCTCACCCAGCCCGATACGCCGCGTGTTGTCGCAGACCTTGTTCAGTTGTTCGAGCAGGGCGGTGGAGTGCTCATGGAAAAACCGCCCGGCGTCGGTCAGCTTCAGCGGTCGGCCGCGCTCCAGCAGCATCACCCCCAGTTCGTCCTCCAGTTGCTGGATCTGCCGGCTCAGGGGCGGTTGGGCGATGTGCAGCAGCTCTGCGGCGCGGGTGAAGTTGAGGGTTTGAGCCAATACCTGGAAATAACGCAGGTGACGCAATTCCATGGAGCCTCCAGATGCTGATCAGTTGCATACCTTTAAGGTATCAAGTCAGACCAATTCTATATTGGCATCGCGAAAAAAGCCGTACGAGAATCGATTCCAGAACTTCAAGAACCTGACGGGTATCGAAATGCTTGCAACAGCCATTGAGTCGATCGAGACGATCATCGTCGATCTGCCGACCATCCGCCCGCACAAGCTGGCGATGCACACCATGCAGAACCAGACCCTGGTGATCATTCGTGTGCGTTGCGCCGACGGCATCGAAGGCATCGGCGAATCCACCACCATCGGTGGCCTGGCCTACGGCAATGAAAGCCCGGACAGCATCAAGACCAACATCGACACGCACTTCGCACCGTTGTTGATCGGCCAGGACAGCGGCAATGTCAATGCCGCCATGTTGCGCCTGGAACGCAGCATCCGTGGCAACACCTTCGCCAAATCCGGTATCGAAACCGCGCTGCTCGACGCCCAGGGCAAACGCCTCGGCCTGCCGGTGAGCGAGTTGCTTGGCGGCCGTGTGCGTGACGCGCTGCCCGTGGCCTGGACCCTGGCCAGCGGCGACACCGAGAAAGACATCGCCGAAGCGGAAAAAATGCTCGACCTGCGTCGCCACCGCATTTTCAAACTGAAGATCGGTGCCGGCGAGGTCAATCGCGACCTGGCCCACGTCATCGCCATCAAAAAAGCCCTGGGCGACCGCGCCAGTGTGCGGGTCGACGTCAACCAGGCGTGGGACGAAGCCGTCGCGATACGTGCCTGCCGAATCCTCGGTACCAACGGCATCGACCTGATCGAACAGCCGATCTCGCGCAACAACCGCGCCGGCATGGCTCGCCTGAACGCCATGAGCCCGGCGCCGATCATGGCCGACGAATCCATCGAATGCGTGGAAGATGCGTTCAACCTGGCCCGCGAAGGCGCGGCCTCGGTGTTCGCCCTGAAAATCGCCAAGAACGGTGGCCCACGCGCTGTATTGCGTACCGCCTCCATCGCCGAAGCAGCCGGCATCGCCCTGTACGGCGGCACCATGCTTGAAGGTGGCTTGGGCACCATGGCCTCGGCCCATGCCTTCGTCACGCTGAACAAACTGGCGTGGGACACCGAGCTGTTCGGCCCGTTGCTGCTGACCGAAGACATTCTCAGCGAACCGCTGGTGTACCGCGATTTTGAACTGCACGTGCCGAATACACCGGGTCTGGGCCTGAGCCTGGATGAAGAGCGCCTGGCGTTCTTCCGCCGCGACAAGACCATTCATCAAGCCTGAGGAGAGCATTATGCTGTTCCACGTAAAAATGACCGTGAACCTGCCGGTCGATATGAATCCGCAAGCGGCAGCCAAACTCAAGGCTGATGAAAAAGCCCTGGCCCAGCGCCTGCAAGAGCAGGGCAAGTGGCGCCACCTGTGGCGCATCGCCGGGCACTACGCCAACTACAGCGTGTTCGATGTCGACAGCGTTCAGGAGCTGCATGACCTGCTGATGCAATTGCCACTGTTTCCGTACATGGCCATCGAGATCGACGCGATGTGCCGGCATCCTTCTTCCATCCGTGACGATGACCGCTGAGTCCAGCCTGTTCAGCGCGCTACGCTAATAATTACAAGATGAGGAACCCAGAATGAACGTCAAGATTTCCCACACTGCCGAAGTCCAGAAATTTCTCGAAGAAGCCAGCGGCCTGCTCAACGACGCCGGCAATCCACGGACCAAGGCGCTGGTGTACCGCATCCTGCGTGATTCGGTGAACATCATCGAAGACCTGGCCGTGACCCCGGAAGAATTCTGGAAAGCCGTCAACTACCTCAACGTGCTGGGTGCGCGCCAGGAAGCCGGGCTGCTGGTGGCCGGTGTCGGTCTGGAGCATTACCTCGACCTGTTGATGGACGCCGAAGACGAACAGGCCGGCAAGTCCGGCGGCACGCCGCGCACCATCGAAGGCCCGCTGTACGTGGCGGGTGCGCCGCTGTCGGTGGGCGAAGCGCGCCTCGACGATGGCGTCGATCCGGGCGTGACCCTGTTCATGCAAGGCCGCGTGTTCAACACCGCTGGCGAACCCCTGGCTGGTGCCGTGGTAGACGTCTGGCACGCCAATACCGGTGGCACCTACTCGTACTTCGATACCACGCAGTCGGAATTCAACCTGCGTCGCCGCATCGTGACCGATGCCGAAGGCCGCTACCGTTTCCGTAGCATCGTGCCGTCGGGCTACGGCTGCCCGCCGGACGGTCCGACCCAGCAACTGCTCGATCAACTGGGCCGTCATGGCCAGCGTCCGGCGCACGTGCACTTCTTCATTTCCGCGCCGGATCATCGCCACCTGACCACCCAGATCAACCTCGACGGCGATCAGTACCTGCACGACGATTTTGCCTACGCCACCCGTGACGAATTGATCGCCAGGATCACCTTCAGTGACGATCAGCAGCGCGCGGCGGCCCATGGTGTGAGCGGTCGCTTTGCCGAAATCGAGTTCGACTTCACCTTGCAGTCGTCGGCCCAGCCTGAAGAGCAGCAGCGCCACGAGCGGGTCCGCGCACTGGAAGACTGATTATCCGCGCTCCCCTGTAGGAGCTGTCGAGTGCAACGAGGCAGCGATCTTTCAAGATCAAAAGATCGTCCGAACGCGGCCCGAGCCTTCGGCAGCTCCTACAGGGGATTGATGTTGTTCGATGACCCCTTCACAGGTCAGTGCATTGATACACCGCTGCAAGGACTGCCTTAGAATGCCCCGACGCAACCTATAACAACAATGAGAGTGACCCGATGATGCAAGCTCAACTGTTGAGTCAGCGCAGCAGAGTATTCGACCATGCCGACCCTTATGCGGTGTCGGGCTACGTCAATCAGCACGTCGGCAACCACTGCATTCTCATGCCCCGCGCCGGCAGTCCGCTGGCCAGCCTTGATCATCGCAAGTTCGCCAGCCTCGACTTGTGCCGCATCAGCTACGGTGCCAGCGTGCGCGTGACGTCCGGTGCGCTGGACAGCATTTATCACCTGCAAGTGCTGCTGCGCGGCAATTGCCTGTGGCGTGGCCACGGCCAGGAACATTACTTCGCTCCCGGCGAATTGCTGCTGATCAATCCCGATGATCCGGTGGACCTGACGTACTCCGCCGATTGCGAAAAATTCATCCTCAAAGTCCCGACCCGCTTGTTCGAATCGGTCTGCGATGAGCAGCGCTGGCGCTATCCGCGGCAGGGCGTGCGGTTTCTGGAAAACCGTTATCAGCTCAATGAACTGGAAGGTTTCGTCAACCTGTTGGCGATGATCTGCCAGGAGGCTGAATCCACCGAGCAGATCCCCAGGGTGCAGGAGCATTACACGCAGATCATCGTCAGCAAGATGCTCAGCCTGATGAAAACCAATGTCTGCCGCCTCGAACCGGGCTCGCAGACGGCCACGTTCGAGGCGATTGCCGATTACATCGCCAATAACCTCAAGCAGGACATCGACAGCGAAGCACTGGCGCGCCAGGCGCACATTAGCCTGCGCTCGTTGTACGGACTGTTCGAGCGCAATGCCGGCCTTACGCCGAAAAACTACCAGCGCCAGAAACGCCTGGAACGCATCAACGCCTGCCTCAGCGACCCGACCTGCAACGTGCGCAACGTCACCGAAGTGGCGATGGATTACGGCTTCCTGCACCTGGGCCGGTTCTCCGACAGCTATCGCAAGCAGTTCGGCGAATTGCCGTCCGATACCCTCAAACGCCGGCACTGAATCAATATCCCCTGTAGGAGCTGCCGAAGGCTCGGGCCGCGTTCGGACGATCTTTTGATTTTGCTTTAAAGGCAAGATCAAAAGATCGCAGCCTTCGGCAGCTCCTACATGAGTGCGTATTCCATAACGGAGTCGCCGCAAGTAGCGATCGGTGAGCCCTGCACAAAACGGATAAAGGTCTGCACCCCGCGGATACTCCAGCCTGCCCCCCCGTCCTAGCATGGCCCTGCCTGAACAATAACAATGGAGGCGGCGGCCATGTCCCTGCGACCCGAATATTTGCATTCCCTGCTTGAAGACGATCCCGAGCAGGGCCTCTATCGCTGCAAACGCGAAATGTTCACCGACCCCCGGTTGTTCGACCTGGAGATGCAGCACATCTTCGAGGGCAACTGGCTGTACCTGGCACACGAAAGCCAGATCCCCAACATCAACGATTTCTACACCACCACCATGGGGCGCCAGTCGATCTTCATTGCGCGCAACAAGGACGGTGTACTCAACGCCTTCATCAATGCCTGCAGCCATCGCGGCGCGACCCTGTGCCGACACAAGTCCGGCAACAAGAGCTCCTACACCTGCCCGTTCCACGGCTGGACCTTCAACAACTCCGGCAAGCTGCTCAAGGTCAAGGATCCGGCCAACGCCGGCTACCCGTCGAGTTTCAACTGCGAAGGCTCCCACGACCTGACCCGTGTCGCGCGTTTCGAGTCCTATCGCGGCTTCCTGTTCGGCAGCCTCAAGGCCGATGTGCTGCCACTGGTCGAGCACCTGGGCGAGTCGGCGAAGATCATCGACATGATCGTCGACCAGTCCGCCGATGGCCTGGAAGTGCTGCGCGGCTCCTCCAGCTACATCTACGAAGGCAACTGGAAACTCACCGCCGAAAACGGCGCCGACGGCTACCACGTCAGCTCCGTGCACTGGAACTACGCCGCCACCCAGAACCAGCGCAAACAGCGCGAAGCCGGTGACAGCAATCCGACCATGAGCGCCGGCAGCTGGGCCAAGCAGGGCGGTGGTTTCTATTCCTTCGACAAGGGCCACATGCTGCTCTGGACCCGCTGGGCCAACCCGGAGGACCGTCCGCTGTACGAGCGTCGCGATCAGCTGGCGCAAGACTTCGGCAAGGCCCGCGCCGACTGGATGATCGAGAATTCGCGCAACCTGTGCCTGTACCCCAACGTGTACCTGATGGACCAGTTCAGCTCGCAGATCCGTATCGCCCGGCCGATCTCGGTCAACCGCACGGAAATCACCATCTACTGCATCGCCCCCAAGGGCGAGAGCGATCACGCCCGTTCCAGCCGGATTCGTCAGTACGAAGATTTTTTCAACGTCAGCGGCATGGCCACGCCGGACGACCTGGAGGAATTCCGCTCCTGCCAGACCAGCTATCAGGGCAGCGTCACCACCTGGAACGACATGTCCCGGGGAGCCGAGCACTGGATCGAAGGTGCCGACGAAGCCGCCAAAGAGATCGACCTGCATCCGCTGCTCAGTGGCGTGCGCACCGAAGACGAAGGCCTGTTCGTGCTGCAACACAAGTACTGGCAGCAGACCATGCTCAAGGCCCTGGCTGCCGAGCAGTCGAAACTGATCGCCGTGGAGGACGTGCAATGACCATCACCTTTGATGCCGTACGCGATTTCCTCTACCGCGAAGCGCGCTACCTCGACGACCGGCAGTGGGACGAATGGCTGGAAATGTACGCCCCCGACGCGACGTACTGGATGCCGTCCTGGGACGACAACGACGAATTGACCGAGGACCCGCAGCGGGAAATCTCGCTGATCTGGTACGGCAACCGCACGGGCCTTGAAGACCGCATCTTTCGCATCAAGACCGAGCGCTCCAGCGCCAGCGTGCCGGACACCCGCACCTCCCACAACATCAGCAACATCGAGCTGCTCGAACAGGCCGACGGACTGTGCAAGGTGCGCTTTAACTGGCACACCCTGAGTTTTCGCTACAAGACCGTCGACAGCTATTTCGGCAGCAGTTTCTACACCCTCGACGTGCGCGGTGAAAACCCGTTGATCAAGGCCAAGAAAGTGATCCTGAAGAACGACTACGTTCGTCAGGTCATCGATGTTTACCACCTGTGAGGCGGCCGTCATGACCCATTCCATTGCATTCAACTTTGAAGACGGCGTCACCCGATTCATCGACGCCAATGCCGGCGAAACGGTGGCCGATGCCGCGTACCGCCAGGGCATCAATATTCCGCTGGACTGCCGCGACGGCGCTTGCGGCACCTGCAAGTGTTTTGCCGAAGCCGGCACCTACGACTTGGGTGAGGAGTACATCGAAGACGCCCTCAGCCCTGAAGAGGCCGAGCAGGGTTTTGTCCTGACCTGCCAGATGCGCGCCCAAAGCGATTGCGTGGTGCGCGTACCGACCTCCTCGCAGGTTTGCCGCACCCGTCAGGCCTGCTACGACGCGACCATCAGCGCCGTGCGCCAGTTGTCCGACAGCACCATCGCGCTGTCGATCAAGGGCGAGGCCTTGAGCAAGCTGGCGTTCCTGCCGGGGCAATATGTGAACCTGGGGATCCCCGGCAGCGAGCAGACCCGTGCCTATTCGTTCAGCTCGTTGCAGCGCGACGGCGAGGTCAGCTTCCTGATCCGCAACGTGCCCGGTGGCTTGATGAGCAGTTTCCTGACCGGCATGGCCAAGGCCGGTGACAGCATGAGCCTGGCAGGTCCCTTGGGCAGCTTTTACCTGCGCGACATCCGTCGGCCGCTGTTGCTGTTGGCCGGTGGCACCGGGCTGGCCCCGTTCACCGCGATGCTGGAGAAGATCGCCGAGCAGGGCAGCGATCATCCGCTGCATCTGATCTACGGCGTGACCCACGATTTCGACCTGGTGGAAGTCGACCGCCTCGAAGCCTTCGCCGCGCGCATCCCCAACTTCACCTTCAGCGCTTGCGTCGCCAGCCCCGAGAGTCAGCACCCGCTCAAGGGCTACGTGACCCAGCACATCGAGCCAAAGCATTTGAACGATGGCGACGTCGACGTTTACCTGTGCGGCCCGCCGCCGATGGTCGAGGCCGTCAGCCAGTTCATCCGCGAACAAGGCATCGCACCGGCCAACTTCTACTTCGAGAAATTCGCCGCCAGCGCGGCATAACCGTATTTCGCTGATCCCTGTAGGAGCTGCCGAGTGAAACGAGGCTGCGATCTTTTGATTGTGCTTTTCAAAATCCAGGATCAAAAGATCGCAGCCTTCGGCAGCTCCTACAGAGGGAGGCGTTGGCGTGAGCACGAGGATGACCATGAACCGATTTCACGAAAAAGTCGCACTGATCACCGGCGCTGCCCAAGGCATCGGGCGACGGGTGGCCGAGCGTATGGCCGCCGAAGGGGCGAAGCTGATCCTGGTGGATCGCTCCGACCTGGTATTCGAAGTGCAGCAACAACTGGCTGCGACCACCCAGGTATTAGCCCTGACCGCCGACCTTGAACAATACGAGGAATGCTGTCGGGTGATGCAAACCGCCGTCGAGCGCTTCGATCGCCTCGACGTGCTGGTCAATAACGTCGGCGGGACGATCTGGGCCAAGCCGTTCGAGCACTATGAAGCCTCGCAGATCGAGGCCGAGGTTCGCCGTTCGCTGTTCCCGACCTTGTGGTGTTGCCATGCCGCGCTGCCGTTCATGCTGGAGCAGGGCAGCGGGGCGATCGTCAACGTATCCTCCATCGCCACCCGCAGCCTCAACCGCGTGCCCTATGGCGCGGCAAAAGGCGGGGTGAATGCCTTGACCGCTTGTCTGGCGTTCGAAACCGCCGGTCGTGGCGTGCGGGTCAACGCCACTGCACCTGGCGGCACCGAAGCACCGCCGCGACGCATACCTCGCAACGGTGCCGAGCAGAGTGAGCAGGAAAAGCTCTGGTACCAGCAGATCGTCGACCAGACCCTCGACAGCAGTTTGATGAAACGCTACGGCACCCTGGATGAGCAGGCGGGGGCTATTCTGTTTCTGGCCAGCGACGAAGCGTCCTATATCACCGGCATGGTCATGCCCGTGGGCGGCGGCGATCAGGGCTGAGGCGAGCGACAGACAACCCCATCCGCAAACAACGGAGTCATGGTGATGAGTGACAAACCCACGATCGTGCTGGTCCATGGTTTTTGGGGCGGCGCTGCCCACTGGAACAAGGTCATCGTCAAATTGCTCAGTCGGGGTGACACGAACATTCGTGCCGTCGAGTTACCGCTGACTTCGCTGGCCGAGGATGCCGAGCGTACGCGCAAGATGGTCGCCCAGGTGCCGGGGCCGGTGCTGCTGGTGGGGCATTCCTATGGCGGTGCGGTGATCACTGAAGCGGGTGATTTGCCGAATGTGGTTGGCCTGGTGTATATCGCCGCGTTCGCGCCGGACGCCGGTGAAAGCCCCGGTGGCATCACGCAACGGCATCTGCCAGCGGCGGCGGCCAACCTGGCTCCTGATAGCGACGGTTACCTGTGGGTCAAGCCAGAGCTCTATCACGAAAGCTTCTGTCAGGACCTGCCGGCGACCGAAGGGTTGGTCATGGGCCTCACCCAGAAAGCGCCGCTGGCAAGTACCTTCGGTGACACTATCGGCACGGTGGCCTGGAAGAAAAAACCATCGTGGTATCAGATTTCGACCGGGGACCGGATGATCGCTCCACAAAACCAGCAATGGATGGCTGAGCGGCTGAACGCCCGGGAGATTCTGACCTTGACTGCCAGCCATGCGTCCCTGGCGTCGATGCCCGCCGAAGTGGCGGCATTGATCGACAGGGCAGCGACGGCGTTGGCCAAGGGTTAGGGGCCAAGTGCAAGCGGATTCGGGAATCTTCAAGGCGATGTCTGGTCGGTATTTTGGAGAAGGGTGAGTGTAAGGTAAGTAAGTCAACCTGATATCACTGCCCAGGAGGAGGTGACTATGAGCGTTCCGATACTGAACAAAATGCACATGAACGGCTATGAGGTACTCAGAGTGAGCAACGGCCCCTGGCGGGTATGTACCCAGGGTGACCGACTGGCTTCATTTGACAGTCGGGAAGAAGCACTGGCGTTTGCCGCGTCGCTGCCCGGCTACAGGGCTCGTGCTGGCAGGCTTGCGCGTAGCCATCAAGCAAAGTGAAGTCCAGCCCGAAGCCCCGGTTCTCCGGGGCTTCTTCATGATGCAACGGCGCTAGTAGCCGCCGCCTCCGCTGGGGCGGGAGGGTTCTCGAGCCTTTTGCTGCATGTGGCTCCATTCCGCGCACGTCATAAAGCTTTTGTGGTCGACCATGCCGCGGCCATCGAAACTGACGTTGTACGGCTGCTGATGGTCGGCATGAGTCAGTCTGTAGTCAAAGCACGTACCGGGTTCGACGGTGCGATCGGTGACCGCCAGGGGCTGGCCGCCGATTTGCCGGACTTGCTCCTGGGTCATGCCGGTGTCGACTTTCGCGACCAGCGGCTGATCCTGGTAGATCGAGTTGGTGCTGCAGCCTGCCAACGCGGTCAGTGCGACGACCAGCGTGAATAGAGGCCTGTTCATGGCAGCGCTCCCGCTATTGAGCCTTGTTGCGGCTAATGACCTTGGCTTTCACTTCCTCGGCATAGCCGGACAGTTTTGCTTCATCACCCTGAAACAAAGCACACAGTTTCTGAACGGCTTGCGCGTCGACGTCGTTCCCGAGCAGGCGCAATTGCTGCTCGATGCGCAACAGCTCCACAGCCGACCAGCGCAAATCTGACGCAAGCCCTTGCAGATCACGCCGAAGTTCCTGTTCCGATTCGTTAAGCCACATGACGACCTCCTGAACTCCTCACTCCGGAATTTTAGACCTGTTTACCGCACCAGATGTTGTGTTCGTCTGATTCAGCAGGGTTTCCTTTGGTCGGGAAAATAAATGCGAACATGAAAGTACGCTGTTCTACTCAAGAAAGATGGATGCCTTATCTGAACGCAAGGAACTAACCGGGCAAAGTGATATCAATGAAAGTCGCCGAATCGTTGGGGATGGATGTAGGGGCGACGGCGAGCTACATTCTCTTTTTTCTAATTTAAGGAAGCAGCATGCGGATGTTGATGGGGGGAGTCGCTCTGGCATTGCTGGCCGGGTGTTCGTTGCCGGCGTCGCTGGTACCGGGCGAGCCGAATGTCAGCAAGCACAGCACGAAGGCGCCAAAAGAGTATGCGGCGTGTGTTTTGCCTGCCTGGCAAAAGGAAGTAGCGAATACGACCCAGGTTTCGATATCCAACGGATTTCGCATCACCGCGCCGAGTGTGATCACGGCCGACGAAGTGCTGGATATCGTGAAGTACAAGGACGGCAGCCGGATATCGCTGTATCAGGGGCCACCTTGGGCCAAGTCCGGCGACCTGCGCAAAATCGTGCGTGATTGCTTGTAAGCGCGAGAGAGTGAAAATCGGTCGCCGACCGTTTTTCGCCGAATCGAGAAAAAACCGGATGTCTGGTGTGCATCCGGTTTTTTTTGCGCGCCATTTGCCTGCGTGAAATTTACCGTGTATTTTTTCATGAAATTATAAATAGAAAATTTCATGAGGCTTGCATGTTTCAGCAGTCCGACCAACACGTTGCCAGCTATTACGCCCACACCTGCGCCGATCGTCTGGTCAATCGAGCCGCACTGGAGGGTGAGCAAGACACCGAAGTGCTGATCATCGGGGCCGGTTTCAGTGGTTTGCACACGGCTTTGCGCCTGGCGCTGGCCGGCAAGCGCGTGACCTTGCTCGAAGCCAGTCGGGTGGCCTGGGCCGCGTCCGGGCGTAATGGCGGCCAGGCGATTCTCGGCTGGTCGTGCGACATGCCACCGTTGGAAGCGGCGCTGGGTTACGAACGGGCGCGGCGACTGTGGGACGGCATGCGCTGGGCCGCACGCGAGTTGCGTGATTTGCCCGGCCGCCATGGGTTCGATTGCGACTACCGCGCCGGCCATCTCTGGACTTCGGTGATGCCGCGTCGGGTCGGACTGCTGACGGAGTGGCAACACGAGGCCAGCCACAAGTGGGGCCACGACAAACTGCAATTTATCGAGCGCAGCGATTTGCCGCAGTGGGTGGCCAGCGAGCGTTATCAGGCCGGCCTGTTCGATCCCGAGGGCGGGCATTTGAATCCGCTGAAACTGGCCCTCGGCCTTGCCGATGCGATTGAGCGGGCCGGTGGGCGCATCCACGAGCAAAGCAAGGCGCTGAGCTATGGCGAGGAGGGCGACGGGTTTGTGGTGACCACCGAGCGCGGTCGTATTCGTGCCGATGTGCTGGTGCTGGCGTGCAACGCCTACCTCGACCGGCTCGACCCGCAACTGGCGAGTTGCGTGTTGCCGGTCGGGACCTATCAGGTCGCGACTGCGCCGCTCACCAAGGACCAGGCCACGGCACTGCTGCCGAGCAATGTATGCGTGACCGACAACCAGTTCGTGCTCGATTACTTCCGCCGCACCCCGGACAACCGCCTGCTGTTCGGCGGTGGTTGCACTTACCTGGGCGGGATGCCGAAGGACATCGCCGCGGCGACCCGGCCGTTCCTGGAGCGCGTGTTCCCGCAACTCACCGGCGTCGATCTGGAGTTTGCCTGGGGCGGACACATTGATCTGACCCTCAAACGCACGCCGGATATCGGACGGCGCGGCGATCTTTACTGGATGCAGGGGTATTCCGGGCATGGCGTGTTGCCGACACTGGCCGCGGCGCGGGCGGTGTCCGACGCGATCCTCGGTCGGCCCGACGAGTTGTCCCTGTACCAGGGCCTGAACAACGGCAGTTTTCCCGGCGGCAAATACCTGGCCGCGCCGCTGGAAGCCATCGGCAAGGCCTGGTATCGACTGCGCGACAGCATTTGAAGCGACACTTTCTGGAAGCCTCAAGATGGACATGCAAGAAGAAATCTCGGCGCTGGCGATCCTGATCCAGGACCTGCGCAAACACAAAAAGTACACCCTGAAGGAACTGGCGGACAAAATCGGTCGCTCCGTGGGTTTTCTGTCCCAGGTCGAGCGCGGCCTCTCGCGCCCGACGGTAGCGGACTTGACCGCCATCAGCGAAACCCTCGGCGTGCCGACCACCTATTTCTACAGCCTGCCCAAACCCATGGCCTTGTCCTGGGTCACCCGCCCGGACGAGCGCCGCACGCTGTACTACGCCGAGGGCATCACCGACATCCTCGTTTCGCCAAAAATGCGCGCGTCCTTTTCGATGCTCGAAAGCCAGCTCGAACCCGGCGCCAGTAGCGGTGACCGACACATGAAGGACAGCTCGGAGCAGGGCGGTTACGTCCTGGAAGGGCAGTTGACCCTATGGCTCGACGACAACGAACCGGTGACCCTGCATCCCGGCGACAGCTTTCAACTGGCCAGCCATGCGCACTGCCGCTACGGCAACCGGTCCGACCAACTGACCCGCGTGCTTTGGGTTTACACCTGATAACGACAAGGAACAAATCGATGGATGCTGTGTGCTCTGATCTGCTGGCCGAGGTTCGCAACTTCCGCCACTGCAACCCCGAAGTGCGTTACGTCGACCTGATCTCCCTGGATATTCCAGGGCATTTCTACGGCAAGCGCTACCCGATCGAGATGCTGGAAAAAGTCGCTGCCGGCAGTGCACTGAAGCTGCCGCAAAACTGCGTGCTGCTCGGCACCCAGGGCGGGCTGTTCAAGATCGGTGATTACTGCTTCAACGATGGTGACCCGGACGCGCTGCGCCGTTTGGTGCCCGGTACGCTGAAGCTGGTGAGCTGGGAAAAACAGCCCTTGGGCCAGATGCTGATCACCTCCGACGGCACGGAAAAACCCATCGAATTCGAACCCCGTGAAGTGCTGGCGCAGGTGCTGCAACGGCTCAAGCGCAAGGGCATTCATCCGGTGGTGGCCTTCGAGCTGGAGTTTTACCTGTTCGACAGTCACCTGAAGGACGGCTTGCCGCAGTTCCCCCGTGATGCGTTGACCGGTGATGCCGACGATCAGCCGAACATGCACATCGAACGCTTGTCGCGCTTCGCCCCGGTACTCGATGAAATGGTCGAGACCGCGCGAGCCCAAGGCATCGATGCCACGGTGATTACCGCCGAACTCGGCCCGGGGCAGTTCGAAATCAACTTCGGCCATTGCGATGACGGCCTGCGTGCCGCCGACTGGGCCGCCCTGTTCTGCCGCAGTACCCGGGGCGTGGCGCTCAAGCACAACTACCGCGCCAGCTTCATGGCCAAACCCTACCTGCAGCACCCCGGCAGCGGCATGCACGTGCATGTCAGCCTGTATGACCAGGCCGGCAACAACCTGCTGGCGGCGAACGGCCAGCGGGCGCTGCGCCATGCGGTGGCCGGATGCCTGGAGGTGTTGCCGCACTGCATGCCGATCTTTGCTCCGAACCACAACGCCATGCGCCGCTTGAGCGCCACGGTGAACGTCGCGTCCCGCGCCAGTTGGGGCTTCGAGGATCGCGATGCCTGCTTGCGCATTCCGGAGTCGGACATCAAGAACCTGCGCATTGAACATCGCCTGGCGGGCGCCGATGCCAACCCCTATCTGGCGTTGGCGGCGATTCTGGTGGGGTTGGAGCAAGGCCTGGAAGGGGAGCGCGAGCCGATTGCACCGCTCAACGAAGACCGCAGCAGTGGCATCGATTTTCCGTTGGAAATGCTCGAAGCGGTGCAGGCCATGCAAAGTCATTCAGTGCTGCGCGAAGGCTTGGGGGCGGAGTTCGTGGACGTCTACTGCGAAAACAAGCGTCAGGATCATCTGGCATTTCTGCATGACATCAGCGCGCGGGAGTATCGCTGGTTCCTGTAGTTGCCCTTTGAAAACATGTGGATATTGAAGGGGTTAGAACGTTTAGTAACTGGATGGTGAATAAAAATATCTTGTTACAGGCCGAAATATTCCGTAATATCCGCGCCGCGTTCACCACCACGGTTTATGCATTTTTAAATCCCAGGCGTCCATCAGCTGCCTGGGATTTTTTTTGCCTGAAAATCATGAGACAGCAGTGGAGCCCTCTCATGGCTATCAGCCGAGAGGCGGGACAGGCGGGGTTTCTCTCGATTCAATCCACTTGACCACTGGCCGAATCGCCTTGGCTAACGATAATTTGGCAGTCTTTGGTGATTGTTTGCTTGAGGTTTTGACCGGTGAATTCCATTACCTGGCCGTCAATGACGTTGCTTTCAAGGACTACTTGAATTGTGCTTTCACCCATTGTAACCACAAGCCTCTTGTGGGCCTGCCACAACGGTAGTTTCTATATTGCCTGCTTTAAATTTTCTCATTGTGCTACTCCCTGTAAGTGCTGGAATTGGCTGTGTTATTTCAGCTGCATCAGGTTTCTGTTTTAACGGTGCATCAGGCTGCATCTTCCTGCAGAGTCGAAGGCCAGAACTCTACAATTCATTGGATAAATGCAGGCCCCGATAGAATTCAGGTCACCAGTGTATTATCACTTTGCTCAGCGGTGGAATGTAAATTCACGGATGTAATGCCATGGGGGTTTTGGCAGCAGTGCAAACTCCGAAGTGCTATCAAAACCCATTCCTCAGTCGAGAGCCTTAATCAATAGTTGTTGCGCTCATAAAATTCAACATCCATTTTAATTAGCTTATCATAATTGTCGACCAACTCGTAGAAGGATTTCTTAGCGTAAAGGTAGGTTTTAGATCTACTCCTGAACATGAACGTGTCTGGCGATACCATACCAGGAAAACGACTAACGCCATTTTCGTGGAGAACAAAAACAGCATCGCCTATCCATCCAATTATTCCATAGTGCAAATTATCATTTTTAATATTTTCGAATTTTTTAACACAAGTGAGCCCGTTTTCCGGGCATCGAACTGGAGTGAATGCACGAAATTGATTCAGCTCAATATTTCCAATCGGCTTCCATTTGGAAAATAATGATTTTCCACTTTGTGAGACGCTGATATTTTTCCACACTTCATCATCCCCAAATGGAAAAACGACTTCAAAATTATTTGGGTCGGCGCCAACAATTTCAATGTTTTGAAAAAAACTGACTTTTCATCTTTCGCATAATTTGCCATTTGCTCCTGCTGCCAGGTTGCTAGTAGAGGCGCGCTGCCCTCGAGCGCTTTAAACTGAGGAGAGTATGGTGCAACACTCCTGAGTCGGCGTTCCTCAACATGATCGATCTGATTGCTTTCTGATCTAAAACATCTCCACGACATGAGATTGTGGAAAAAAAAGGCATGCCGAAACCGCAGGGCGTTTCCTTGTGCTCTGTTTTGGTCATCCAGTAAACATGCCCTTTTTTAACAACATAGTTGCTGGAGATAAAACGCAGTTTGGTTGTGCATTTGCCCTGCGAGTCATTGGTGAACTCGCGACAAATTTCTTTACCCGGATTATTCTTGGTTTCTGTCTCCGGTCTATTGGCAGAGGAAGTGTCACAGCCGATCAAGGCGGTGCCCAATATATAGAACAATAAATACTCAGGCTTCACCGAACAGTCTCCATTCGATATTTTCCTCTTCGACCGTCACACGGTCGGCGAGCAGGAAGCGGCTGTGACGATGCTTGACGTTCAGGGTCGGCATGATGTCGCCCTTCTCGAAGCGCCGGGGCTCGCCTTTTTCCAGGCGCGACCAAGATTGACCGGCGATACTTTCCGCCAGCCAATAACCAGTGTGCGTGCAGGCTTGGCCGCTGATGCAGGTCGGTCTTTTGATGTAGTCGATCGGTATAAAGGCCGAGGAGCCCGGCATGGGCCGGCCGGTGGCGGGTTCGAGGACTTTGGCCTTGGCCAGTTGGTGAATCAGTGCTTCGCTGGGCTTTTCTGGTGGGACATTGGCCAGGCGTTCTTCGAGCCATTGGAGCTTGCCGTCCCAAGCAGGCAACGTGGCAGGCGGCAGTGGGACGATCTCGTTGATCTCGGGGACTTTGGGATTGGCGTAGGAGTAACCCGAGAGGATTTTCCAGATTTTTTCGTAGCGATCGGCGCGTTCGAGGTCTTCCTGTTGGCCCAGGTAGTACATCCGATCATCCGGCTCCGGACCACGGAAGCCTTTGCTCAAAAAAGAAGTCGAAGTGCTGTCACCGGCCGCTGCCCCGTGCTGGAATGCTTCGAGTGCTTCCTGATAACGCCCTTTCGTCGATAAATTAATACCTAGTGCTCTTGCCGCTTTGCCGTTTCCTTGCTCCCCAGCGCAACGGCGCATTTGCCGGGCAACGTCCGGGGCAATGTTGATCGGCGCCAACTTGTCTGCGACATAGGCTTGAGCTAGCGCATTACCTTCATCAGCGGCTTTACGGTAGTAACGCAACGCTATTTCGTGATCCTGCTGCAACCCGGCCGCGCCGTGTTGCAGGAAGATACCGACAAAGTAATATCCCGTTGCCACGCCCGCGTTGATCAGTTGCTCACTCATGCGCAAATGCTCTTCACCCCGGAGTTTGAACGTACCGCGCATCGCTCCGTTTTGCAGGTTGATATTGGCTTTGTAATGTCCGCTCTCACTGGCGATGCGATACAGGCGCTCGATTTGCACATCGACGGCTTCGTCTTGCTTGAGCTGGTTGTTCTTTTGCAGCCAGCGCGCGTATTTGAACAGCACATCGGTTTCGGCGGATGGCGCGGGAATCTGCTCGTGCACACAAGTAAAGGCCATATTGGCCTTGGCTTCAGTTAAAGGATTCAAGGGCGTTTCCTTGGTCGAAGTAGAAGTTGGACTACTGGTATCGCAGGCGACCAGCAGTAGATATGAGAGCAACAAGATCCGGCGCATCAGTCGAGGTCCGACAAGTCGGATTCGCCGAAATAGAATTCCACGAGGGGAGCGTAGGGAGTCAATTGTTCCGATTGAAAATCCTTGTTCCGATTTATGATTTCTTCCCACGCTTCGAACGCCTTTTCAGGGTCATCCTGCGCACCCAATCCATTCGTATGCATCTCCCACAACCGCCGCCGCAACCCCTGCGTCACACTCGCCCACTCATGCGCAATGTTCAGCTCGCTATCCACCTGCATGCTGCGGGTGTTGATGTTGGCCGAGCCGTGAGTGGTGAACACATCGTCAACAATCATCAACTTGGAGTGGATGTACACCGGCATCCAGGGCTTACCGGCGGGTGAGTCGGGGGCAACCAGTGAGCACACATGGACTTTCAGGCCGGAGAGTTCCGGGAGTTTGGCAAAAGTCTCTTTCTCGATTGCCTCGATTTGGCTCTGGAGTGCGGTTTTGCGCCAATCGTTGTCCCAATTCTTGCGCCGCTGAGCTTCCTTGGCCTTGTCGCTGAGATCGGTCCCGCCCAATGCGTCGGTGAGTTTCGTCATCGTGACCAAGGCGTACTGCTCCAGCCGTTCGCCCAGGCTGGTTTCCAGTGCCGCGGCGTCAGCTTTTGCCTGTTCAATACGCCGTAACTTGGTGATTGCAGGCATGGTATGGCCGCGCCCGAGGCTTTCGAGCATGCGCTGGGTGTTCACGGTGCCGGAGCCTATGCCGCCCTTGCTTGCATTGGTGATCACAAACAGGTGCAAGGGGCCGTGTATGGCGGGGTCGCGCCCGGCCTTGGTCTGGCCAGCGGCGACGGCCTTGATCAATTCGGCCAGGGGTGGCCAGCGGAAATACTGGTTTTCGATGTAGATGAACTGGGTCGCATTGTTGACGGCTTGCAGGTACAGCTTCTCGATATCGCGCTTGCCCTCCTGGGCCTGGGTGCGCAGGATCTGCGCGATCTGTCGGGTGGCTTGCGGGGCGCATTGCTGTTGCGGCCCGATCTCTTTGGCTTGGCGCAGGTCGAGCAAGTCCTCGCCGGTTTCCTTGCGCCAGGCGCTGGCGAAGTTGTGGTGCAGGTGTTCCAGGATCGGCCCACTGACCTGGCTTGAAATGTCCTGACGTGGGGTATCGCCACGCGGGCCCTTGTTGGGGGCGGGTTTGGTGTCCTTGTCACGGTTCACCGCCAAATGGTCATTGGTGTCCCAGTACTCGTCGAGCATGTTATGACCCATCACGAAACCGACGGCGCGGTCCGGCAGTTCATAATCGACGAGAACGGTTTTTTGATGATGGGTCGCTGTCGCAGTCAGGATGAATTGCGTGGTGGCGCTGACCTGCGGGTCGAGACTTTTGTATTTCGCCTGATGGGCTATTTCGGCCCTCTCAAGTACGCTGAAACCGCGACTGACGAACACTGGAGTGCCGCGAGCCGCCAGATGCGCAGCGGCCATGTTGTCGGCAAGCGCACAGTTGGCAAACCACTGGCGGTCATAAGCATATTGCTCGTCCGTGGAGGGTTGCATCGCCCGGTCGTATATCCGGTACGGGCCTTTACCGGGCAGATTGGATTCGTCGGCAAAGCCCGCGCTGTTAAACGGCATTTCCCACCCCAATATCCGCACCTTGACGCCTTCGCGAGCCATGGCCATCAGCAATTCACCGATACGCGGCGATATTCCGTCGCGGATGAAATACATCGACGGCTGAAAGCCCCAGCAGATGATGTCGACAGTTGCCTTGGCCTTTGAAATGGCCAGGTGCACGGCCCGGAACGTTTCTTCCCCATTGATCAGCGGTTGATACGTCGCCATGGCGGGAGGGTATTCGGTATTGCGCACATACCATGGCGGGGTACAGGTCACCTCTTGGGTGTGCTGGAGTGCGACCGGTGTGACGATCTCGTATTGGCTCATTGTGTTTTCCCTTCCTGATCACCAGCGCCTTCCATCACCGTGGCATACAGGCCGCGGTGATCGGTGTGCGATATGGGCTGGCTCACCTCGGCGTGGGCTTGCGAAGGGTGGTTGTGCAGGCCACGATTGGCGAGTTCCGCCTGCTCGGCGTTGCGGTATTCCGTGGGCACCGGAATCTGGTAGGTCACACCGTTGGCCATCACCAACCGATAGCCCTGGGTGACGACCTGATGGTCGATCGACAGTTGCCCGGTCTTGTCCAGCACGCCCTGCTTGAGCACTGCGCCGTCGGCGTACAAGGTGTAGGGCATGCCTGCCCAGTTCTGGCTGGAGGCATTTGGGGCGGGTGGCAGGTTGACTCGTAAGGTCTGTCTGGACAGGCTTTGCGGATAGTCCGGATGCGTGGCCGTCATGCTCGCCGGGCCGCTGTACTCGAAATGCGCCGCCTTGACCTTGTGATCGCCCGCCGTGCCCGACTCGATGCCACACAGCTCCAGGCTGAGGTAGCTGCCGCCGCCGTTGAGGACGATTTTCTTCTTCGCCGTGATGTGGATTTCATCTTCCGTGCTGGTGATCTCCAACCCATGCCGGGCGATCAGCTCCAGGCGATCGTTTTGCGCCTGCACGCTGACCGGGCCCTGGTTGGCGATCAGCTTGAAGCCGAGCTTGCGCACGAACAGGCTCAGGCCTTGGCCGACGCCGATGAACAGGCGCTTGACCACGCTGAGGTTGGCCTCGCCACCGGCGTTGAGCATCAGGTTGTCTTTTGCCGCCAGTTGCAGGTGCTGGCCGCTGGTCAGGGCGATGCCCTGGGGCGCGCTGAGCAGCAGCACTGCGGCTTTCAGTTCGTCGAGTTGTTGGCGCATCAGCGCCAGTTGCGCGGGCACATCCGCGGGGTCGGCGTGGGCGGTTTGGGCGTCCGTGGACAGCTGTTGCAGTTGTTCGCCGGCCTGTTGCAGGCGGCCGACGGCGGCGGCCATGTCCAGCACCTGGCCCTGGGCTTTGCTCTGTTCATCGGCACTGATCAACAGCCCCTTGCCCCCGCGAATCGCGCCCCAGGCATCGGTGCGCAACTCAAAGCCTTCCCCACGATTGGCCTTCTTCGCATCCACCACATGCCCGAGGTTGAGCTGGCTCTTGCCGCCGTACTCGGTGCTGAGCTTGATGTGCTCCTGCCCACGGGTATCGTCCAGCCGCAGCTTGTTATTGGCCGGGGTGCGCAGCACGTTGCGCTTTTCGTTGTACATCGTGACGGGGTCGGGGTGCTGGCTGTCGTGCAGGGCGTGGGCGATGTAGGGCCGGTCGGGGTCGCCCTGTTCGAAGGCCACCGCCACTTCGGTGCCGGCGATCAGCGGCAGGTGCAGGCCGTGGGTGTCGCCGGCGTACACCCGGGCCAGGCGCAGCCAGGTGCTTTCGCGACCGGCGTCCCAGGTGTCGCGGTCGAACAGGAACTGCACCCGGTAGCGGCCCTCGGCGTCGGTATCGGCGTAGGGGTTGTGGGCCTGTGCGCTGGTCACCCGGGCCGGCACGGTGCCGGCGATCAAGGGTTTGGGCGGCACCTCGGGGCGAAAGCACACCGTCTGCGCATAGGGGATGGCCTGGAAGCTGCACTCGAAGCTGCGGTCGCGGGCGGCGCCGGCCTTGAGCGCGATGATCACCGCCCGCGGCGCGAAGGCCTGGGGCGCGCCGTCGGTGACTTCCAGCACCTGCCCCGGCGCCAGGCGGGGACTGCTGCTCATGCCGCGCAGGCGGGTGCGGCGGTTGAGGTAACGCTCGTGGCGCAGGCGCGCATAGAAGTAGCCGCTTTCGCACTGCACGTCTTCGGGGAAGGCATGGCGGTCGCCGAGTGCGGTGTAGGGCTCGGCGTAGTGATAGGCCTCGCCGTAGGTGCCCTTGGCGCCGCGCGTCTGGTCGATGTCGCCGTCGAGGTACGCGCGGGCGTCACGGTGGTGGTAGGCGCGGATGTTCACGTGCTGCTCCACCACCTGGTGTTCCGACTGCAGGGCCCAGACGCTGTCCACACCGCTGCTGTTCAGCCCGGAGAGCGGCCGCAGCGGCAACTCGACGTCGAACTGGTAGGCGCGCGGGGAGTCGTGGAACTCGACGACATCGATGCCCAGGCGTTCGTCGCTGGTGAAGCGGTACCAGATGCCGACTTCGGCCAGCAGGCGGGCAATAAAGGCCAGATCGCTTTCGCCGTATTGCATCACCTGTTCACGCCGGGGGTATTCGCGGTGCAGGTGGAAGAGGAAGTCCTGGCCCCTGAGCTCGTGGCGGCCGCGCAGGATGTGTTCGACGATTTCCGGCACCGACCGGTGCTGGTAGATCCGGTATTGCCGGCCCCGCGCGAGCAATGCCAGACGCGGCTGCAGGGTGACTTCGTAGCGCGCCTCGTCGATGGAGGCGGACAGGCGTTTGAAGCCACTGATCACCCCGTGCAAGGTGCGCAGCGGCTTGACCTCGGACGGTTCGAAGATCAGGGACGAGACCTTTTCCGGCAGCGCGTGCAGGCTGAAGCTGGCTTGTTGGCCGAGCAGGCGTTCGGCGGCGATGTCGAGCTGGCTGGAGGTGAACTCGATGTAGTAGCTGAAGGGCTGGCTGAGGTGCTCTTCGCCGTGGAAGGCCAGGACGTCGAGGGGGGC